>JAOAPB010000126.1 GCA_025462645.1 Edaphobacter sp. | reverse complement strand
AAAGGCAGGCATCAGCATGGCGATCACAGTCACTCGTAAAGACGCCCGATACAATACCCTGAAGAAGGGTCACAACGTCCGCTGGCCCGCGACAGAATCGGACGCAGTCAGCCGTATCGAGGTCTGTGAAACCCCCCAGGACGCTGCAGAGGCCCTGCAACGAATCGTAAGCGCAGGCCTGCGGCCCACGGTGCGCAGCGGCGGCCACTGCTATGAGGACTTTGTTGACAACAACCCCGACGGAGCTATCCTAGACCTCAGCCTGCTCACCCAAAGCAATCCCGCTGGAGTTGATGCGCCCTACCGAATCGGCACCGGCACCCAACTCTGGAATGGCTACTGCGAACTCTACAAACGCTACGGTGTAACCCTTCCAGGGGGAACCTGCTCAACTGTAGCAGCCGGCGGCCATATTAGCGGAGGCGGCTATGGCCTCCTCTCCCGTCTCCACGGAGTCTCCGCAGACTGGCTTTCAGCCATCGATATCCTCACCGTTGACACCAACGGCAAGGTACTCCCCCGCAGGGTGGACGCCACTCACGATCCAGACCTCTTCCGCGCCTGCCGCGGCGCAGGTGGCGGCAACTTCGGTGTCATTACCACTTACTACTTCGACAAGCTCCCGCAGGCTCCACATGAGGTCATGCAGGCAAATCTCTCCTTCTCCTGGGAGGACATGACCCCCGAGCGCTTCGCCTCCATCCTGACGGCGTACGGCGAATACTTCGAGACACGCGGTCAGGATCCCGACACCTGGGGTCTCTTCGCGGTCCTCGTTGTATCGCACCAGTCGGCGGGAGGCTTTGGTATGGAGGTCCAGTTCTGCAACCCGGACGGCACCTGCCGCGACCTGAGCGTCCTCAACGACTTCCTCGATCGCTTCCAGCACTGCAAACCTGCTACGGGCAGGCCCAATCCATCGACGAGCTTCGGTTCGGCGCCGCGTCCCCACGCCGGAACGCAGGTCTGTTCCGGTGCTCACACGATGACGCGTCACGAATGGCTGGACGCCACGGCCAGGAATGCAGGCGGGCCAGGCGGTAGCAGAGGAAAATACAAGTCCACCTATATGAAGCGCGGATTCACTCCAGCGGAGATTCGGTGCATCTACAAACACATGACGCGAACCATCCCGGGAGCAGAGTTACGGAGTTGTATGGTGGCGATCGATTCTTATGGAGGCGCTATCAATCGCAAGGAGATGGTTGAAGCGACCGCGATTCATCAACGATCGTCTATCCTGAAGCTCCAGTATCAAAGCTATTGGCCCGATGAGCAGGGTGACACCGCCCATCTCGCCTGGATCGCCGATTTCTATCGCGAGATGTACACCGGCTCCCACGTCGACGCTCGCTACAGCGGAACGCCCTATCCCGGCGAACGTTATGAGGGCTGCTACATCAACTATCCAGATAAGGATATGCTGGCATATCCTTTTTGGCCGCAGCTCTACTACGGTGAAAACATGTATCCATTTCTGCAAGGTGTCAAACGGCGCTACGATCCCAATAATGTCTTTCACCATGCCATGTCGATTCGCGCTTGAGAGCGCATTGAAAAGCAGTTGTTTAGAAGAGATGGGACTGTAGTCTCGCAGTAAGCAATCATCGGGAGAAGACTCATGAAACAACGCACCCTCTGGAGCCGCAGGGAGTTTGTGCAGTCTATGGGATGTTCGTCGCTTGCAGCCGTTGGTCCGCGTGTCCAGTGGTTGACTAACTCGAATCGGCCCAAGCCCGGTTTTGCCTATGTCGGCTTCTCCAGCGAAGATCAGCGGGATACCGGCATTCAAGCCTTTGCTATCCGCGGCGAGCGCTGGACGTCAGTGCAAACCGTTGCCAGCCAGCATCCCACCGCCCTGGCGCTGCATCCATCTCAGCGTTTTCTCTACACGGTCAACGAGATTGAATCTTATCGGGGCTTGCCTTCGGGGACGGTCGAAGCCTATGGCATCGATCCCGATAGTGGGCACCTTACGTTGCTCAACCGGCAGCCTCTCTCGTTGTCCGGAACGCTGCCAAGGCATCTGGCCGTGTCGCCGGATGGAGGCAATTTAGTCGTCGCCGTACATGGCGGCGGTGCCTACAATGTGCTTCCAATTGACGCGAAAGGAGCTTTGGGGAAGGTCTCGGGAATCGTGAAGGAGATAGGCTCCGGGCCTAACGAGGAGCATCAGGATGCGGCTCATCCCCAGATGGTGATCTTCGACACCACAGGTCGTCATCTTCTCGGTACAGATATGGGAAGCGATCGCGTGAATGTCTTTACCTTGACCGGTGATGGGTTGTCCGTCCACGGTCGAAGCGCAACGCAACCTGGTAGCGGTCCGCGTCACATGGCGATGCACCCCACAGGGCACCTTCTCTATGTGACGAACCATCTGGAAGCCTCCATCTCCTGCTACGGCTACGACGCAGCAAACGGCAAGCTGCAGGATCGGCTCCAGCACAGCTCTCTGTCGATGCCCCTCGCAGATGGATATGGAACGAGGGGGGCAGGCTCGCTGTTGATCCATCCGTCAGGGCATTTTCTGTACACGGCCCATCAAAGCAGCACGCCGAGCGCCTCTGCATCCGACGGCATCGCAGCGTGGCGCATTGACTCCACCACGGGCGCTCTGACGCCCATTCAACTCTGGACTCAGGGGTTGCGCGATACGCACGCGATGACCATGCTCTCCGATGGAGAGGGTTTACTGGTCCTCAGCCAAAGGGGTGACGGCGTTGTCCGGCTGCGTGTCGATCCAGCCAGCGGAAGGCTCGGCGAGCCGCGGCAGGTGGCAAGGGTCTCCACTCCAATAAGCCTTGCGGTGAAATACGTATAGCGCAACGGAGGTTTAGCTTAGAACGGCTTCCGCTAGCAAAGCCATAGTGCTTGGTCTCCGCCAGCATTAACAACTGCTACTGCATTGCCGCTGCCTATCTCTCGGCACACCACAAAGAGCTCATCAACGATCTCATCAAGCGCAGCCGCGAACTTCCCCATTGGCCTCTAATAGGCTGTAATGCACTTTGCGAACTGGCCTGTCTCAATCATTGCTGTTGACGCCAGTTGTTGTCCTCTGTCCTGAGCCCGCTCCCTGTTTTTTTCCTGTCAAGCCCCTGGAGCCGAAACTAATACGCATCTCCGTACACAAATCAAACAAAAACAAAAGCTTAGCCTCCGAAAATAGTCTTCCGCAAAGTGGCATATTAGTTTTACTCGATCGGCTATAGTTAATACAGAGTCAGAAAAAGCCCCGGCAACCACCGGGGCTTCTCTCTTTAAGCCAATAAACCTTTTAGAAAGACGACTTTATCCGTAACCTATTTAGAATGACGACTTTGCAGCGATAGATTCGTATAAGTCCCTGAATTCAGATGACTTGCAGTCAAAGTACCCCCCAGGGGGGAGGGGGGTACTAGGGAAGCAGTGATCGTAGTTCATAAACAGGCTCTAGTGGGTACCGGAGGTATTTACTAGAGGAGTTTAGTGAGGCATCTCAACTGGCTTTGAGTTTTGGCGGGGTCCTCGGGGCGCAAACGTCGTCCAGTGGTACGCTTCGCTGGCGTGCGGGTCGGCGGGCTCATTCCAGAGTTTCGCCTCCATGCCGTTGAGGTCATAGACGATCCTGCCGTCCTTGATGGTCATCTCGCAGATGAGCTTCTCGTTTCCATCGACACGGGTGTTCACCATGTCGGTGAAGCCGAACTTGCCCTTCTCCAGCCGGAGGACAGCGACGTCGGCGACCGATCCCTCGGATAGATTGCCCAGGTCGTCACGCTTGACCTCATGTGCCGGATGCGAGGTCATCTCGGCGACAGTCTCCTTTAGCGAGAGCCCGATCGCCATCATCTTGCTGCCGACGTTGAGTTCGTCTTTGGTTGCGCCGTTCATGCTGCCTATATGGAGATCGGTCGAGAGGGAGTCCGGAATGAAACCATCCTTGACCATTGGAACGGCAAGCGACCACTTAAAGCTGCCGCCGCCGGTGCCGGCATCGAAGTAGATGCCGCGCTTACGGCCATCGATGAAGGCTTTGCTAGGTCCCTTGGTGACAGGGTCCTGCTCCTGGCGAAGGCCGGAGTACATGTGGGTGTAGATGTCGCCGGGACGCAGCTTCTTGTTGAGCAGGTCATAGAGGGGACGCGTCGGACGGTCGGCTCCGAAGTCCACCATGACGGGAATGTTAGCCTTCGTGCCGGCGATGACGGCCTGTTCGACAGGTGTCCACTCGGGGCCTTCAAAGTGGGCGGTCTTGATGCCCACGATCGTCTCGGGATATTTGAGAGCCACCTTCGCGGTGGCCTCGCCGTCCATATCTGCGGTGTTCTGCTCATACTTTTCGCCGCGCATACCGGAGCCAACAATATTGAGCATCGCAAGAACGCGGGTCTTCGACCGATCGATGATCCGTTGTTTGAAGTCCTCGAAGTTCTTCCAGCCGGAGCATCCTGCATCCACGACTGTCGTAACGCCGACGCGGAAGGTAAAGCCGTCGGGAGGAACGCTATTGTCCCCGGCATAGGAACCACGTTCACCGGTCCCTGCGTAGACATGAACGTGAAGGTCTATAAGACCCGGGGTAACGTAGAGTCCCTTTGCATCAATCGTCTTCAGCGCGTCGCCGGAGGGAATATGAGTGGCAACCTTGGCGATCTTGCCGTTCTTGATCGCGACATCCATGACAGAGTCAATGTGGTTCTTATCGTCGAGGACATGACCGTTTTGCAGGATCAGGTCATAGGACGGTGCTTGGGCGAAGGCATTCGACGCTGCGACAAGAGAGAGCGCGACGCAGCAACAGGCGATGTTTTCTTTGCGGAACAAACTCTTCATAGGATCCCTCAATCTATTCGCGGGTTGCGCGCAGGATATTTCGGACGAAGCGAAGATCGTGAAGGCACCCACAGAGGGTGCCTTCGATTAGGTTTGGTGTATGCCGTAGCTCGATGTTGAGATTAGGCGCGGGTTGCCTTCCAGGTTGCGTTGCCATACTCGCCCATGGTGACGGTACCGGCGATATTGTTGCCCTGAACGTTGCCTTTGAAGGTCCAGGGAATGGAGTTGCCTCCGACCTGCATGGAGCTATGGAGCTCGATCTGGTCAGCATGAACCGTGCCCTTGAATGTAGCCTTGTAGATCTCACCATCTTGTGTGCCAGTGAGGTCATTGCCACTTTGTTCGAGGGTGAACTTCTGCTCGCCGGTACCGCGCGGGTAGAGGATAGTGACGGCCCATCCTCCCTGGACAGATGCCGGTGTACCGGTCGGGATCACTGGGTTCTCGTAATGGCCAGGCTTGCTGAGAGCCTCATAGACCGCGTTGGCGATGATCCGCTCATCGCCTGGATCCATCATGTAGGGCATGATGGTGATAGAGCTGTTCATCATATCCGGGCGTTTGCCCTGGCTTCCGCCTACGATGATGCGTGGCGTACCGGCGTCGAGGCGTGCAGCAAGCTCGGTACCGGTGATCTTGAGAACATTGGCATCCCAGTTGATACGCAGCATTGGCGATCTGTTGGAGAGATCCTCGGGCTCTTCGTAGACAAAGCTCGTGGAAGGCAGGGGCTTCAGCTTTGCCTCAATACTCTTGAGCCACGACCTCCACTCGCGCTGCTCGGCGTCGTGATCTCGCTTGTACCACTGTTGAACGGCAGCGAGCAGGCCCATGGCCTCTTCCTTACTGCACTTGAACGCGCGTCCGTAGCAATGGTGCGGCGCTGCCTGGAAGTAAGCGGCCTTGCACAGATCCTTTTGGCCGATGAGCATGCCCGAGGACTGTGGTCCACGCATACACTTGCCGCCCGAGTAGCCAACGAGCGTTGCACCTGCGGCAATGTGGATGTTTGGCACAATCGGCTCTTCGGCAGCAGCGTCTACGAAGACCGGAATGTTCTTCTCCTTGGCGATGGAGCAGATGTTTTTGATGTTCAGCGGTCCCTTCTCCGCAGCAGGGCTGGAAAGGATGTAGATCATTGCCGTGCGGTCGGAGAGCTTAGCCCGTAGCTGCTCTTCCGAGTCGACCTCAACGATCTCTGCGCCGACCATGCGGACGCCGAAGTCATACGGGTTGCGCGAGTGCTTGGGAATAATGACCTGATCGCGCTTCTTGATGTAAGGAAGTGCCTGACACTGTTCAACATTGGTCCCTGCAATACAGGCGATGGTGGCTAGACAGATCGCTGCCTCGCAGCCTGTAGTGGCGATGCCCCACTCCGCTCCCGTAAGCTTGCCAAGTTGGGCGCCGATGCCATTCATCATCTCGTCGAGGTGGACGAAGTAGAACGATGCTTCATACATGGCCTGCTTCACCTGGGGAAGTGAGCGAGAGCCGCTGATGATTGTGAAGGTGCCACGGCCATTGATGATGGGACGAACACCGATCCGAGTGAAGAGATTATCGCTGTCCGTGCCCTCTCTCGCAGGAAGCGTATGCTTCGCCTGCGGCTCTGCCAGTGCAGCCGCGCCGGCGGCAAGAGGTGAGACAGCGGTGGCCGCTCCAAGAGCAGAGAGCATTCCAGACTGTTTGAGTACTTCTCGTCGTGACCAGCGCGTATTGCGAAAGAGGGACATGGACTCGCCTTTTCTGTTTATGTTGCCGTGATGGTGATGCCTCGCCAATATGTGAGGCAGCTGTTGTTTAGATGTAGGCGATGCAGTCGATCTCAACCAACGAGTCTCCGGGGATACCGCCCGCAGGTGCGACTGTCGTGCGCACGGGAGGAACCCAGCCCCAGTTGCTGGTCGCATACACGCCGTTCATTGCGGTGTAGTCCTTCAGGTCATTCAGATAGACGTTTACCTTCAGCACCTTCTCCATTGACGATCCCGCATTGATCAGGTTCTTCTCAAGCTCGTCGAGTACGTGCTTGGTGTGCTCCTCGATAGTGCCCTTAAAGTGCGCGCCCACGCCTGCGAGGAAGAGCAGATTGCCGTACGAGACGGCGCTGGAGAACAAAGGCTTCTTTGCTGGCGTTGTGGGAACCTTGTCGGCTTGTGTCTTGGGCGGATACGCCTTCTTCTCCAGCTTGCCGGAGACCTGGGCCTTAGCGCTTTGAGCCACCATAGCGCCACCGGTTACGGCTACGGCTGCCTTGGCTGCGTTCTTGAGAAGACCTCTTCTGGACTGCTGTTCCATTGTGTTTACTCCTTCTTGGTTTAACGTGCGAGTGAATATCTGAACGGAAACTAAATATTATGCCTTCTGCGAGGGAGGATGGTGGGCACCGGTCTACGATTCGGCCTCTCCGGGCAACAGCATCCAGAAGCGAACGGTAGATAGGGTTCGCTTCCGATCTCTGCAGGGGCCGTTCTCTTCTTCGACATATTGCAGAGATTGATTTGAAAATGATAACCATCTGAAATGGAAACAGATCTGATTGTCATGGGGCGGATGGCTAAGATGTGCCTAGGGCAAATGACATAGCCGACCGAGGCTTTAGATTCTACCGAACTGCTTCACCGCCTCCTGAATGGAGTGAAATTTTTCGATAAAGGGATACATCGAATGCTCGCTATTGTCCAATTTCTGCGCGAGGACAAGTATCTCCGCAGCCCGTTCACGGGGGACGACGACGACGCCATCCTGGTCGGCCACAATAATGTCATTCGCGGCAACCTTCACGCCATCGCAGTCAACCGGCACGTTCATGCCGCCAAAGCGATAGTGAGTCACTGAGGTGGAGGGTACAGGGCCGGTTGCGTAAACCGGAAAGCCAATCTTTTTGAGTTGCGGCAGATCTCGAACGCCGCCATCGATCACAGCACCGGCAAATCCGCGGGCGAACATGGCGGTACCCATTAGGCCGCCCATGCCGGCGATGTCGGCGCCATCCTCAACCTGCATGACGTAGACGGAGCCCGGGCTCCCGGAATCAATCGCCTTGAGCATGCCGGAGAGGGCGTCAGGATCATGATTCTCCTGCTTAACAAGTTTGACGGTAAGCGCGGTTCCGGCGAACTTTGTGGGGAAGATGGATTGCATGCGGTGCGACATGTAGTGCTTCTCGTGAAGCAGCTGCTCGAGCGCATCCGAGACGGACGCAGCCTCAACGTGGCGATAGCCGTCGAGCATCGCGGCCGGATCAGCTGTGTACTCCGCAGCCGTCTTCGGCGAGTCGGCATGAACGATGTGGGTAACGGTTACCAGGGAAGTGCAGGCTAGGGCGATGGCGGCAGTGGTGCGGACAAGACGTGAATGCAGAACGGACAGAATCGAAATTGGCTTCAAAGCTTTACCTCATGCTAGTAGGACGATGTTACCGGAAAAGTGATAGCCCTTGCAGAACCACCAAAGAGAAACAGGGGCCGAGCGAAAGCACTCGACCCCTGCAAGGAAGAATAACGACGGGCTAGAAGTTAATCTTGCCTGCCAACTGCAGGACGCGCGGATCGGTCTGCGTTCCCGTGATGGTGCCAAAGCCTACAGCGCCAAGGGTTGGAGAATTGGGAAAGTTGGGGTTATTCGGATTCGCGTGATTGAAGAGATTGAACGCTTCGGCACGCAGCTGGAACTGCACGCGCTCGTAGATGGGGAAGTTCTTGAACATCGAGAAGTTCACCAACTCCCGGCCCGGCCCGTGCTGATCGTTGCGATGAACGTTACCGAAGGTGTACGCCGCCGGCATGGCATAAGCCGAGCTGTCGATGCAGCTTGCCGACGTTCCCCCCTTGATGACCGTATCGCGAGAGCAGGTGTTTGAGCCAGCCTTCACGTAGTTCGGACGCTGGGTTCCGATACCGACGTTCGCAACGTCAGAGGAGAGACCAACGTTGAAGGGCATGCCCGTCTGCAGCGTGAGGATCATGTTAGCTTGCCATCCGCCCACCAGGGTACGGAAAGCGTAGTTCCGTCCCGAGAAGGTAGGCATCTGGTAGAGCACGGTTCCGACGAAGCGATGGCGGATGTCCCAGTTTGAATTGCCGTAATCGGCCTTCAGGTTGTACTGGATCATCGACGTTCCGCCGCCATTGGCGTCGTTGGAAGTGTCCAGATTGTGTGACCACGTATAAGACAGGTTCACGGAAAGACCACGGCTCATGCGCTGGCGCAGGATCGCGGTCAAACCGTTGTAGGTGGCGAAGCCGCCGTTATTGATCTCGCGGATCTGACCGAAGCCCTGGTTGGGGCGACGTGCATTGACGTCACCGGGACCAGGAAGCGGTTGGTTCGGATAGTAAGAGTAGTCAAGATGGACGGACTTCGAACCCAGGTACTGCAGCTCGAAGGCCGCGTCTCTCCACAGATCCACACCGGTGTCGACGTTCCACTGGTACATGCGGGGCGTTGGCATGCTGGGCGGATCGGTAAATACCGACGTGTAGCAGCCGTTTGTTCCTGGCACGCAGGGGACCGGAGCTGTACCGCCACCGCTGGGGTTGGAGTAAGTGTTGGTGGAAAGATACTTATTCGCGCTGTACGTGGTCGAATTCGCAAGCGGGTAGTTGGCGCTGGCAAGCGTAAAGGCGTTGAGGTGGTTCGGGTTGTAATAGATACCGCCACCGCCGCGGACAACGATCTTGTCCGTTGCGCGATAGGCGAAGCCGAGGCGCGGTGCCCACAGGTTATTGTTGGGGCCGGTGAACTGGAAGCCAGGTGTCGGGGTGAAGTTTGCGCCGTTCGTCGCACTGGTGGACGGGATCAGCGCGGTGAAGGCGGGGTTCAGAATGCGCGCGTTGCCATTCAGCGAGTAGGGGATAGTGGGCTGCTCATAGCGAATGCCGTACAGCAGCGTCAGCTTCTGGGTAGCCTGCCAGTTGTCCTGCACAAAGTAGCCGTTGCGCCAGCTTCCGACGGAGCCCTTCACCTGGAAGATCGGCGTTGTCACATTCGCAGCGTTTCCGACAACCATGTCGGCAAGAGCGTTCTGCGGTGTCGCATTGTCGCAGGGCGCATTTGCGCTCGGCCGGCAAAGACTCGTGTAGACGCCGCTGAAGGTAAAGTTTCCACGGGGATCGGTCTGGGCAGCGCGTCCGATGGTCATGCGGCGAATGTCCGCTCCGGCCATGATGTTGTGCTTGCCCCTGGTCCAGGAGATCTGATCGTACGCGTGCACAGTTCGGTCATCCTGCTTCCAGTTAGAGCCCGCGGAGCCGAGACCGATATAGCCGGTAGCGACGAAGGTCGGGATGCCGGGGTTTTTGTTATCCACGTCCGCCGTGAATCCAGGGATTCCCAACTGCGATCCCACGTCAGTCTGACCGTTCTGAGCGAACTGGTTGTTGAGATCGGTCGTCAGTACGTTGAACCCAACGCGAAGGTCGTTGATGAAGTTCGGCGTAATAATGTGCGTGTAGCCGATTACTCCGTTGCGGTCCGTCGTCGGCGAATAGGAGGTCGAAGTCGGCACAGCACTGCCGCCTACAAAGGTAAGCTTCTGCCAGATGAATCGGCCAAAGAGTCGAACATTATCGCCGATGTTGTGATCGACCCGGTCGAGAGTCTGATTCTGCACTAGCTGGTTAGTAACATATCCATTGAAGTTATTCGTGACCTTAGAGTTCGTTGGGTTCGGATAGTACTGCATTAGTTTGGCAGCTACAGGTGAGACCGGAAGCTGGTTATTCACGTAGGGGGTTGTGCGGTTAACCGGATTGTAGAGCTGTACCGACGGCAGCAGCTCAGAGAAGTCTCCCGTACGCATCTTCAGCGTGGGGACGGAACCAATGACGTTGGTCTGATAGTACTGGCGAAGGCCTTCATACGATCCCGTGAAGAAGGTCTTGTCACGACCGTTGTAAAGATGCGGGATGACGACCGGACCGCTGAGCACTCCGCCAAACTGGTTGAAGCGCATCTTGGCCGCGGGAGCCGATGGAGCCGCAAGCCAGGGCTTGGCGTTGAAGAAGTCGTTCTGGACGTAGTCGTACCCCGTGCCGTGGAGAACGTTCGTGCCCGACTTGGTGTCCGAGTTGATATGGATGCCCATGTAGGCGCCGTACTGGGCGGTGTAGTTACCGCTCTGCACCTGGACCGCCGAGATCGCGTCCGGATTGGGGGTCACAGGCGAGTTGGAGATCAGCGAGTTCATGATCGTGATTCCGTCCAGCGTCAACGAATTGGTCACTTCGCGGGTACCCGCTCCGATGTAGTTCGCGCCGGGGGGAAGGCCAGTGAAGGACGTCTTGGGACCCTGGATGACGTTCGACGCCGTGGTTGCAAGGTCCATGACGCGGCGAGTATTCATGGGAAGGTTCTCCACCGTGCCGGAGCCGATGGTGTCGCCGATCAGCGCGTCATCGGTTGAGAGCGCGGGCGTATCGGCCGAGACGGTGATCGACGTCGTTTCAGAGCCGATTCTGAGGGAGAAGTCCGTACGCACTGCCATGTTGAGCTGAACGACGACCCCGGAGACATTAACTTTTTGGAATGCCGTCTGCTCAGCCGAGACGTCATAGGTGCCCGGAGCGACGAATGGAATGGAGTAATAGCCCTCGGCGTTTGTGACGCCGGCATAGGAGACCTTCGTATCGCGGTTCACGCCCGTCACATGGGCTCCCGCAACGACACCACCGGTCGGGTCCGTTACGGTACCGACCAACGATGTATTATTCGCAACTTGCGCCCGGAGGAACAGGGGGCTCAGCAACAGTAAGAGATAACAGAGTAAAGTTTTCTTCACAGCAAAAACTCCTAATGGACCCTTGAGGATTCCTGGTAGATACAGTGGATTATGGTTTTCACAATGTGCGAATAGATCTGGAATGAGCTAACCCAATCCTGTACGCAACGATTTGTAAGCTGTTTCTTGAGTGTCACAATTTCATTACAGGATCACGAACCTGTCATCGGGCAGTTGCCGGGGTGGCATGTACGTCAAATGTCCTAAATTGACGGTAAATTAACGGTAAACCGCAGTCCTCTATGAGCTTACGTTAGGACACGGTTCGAAAAAAGTACAAGAAGCAGCATATGTCTGCCTGGAGGATGTTATGAAGTGGTTAACTAATTCCCCATTTTTTGCTGTCAAGTCCCTTCAATAGGGAAGAATTAGACATTCCATACGCAAACCAAACAAGCAAAAAGGTTTAGCGTCCAAAACTAATCTTCCTCAAAGTGGCAGATTAGTTCTACCCAATTCGCTATTTAGTTAATAAAGAGTCGGAAAACCCGGTCCAGTCCCTGGCTTTTTCTTTGTTTAGAATGAATACTTGCACGAATATTCTTGTCTAAAGTATTGAATCAAAGTACCTTATACCCAAGGTGTCCGGGGGGGCTCATCAAGGGTCATAAACAAGTTTTAGTCGAGGTGCACTAAGCCGCGCTGCAACGCGTAAATGGTGGCTTGAGTCCGATCACGAGCCCCCATCTTATCCAACACGGAGCTTACATGAATACGCACGGTCTTCTCTGCGATCTTCAGGTCTTCGGCGATCTCCCGATTGCTTCTCCCCTGGGTGATGCAGGCCAGTACCTCAGTCTCTCGTGGCGTGAGTTCGACAGAGGGCATACGTTCCGCAAGTCGGTCCAATGCAACATGCGGAAGATAGCGCAGGCCTCGGTCCACATTCCGGATCGCATTCAGCAGCTCTTCACCGCTGGCATCTTTAGTCAGATAAGCCATCGCTCCGCTGCGGACGGCGCGATAGATATCCTCGCTTCCCTGATAGTTGGACAGCACGACGATCCGGGCATTGGGGAACTCCTTGCGGATTTCGGTGATGACGTCAAAACCGCTGATCCGTGGCAGCCGAAGATCGAGAACCACGACGTCTGGCCGCAGCGTCCGATACATCGAAATGCCAAGCTCTCCATCTCCGGCCTCCCCCACGACCTGGATCTGCGGGTGACCCGAGAGGACAGAATGAAGTGCCATGCGCGCGAGGAAGTGGTCCTCAATGAGAAGAATCCGGATCTGCTTCATATTCCAATCCACCGTATAACGTGATGCTCTTGATTCACTGGTTGTTGCAATGCGTTGAAGGATACCCTGACAGTGACTTCGGTGCCAGCGCCGGCCGCGGTTTGCAGGCGTAGTGTGCCGCCAAGCTTACGGGCACGCTCTTCCATCACCGGGATGCCAAAGTGTCCGCGCCGCGATGCGGAACGATCCGACGCTTGAAAGCCTTGCCCATCGTCCCGGATCGACAGGCTAAGTGCATCATCTTCGTACTTCAGCCGCACGCTGATGTGTGTTGGCTGAGCGTGGCGCATAGCGTTCGACACCGCCTCCTGGCCGATGCAGACCAGGTGATGTACGCAGCCCGGTGCCAGCGGCACTTCGTCCCCCTCCACGTCGAACGACGTCTCGATCGCTTCCTTTATATGATTCGCGCTTAGCGTGCGGGAGAGCGCATGCGAAAGGACGTTGGTCACCTCGTCAGTATCGCGCAGATCCCAGATGATGCGGCGAGCCTCGGCCTGACAGTGCGAGACCATGCTGCGGGCCAGTTCGCAGGAATGCGCTGCCGGCGTAGAGGCGGTGTCACTATCACGAAATAACTTTGCCGTAGCTTCCAGTTGCCAGGAGATCGCGGCGAACCCTGCCATCAGCGTATCGTGACATTCGCAGGCAATCCGATTGCGCTCTTCCAGCACGATGCCGATGCGGCCTTTCATCAGTTGCTCTCGCCGGCGAAATAGAAGTGCAGCGAGCACTGTGGCGAGTAGAAAGAGAGCAAAATAGAAGTACCAGTTCTGATAGAAGTA
This sequence comes from Edaphobacter sp., assembly GCA_025462645.1. Lineage (GTDB taxonomy): Bacteria > Acidobacteriota > Terriglobia > Terriglobales > Acidobacteriaceae > Edaphobacter. The sequence continues at coordinate 13,794 of JAOAPB010000126.1, read as the reverse complement.
AGGATGCTGGCGGACATCTAATATCGCAGCAGGCGACAGCCAGCCCTCTCCACTGTTGCGAGCTTGCACTTCAAAACGATAGTTGCCAGGTGAGAGTCTGCGATAGCGTGCTGTTTGCGAGCGTGTGGTTGTCCAATCCGAATCGTAACCTGCAAGACGGTAACGATACTCGATGTGGGCCGGGTTAGAGAGCTGTTCGGCATTGAAGAAGAAAATGATGTCGGGTTGGCCCGCCTCAATGTCGACTCGCGGACCAGTAATGGCCTCTGAGACATTAGGATCGTTTGAGAGGGTCCATCCGGTGATGGACGCAGTGGGACTGCTTGGACCAAGCTTTTCGGATACATCCGTAGTGTGCACGAAGCCCTTGGTTGTGGTGAACCACAGTGTTCCATCGGGCATCCGCGTCGACAAAGGCTTTGAAGGTCCACCGTTTTCAATCGAGCGCATTCCGTCCGCTTTACCCAGAACAACGGCCGAGAGTTGTGACTGTTTCCCGTCGGCAACGGCATGCATCTCTGCAACAACCAACCGCACAATGCCCCGAGAGGTGCCTAGCCACAGATGCCCATCATCATCTTCAATGGCCGTTTTTACCTGGAGAGGAGCCAGCCCCCCGTTCGAAGGCAGAGGCGTGGCTAGCTCTTGATGCACCGAAGCCAACCCGCCCGCTTTGGTGCCAACCCATACATATCCCTTGCTGTCCAACGTCAACGAAAGAATGTAGGGATCGAGCAGGCCTATAACCGGAAGCGCTTTACCCTCGCGGACGCGATAGAGTCCGGTACTCGTGCCCACCAGGACCGACCCGTCGGCATCTTCTAAGAGGCAGGTGATGAGCTTCGACTCGAGAAGGTGAGTGCGGAGTGCTGGATCAGGCGTGCCGGAAGGGAAGTAGAACAGTCCCGTATAAGTCCCGACCCACAGCCTTCCACCCTTGTCGGCCAGAATCGAACTGACCGCATTGCCTGGAGATTCGACACCAAGCAGGTAATGATGGAACGCCTTGCCGTCGTACCGATAGAGTCCATCGAACCAGGTCCCCACCCATACATGCCCTCGACGGTCCTCTGCCAGAGCGCGGATGGGCATTGTAATGGGCATACCTGGAGGATTGGTCGCGATCAACTTGCCCTTGTGTCGTCGAAAGAGGCCACTTCTCCAGGTTCCCAGCCAGAGATCTCCGTGGCTGTCTGCGAATGCATTGGCAGCGTGGGTCGCAGGAAAACCCTCGGGCGCTCCATAGGGAGCGAGCGGCCCCTTCCGCCACCGGCTGAGGCCGCCGGTTGGCATGCCAATCCACAGATTCTCTTCCTGGTCGAAATAGAGGCAGCGTATGGAGTCATCCGGGAGGCCGTCTCGAGAGGTCCACTGGGACAGCCCATCGGAGCCGTATCGCCAAAGGCCGTTTCGGCTGGTTCCTATCCAGAGATTGCCCATAGTATCGCCCAGCAGAACCGTCACAGGATCGTGAACCCTGGCTCGGACGACTTCATCGTACTGGCCTGGAGCGTTTCGCGGAACAAGTTGCAGCACCTCAGTCATCGTGCCGACCCAGATCCGATTTTGCGGATCGCGATAGACAGCCTCGGGAGGTCCGATTCCCGCAGTGCGAAGCGCATGGCGCGACGCGACCCCGTTCTCCCAGTGAAATAGACCGGACGAGGTGACGAAGAACATGCCTCCACGACCATCCTCCGCAAAAGGCGTCGTAATGTCGCCGGAGATCATGCCGCCAGTAGAGAGCCTTTCCAGACGGTCATCGACAAAACGTTCGATGCCGTTCTGCGTTGCGATCCACAGAACTCCCTGCCTGTCCAGGTAAAGCATTCGGACGCGTTCGTTATACAGTCCGGCGCGCTCACTGATGTTAACGGTGCCAGAGCGAGTCCGATGCAGCACTCCGCGTCCATCCGTCCCGATCCAGAGATCGTCATTGCGTCCAAGAAGAACTGCGTTGATAGCCTCGTTATCGGTCAGTCCATTGGCTTCTATGGGCAAAGTCTGAAAGCGCTGACCGTCAAAGCTTGCCAGGCCAGAGGATGTAGCCAGCAGCAGGGCGCCATCTGGCTGTTGCACGATCATGCGGATAGTGTTCTCCGGTAAACCGTCTTCCACCTGCCAATCCTGCTTTTGATACTCGGATAACCGCAGCGTGGAGACCGGAGGTGTTGCATGAGCGTTGGCGCTGATGCAACAGGCGATTATCAGCAGCCACACGACATAATTGGCTGCGAATCGCGCGCTAGCGCTAGTCGTCGCCCATCCTGTAGCGTGTGTCTTCGCGCGGTACGCTTGCATGGTCACAGAATCATTGTTGTATTAACGACATTATAACGACACCAGTAGTAATATTACCGCGCGGTAAAGCAGGTTCAGGCATCCAAGGGGCGTTCCGGATGCACCGTCAGCCAGCAAATCCCGCCAATGGCGGCGAGCGCTGCAGCAATCGCGAAGGAAGTCGTCCAGCCGAATCGCTGTGCGATCCAGGGTGTCAGAGAGGCTGTAACGGCGCCCCCGATCTGTCCTCCCATGTTCACCATGCTCGAGAAGACGCCAGAGCTACGTCCGGCAATATCGACCGAAACGGACCAGAACGAGCTCTGTGAGAGATACAGAGCGCCCGCGCCGCAAGCAAGAATTACCCCCGCAAGTTGAGGGCTGTGTACCTGCGAGCCCAGAACGAGAAATACAGCGGTAAGCAGTAGCGCGACCGCTGCCAGGCCGCAGCGGCCAACCCGAAGCCCATAGGCTCGTGTAAGCCGGTCGCTCAATGCTCCTCCCACTAGGCAGAAGACCGTCATGGAGAGAAATGGGAGCATAGCGTAACGTGCGCTTGACTTTAGATCGAACCCTCTCACCTGGGCCATGTAAAGAAAGAACCAGCTGAAGAATATCCATGCGACGTAACCGAAGCTGAAGTATCCCACCATCAGCGCGGGAAGGTCGCGGCGATGAAAGATCGCACGCCATGAGATGCCGGCAGGAGCTGCGCTGGCGGGAGGAATATCGACGGCAGGCACTGGAACCGTAGGGCTGAAGGACAAGCCGTCGCGAATCTCTCGAAGCTCACTTGGTGACACTCCACTATGTTCTTCTGGGGTATCGCGTGCGGCATACCACCATACAGCTCCCGCTATCAGGCCAATAATGGCGCTAAACCAGAACGCTGTCCGCCACCCATGATGGGTAATGAGCCATGTGAGCAAAGGCGGCGTCAGTCCGCTGCCCGCACCTACGCCGGCAAAGATCAGGCCGTTAATGAATCCGCGCTCTTGTACCGGAACCCATCGTGCTACGAACTGATTGGCCGCCGGATAGATGACAGCCTCGCCTGCTCCCAAGGCGAAGCGTATAGCTATCAACAACATTACTGCGTGCGAGATACCCGAAGGCAAAAGTGCCGTCAATGCAGTAGCGATCCCCCACCACACCACGCCGATGGTAAGCACGCGTCGCGGGCCGAAGCGTGCAGCGAGCCAGCCGGCTGGCAGTTGAAATCCTGCATACCCAATCAGGAACGCGCTGAAGATCCATCCCAGCCGCTGGTTGCCTAGGCCGTACTCCGTGCTGATCTGCAACCCCGCAATCGAGATGTTGGTGCGGTCAAGAAAAGCGACACCGCTAAGAACGAACAGCCAGAAAGCGAGGAAAAACCGGACCCTTGTACGACGTTCGACAGACATCTATCGTGCTCCTAATAAAGCTGCGAATCGGCGCACCACGTGTGTGCGCTGACAAGACTTGAGTTCATCCGCAGAGGTTTGCGGTGAACCATAATAATTACCTCAATCGGGCAGAGGCATCCCAGCTCCGCCATATCCGCGATGAACTGAACCTACGCTTTGGACGGGTTATCTACAAATAAAGAGTTGATTGATAGATGAAAGATGTTCTCACAAATAGGATCTAGCTGGTTTTCGGATGATAATTAGCCAAAGCGACGGGTGCAAGAGTTGTCTCCGCTGTCGAAAAAATCGCAGCACTTCGCTTCCGATCCATCCTCTGGGCCAAGTCAACTGGCCAACTGCGGGCCAAGGCAATACTCTGAAAGAAAGCTATGTCAGTGTCTAAAAAAAATATCCGAGTAGGACTCATCGGCTACGGTTATGCCGGTAAGACCTTTCATGCACCACTCATCCAGTCTGTTCCGGGGTTGGAGCTGACAGTCGTCGGATCAAGTAGGCGGGACACAGTCCTGGCCGATCTTCCGGAAGTCGATGTCTATCCGATCATGGAAGACGTGGCCACCCACCCTGAAGTTGACCTCGTCGTGATCGCTAGCCCGAATGACAGCCACTCCCCTCTCGCTACCGCCGCACTCCGTGCAGGCAAGCACGTCGTCGTCGACAAGCCGTTCACCGTGACTCTTGCGGAAGCTCGCGCCCTCGTTTCATTGGCGGAGCAGCAGGGAAGGCTTCTCTCCGTCTTTCATAATCGTCGCTGGGAGAGTGAATCTCTCGCAACCCACGCAGTCCTCGAATCCGGAGCTCTTGGTGAGATCTCCCACTTTGAAGTGCACATCGATCGCTTTCGCCCCGCGGTTCGTCAACGCTGGCGAGAGAATAACGGGCCCGGCGCCGGGCTCTGGTTTGATCTCGGTCCGCATCTCATCGACGAGGCGATACAGCTATTCGGCCTGCCCCAGACGATCAATGCCAGCTTCGCCATCCAGCGCTCTGGTGGCCAGACGGACGACTGGGCTCACGTACAGCTCAATTACGATCGCCTTCGCGTCATACTCCATACCTCGCTGCTCGTCCCTCGTGGAGGCCCGCGCTCTGTGCTTCACGGCGACCGGGCCAGCTGGGCAAAGTACGGTGCGGACGTACAGGAGAAACAGCTCATCGCCGGCATTCGTCCCGATTCTATCGGGTTCGGAGTCGATCCCGATCCAGGCATCCTCTACGATGGCGCGACCGGAGATCAAATTGAGATACCCGCTCCCGCGTCGAATCAGTCCGACTACTACGTCCGTATCCGCGAAGCGCTCTGGGGCAATCAACCCAACCCTGTCACTCCTGAGCAATCTGTTGCCGTCATGGCTATTCTCGAAACCTCCTTCGAATCAGGGTCTAGTGGCCGGGTTCTCCCACTCCAACTAACAGATACGGAAATACTTGTCTTCGACGAGCAAAGGCGAAAGCGGACTGAAACGGAGAAGAAATAATCGTAACGAAGTGTGCATATATATTCACCCGACATGCATCTGATTGCACGAGGTTGTTTTAGCGATGAATAAGGTCGTCTGCAAGCGTTGCAAGTTTAGCCATACAACGCGAGCCACACGCAAAGGTTTCTTTCAGAAGGTAATCCTGCTGCGACTCGGACTGCACCCGTGGAGGTGTACGGAGTGCAAAGCAATCTTCCTTTCCCGGAACCGTGGCCCCCGCAAAAGAGGCCGACAAGTCGATCTCATCACGGGAGATCAATGAGTACCAGCAGTACAGCATTTAGCAATCCCAAACGAACCTCGTATCAAATGGATCTGCGCATTGCCGAACAAGCTATCATCAATAGATGACCGCTGAAGACCTCGCCAAAAACATTAAAGTCCTCATCTTCGACGTAGACGGAGTCCTCACCGACGGCCAGATCTTCGTTATTCCCGGTCCAGACGGAAAGGGAATTGAGGCAAAAGGCTTCGCCGCTCACGACGGCCTCGGGATCTCTCTTGCCCGCCTTGGCGGCCTGAGAGTAGGCATTATTACCAAGCGCCAGTCCCAGACCGTAGCCATCCGCGCCAACGATCTGAGGCTCGAGTTCATCTACCAGGGCCAGGCCCACAAGATGAATGCTATCAACGAAATCCTCACCAAAGCCAACATCACGATCGATCAACTTGCCTACGTAGGTGATGACATCATCGATCTCCCCGTAATGCGCCAGTGTGGGCTGGCCATTGCCACAGCCAACGCCCGCCAGCAAGTCAAGGAGGTCGCCCACTACATTACCCCCAACTTCGGTGGTGAAGGTGCAGGACGCGATGCCGTCGACTTTATCCTCTCCGCCCAAGGAACCTTGGAGAAGGTCATAGAGCAATATCTCGATGAGGACAACGCTGCCGCTGCTTCTGCAGATGTAGGCACCGGCAACATGTAGAAAACAAAGAGCGAAGAAAGATCGAACAAAAACCGCGCTACAATCGCCGAATGCCGTTCGAAACTCCGCCATCGCTCGCCTGGGCGCACCCCGTTACGGCAGAGTGGTTCATCAACAAATTCGGCAGCCCCACCGAGCCCCAGGAGCAAGGCTGGCCAAGCATTCTAGCCGGTCAGGCGACTCTTATCTCCGCCCCGACCGGAAGCGGCAAAACTCTCTCCGCCTTCCTCGTCTGCATCGATCACCTTCTACGCCAGGCCATCTCCGGTCAACTCACCCCTTGCACGCAGGTCATCTACGTCAGCCCCCTCAAAGCCCTCTCCAACGATATCCAGAAGAACCTCGACGGTCCGTTAGCCGAGATACAGCAACTCGCCCTCGAACGCGGTTATCTCTCGACTGAGATCCGTACGGGAGTCCGTACCGGCGACACCCTGGCCCGCGAACGCGCTTCGATGCTTCGCAACCCCCCTCATATCCTCGTCACAACCCCCGAATCCCTTTACATCCTCCTCACCGCCGGAAAGAGCAGGGAACACCTCCGTCGTGTCCGCACCGTCATCGTCGATGAGATCCACGCCGTAGCCGACGACAAACGCGGAGCTCACCTGGCTCTCTCCCTCGAGCGCCTCGATGCTCTAGTCACCGGGGTAAACCGCCTCTCTCCCGGAGCCTTTCTCACCGGCCGGCCCATCCCGCCGCAAAGGATCGGCCTCTCCGCTACGCAAAATCCCATCGAGCTCGTAGCCAGCTTTCTCACCGGGGTTCACGAAACCCGCAAGCCAGCCACCATCGTCCAGGTAGGCCAGCGCCGCGAACTCGACATAGCCATCGAAGTTCCGAGCGACGAGCTGAGCTCCGTCATCACCACCAAAATGTGGGAAGAGATCTTCGACAAGCTCGCCGTCCACGCCCGGAGCCACCGCTCGACCCTTGTCTTTGTAAACACCCGCCGCCTAGTGGAGAAGATAGCCTTTGCCCTCGCCGAGCGCCTCGGCCCGGAGCACGTAGCGGCCCACCACGGCTCGCTCTCCCGTACTCTCCGCCTCGACGCCGAACAGCGCCTCAAGAGCGGCGAGATCAAGATCCTCATTGCCACGGCATCGCTCGAACTCGGCATCGACATAGGCGATATCGACCTCGTCTGCCAGATCAGCACCACCCGTGCGGTAGCCGTCGCTATGCAACGAGTAGGCCGAGCCGGTCACTGGCGCGGAGCCATCCCTAAAGGCCGCCTCTTCGCCACCACGCGAGACGACCTCCTCGAGCAAGCCGCCCTTATCCGCAAGATGCGCGCGGGCGAACTCGACCAACTTGAAGTCCCACCCCAGCCCACCGACGTCCTCATGCAGCAGATCGTGGCATGCTGCGGAGCCGAGCCCTGGGAAGAAGATACCCTCTACGACACCCTGCGCCGTGCCTATCCCTATCGAAACCTGAGCCGGCAGGAGTTCGACGACCTCCTGAACCTCCTCAGCAACGGCATCGAATCCAGCCGAGGCCGGTACGGTGCCTACCTCCTCCGCGACGGCATCCACCATCAGCTCCACCCCCGCCGCGGCGCCCGCATGATCGCAATCTCCAACGGTGGCGCCATCCCCGAAACAAACCTCTACAGCGTCATCCTTCAGCCCGAAGGCGTCCAGATCGCCACGTTGGATGAGCACTTCGCCGTAGACTCCAGCCCCGGTGACGTCATCCTCCTCGGCAGCTCCAGCTGGCGCATCCAGCGCATCGAGGCCGCCGGACGGGTCCTCGTCGAAGACGCCCATGGAGCCCCGCCTAGCCTGCCCTTCTGGGAGGGTGAAGCCCCGCAGCGCACGGCAGTCCTCTCCAGCGGAGTAGGAGAACTCCGCGAGCAGATCTCCGCCCGCACGCCTAACGTGACTCCCGGCTATATCTCCCCTGCTCAACCCGAAGTAGCCGCCGCCACCGTCTGGCTTATGGACCAATGTGGAGTCTGTGCCAGCGGAGCCCACCAACTTATCTCCTACATCGTCACCGGCCGGGCTGTCCTCGGAGCCGTTCCCTCCAAAACCACCATCATCGCGGAGCGCTTCTTCGACGAGGGCGGAGGCATGCAGCTCATCCTCCATGCGCCCTTCGGAGGTCGCATCAACAAAGCCTGGGGCCTCGCCCTCCGCAAACGCTTCTGCCGCGGCTTCAACTTCGAACTCCAGGCCGCCGCCACCGATAACGGCATCAACATCTCCCTCGCCGAGCAGCACAGCTTCCCCCTCGCCGACGTCTTCCAGTTCCTCACGGAGCAGACCGCCAAAGAACTCCTCGAACAGGCCTCCATCGCCTCGCCCATCTTCAAGACCCGCTGGCGCTGGGCTGCCGGACGCAGCCTGCAACTCCTCCGTTTCTCAAAGGGCAAGCGCATTGCCCCGCAGATTCAGCGCACCCGCTCCGAAGACCTCATGGCCAGCGTCTTCCCGCAAGCCGCCGCCTGCTTCGAAACCATCGTTGGCGACATCCAGATCCCCGCGCACCCCCTGGTAGCCGAAGTCATGCAAGACGTCCTGCAGGAAGCGATGGACCTCGAAGGGCTCATCGAAGTCCTCAAGGGGATCAAAGCTGGAACCATCCGATGCCTCGCCATCGATACCCCTGCCCCCTCGCAGTTCGCCCACGAACTCCTCAACGCCAACCCCTACGCGTACCTCGACGAGGCCGGCCTCGAAGAGCGGCGTGCCCGCGCCACCAGCCTGAGCCGCAGCCTGCCCGAAGCGCCAGGCAAGCTCGACCGGGCTGCCATCGATGCCGTCCGCCGCGAGTGCTGGCCCGACCTTCGCGACGAACACGAACTACACGACCTCCTCCATAGCCTCATCGCCCTCCCGCTTCACCTCATCGACACCGACGAAGCTCGCCACTGGCCGCACTTCTACGAGCGCCTCACCCAAACCGGTCGCGCCCAGACGGTGAACCTCAACGGCATTCCCTGCTGGGTAGCCACGGAACGCCTCGCTCAAATCTCCGTTCTCCACTCCGCACCCCTCACGTCGTCATCTCGACCGGAGCAATCGATTACGGAGGAATTGGAACAAGCAACCAATAACGTTACAAAAGAAGCGACTCTGAAGCAATGTGTTCAAGGATGGTTACAAATTCTGGGACCTATCACAGCCAGAGCCTTTGCATCTCACCTGAACCTCGACCCATCCGAAGCCTTCCAGGCCTTCCTTGCCATGGAAATGCAAGGCCTCCTCATGCGCGGAGCCTTCGAGTATCCCGCCACAAATGAAGACCACGAAATTGAGTGGTGCGAACGCCGCATCCTGCAACGCATCCATCGCCGTACCCTCAGCACCCTCCGCAAGCAGATCGAGCCCGTCACCCCAGCCGTCTACATGCGCTGGCTCCTCACCTGGCAGCACCTCGCTCCACAGACGCAGCTCTCCGGCGAAGAAGGCGTCCTCGAAGCCCTCCGCAAGCTCGAAGGCTTCGAAGCCGCCGCCATCGAGTGGGAGCGCACCCTCCTCCCCGCCCGCGTCGCCAACTACGACCCTCGCTGGCTCGACGCCCTCTGCCTCTCCGGAGCCGTAGGCTGGGGCCGTATCTCACCCCACCCCGCCTGGTCGAACGGGGATGGAGCTGCCCCACGCCGCGTCATCCCCACCAACGCCGCTCCCATCACCTTCTACATCCGCGAGACCGCCGACTGGCTCCCCCACGCCCTCGCTCAGCAATCCGTAGAAGAATCCAAGCTTGCCGCCGCCCTAAGCGTCGAAGCCCTGCAACTCCGCGTCCTCCTCCAGCAGCGTGGAGCCTGCTTCTCCAACGACATCCAGCGCATCCTCAACCTCACCCGCCAGCAGACCCAGCAAGCCCTCTGGGAACTCGCCACTGCAGGCCTCGCCTCCGCCGACGGCTTCGACCAACTACGGGCCATGATGGACCCGCGCCGCAAAGCCACCGCCGCACCCACAGCAGGGAGGCGCCCCACTCGCAGCTCCGCGGGCCGTTGGTCCCTCCTCTCCGAAGAAGCAACCAATCCGGGTGCCCCATCCTTTGCGGTCTCCTCGCAAAGGATGGGGTTCCTTCCTTCGCCACGCCACAACTCCGCCGATGCAATCGAACAAGCCCGCCGCACCGACGCAGCCCTCGAATCCGCCGCCCGCCTTCTCCTTATCCGCTACGGCGTCCTCTTCCGCGACCTCCTTACCCGCGAGTCCAACGCCCCCCGCTGGCGCGACCTTCTCGGCATCCTCCGCCGTCTCGAAGCTCGCGGGGAGATACGCGGCGGCCGCTTCATCACGGGCTTCGGCGGCGAACAGTTCGCCCTGCCCGAGGCCGTCGACTCGCTCCGCGCCGCCCGCCACCGCGACTGCACCGCCGTCATCCCCGTCGCCGCGGCTGACCCCATCAACCTCGCCGGCATCGTCATTCCCGGCGACCGCATCCCCGCCGTCCCTGGCAGACAAGTCCTTTACCGCAACGGCACCGTGCTCACCGAATCCAAAGCAGAGTCCGGAGCAGCCATCCTCCCAGCGCAGTCCATATCCAGCCAACTCCCACCCGCAATGCTCCCCGTAGCCACAGCACCTGGACTAAGATTGTTCTAGCAATGCCGGATCCACCCAAGCCCGAAGCCATCCCACTGGCAGAAGACCCTGTGCAAACCTCTCCCGCAGAACTCCGGCCTGAAGACTTCTACTACGAAGGCCCCTACCTCGTCTTCACCGCCGCCTACCACCTCAAGCGCGGCTATTGCTGCAACTCAAACTGCCGTCACTGCCCCTACCGATAGCTTCTACTCATTCACGTTCAGCCGCCGGTAGCGGCGGTATTCCACCCGGAACATTCGCAGCCGAAGCGTGGCTGGTGCGCAAGGCCCGCGAATTCTGCACCAGAACCAGCACGCGCGGGTCTTTGCGGTAGGGCATCATTACCGCATCCTTGCTCATCGCTGCCAATATATCGAACCCCTCATCGCTCGCTTTGGCAAGATTGTGCAACAGACTCACCTCATCCCCACGCTCCGCATACAGCCGAGCCATCTCGTAGCAGAAGCGCGCATGGTCCTCCGAGGACAGCATATGTGCTGCCACCCCCGACCCTCCGTGGTGTTCAAACAACTCCGGATCAAGTGTCAGCGCAGTCTCAAATTCCTTCCGCGCACTGGGAAAATCTCTCTGCTCCAGGTACACAGTTCCCAGGTTCGAGTGATACGTAGCCATCTTCTTGTCCAGCTTGATCGCGCGGTTGTAGTCCGAGATCGCGCTGCCGAACCGCCCCTGCAGATACTCCACCGCGCCCAGGTTGTTCCATCCCGAAGCGCTCTTCTTCTTCAGTTTCACCACGCGCTGGAAGTACACCCGCGCCTGCGCCGTATGCCACAACTCCAGCTCCGTCACGCCGATCTTGTTCATTAGATCGGCCTCTTTGCCACCGCGCCGCAGCGCATACATGTAGTAGTCCAGCGCATCTTCGGGGAAGCGTCTGGCCCGAAGCACATCGGCTGCCATCTCGAGCTTCTCCGCGCTCGCCGTCGCCGGGTCCGGCAGGTGCGACGCTATCGCCTGCCACTGCGGATCCTGATGCTCCATCTGGCGCATCGTCTCCGGGCTCAGCGCCTTTTGTTGCGCACCGAGCCGCGCACCGGTGATCAACAGACTGAAAAAAACGACCAGGAAGGAGGAGCGGAGTAGCGTGCTCATGGCGTACCTCCGGAAGGTACGTCCAAATCCTCCTCCTCAGCAGAGACACATGTCAACTCCCAAATCTACTGCGCCGGGGGCCCCGCCGCCGTCTTCGCCGCCTCAGCCGGAGCCACCACCGGAGCCGCAGCCGCCCGCACCATCAACGCCATCCGCGGAAAGCTAAAGGTCCCCGCCGCATCGTCGATCACGTTGACCTGGCACACATAGGTCCCCGGTTTCAACTGTGTTAGCGGCACATCGAACTGAAACGCCACCGCCCCCCGGTCAGGAACGTTGATCGCATCCGCCTCCACCAGCGGCGTCTCATACACCTTCACGCCGCCGCTCAGAAACTCGATACTCGTCAGCACTCGGACCGCCCCCGACGGCCGCCGCGTCAGCCCAGGCGAAGCCGCAGGAGCCGCCGCATCGCTCTTCTGCCGCGAAGGGTCATACACCTCATACAAAAAATAGAGGTGCTGGTCCTGCCGAAACACATGCGCCACATTCGGAATCCACTCCATCCCATCCCGCACCAGCGGACTTGCCGCCTTCTTCGCCGCATTCGCCGCCCGCTGGCTCGACAGCACAATCGAACTCAGCTTCAGCGGAATCTTCTTCATATCCGGAACCTGCAGGTCCGTCTCGAAGCTCCCCATCGCGCCCGTCTGATTCTCCCGCACCACAAACTTCAGGTGGTACCGCCCCGGAGCCAGCGTAAATCCCGTCGAGTACTGAATATTCTTTCGCTGCACCTGCTGTGCCGCATCCAGCGCCAGCTTCACCGTATCTCGAACATTGCCGACCACGATCCCCTGTGCATTCTTCACCTCGCCCATCACGTCGATGTTGGCCTTGTCCCGGTCGCCGTTCTTGAGGAAAGGAATCTGTGACCCCGGCACAATCAGCGACACCGGAATAAAGAATCTGTTGTCCTCCATCCTGAAGTACAGGGCCTGCAGATAAACCGCAACGTCGGTAGCCGGCAGATCACTCCTCATCTGCTCCATCAGAGCCTGCTCGCGATCCTCCGTCTTCTGGTGCTTGAAGTCCGCGGGCGCATAGTATCCCGGCCGGTAGTCCATTCTCACATCGCTCCGGTTCAGCTTCACCGTCAAACGCCGGAAGCTGCCATCCCGCGCCGTATTGGCCGAGCGGAACCCAACGATGTAGTACGCCTCCGTATCATGCTGGATCTGCTGAAACGCCGGAGCAAAATCATTCGAATCGAAGAACGCCTTCCCGCCCGTATCGCTCGACAGAGTCGCCAGTGTCTCCTGCGATCCAAAGTTCGCATCCAGATTGGCCTGCATCGAACCGCCGCTATATGCCGCCGTCCCGCGCAGACTCCCCGTCGAAGCGTTCCCAACCGGAGGCAGTGCCTCCAGCCCACGCGAATCCACGCTGTAGATCGCGATATTCGCGCGCACCGCCTCATTCGTCGCCGCGCGCATGCTCGCCTGATTCTCGATACCCTGCCGCGTCAACCCGCCGCTGAAGTACATCAGACTCTTCCGCTGGTCCACCCGCTCCAGCGCCTTCGCAATCGACCGGATCGCGTACAACTCGCGGTCCGTATTCAGGCTGTTGTACTCGCTGTCATCTGCCGTAAAGCTCGACGCATCATCGGCCGTCCCGCCTGAGTTGCCGCCTTCATTGCCCGCGCCCAACCCTGTGCCTTCCGTACCGTTGTATCTGCCCACACCCTTCAGCAGCGCAGCCTTGTCCGCAGTAAAATCCTGGTCCATCGTCAAGCCTGTATCCAGGCTTACTAGCGACACCAGATCGGCAGGCTGCATCTTCTTGTTGATGTAGTCCTTCGCTGCCTTCACCGCGCGGTCGATATCCTCTGGCTGCATGCTGCTCAGGTCGAAGAACATCACGATCAGCCGATGGTCCTTCAACTCAGCCGGGTGGGCTGCCAGATTTCTGTTCAACAGGTCCGCAATTGTAGCTCTACCAGTTACAGTTGTCTTTTCATGAAGAACGGCAGGCTCATCAACGTTCTGGTAGTCGAATCTGGCAATCGTCTGCGGCTTACCGT
>JAOAPB010000106.1 GCA_025462645.1 Edaphobacter sp. | reverse complement strand
TGCGCATATCGAGAGCACGGTGCGGCCGTTCCAGTCGCCGAATGTGGTGGGGATTCTGCCGGGAACGAAGACGGTTAAAGACCAGGCGGTGATGTACACGGCGCACTATGACCATCTGGGGTTTGTGGCGGGGATGGCGGGCGACAACATCTACAACGGCGCGGCGGACAATGCGACGGGCTGCGGGATGCTGCTGGAGATGGCGCGGGCCTGGGCGCGATCGGGGGTGAAGCCTCCGCACTCGGTGATCTTTGCGAGCGTGGCTGCGGAGGAGCAGGGGCTGCTGGGCAGCGAGTACCTCGGGCAGCACCCGCCGGTTCCTGCGGGAGAGATCGCGTTGGATATCAACTACGATATGGTGTTGCCGATCGGAGTTCCCCAGCAGGTGAATGTGAATGGGGCGCAGCGGACGAGCTTCTATTCGACGGTGCAGGCGACGGCGAAGCGGTTTGGGCTGACGATCGTTCCGGATGCTCGGCCTGAGGCGGGGAGCTACTACCGCTCGGACCACTTCAGCCTCTCGCGGGTGGGGATTCCGGCGTTCTCGGTGGAGGCGGGCGAGCTGTATGAAGGACACGATGTAGCGTGGGGGCGAGCGAAGCTCGAGGACTTCGTCGCGCACGACTATCACAACTTCAGCGACAACTACCATGCGGATTGGGACTTCCGCGGGAATGCGAAGTTGGATCAGTTCGGGATGGAGCTGGGGTGGGAGGCTTTGAATGCGCCCACGACGATACGCTGGAACGCTGGAGACGAGTTCGAGGCGGCGCGGAAGGCTAGTTTGCGCCAGGCTTCCTCCTCCACGTACTGAGAATGACTCCCATGATGATCATGCCGGTGAGGGAGTAGCCGGTGTTGATGGCGAGGATGCGGAGGTCGCGGGATTCGAAGGCATACTCGGTCGACCAAGTGGTGAAGACGACGCAGACCCAGGTGTTGATAGAGCCTTCCGTGTTCTGGATTTGGAGCTCGGGGCCGGGGAGAGATGTGCGGAATTGTAATGGAAGAGGCGGAGATGTCGCTCTAGTAAAAGTCTGCACAGCTAAGGAAGTAGCCGCAGGTTCGGCAGACGAGCTTACAACGGCTGTCCTCTAAGCGGGAGGAGCAGGTGGGGCAGAAGACGGAGTGGTGCTCGGTGAGATTGAGGGGGCACTGGGTGGGAGCGGTTTCGACAGCGGCTTCGGTGGTTCGGGATTGCATTTCGATAGCGTAGCTTAGTTTGCGATTTTTTCAACTGTCATCGGCCGCCAGAGCGCATCGAATGAGGTACGGTTTGATAGCAGAGGAAATTTTAAGGAGAAAATACGATGGATCGCAGCGCTAGTGCAGTTTGGCATGGCAGTCTGAAAGAAGGCAAAGGCACGATTTCAACGCAGAGCGGTACGTTGAAGGAGACGCAGTACAGCTTCGGTGCACGATTTGCCGAGGGCGTCGGGACGAACCCTGAGGAGTTGATCGCAGCGGCTCATGCGGGTTGCTTCACGATGGCGCTGAGCGCACAGTTCACCGAGGCTGGCTTCACGGCTGACTCGATTGAGACGACCGCTGTGCTGACACTCGATCTGCATGGAGCAGCACCGACGATCACGAAGATTCACCTGACGACGAAGGCGAAGGTGCCGAATCTCGACAAGGCGAAGTTCGACGAGCTGGCGCACAATGCCGAGATCGGATGCCCGGTATCGAGAGTGTTGAAGGCGGCAGAGATTACGCTGGATGCGACGCTTTTATAGGTGGAAGGGCTGATCGTTGAGGGGCAGGGACAGGTGAGATGCTTGTCCTTGTTCTTTTTAATGCGAGTGGCTGTGGCCGTGATGGGCGTGGGCGCCTACGGCTTCTAGTTCGGGTGGGGCACTGCAGCCGTGTGTGGTCTCGCAGCCGGTGGTCTCAAACTGGATAGTGGTATGGGTGATGTGGAAGCGGTCGCGCAGGGCGCAGTTGATGCCGTTGAGGATGCTGCTGCACTCTGACATGGGCATCTCGGCGATTGTGACGTGGCTGGCGAGGGCGTGGGAGCTGGAGCCGAGGCTCCAGACATGGAGGTCATGGACGTTGAGGACGCCCTTGACGGACTGCATGGCCGCGCGGACCGCACCCAGTTGCAGATTGCGTGGTGTGCCTTCGAGGAGGATATTGAGCGTCTCGCGGATGATGCCTACGGAGCTCCAGAGGATCATGGCGGCGATGAGGATGGAGAGGATGGGATCGATCCAGGTAAGGCCTGTGAAGAGGATGCCGACACCACCTGCGATGACGGCAGCGGTGGAGAGGGTGTCGCCGAGCATGTGGAGGAAGACGCTGCGGATGTTGACGTCTCCGCCTCCGCCGGGAGCATAGGAGGTGCGCCATAGCAGGGTGGCGACGGTTCCGTTCATCAGGACTCCGGCGGCGGCGACGTACATCATCAGGCGGGGCTGGACGGCTACGGTGACGGCTAGGCGGTGGAGGGCCTCGAAGGCGATCCAGATGGAGAGGACGACGAGCGTGGCGGCGTTGACGAAGGCCGCGAGGACGCCGGCACGCTGATAGCCGAAGGTCTTCTCGTCAGTAGCAGGACGGGTTTGAAAGTAGACGGCAACGAAGGAGAGGGCGATGGCGAGGAGGTCGGATACGTTGTGGCCTGCTTCGGAGATGAGTGCCAGCGAATGGGCGCGCAGGCCAAAGATAAAGGTCGCAACGACATAAGCGAAGGTCAACCCCATGGAGAGCTGCAGGACGCGTTGCATCTTGCGGTTCGGGGTAGCGACCATGTGCATGGTTTAAGTGTAGTCCTGGTGCGGGTGGGGTTCAATCTGTAGTGGGATTGGTAGATTGATCCGATTGGAGAGCTTCGGTTTGGGTGTGGGATTCGGCGGTATACGGGTGGGCCGAGGTGAAACGGAGACCGTTCCAGGAATCGGCAACGACGATGCTGTTACCAGGGTTATGGAGATCGTAGCGGACCTGGACGGGTAAGTCGGTGCGAATGTCGCGGACGTACTCGGCGAGGGTGGAGACATCCTGAGCACACTCGTAGGTAACGCCGGCGATGCGGTAGTCGTATATGAGCAGCCGAGGAGTGTGCGTGGGGTCGTCCGGCTCGAAGGACGCATCGATGATGGTGCCATCGGTTATGCGTCCCATGGTAGCGAGCAGGTCACGGCGCTCGCGCTCGATCTCCTCCGGAGTGGGTCGAGGACGATTAAGGACGTACCAGGCTATCCCTGCAAGGGTGGCGGTGCCGACCGCAAGAATGGTGGCGGTTCGGGAAGAGCGGAGAGCGAGAGGAAGATGATTTTGAAGGTATGAGAACACGGGCTCTGCGCACGAGGATAGCTTATTGTGATGCCGAGGTGGTTAAGAGAGTCGCGGAGGAGTGTCGATAATGCTGGTGCAGGCAGGATGCTGGGACGACGATGCTGGATGCTGGACCCTCGCCTTCCCAAACCTGCACCTCTACGTGCACTGTCTTCGGAATCATCCCGACGGAGTGGCTTTGCCGGCTCTCAACGCGGATCGAACCGTTTCGCAGGAGACTGTTGCTCCAATTCGTTGGAGCCACACCTTGACCGCGCTGGATCTTATGGATACCGGTTGAAACTGATCGGCAGCGAGCTGGAGACAGGCGCTGATGGCGATCTTCCGCAGATTACGAGTAGGCAGCTAAAGCCGGCCCCGTAAAGCTTGTCCCTGCAAAGATTATGCTTCTGGCTATCCCGACCGCGAGAAACGCTAGTTGTCGGTAACGGGTTGAGATGTTTGACAGCAAGATGCGGATAGGGTTGGAGGGACGAAGGACGATATACTGAGGAGTGCCAACGAAGCGTCTTTCCTCCTCCGTCAAGTCGTCAGTTATCCGTGATTCGTCCACATTATCGAGCCTCGCGCATCCATTGGATCTGGGTGAGGGGCGGAGGATTCGGTCGACTACCGTTATCTGTGTTCGCCGTGGCGATTCTGTCGTCATGGCGGCTGATGGACAGGTATCGATTGGAGCCACGGTAATGAAGGGCTCGGCGAAGAAGATCCGTAAGCTCTATAACGACAAGGTGTTGGCGGGGTTCGCTGGATCTACGGCGGATGCCTTCAGCTTGTTCGCGCGGTTTGAGACCAAACTGGAACAGTATGCCGGTAACCTGGGACGTGCGGCCGTAGAACTGGCCAAGGACTGGCGCACGGACAAAATGCTGCGTCAGTTGGAGGCTCTGCTGATTGTGACAGACGCCAAACAGACATTTCTGCTCAGCGGCACGGGCGATGTGATCGATCCGGATGAGGGAATTGCGACGATCGGCAGCGGTGGAAGCTACGCTTTGGCAAGCGCGAGGGCGCTGATGGAGAATACGGATTTGAGCGCGCGGGAGATTGCGGTGAAGAGTCTAACGATAGCTGGGCAGATTTGTATCTATACCAATGATCAGATGACGATTGAAGAGTTGAAGGCGGAGTAGCGACGAACCGGCCGCTGCGGGCTTTCGTACTGTCTTCTAAGAGACACGATTTGTCACTTTTCGCTTTTGCAACAAGGAGTATCGCACCATGGCAATTTTTCTACCGGGAGCTGCTGAAGATCAGGCGCTCGCACTCGATGAGATGACGCCGCGCGAGATCGTGGCTGAGTTGGATAAGTACGTGGTGGGACAACATGCTGCGAAGCGTGCCGTGGCGATTGCGTTGCGCAATCGGATGCGGCGGCAGAAGCTCGCGCCAGAACTGGCCGACGAGATCATGCCCAAGAACATCATCATGATTGGGCCAACGGGTGTAGGTAAGACAGAGATTGCGCGTCGGCTGGCGAAGCTGACGAACTCGCCATTCCTGAAGGTGGAGGCCTCGAAGTTCACCGAGGTTGGTTATGTTGGGCGGGATGTCGAGTCGATTGTGCGCGATCTGGTGGAGATTGCGATCGACATGGTGCGCGAGGAGAAAATGGAAGAGGTAGAGGACAAGGCGGAGTTGGCAGCCGAAGATCGGCTGATCGATCTGTTGTTGCCGCCGACTCCTGCTGCTGCTACCGCCGCTGCGGCTACGCACGAGCCGGGAAGCAATGTCATTCAACTGCCTGCAGTGGGTCCTGTGGAGGATGGTGACGAAAAGCCGGGGGACAGGGAGCAGCGGACGCGAGAGAAGCTACGGCAACAGTTCCGTGAGGGCAAGCTGGATGAGCGGATGGTGGAGCTGGATGTGCGGGATCGCAATACGCCTAGTTTTGAGGTGATCTCGAATCAGGGCTCGGAGGAGATGGACATCAACCTGAAAGACATGTTGCCGGGGTTGTTTGGCCAGCGCACGAAGAAGCGGAAGATGAAGGTCGTCGAAGCGTTCGAGTACCTGGTGCAGGAGGAGGAGAGCCGACTGATTGATATGGATCAGGTTACGCGGCTGGCGGTGGAGCGGGTGGAAGATTCGGGGATGGTTTTTCTCGATGAGATCGACAAGATCGCGGGACGTGAGGGAGGGCATGGTCCGGATGTGTCTCGAGAGGGCGTGCAACGGGATATTCTGCCAATTGTTGAAGGGACTACGGTTAGTACGAAGTATGGGATGGTCTCTACCGATCACATCCTTTTTATTGCGGCTGGGGCTTTTCATGTGTCCAAGCCGAGCGATTTAATCCCGGAGCTGCAGGGGCGTTTTCCGATTCGGGTGGAGCTGCAATCGTTGACAGTAAACGACTTCGTGAGGATTTTGACGGAGCCCAAGTCTTCGCTGGTGAAGCAGTCTACGGCGCTTCTGGAGACGGAGGGTTTGAAGCTGGAGTTCACGAAGGAGGCGATTGCGGAGATGGCGCAGTTTGCGTTCCGGGTGAACGAAACTACTGAAAACATTGGGGCTCGACGGCTGCATACGATTCTGGAGCGGGTCCTGGATGAGATTAGTTTTCAGGCTCCGGATCTGTTCAAGAGCCCGCGGGCTGAGGTGACGGAAGAGGGTGTGGTGGCGGAAGTTCATGCTTCTACGTCACTTACGGGTGATGCTCACAAGCCTTTACCCCCCTTGCCGGTGATTGAGCGGCAGACGGCTACGGGGATTGAGAAGGTGATTGTGGTGGATCCGGAGTATGTGCGGCAGCAAGTGGCTTCGATTGTGAAGGATCAGGATCTTTCGCGGTATATTTTGTAGGATTTTCGCGCAAATTTTGCGGCATGGTGGATTAATGTTTTTGCTGGGATTTTCGTGAATTCTGGCGTCCAGACGTGGTGTTTTTGCGTGGTAACTGTGGACATGCCGTGGTGAATTGTGGACCTCTTTATCCACAATTTTCATGGTTTTTCCTCAGGGTTGGGGTTCGTCTTCCGGTCTCCCCTGGGTCGCCATCGCCCGAGCCTCTTTTCTGGCCCGGGCCTTTCTCCGTACCTGAATCACCCAACGCTTCATCCGCCTCAGAGCGTGTTTCGCCCAAGCGTAGTCCTTGGCTAACAGCACCAGCCCGGCTAGAACGAAGGGGATTCCTGGAGCGACTGGGAGCACGCACCCGGCTACCCCCACAATGAGCAATCCCCATCCGCCGAGCTTCCGCGCCCATCTCTTCCGGTTTGCTCCCACCTGATCCATCTCCATTAGACGTAGCCGGGAGTAGCTATTGCTGTAAAAACCAGACACCGCTTCGACAATGTGAGGTACATTCCCTAGAAGATGGAACAGGTCCAAAAGGAGCTGTAGCTGAGCATGGCAGGTCTTTCGAAGTCGCGTCTCGAGCAAATGCACTAAGTGTTGTCCGGACACGTCGAACGCAAGGAGATGCCTGGGCTGGTTGCGCTGGTCAGTCATCATGACGACGTTCACGTTGAGGTGCTCGGCACCCTGGCGTTCGGCGATCCTGCTCCAATGAAGCGTGACACGATCTTTCGCATTGCCTCGATCCGCTCGGCATGAAAGACACCGCCTTTCACGTGCCTCCGGAAAAGCTCCGATCTTCCGATTCTCGCGAAGACCTAAGGCTTTGGAGTATCTGCCGGCATAATCGCCCCAGCTTGTACCCAACGCTCCACGATTGCGATATCCGCATCCGAGAGCTTCTTCTTCGGTGGCATCGGCATGGGCTTATTCTTCGGTCCCTGGTGGCGGATCAACGTCACCAGGAGGCTCTTCGCGGGGTCTCCCGGCACCA
>JAOAPB010000077.1 GCA_025462645.1 Edaphobacter sp. | reverse complement strand
AGGGCTGGTTCACCAGGTCGCTCATCCGCGTGGGCAGATGCGTCAGCGTCATCCACACAAGAAACAAGCCACGCAGCGCATCCAACTCCGGCTTGCGTGCGAGATGCAGCCTTTGCACTGCCCCAGCGGATGTGGTCCTGAGCGCCAAAAACATTCCCCCAGCCCATTTAGACGGGGTTTGGGAGAGCAAGTTGCTAGGCAATTGCATACAGATTCGTGCATCGCTGGATACCGCGTGCATCCCGAGCAGAATCAGTAAGCCGGATTCCGTAATCGCTTGGCCGATGATCAATGCGTGATACACGCCGCTGCGCAAGCAGTTCTGCAATCACCCCATCGCCAGCCATAAGCCTCTGGGTTACGTTACACACGAGTTGAAATTGAGCGACTCGCAGAGATCCCAGATCAAGTTGATGTCGCAAGCAGAGCGGCCTGCGATGGCATGCACAAAAGCCGCGGCCAGGGCAGTTACTGAACTAAGACCAAGAGTCCCTGTGCTAGACTCCCTCGCATGCCTTTATTGCTCATTCTCGTTGTTCTTTTAGTTCTTTTCGGTGGCGGCGGCTACTACATGGGCCCCGGCGTAGGCTATTACGGTGGCGGCGGTATCAGCCTCATTTTGGCGTTAGTTATTATTTACCTTCTCTTCGGACGAGGACGTGGCCGCTTATAGGCCCAGTAGATGAAGTCAGCCTTCAGATGGGAAAGCTTAGCCCTGCCTACAATCGGTTCGCACGGTTAATACCTTAGCTTCAGATTGCTCTTTCTGTACCTTGAGCTATCTGTTGTTCTTGATCCGTTTGGTCTCCTGAAATGCTGCATCTGCCAGCTTCTGCTGGCCAGTCTTCTGATATAGTCTGGCTAACTGAAAATGGATGGAACCGTCATCGTCACTTGGCAAGCCTAGCTTTAGCTCTTCGATAGCCCGGACATCCTCTCCTCGGCTGGCGTAGACGCGGCCTAGTAGCGCGTGTATACGCGGAAGAAGTTCGGCTTTGGCATGCAGACCTAATTTGAGATGAGGCTCGGATTCATCAAATCTTCGCTGGTCGGTAAGAACCTCGCCGGCGATATAGTTTGCCTCCGGATCGGACGGGTTCTGCTCGAGTGCTTGTTGAATCATCGCTGAGGCGAGTTCGATCCGATTCTCCTGTAAATAATTGGCCGCAGCTCCAATTAATGCGGTGAAGTCTTTGGAATTTAGGCTGAGAGATGCGGCATACTCTGTCTCCGCCGCGCCGTACTTCCCCATGTCACGGTAGCTTTCAGCGAGTAGGTTATGGATTCGGATAGAGTTAGGCTCCGCTTCTCCTGCGCGAACGAGACAGACGACAGCGAGAGCCTGGCTCGCGCGTATGGACCAGTACAGGCCTTCATTCTCTGCTTTTTGAATGCGACGAAGCTTTTTTGCGGTGGAGAGCGTTGTGTAGAAGTCGCCTGTGAAATAGGAGCAGGCAGCGAGTGTCGAGAGCTTTTCGCGCGTGAGGGCCACAGTCACAAGTGAGAGACGGTCGGCGCATGCATGGTACTCACCTCGTTTGTAGAGATCGACTGCGGAGACTCCGATCACAGCGGCGGACCGGGACCCGTGGTTGTCTTCGAGTTGGACCTCCTGCACTCCGTGTAGGGAGGCTTGTATCTTTGTAACGTCCTCGGATGTCAGGCCCGGGAAGGTGGCTCGGGCAAAAGCAGCGTCGAAGTCGGCCAGTTGTTTGGGAGTGAAGCCTGTGATGAGTACAGAGGAGTGGGTGATGACAAAGCCAGGGTCAAGCCTCCAAAGGGTGCTCAGTGGAGTTAGAGTCATGCTCGCTTGATCTGTAGCAAAGGCGAGGCGAATCAATCCGAGTTCTGCGAGAGAACAGCCGCCAGCATGTGAGTCCTGCTGTAGCTCGACCCTGGCTTCGGCGAACAGGCCTTCGCGAAGGAGAGCGAGGCCCAGCGAAGAGCGGATGCATGGCGGTGGATTTTTGGACGTGAGCGTGCTGCGATAGGCTTTCACCGCGCGGTCAAGCTTATCTTGCCGGCTGGATGACTCCGCCTCGAGAGCCTGAAAGTAAGGAGAATTGCGGTTCAGGACGGAGAGCGCACTGGAGTTGGATTCAGCAACTTCGAGATAGGAGATACCTAAGCGGTACCAGGCTTCGCCGCTTGCGGGATTGAGTTTTGTCGCCTCTACGTGGGATGATGCGGAATCTTCAAATCGCTTCAATCTGAAGTATGCTCGCCCAAGATACACATGTACGTTGGGATCTTTGGGTTTGAGCCTCCGTGCAGCGAGTAGGTAGACGACCGCTTCACTTTCGTGGTTGAGTTCAAGGTTTTCAAGACCGAGGAAGAGGGTGGGGACGAACAGCTTCGGTTGCAGGCGGTGCGCTGCGGTAAAACTGGCGAGTGCGCTCGAGTAGTCACCGGCCTGATGCTGCATAAGGCCGAGATTTGACCATATCTCTGGCACAGTGGGTTGAATCGCGAGGGCACTCTCATACTCGAAGATAGTTGTTTTGAAGTCGCCTGAAGACTGCGCCTGGAGGGCCTGCTGGACATGCTTCTGAAACTCGGCTTGCTTCGTCTGGCAAGGAGCGTTGATAGCCGTGAGGTATACGATGCAGAGCACAGCTGCTGCTCTCAGAGGTTTGAACGAGATGTGGCTCATCCATGGCATCGAATTACTTCGCCCATTCTATGCGGAGATTGGAGCCCTTGCCCTCGTCGGCTAGAGTAATTGTCGTTACACCGCGAATTTTGTCGAAGGAAGGCTTCAACTCTCGTGTTCCGGCCACAACTGCCTTTTGTGGCGATGCGGTGGATCCATAGATTTCAAGTTGCAGGTCTTTCCACCAAGGCGCGTAGTTGCCATCGTGTTGTCCTATATGGATCGTGAGGACATTCTCTTTTTGCGTACAGCTAGACTCCATGCGCAGGTAATCCCCATGCTGAAATGCGAAGCTGCGGCCATCATCGAGATAAATCGATCCTTTGCAGTCAGGTCCTGGATAGACGCGTAGCGTCAGCGGGCCTTTGGGAGTTTCGTTGGTGTTTTGGATGAGGGGTTGAACGGGGATGATGGAGCCTTCACGAACGAAGACGGGCAGAGTATCGAGCCTGGGTTTTATCTTGACTTGGAAGAGCGCTGGACCCGTTGGTTGCGTAGTTGCTGCTGTCGTCTTCGGAACTGGCTGGGACGCAAGCTTTTTGCCTGTCCAGTAGTCGAACCAAATGCCCGGGGGGAGCTGAACGTCGTAGCTGTCGAGCATATCAGGAAAGGGAGACGGAGCCACGAGGAGATCCGGCCCGAAGAGGAACTCACCATCCGTGTCAAGATCGATGGGGTGAAGATCGGACGTGGCCTTGGGAAACTCGAGAAAGAGTGGGCGTACGATGGGCATACCGGTGCGAGACATCTCCTCCGCGACGGTATAGAGGTAGGGTAGGAGTTTGTAGCGCTCCTCTATATAGTGACGTCGGATGTCTTCCTGCTGCGGACCATGAACCCAGACCTCCTGGTCGCTGCTGTGATCGTTGGTATGGTCGCGATCGATCGGCTGAAATGCCGCCAACTCGATCCAACGCGTGAGGAGATCAGGCTGTGGAGTGCCGATGAAGCCTCCGACATCCGCACCGCTCATACCAAAACCACTGAGACTAAGATTGAGCAGCATCGGAGTGGAGAGACGCAGATGGTTCCATGTAGAACTGTTATCACCCGTCCATGTGGCGGCATATCGATGTCCGCCGGCGTAGCTTGCGCGCGTCAGAACGAAGGGGCGGCTATCGGGAAGGAGCTTCAGGAGGCCCTCATAGGTCGCGCGCGAGTTCTCAAGTCCGAAGATGTTGTGAATCTCAGCGTGAGTTGCGTTTCGCTTCTGGAAGCCGGGTTCGTCGATGCGATGCTGCACGTCCTCCGGCATGGTCTTTGTAGAGCTGTCGAAGATAGACGGCTCGTTCATGTCATTCCAGAAGCCGGCGATTCCCATTTTGACGAAGGAATCGTAGAGCGTGCCCCACCATGCGCGGGTGCTCTGACGCGTGAAGTCGGGGAAGACCGAGGGTCCCGGCCAAACCTTGCCGATATAGGTTGTATAGTCAGGGTTTTTCACGAAGTGGTCGCCGGCCACTCCGCTGTCGTAGGGAGCATAGTTGGCATTGGGGAGATGGGCGATGTGAAGATCGGTGATTGCGACGACGTGAAAGTTTTGCTTTCTTAGATCGTCAATCATCTGCGCGAAATGAGGAAAGCGCACAGTATCGACGGCGAAGGGACGGTAGTGGTCTTGGTAGTCGATGTCGAGATAGATAGCATCGGAGGGAATCTTGTCTTTACGGAGGCGGTCTGCGATCTCCTCGACCCTTGCTTCAGGGAAGTAACTGAAACGAGATTGCTGAAAGCCGAAGGACCACAGCGGAGGCAAAGGCGCAGGGCCAGTGAGCCAGACATAGGTGGAGAGAACCTGGCGCGCTTCGGGCCCGTAGAGGACATAGTAGTCGAGCGGGCCGTCTTCGGCACCGAAGGAGTAGGCGGTGTGAGATTCCTTGCCGAAGTCGAAGCTTGTGCGCCAGTGATTGTCGAAGAGGGTTCCGGATGCCTTGCTCCGGCGTAGACTGAGGAAAAAGGGAATGTCCTTGTATATCTGATCGGAGGATTCCTGGAAGCCATAGGCGTCGGTGTTCCACATAGAGAATGCGCCACCTCGCCGGTCGAGTGGGCCAGGTTTGTCTCCGAGGCCAAAGTAGTGCTCGTCGGAGGGCATCGTTTTGTAGACGCGGAAGGCGTTGCCATGAAACTCGATCGGGCGGTCCGCAGCGATCTCTTCGATGACCGTTCCGTCAAGATCGATGATATGGAGGCGCATCGTTGAGCGATCAACCTGGACGTGGAGCATCCGGGTGCTGAACCCCACACTTTTGTCGTTTTCGTCGAAGGTTACAGGTACGCTACTGATTCTGGCCTGCGGGAGAACAGCCCATGAGGTGTCCTCAGGGAGTTGGCCGCGGGAGCCAATACGTACACGAATGACGTCGTCCCGGAGGGCAGTAATCCGCATGATGGCCGCGCCACTGGCGAGCTCGATGCCATTAGGGAGCGACTGCGTGGCTGTGACGCCGCCTAAGATGACTAGGCCAATCGTGGGGGTCTGTGGTTGTGCGACGGCGGCACCGGATGCCAGGGCCAACAAAGGGTTTAAAGCGAGACAAAGGGCTGCTGGTGAACTCAGGGGGACTCTCATTTTGGTTTTGTCCAGGCAATTCGCTTCTCGAAAATATTCAATAAGTAATGTCATGCCCCTGGAGGAGGGATCCTGAATGGAAGGCCGTACACATCAAGGGTCCGACAAGGGCGAGGTGGTAATTCATTACGGCTGTCATGTTCGCAAAAATGGTAGCAGCCGCTATCAGCGAAAAGCATGCTTCAATCCCGATGTTTCGCCGAGGTTTGAACGAGAAGCTTAATACCAGAAGCCTAAATTTGTTGGATTATCGTGATTCATTCTGTTGATTCTTCAGCAGGGGGCTACGGAAGATATAATTTTCGTCGCATCCAGTATTGAGAGAAGCGCCGGATTCGGATTTCTGTTTGGCGGCGGACGAGGTAACGCGGCGTGAGAGGAGACTTCCTAATTAACAACTGGCTGATCCAGCCACAGATTAATACGGTCGAAAAGGAAGGCCAGCGGTGGCATCTTGAACCTAAGGTAATGCAGGTATTAGTCCACCTAGCCTCGCATCCGAACGAGGTTCTATCGAAGGAGCACCTGATCGATGCGATCTGGCGAGACACATTTGTCGGAGACGACGTTCTGATTCGTTGTATCTCCGAGATTCGATATGTCTTTGGCGATGATCCGCGCTCACCTTCTGTGATTCAGACCATCCCTAAGGCCGGCTATCGGCTAATCGCATCGGTGTCGAGGGAGGTTGACGCGGCAGAGTTGATCGATTCCCCTCCCAGAGCTTCTAGACTGAATGTGAGTCGCCATCATGCTGGCGAAAAAACAGTAGATGTAGTTGCCGTGCAGGAAGAGCTGGAGGGGGTGGCGTCTGAACTGAATGTTTTGCCCACTCCGCAAAACTACACATCGGCAGAGATTAAGGTGAGCTCCGTAAAGGTGGTAGGCGACAATCACACAGCTGGGCATCCGACAG
Organism: Edaphobacter sp.; assembly: GCA_025462645.1. Classification (GTDB taxonomy): domain Bacteria; phylum Acidobacteriota; class Terriglobia; order Terriglobales; family Acidobacteriaceae; genus Edaphobacter. The sequence goes on along the minus strand of JAOAPB010000077.1, from coordinate 134,661 downwards.
ACGCGTTATTCATAGAAAAATCAACGCAAGCAGCCGGATATCAGGAAAAGAAGAGGTCGATCTGGTCTCGTCGCCGTACATGGCTTTTTTCGGGGATCATCTCTACGGGACTCGCCATTTGGGGTGGGACACTCGTCTGGAAGTCTGCTCATCCTTCTCCATTCAATATTTTTTGGGCTCCAGTGCTCGATACCAAAGAGCCGGCGTTATTTTGTATCGCAGATCAGAACCAATACTCGTTTATCACACTACGGGATGCGGCTGATCCTACGCGGCAGGTCGTATTAAAGGATAACCTTTCGGCTGTTGTGATCGATGACCTCGATACCATCGTCCGCGTCGCGGGCTTTTTGCGGGCGCATGGAAAGGGGTATTTGCTCAAGGGTGAGGAGATGACAAATTTGTCGGACCTGCGAAATGGTCCCTCTATATTTGTAGGAGCCTTCGACAACGCTTGGACTTTGCGGCTCACAAAGTCTCTTCGCTATCACTTTGCCAACAATGCTGATATGACGCAATTTCGCATTGTTGACAGCAAAAATCCGTCAATGTCGCCTTGGATGGTTGATCGGACGCAACAACTTGCTACTAACAATTATCGAGACTATGCCATCGTCGCCCGTTTCACCGACGCAAACACGGGCAGACCAGCGATTGTACTTGCCGGAATCGGGAGAGGCGGCACTATCGCCGCCGGAGAGTTCCTCACGGATCCTGATGATCTTATGCAGCTTGTTAGTGCGATACAAGGAGCGGGAAACAAAAAGAACCTTGAGATCGTGCTCAGCACGCAGATCATTAATGGACAACCGGGGTCGCCGAAGATAGAGGCGTCCTATTTCTGGTAGCTCCTTCCGACTCGATTATGCAGGGAACCGTCATTCCTATCCCACTGGGATCTGCCTCAGTCGACGCAACTGCATGATTATCAAGCACTTATTTCATCGGGAAATCTTCGGGGATAGATTCACTCAAACATCGGGAAAGCTTCGGTAATTGTCCGGGACGCTGATGCCATGCGATGTCTAGGGTTGTGGTCGCTTTCAGTACATACAGAAATTTAGATCCGAAAGCATGGTCCACCGGGCAACGGAGCAGTGTGGACGTTTTGGAGAGGCGAGCAAATGCAATCCATAAGAGAGATGCAACTAATCGGTCGGAACAGACCGCGATACATCGCGGCAATGGCGGCGATGGTTTTTGGTCTCGTGATGGGCACCCATTCACTATGGGCTCAGACACAAGCTTTCACGGCCTCACTGAGCGGTACAATCACCGATTCCTCGGGTGCGGCTATACCCGGGACGAAGATCACACTGGTCAGTGACGAGAAAGGGATCACGAGAAGCTTCACAACCAGCGACTCGGGAAACTTTTCCTTTCAACTCCTCCCCCCGGCCGTGTACAACCTGAAGGCAGAGATGAGCGGTTTTCAGGCTTACGAGCAGAAGGGGATTTCACTCGCCGCCGGCGCCGCCGTCCATCAAGACGTAACGCTCTCCGTCGGGGTCACCGAGCAGAGAGTCGTCGTAACCAGTGAAGCACCGCTAATCAACGCGGATAATGCGAACATCTCCGCCGACATCTCGCAGAGGCAGGTGGTCGAGCTTCCGCTCAATCTCCGCAACGTCTTCGGCCTCGCTTCGCTGAACTCCTCAGTCAACAACTCCCAGCAAGCGCAGATGGTCAACGCCAACGGAATCTCGGGCTCGGCCGATCAGGATATCTCCTTTCTCAACTTCGGCGGCACTCACTTCGGCACCGCAGCCTACTTGCTCGACGGCACCTGGGACACAGCGCAGGACTGGGGCGGGGTGGTCTACGTACCTTCGGTCGAAAACGTCCAGGAGTTCAAGATCCAGACCAATGCCTTTACTGCCCAGTACGGCTGGAGCAGCGGTAACGTCGTCAATGTCGTCTCCAAATCCGGAACCAATCGCTTTCACGGCGATGTCTTCGAGTTCTTCCGTAACAGCGCGCTCGACGCCAACAACTATTTCAATAATCGCAACGGAGTGAAGCGCCCCACCTTCCACCGCAATCAGTATGGAGTCTCGGCCGGTGGTCCGATTTACAAGGGCAAGACCTTCGTCTTTGGCGTCTTCGAGGGACTGCGTCAAGGAACGCCAGCCTCGCTCACCGCCACCGTACCTACCGCGGCCTTCGCCAAGGGTGACTTCAGCTCGTTGCTAACTGGCCAGGTCATTGGTACCGACGCTCTGGGCCGCCCCATCATGGGCGGAGCCATATACGATCCCTACTCCGTTCGTCCAATCACCAGCGGACAGATCGATCCCCGCACCCGCCGCGTCGCCACGGCTACCGGATACATTCGCGATGCGATTCCCGGCAACAACGTCGCCAGCCGCATCGATCCAGTCGCGGCAAAGATCATCGCCGCGAACTACTGGCCCGCACCGACCAACGGCGCAATTAACAATAACTATTTCGCCTCAGCTTCGGCGACGGCGCTGTCCGACGAGTATTCCATCCGCGTCGATCATAACTTTACGGATATGACTCGCATGTATGCCCGCTACTCCCATAAGAACGAGACTAAAACCAACTCGCCTGCCTTCTTCGGAAGCACCAATCCCGGTGGCCCGGGCGTCTCCAACCCCAACAATCGCTGGAGCTTCGGCATGGGTCTCAGCCACATCTTCTCGCCCACGCTCATCCTCAGCGCCAATGCAGGCATGAACCGCTGGATCGAGCAGTCGGCCACACAGGGCGACGGCTTCAAACCCTCCACCCTCGGTCTGCCCACCAGCCTGGATGGAATCGCCGGTCAGTTCCCACAGATACAGATCGGCGGCTACTCCGGTCTCGGACCCGGTGCCATCAACAATCAGGACTCCTACGCGGTGCCGCGCAACTACATCACCTACTCAGCCGACCTCACGAAGACCCTCAACAAACACACTATCGCAATCGGCTATATGGGCGTCGTCAACCAGATTCTCGGTGGCCACATCTTCGGGACTAAGTTCAACTTCCCCATCTCCTCCACAGCAGGACCCGATCCGTCGAACCCAACCAGTCAGACAGGATACGGTTTCGCATCCTTCCTGCTCGGCGTACCTGGCAACGCAAGTGCAAATGGTGCGCCTCTTGCCACCGGTGTAAACGCTCAGCTTGCCACGCAGAAGAACTACATCGGTGGCTATATCCAGGATGACTGGAGGGTCGTTCCCCGCCTCACCCTCAACCTCGGCCTCCGCTACGAAGTCCAGACGGCTCTCACCGAACGACACAACAAACAGCAGTACTTCGACTTCAACATGGTCAACCCCATCGGAGCCGGCACCGGACTCAACACTCCCGGTGGCCTGGTCTTCAACGGAGGCGGAAATCGCAGAGGCCTCTACAACCCGTCCTATACCAACTTCGGTCCGCGCATCGGTCTCAGCTATCAACTCACTCCCAAGCTGGTCGTCCGCAGCGGCTACGGCCTCTTCTTCATCCCGTCCTACACCGGCAACGGCCCGGCAGATGGATTTACCCAGACCACGCCGATCCGCGGTATCAATAGCGACAACACCGTCTTCGATACTCTCAGTAATCCCATCCCAAATGGAATCCTCCTGCCGCAAGGCAGCGCACTCGGCAATCAGCAGGACATTGGTCAGGACGTTTCTGCCGTTCGGAGCGATCGCGCGTCTCCTTATCTGCACCAGTTTATGCTGGGAATCCAGTACTCCATCCGCAATAATGATCTGCTCGACATCACCTACGTCGGAAATCGCGGTATAAAACTCTCCGCCGGATTCTATGAGAGAAACCAGCTCGACCCCAAATATTTTTCTCTTGGGCAGGCTGCACTGACACAGCAGGTCGCAAACCCTTTCTACGGAAAGATCACTGGCACCGGTTGCGGCCTGCAAAACGCCACGGTTGCGCGCCAGCGGCTTCTCCGTCCATTCCCGCAGTTCTGCACCGTAGGCGAGCAGCAAACCCTCGTCGGCAACTCCTACTACGACGCTCTGCAGATGACCTACACGCACCGTTTCAGCTCCGGCTTCTCCGTTCTCGCCTCCTACACGTTTTCGAAGTTCATCGACAACGTCGCCGGCAACAACGGCTGGGCTGCCTCCGGTCCTACCAGTATCCGCAACTACTATAACCTCGCCGCCGAGAAATCGGTCGACGCCAACGACATCCCACAGAGCCTCGTAGTCAGCTATATCTATGAGCTGCCAGTCGGCCGAGGCAGGAAGCTTGCTTCCGGTGCCAGCTGGCCTGTCAATACCGTCATTGGCGGATGGCAGGTCTCCGGCATTTCAACGTTCAAGCAGGGCTTCCCTCTTTCTATTCAGAGCGCAAACAACACTCTCGGTCAATTCGGAGGCAACCGGCGTCCCAACGTCGTCGCCAATACGCATATCTCTAACCCTACGATTGATCGGTGGTTCAACGTAGCTGCTTTCCAGGATCCCACGAACGTCTTCGACTTCGGTAACGCATCACGCTACATCTCCACCCTGCGGTCCCCCGGATACCAGAATTGGGATCTTGCGCTCCAGAAGTATTGGTACTTTTCAGAGGCTATGCGGCTTCAGTTCCGCGCCGAGATGTTCAACGCCTTCAACCACACTCAACTCTATGCACCTAACCAGTTCCTTGGGAACCGAGTTACCAACCAGGATGGAAGCTACGGAGGGTCGTTCGGTCAGATCAGCGGAGCCTTCCCAGCAAGAGACGTGCAGTTCGCTATGAAGTTCTACTGGTGATCCTTGATTCCCTTTCGGAGTAAAGCCCTCAGACCAGTATAGCTTCCTGGCCTGAGGCTCCTCCTGGGTAAATACTTTTTCAACGATGATCATCGATGGATACGAACTTCTTGGCTGGGGCGGCTGCACGGCCATTGAGAGCGAAATAGCGAGACTCGACAAAAAACGGTGGTTCTGCCTCCTGTGGATGTCCCAGTTACCCGTAGGCGCAGACGTCCATTGGGAACGGGTCAACTAACTGAGAACAGACCAAGGCGCATAGCAGTGAAAGCCTTGCTGGTGATGTCCGATATGGCTGCGAGGTGATCGTAATCAAAGCAGTGACGGAAGCTGAGGATCGCGCAGAAGATGAGCGTAATTAGTAGAGGTGTCGTCACAGAGTCACTTCTCGGAAATTGGTTGCCGCGAGTGTTCGAGCTGTGCGCAGAGAAAGCTGATGACCTCTTCCATCCCCAAGCCGGTCTTCGACGAGACCTCAAAGATTTTCATGCCCGGGCGTACGCTTTCAATATTGCGGCGCACGACGGAAAGATCAAACTCGGCGGCAGCGGCCATGTCCATCTTGGTGAGGATGGCAACATCTGAGCTGTTGAAGATATTCGGGTACTTCAACGGCTTGTCTTCGCCTTCAGTGGCAGAGAGCAGAACAAACCGTAGCTCTTCGCCGAGGTCATAGCTGGAGGGGCAGACTAGGTTACCTACGTTTTCAATAAAGAGAAAATCGATGGCTCCTACATGCCAATCTTCCAGAGCCTTCTCAACCATTGATGCGTCGAGGTGGCAGATGGTGCCGGTAGTGATTTGTTTGACGTTCGGCGTAGCACGCTGAAGACGAGCAGCATCGTTCTCGGTGGCGAGGTCACCGACAAGTGCAGCGACTTTGTGATCCTGGGAGAGACGAGTGAGAATCTTCTCGAGGAATGCAGTCTTACCGGAGCCAGGACTGGAGACAAGTCCGACGACGCAGGTATGGTGCTGCTGAAAGCGTTCGCGCAACGAATGCGCCAGCAGATCGTTCTGCTTCATTACCTTCGCGCGAACCTCTACCATGCGCGTGCTCATACAGCTACCTCGAGTAACGCCACTTCCATCTCCCGACCGGTAAGAATCTCCGGTGTCGGCGTGAAACATTCCGGACAATAGATCTGATAAACAGAAGGGGGCGTGCACTCGTGCCGGCAGACAGGACAGTAGACCAGCAGTGGCACTGTTTCAATAACAAGACGCGATCCTTGTAGCGGGGTGCCTTCGCAAGCGAGTGAGTAGGCGAAGAGGAGAGCGTTCTTGTCTACACCGGCAAATACGCCCAGGCGCATGTGAACGGCCTGTACGTCTAGGCCGCCACGATTCGCGGACTCCTCGGATATCTGATCGATCATGCTGATCGCAATTGAGAGCTCGTGCATGTGCTCCTACATTGACCGAATCTTCATATACCGAACGAGATCCGGAGCTGATACGACTGCGACGACGATGATGATTAGACCTACTGCACCTAAGACAATTTTCCCTGTCATTGGCTTTCCTCCACTACATCTTCGCATTACTGTGCTGTTCCCAATTCTTCCAGTTGTATTGCAGTTGCGCTTGCCTTGATCTTTGCTACCAACTCTTCCACCATGTTGGATGCTTCTTCGACGGCAGCCTGCACCGGTGCGGAGAGACCCATGCGACCGTCGAGCTCATCGCCGAAGTCGTCGGGCTGGCAGCCAACGAGGAAGACAGGCGCAAGGATAGGACCCATGGTAAGCGCGAGATTGAGTACGTGGACAGGATCCATGCCGTGTGGATTCATCTCCATGCCGGGCGCGGCGGGGTCTCCCATGCGCGAGAGGTCAGGCTTGACGATATAGAGGGTCCCGGGATCATCGTTACGCGGAAGAGCGTCGACGAGAATGACGGCTTTCCAGGGCTCGAGCAGGGCGTAGGCGAGATCAAAGCCGCGAATGCCGTAGTCCTTTACGAGTATGTCCCGTGACAGTGGGCGGCGGCTTAGCGAACGGGCAACTTCGACACCGAAGCCGTCATCGCCCAAGAAGATGTTGCCGACACATGCGACAAGGATTGTGCCCAGCTGGATTGAAGAGTTCATGCTAACTCTCCCTGGGTGACAGGCTCAACCTCTTCCGGCGAATAGAAGAAGCGATGACCGGGCTGGCGCAACATACCGAACTCGCGGCCGGGGTCGTCATCGAGTACGACGGCGAACTGCACCTGGTCTTCGAAATCCTGCTCGATGGCTTCAATGACCGCGACTTTGCCCTTGAGAGCCATATCCATGATGTCCATAGTTTGTTGGGGCCAGATGCGTACACGGTCGCCTACTCGTAATCGAACACCGAAGACGGTGACGCTTTCGGGCGGAGCCTTGGTTTCGGCGAATGGATTCCACTCGCCGAAGGGCTCATTTGGAACGTGAATCTGGCGGAGAGAACGGATGACGCCGTGGGCTTTGAGCATCATTTCTGGCGTGAGGTTCTCGGTCCGCTCGAGGATCTTGCGAGCACGAGGATCGCCGTTGCGCATCTCTTCTTTCTCGGCGTCGGTGAGCGTGAGAACGCGGAGGGTGAGCATCTCGTCCATCTCTGTGCCGTCAAAGAAGTCGCCTTCGCTTTCAGGCGCAATCTGTGGATAGTCATAGAGAATGATCGGCGAACAGAGCATCATGGTGCGTTCTGGTTCGGTACCGACGAGGACAGGGAAGACGCCGGAGTTCGTGCAGGCAGCAACGACTTCTTTGTAACTCTCTTGGGGCTCAAGCATGGAGACGAACTCGCCGCCTGAGATACCCAGGAGTATGTGGGCTGAGACCAGAGAATGCGGGAGAGCTTCGTTGCGTTTAGCGCCGGCTGCGCTGGGCAGCGACGTAATGTTTTCGAGGTCGAGATGAAGCATGCAGGTGCCCGGTGCAGCGACTTTGGCCTGGATGGTAAACAGAGCCTGCAGATTTGTCTGGATTGCGGCGATTTTGCCTTCAGGCAGAGTGGCCGCGCCAAGGCGGAGCGTGAGCTGGCGCGGATGGGCAAGAAGATCGCGCAAAAGAACTTTGGGATGTTCGGAGATGCGCTCGACGGCTTCTTCCCAGGCGAGCGATGGATCAGTAAGCTCGGCTGGGGCTGTTGGGCCTGTCTGATTTTCTATGCTCTCCAAGGTACGGCCCTGGCTGATGAGTTGCAGGAACCTGATCCTTATATCGATAGTGGCATTCTCATCAGCGATCGCAATACATTCTGCTTGCAGGCTGAAGGGCTCCTGTGGATTTTGTGCTTCGGCATAGATCCGAGGATAAAGCGTGCCAAAATTCCAGCGCTGACGGTTCTTAATGGCAGTAGAACGATAGGGATAGAGGATATAGCCCTCATAGAGAATGGCAGCGGCAATCTTTTCTATGCTCTCGAAGTTCATGTCGATACCCCATCAAACGTTTGCGACATGAGCTTTTCTGCTGCGATCAGGCGCTCGATCACCTGTTCCCATGTGGGCAGGCCGTTGCGAACTTTGTAATCATAGAGTTGTTCGAAGGCATCCCGGCGCAGGTTGAGCCATGCGCTATTGGGAAAGTGCGCGTCCATAATCTCTTTCCAGACAGCGACAGGAAGTTTGAAGTAGGCTTCGCGATCCCACGGTATCTGCGCAACCTGTAGCGTGCCTTGCTGCGACTGGTAGAAGACGGTTCCGCTGAACATGACGCAGAGCGGGATATCGCCTGCGTCGAGTGCATGGAAGTACTTCGTGGAGGCAACATTGAAGTCGAAGGTACAGGGCAGTTCGAGATCGATGAGGATGCTACCGGTAAATCCCTGTACCGCGATGCTGGTGTTCATCCAGTGCAGGGGTTTGACCGTACGGCTCCAGCGCGAAGGTTCGCCGAAGAGGTCGGCGAGTTTTTTCTGCTGGAGCGGAAGATAGCGGCGTTTGGCGGGCTCAATTTGAACCTGGCACTTAAGTGTGAGAGTGTGGATGGTCTCACTCGTGGGCAGATTCGTGATGCGCAGCTTCATCGACAACAGAGGCACGGCGGAATGTGGGACGGCCTCCGCGCCTTCGATCTGGAACTGCAGTTCAGGCATGTGCGGGCCTCCGGCTCTCTGTGCTGCGCGTACGCAGATCAGCAAAGAATTGATGGATCTCCTTCCAGACTTCGTTGCCTCCGGAGAGCCCATGCCAGTGCATGCGGATGATTCCGACAAGTCGATAGCACTCATCAATCGGCACAAGAAAGTACTCGGCGCAATCGTCGATGCGATTAACAAGAAGAGCTTCAACATCGGATTCCATGGTTTGCAGGTCTGGATTCTGAGCGACGATCTCCTGCCAGGATTCTAGGCTGAGAAGAGATTCGGTTGCGCCCGCAGGGCTGGGATACATGGCGAGAGCTTTGTCTGCGGCGGTGTCCCGATAGAAGAAGACGAGGTTGATGGGTACCATCAGGGCCTCCCACTGCGAATCACTCATCTGGAAGTCGATGAGGTAGCGTAGACGGCGTGGCACGCGAAGGTAATGCGCTCCTGCCTGCCCGCAAAAGAGGATAGCGCACCCGTCACAGGCGCAGAGAATCTGCCGCTTTTTCACACTGAGAAGATGCTGATGTAACGGGTTGAGCGGAACGCTGCAAAGTTCGCAACGCTCTTCCGGCTCAGAGGACGTACGACGGCGCGCAAATTGACGCAGGAAGGAAGAAGCTGCGTCGCGCTCTGGGGCACCGCTGGAAGCCTCACTCATGGCTCTCCCTTACTTTGCTACCTACGCTGGAGGAAGATTCGGCATCTTGGAATTGATCGGTTTACGATCTGAAACGTTGATACCCGTGGCATCGTCTGCCTTCCGCGTCATCCGGTCCTTCAGAGGCTCGGCACGATTTTCGCCTTTGGGTGTGCCAACAGTGTGCGAGGGTTTATCCGGTTTTACGTCATCGTGTGCCATAGGTCTCTCCCCCTTATTTGATCGTCACGAGGTTTGGGGAAGCAGTATGTTCTGCTGCCGCATTCTCGGCGATGATCTCCTTAATGTCCGGCGCAACTTGGAAGAGCGCATCTTCGACGGCGTTCTTCAGTGTGAGCGAAGAAGATGGGCAACTCCCGCAGCTTCCATGAAGTCGCAGGCGAACAATACCGTTGTCGACGCCGGCAAGTTCGCAGTCCCCGCCATGCGATTGCAGATATGGGCGCACCGACTCGATGCCGCGGAGGACGCGGATCTCGAGATCGTCCGGGTGCAGGTTGTGCAGGAGGAACATACTGGAGACGAGATCATCCTGTAGAGCTTCGTTCAGGATACGTTCGCCCTCCGGCGTAGCGATGCAGCGATCAATAAGGGCTTGTAGAGCGGCACCGTGCAGTTCAATAACTGACTGGACGAGTTCGAGCGCAGTGGCCCGGGTCTCGGGATCGTTCGCTCGCTCTAAACGAGCGGCGAGTTTCTCAACGCGATCTGTCTGAGCTTTGAACTCGCTGGGCTTTCGCGGTTCAGGTGGTCCGGACGACCTGAGCGGGACTTCGGTGATTCTTTCGACGACTGCGGCGGCCATTATTCATGCCCTGTTGCGCCAAACATCGGCGAGTGTTTGACCTCGATCGTGCGACCATTACCGACATACATGTGAACGCCGCAGGGCAAGCAGGGGTCAAAGCTGCGAACAGTACGCATGATGTCGATACCCTTGAACTTGTCAGGACCGTTCTCCTCGAAGATAGGTGTATTCTGCACCGCATCTTCATAGGGACCGGGTGTGCCGTAGATGTCACGTGGGTTCGCATTCCAGGGTGTGGGTGGATAGGGGTGATAGTTGGCGATCTTGCCGCCGCGGATGACGACGTGGTGCGAAAGCACGCCGCGAACGGCCTCATGGAAGCCACAGCCGATAGCTTCGTCGGGTACTTTGAACTCAGACCAGGTGGCGGTGCGACCGGCGTGTAGTTCGGCGAGAGCTTTCTCAACGAAGTACAGAGCGGTGGCAGCGGCGTAGGCCTGGAAGTAGGTGCGGGCGCGATCACGTTCGATGGTGTTGCTCCACTCCGGGATCTTCCATTCGAATTCGACCTCGGGAAGAAGGGCGGTCTTGGGCAGGTTGATCTGAACGCTGTGGCCGGTCGCCTTTACGTAGCCGATATCCACTATGCCAGACAGCGCGGTAGACCAAAGGCGCGCAATGGGACCGCCACCGGTGTCCATGGCGAGATGATCGCCGGTGCGTTCGTCATACCAGCGTGGCGACATTACCCAGGTATAGTTGCCGTTGAAATCGCGCTTCTGTGGGCGCGGCGTGGTCGTCTGGTTCCAGGGATGATTCTGATCGATCGGATTGCCCAGCGGGTCCTTCTTGACGAAGGTCTCTTTGTTCTGCCAATCCTCGTAATAGGAACTGCCGAGCAGGATGCGAATGTTGCGGTTGATATCGACAAGATTGTTCGTAACGAGCTTGCCGTCCACGACGATGCCGGGAGTGACAAACATCTTCTTGCCCCACTCGCCCATGTTCTTGTACTGGTAGTCACAGTAGTCGGGATCATTGTACGAGCCCCAGCAGGCAAGCAATGTTCGCCGGAGGCCAACCTTCTCGTAACCGGGAAGAGCTTCGTAGAAGAAGTCGAATAGGTCATCATGCAGCGGCACGACCTTCTTCATAAACTCGACATACTTCATCAGACGGACGAGATAATCCGTGAAAAGCTGGATAGTGGCCACGGTGCCGACGCCGCCGGGATAAAGTGTGGACGGATGAACGTGGCGTCCTTCCATAAGGCAGAACATCTCCCGTGTGAGGCGGCTCATGGCGAGCGTCTCGCGATAGAAGGTGCCGGTAAAAGGATTGAGGGCCATCATAATGTCGGCGATAGTTCGGTAGCCATGTTTGTCGGCATTGGGGCAGGGTGTGGAATGAGCTTTGTCCCAGACGCCGGGATTGGTCTCCTTCACCATCTGCTCGCAGAAGTCGACTCCGACGAGATTGTCCTGAAAGATGTTGTGGTCGAACATGTATTCGGCCGCTTCACCGAGGTTGATGATCCACTCGGCCAACGCGGGCGGACGAACACCAAAGGCCATATTCTGCGCGTAGACAGCGCAGGTGGCGTGATTGTCTCCGCAAATGCCACAGATACGGCTGGTGATGAAGTGGGCATCACGCGGGTCTTTCCCCTTCATGAAGACGGAGTAGCCGCGGAAGATGGACGAGGTGCTGTAACACTCGGCGACTTCACGGTTTTCAAAGTCGATCTTGGTGAAGATACCGAGGCTTCCCACGATGCGGGTTATCGGATCCCAATTCATCTCGACAAGGTTGCGTTTCTTCTGCGCTTCGTGGGTAAGAGTCTCGGGAATCGTCGCCATGGATTTGTCCTTGCGTTACATTAGGATTTTTCCGGGGTGATAACCGGTAGTCAGTTCCGGTCGGGAATGGCGCCACTTCGGCTCTTTGTTGAGCGTGGTATTGGTGATACCGCGAAGGGTCCGGATCATGCGCCCGTAGGTGCCAATGATGGTGGAGGAAAACGTGCCGCCGGGTGGCTCATCCATGAAAGGCATGAACTTGTCCGGGAAGCCAGGCATCGTGCATCCGATACAGATGCCGCCGACGTTCGGACAGCCGCCGATACCCCGCATCCAGCCACGTTTGGTGACATTGCAGTCGACCACGGGACCCCAGCAGCCGAGCTTGACGAGGCATTTAGAGGAGCCATAGTTGTGTGCAAAGTCGCCCTGCTCATAGTAGGAACCGCGGTCACAGCCTTCATGCACCGTCTTGCCGAAGAGCCAGGTGGGACGGAGTTGTTTGTCCAGCGGAATCATGGGAGCAAGGCCCGCGACCTGATAGATGAGGTAGAGCACGGTCTCCATAAAGTTGTCAGGCTGGACGGGACAACCGGGGACGTTGACGATGGGCAGGCCGGCCTTGGAGCGCCAGTCCCAGCCAAGGTAGTCGGCAAGTCCCATGCAGCCGGTGGGATTGCCCGCCATCGCGTGAATGCCGCCATACGTGGCGCAGGTACCGGCACCAATGACGGCAAGAGCTTTAGGCGCGAGGCGATCAATCCACTCGCAGGTGGTGATGGGCTGACCGGTGTCGGGATTGGTACCGACCGCGGCCCAGTATCCTTCTTCCTTGATCTTCTCGTTGGGAATGGAGCCTTCGACGACGAGGACGAAGGGATCGAGTAGCCCCTTTTCGGCATCGTAGTAGAACTTCATAAAGTTATCGCCGTTCTCGTAGGCAAGGACAGGATTGTGCAGATGGACCTTTGGAAGGCCGGGAATGGCACCCAGCAGAACGTCTTCTATACTGGGCTGCTCGGCGGCAGTAATGGAGACGCTGTCTCCATCGCAACCGAGGCCGGCTGTGATCCAGACGATGTGTACATCGGAGACGGCGGGAGCCTTGGTAATCGAGCTTATTTTTTCAGCCATTGCACGCTCCTTCGCGGTGATAACTGCGGGAGTTCACCCTAAAAAGAGGGATCTGACACAATGCACAAACGGCCCATGATTAGACTTTCCAGCCACAAAAAACGTGGAACTTTTCATGCCAACTCAATAAAAGAGGCGCAGCAGCAGGAAAGATCCATCCCGACGAATACTTGGACGAAGCAAGAGCGGCAAACTTCGAGCGGCACAAACCTACGCTTCACGATTGGATATTGTCAAAGCATTCCCAAAACTATTTTCCCTTGTAGTGTGAAATCTTTGGTGATCCTCTCTAAAAACGCTTCGGAAGCAAAAATCCTCAACAGATGCGTGGCAGTTGCTCGCCAAACATGACGTCGAGCACACGGGTACCTCCGACGCCTGTCTTCATCAACACCATGCCGGGGTGAGCGGCCACGACTTCACCAATGATGGCGGCGTTCTGCCCGAGCGGGTGCTGGCGCATACGGACGAGAACGGCTTCACCCATCTCCGGAGCCACAATGGCGAGGAGTTTGCCCTCGTTGGCGACATAGAGCGGGTCAAGACCGAGAATCTCGCAGGCGCCGCGGACGGACTCGCGCACGGGAATGGACTGTTCTCGCAAGACCATGCCGGAGCTGCTGGCTTTGGCGATCTCGTTGAGCGTGGTGGCAACGCCGCCCCGGGTCGGATCTCGTAGGCAGTGAAGGAAATCCGAGGCTTCAGAGGGCGTGGCGAGCATCTCGGCGACCAGACCGTGGAGCGAGGCGCAATCGCTGGCGATTTCGCTCTCGAACTCGATGTTCTCGCGCTGTGACATGATGGCCATGCCGTGATCGCCTATCGTTCCACTCAGCAGAATGCAGTCACCGGCCTGGGCACGGCTGGCGGAGATGTTGACGTTAGGCTCTACGACCCCGATGCCGGTGGTGGTGATGAAAATCTGATCTCCCTTGCCACGATTGACAACTTTGGTATCTCCGGTAACAAAGTGCACGCCGGCATCTGCGGCAGCGGTACGCATGGATTCGACGACACGGCGCAGATCGTCAACCGGAAGTCCTTCTTCAAGAATGAAGGCGGCAGAGAGATAGAGCGGCAGTGCGCCGCTCATAGCGAGGTCGTTGACGGTGCCGTGCACGGCGAGGCGGCCGATATCGCCACCGGGGAAGAAGATTGGCGTAACAACGAAGGAGTCGGTAGTGAACGCGAGGCGCGTGCCGCCAATGGTGAGCAAGGCCTGGTCGTCGAGCTTGTCGAGAATGGGATTACTGAAGGCGGGAAGAAAGATCTTTTCAATGAGTTCAGAGGTAAGCTTGCCGCCGCTGCCGTGGCCAAGCACGATCTGCTTGTGATCGAAGATAGACAGTGGGCAGGAGCCGAAGACGGGCGATACTTTTTCTTCTTTTTTCGCATTCACTGTTTCTTGTTGTCCGATCACCATGGACCTACCGTCTCCCTTTCTTACCCAAGCACTACAGGTACGGACGCGACTCAATCTGGTGCAGGGTATTCATATCCTGCGGGTTGAGATGCCGGCCGTAGGCGTAGTAGGCGGCGCAGGCTCCTTCCGCCGAGACCATGGTGGCGCCGAGCGGATGTTGCGGCGAACACTGCGTGCCGAACGCGGGACAGTCATGCGGCTTCTTGATGCCGCGAAGAATCTCGCCGCTAATACATATAGTTGGTTCAAGCGTGGCGATCTCGCCGACGTTGAAGATCTTTTCGGCATCATAGCCCGCGAACTCCGCGCGCAAGCGGTAGCCGCTCTGCGGGATCGCACCGATACCGCGCCACTTGCGGTCGCCAACTTCAAAAACTTTGCCGATTAGGTTTTGCGCGGGGAGGTTGCCGGCGCGGTCGAGGATGCGGGTATATTGATTTTCGACAGTGGCGCGACCCTCCTCGAGTTGCTGGAGCGTCATTAGCACGCCGTGAAGGATGTCGATAGGTTCGAATCCCGTAATCACGATTGGCACATGGAAGCGTGCGCTGATGGGTTCATACTCGCTGTAGCCCATTACGGCGCAGACGTGGCCGGGCCCAAGAAAGCCGTTCACGCGGTTGCCCGGCGCACTGAGGATCGCTTCAAGGGCCGGCGGAACCAGTACGTGCGAGACGAGCAGCGAGAGGTTGTTCACTTTATCTTCGCGCGCGCGCCAGGCGAGCATAGCGTTGGCTGGAGCGGTAGTCTCAAAACCGATGGCGAAGAAGACGACTTGTTTGCCTGGGTTGGCGCGGGCGATCTTGATGCAGTCGAGTGGCGAATAAACGATGCGGACATCCCCGCCGAGAGATTTAATGGTGAAAAGATCGCCGTCCGAGCCGGGAACGCGCAGCATATCCCCGAAGGAGCAGAAGATGACATCCTGGCAGCGCGCAATAGCGTGGGCCTTGTCGATCATCTCGAGCGGCGTGACACAGACCGGGCAACCCGGACCGTGGACGAGTTCGATGCCCGGCGGCAGGAGATGATCGATACCATTCTTAACGATGGAGTGCGTCTGGCCACCGCAAACCTCCATGAGTACCCAGGGGCGCGTTTGGATACGACGCATCTCACCTAAGATCTTTGCTGCTACGGCGCTGTCGCGATATTCGTCAAGGTATTTCATCGGTCTTTGCCTCCAATACCCGCGGGTTAGCCAAAACCCGGTAAAGGTTCCTGGACCTCTTCGACGACGGGAGATTCGAGTTCAGTGAGTTGGTCCAGTTCCTTGAGAGCCTGATAGGTGCGCTCGGCCTCTGGTTCATCGATACGGCTGATAGCGAAGCCAACGTGCACAAGTACGTAATCGCCGACAATGATTTCGGGGATGTACTCGAGGCAGGCTTCGCGAGTGACTCCGCCGAACTGTACACGGGCCATAAACAAGCCATTCTTATCGAAGGTTTCTACGACTTTGCCGGGGATAGCGAGACACATGCCTTATCCTCCCGATCGAATCTGCTCGCAGGCGATGACTGCCTGCCCCAGCGAGATGCCGCCATCGTTCGCCGGAACCATGGAGTGCAGGAAGACCTGAAAGTTCTGGCCGCGTAACTGTATCACTGTTGAATGCAGGAGTACCATGTTTTGGAAACTTCCTCCGCTGAGGCAGACTCGATCCAGTCCGCTGGAGTCTCGCATCCGACAGCAGGTTTCAACGATTGCGGCGCTCAAAGTGTTGTGAAAGCGGGCAGATATCTCCCCGGGGACGATGCCAGAGGCGAGGTCTTCGACGATGGCAAGTACGGTGGGGCGGAGGTCCATCGTCATGGGATCGCCATCGTGGATGGTGAATTCATAGCGGGCGGTGACGCCGGGAAATGCAATAGATTCAAGGGCAATTGCGGCCTGGCCTTCGAAGGTTACTTCTGAGGAAAGGCCGACGAGGGCGGCGACTGCGTCGAACAGTCGGCCGCAAGAGGATGTTTCGACGGTCTGAAACTGGTTGGCGATCATGGTGGTGACGATGTCGAGTTGCTTTGGAGGAATAGCGCGAAGGCAGGCAAGATCGGGGAGTTGCGGCCCGAAGGCATCTCGCAGGTAGCTGAGAGCCATGCGCCAGGGCTGACGGACGGCGGCATCGCCGCCGGGAAGCGGAACGTAGCGAAGGTGCCCACAACGGGTGAAGTCGACAAGATTGGCGATGATAAATTCTCCACCCCAGATCTTGCCGTCGGTGCCGTAACCGGTACCATCGAACGCGACACCGATGACGTCGCCACTCAAGTGATTCTCCGCCATACAACTGGCGATATGCGCGTGGTGATGCTGTACAGCGATCTTGCGCTCGATACCCGAAGCGAGCGCCATGCGGGTACTCATATAGTGTGGGTGCAGGTCGTAGGCAGCGGCCTGAGGTGTGATGTGGAACAGACGCTTCATCTTTGCGAGGGTCTCCTCAAAGAACTGCATGGTCTCGTAGTTCTGCAGGTCACCAATATGCTGGCTAAGAATGGCATGCCCATCTTTGGTGAGGCAGAACGTATTCTTCAGTTCCGCGCCAAAAGCTAAGACCGATTCATTTGCGGACTCAAGCTGGATCGTCTGCGGAGCGAAGCCGCGGGAACGGCGGAGAACGCGTCCGCAACCCTCGAAGGTGCGAACGACGGAATCATCAACGCGGGTCGCGATCTCGCGGTTGTGCAGAAGGAACAGATCGGCCACGCCTCCAAGGTGGAGCATTGCGCCAGTGTTCGAGATCACGATAGGCTCTTCGCTGATATTGCCGCTAGTCATTACCAGCGCAGGGAAAACGGATTCTGTCTGCGACGAATCACTGAAGAGAAGGTAATGGAGCGGGGTATAGGGAAGCATAAGCCCCAGGGTGTTGTTGCCGGGAGCAATGCTCAGCGCAAGATTGACATCTGGACGCTTCGGAAGAATGACGACGGGGCGGCGTAAGTGGCGGAGTGCGGCTTCATCTTCAGTGGAGAGTTCGCACAGGACATGAGCGGCATCGATATCGCGGACCATCAGAGCAAAGGGCTTATGTGGACGGTGTTTGCGGCGCCGCAGTTCGGTGACTGCGGTTTCATTGTTGGCATCACATGCGAGCAGGAAACCGCCGAGACCTTTCACGGCGAGAATTTTTCCTTCAAGAAGAAGAGCGCGGACGTGATGAAGAATGGGCAATGCTTCAGTGTCTGTAAAGGATTGCGGAAGCGCGGCACCACGCGAAAGAAGCGCGAGCGAAGGACCGCAGAGACTGCAGGCGTTGGGCTGCGCATGGAAACGGCGGTCGTTGGGGTCGGCGTACTCGGCCGCGCAGCTGTCGCACATCATGAAGGCAGACATGGTCGTGTCGGGGCGATCATACGGGATGTTTTGAATGATCGTGTAGCGTGGGCCGCAGTGGGTGCAATTGGTGAAAGGGTAACCGTAGCGACGGTTGAGAGGATCACCAAAGTCCTGCCAGCAGGCATCGCAAGTGCCGGCATCTGCGGGAACGAGAGCAATCGCACCCTGCTCTTTGCGACTATGAAGGATAGAGAAGCCAGGAGAGCCGGTCAAGCCAATGCGTGAGACGGTAACCTTTTGCACATCTGCGAGTTGCGGGGGTTCTGTTTTGAGTGTTTTTAGAAAATCATTGAGGACGGATTCGCTGCCTTCAATCTCGATCGTGACGCCGGCGGTGGAGTTGAAGACGTGGCCAGTGAGGCCAAGCGCGTGGGCTAGTTTATAGACGAAGGGACGGAAGCCGACGCCTTGCACAGTACCACTCACCTGAATTTGCAGGCGAACGATTGCTTCTCGCCGAATTGTTGTGTCCGAATCCATCAGAGTGAGGTTTCAGCTTGCACATCATCATCGCAGGTGACGCGGGCAGTGTAGTTCCCGAATGTTGCACTTGTTGATAAATGTCGAGTGTACGTCGAGGATGATCTGACGAAAGCTTTAGACTCTCCAAATTAGATCGGGTGAGGCGCTATGGGTTCTTGCCATCGATCAGCATTGTGAGGGATTGCCGTCCGGAAGAAATTAGAAGGTCTGACACTAGCTCGCGGACCACTTCCCATGCAGGCTTCAGTGTTTTTTTACGTAACGTGATTCCTTTCGATTGGTGACAATAGCAGAGTTAGCGAACATTCGCCACTTGCACCGTTTTTCGCGCGACGAATTGTGGCAATTCCCTTCCATGTTTGCTCCGATTCGGCGGTGCTATCATCTGGCTCAGGCATCTTTACAAGAGAGCCATGCTGCACTTGTTAAGGTGATGGGCTATCCACACATTCTTCGTCGGTTTAGGTATCTATCATGTCCGAACCCCTTAACACCTACCTCAACGACCATCTTGGCGGTGCGCAAGTCGCCATCCAAATCCTTGAGGCCATGCGCGATCAGCATGACAACCAAAGGTTTCGGGAATTCGCCGGTGTGTTGCTGCCGGAGATTCAGGCTGACGATCGCACACTCCGCTCCATTGCAGAGAAGATTGGGTCTGGTCCCAGTGCGGTCAAACAAATCGGTGGGTGGCTTCTTGAAAAAGTCGCGCGTTTAAAACTGGGCCACACTGGCTCTACAGATTTCGAGATGTTCGAGTCGCTGGAACTCCTCGTGCTCGGCATACATGGCAAACTATGCCTCTGGAAAGCTCTTCAGGAGGCCTCCAAGCTGGACTCTCGCTTGCGCGAATACGACTTTGAAGAACTCATGAGCCGCGCCCAGCAGCAGTACGATAAGGTAGAAAGCCAAAGGCTCGATCTTGCCCAAACTGTCCTGTCGCCCACTAGCCAAAGTTGAATCGGCTAAAAATTGGTCTGACGTGAGGTCTTCTCATGGGAGAACGTAGTTCTGTAAACGAGTACCTGGCAGGTCAGAC
This sequence comes from Edaphobacter sp., assembly GCA_025462645.1. Taxonomy (GTDB): domain Bacteria; phylum Acidobacteriota; class Terriglobia; order Terriglobales; family Acidobacteriaceae; genus Edaphobacter. The sequence continues at coordinate 115,241 of JAOAPB010000077.1, read as the reverse complement.
ATGATGTGCGTTTCACTTCCACTTCCGAGCATCGTCAAGCCGAACTCAGTGGAAGGCCAGCTGGATCTACGAAACTGGCGTGGCGGTACGAATATCAAGGAGCTGCGTGACGTTGTGAAATGGCATAGAAAGCGTCAGCAGCCTGAATCTATTTCCCTGGACGGCCGTCGCGATCCGAAGAGCCCTTGCCGCGCTCTAAATGATATCTCAGCGTTCATAATCTGCATGCCCGACCGCAGTTCGACGGTCGAACACGTAGCATGAGCCTCGCCATTTGCTAGCCTGCTCCGGCACTTCCTCCAGGTATTTTAGGATACCCCCTTTCAGATGGTAGACCTCCCCAAAACCTTCCTGCAGCATGAAGGCTGAAGCTTTCTCACAACGTATGCCGCCGGTACAGAACATCGCTACCTTACAGTGCTTCGCTGGGTCAAGGTTCTCGCGCACATAGGTGACGAAATCTGAAAACGTCTCGATTCCAGGTTCAGTCGCACCGGCGAAGCTGCCTAAATCGGTCTCGTAACGGTTCCGAGTATCCAGCAGTAGCACTTCGGCGTCAGCGATCAGCTCGTTCCACTCCTGCGGCTGCACATATGTTCCGGACTGCATTGGATTAACCTCCGCTTTGCGGAAGGCAATGATCTCGGCCTTAACCCGAAACTTCAGCCGGTTGAAAGGTCGCTCTTTTGAGACGGAGAACTTCACCTCTTCCCTTTCCAGTCCTACCTTCTCAGCCAGAACGCTCAATAGATGGTCGATGGTCGATGGCGTCCCGGCGATAGTGCCGTTCACCCCCTCATCGGCAATCAGCATCGTGCCACGGAGATCGCTTTCGCCGAATGCGGCGAGTAGATCCTCACGCAGAGTAGTCGGATCAGGCAAAGAGACGAAGCGATAGAAGGTTGCAATTAAGTAAGTCACTTTAAGTTCATACCAGATCATCAAGCCTGCAGTCGAGCACTCCTGCCACGGTCGAGGTGTACGACCACCGCATCGCAGAACTCTAAGGAATATACCAATGCTGCTGCTCCCGTGACGCAGGAGGCCAGTGGAGGACAAATGCAGCGGATGTAATTTCGTTCCACACGTTCATGGCGTTATGTAACCATGAGTGGGTTTTCAATCTTTCAACAACAAGAAGGGGCAATAATATGGAAAAGCAGACACGGAGAGGCCTTTTGAAGGATGCGGCAAAGGTAGCGGTAGTGATGGGCGGAGCCTTGGTTGCACAAGAAGCCTCGGCGCAGACGGGACGAATGGTAAAGAAGGATGCCACCGGCAAGCCGGCCACGTCCTTCCCGTTTACAACAGTGGTATCGTTCGGCAATCTGCTATTTGTCTCCGGGATCGGGTGCCGCATCGCGGGCACCATCGAGGAAGAAACGAAGTGGGTCCTCGACGAGATCGAGAAAAACCTGATTGCAGCAGGTTCGTCGCTGGACAAGGTGCTAAAGGTGAACGTGTTCATGGAAGACATCAAGGAGTTCGACCGAATGAACGCCGTCTACAAGACACGGAAGTGGGGATCAGTCTTTCCAGCGCGAAATACGGTTCAGCCGGCTGCGCTGCCGGCCGGAGATCACGGCCTGGCGATCGATTGCATCGCGTATGTGTAACTAGAGTCTCGCAACCCGCTCGTCGACTGACGGTAACCGTATGACGCTCACCTAGCACTTGCCGCTTAAACGTCCGCCGCCATTGGCATATCACGCCGGCGTGTTCCAGTGGCGGCAAAGATGGCATTGCTCACTGCAGGTGCCAAACCAACTATGCCGGTCTCGCCCACGCCAGCAGAAGGCAGGTCCTTTCTGTCAATCAGGACCACATCGATCTCGGGTATATCGCTGAAGCGGGAAGCAGAGTCCCCGCCCGGCGCGCGCACATGAAACTCCGCGCCAGTAACCTTCAGAAAGAAATCGTTCCTTTCATCCTCCTAGGCAGACGGAAAGCCTGGATGTGTTAGGCCGATCAGAATACGACGGGTACCGGGTCGGGCAGAAGCTGGCACTACGGCGTCGTTCAGTGCACAATGACCCCCAGAAGAGTACCAGATGAATAAGGCGATCGCAGTCCGCACGCTCCTGCACGAATGAGTCACTGAATCTCCCTGACAAGGTGCCAAAAGGTAGGGAAAGGCCAAAGACAAAGGCATCAAGCGTCCTTATTAAGGATATGAGTCGCTAAACGCCTATCTTCCTTTTGCGCCGCGACTGGGAGGCTTTAGCTTTCCTGCGGTGCCAGCCCGTGTTTTACCTTCCAATTGAATATTGTGCGCTGTGACAATCGCAGCGATCAGACCTGGAAATCGTTTGTCGATCTCCGCGCAACGAGACGTGTTGTGCATCTCCACGCCCCGACGCTCCCCCCGGATCAAACCTGCTTCGCGCAGTGCCTTGAAATGCTGAGAAAGTGTGGATTTTGGGATGCTCTTTTCAGTAATATTCGAAAAAATCGAGCAGTTGTGCGAACACTCCTGACCCAAGATCTCAGCATAGATGGCTACGCGCACAGGATCAGACAGGGCATGGAGGATGGCCTCGACCGTAACATCTTCAACCGAAGGATGGAAAAGCGGTCTCATGCTTTCTCATCATAGCTTGGAGTGGATTCTTGTTCAATAGTTTATATATTCTGGACTATTGAATCATAACTGTACCGAACCCCATCCTATCGATCAGCAGTTGGTCAGGTCTTGCGCAATCTAATAAGTCTCACATTGCACTCCTACCAAACATTCAAGAGGAAGAGGAACTAGACATGAGCAAGCTCACAGGTAAAGTAGCAATCGTCACAGGCGCATCCAAGGGCATCGGAGCTGCCATCGCCAAGTCGCTGGCAGCGGAAGGGGCATCGGTAGTCGTCAACTACGCCTCCAGCAGGTCAGGCGCAGACACCGTCGTCGCCGCCATCACTGCAGCCGGCGGCAAAGCCGTTGCCGTCGGTGGAGACGTCTCTAAGGGCACAGAAGCACAGGGTATTATCGACGCAGCCATCAGGAACTACGGTCGTCTCGATATCCTTGTTAACAACTCCGGCGTGTACGAGTTCTCCCCTATCGAGGAGATCACCGAAGAGCAGTTCCATAAGATATTCAACATCAATGTCCTCGGTGCTCTTCTCACGACGAAGGCGGCCGTCAAGCACCTTGGCGAAGGTGCCAGCATCATCAACATCGGCTCCGGCGTCAGCAGTATCACTCCTCCCAACAGCGCAGTCTACACCGGCACCAAGGGCGCTCTCGACGCTATCACCGGCGTGCTGGCAAAGGAACTCGGACCGAGGAAGATCCGCGTCAACTCCGTCAACCCAGGCATCGTTGAGACCGAGGGCACACACAGCGCCGGCTTCATTGGCTCCGACTTTGAAAAGGCCTTCGTAGCGCAAACTCCACTCGGTCGCTCAGGCCAGGTCGACGACATCGCCTCCGTCGTCACCTTCCTTGCGTCGCAGGATTCCAAGTGGCTGACTGGCGAACTCGTTATCGCCAGCGGTGGCCTCCGCTAACTGATACACAAACGCCACGCACCGCACAGCGCCATCGCGTGTTTGAGTGTGGCCTCCACACGATGCGAATTCTTCTTCAATAGTCAGAGCAACACAAACAGCACGAAAGGATGGATCAAAATGGGAAAACTCGAAGGAAAAGTAGCAGTGATTACTGCAGCAACATCAGGTATGGCACTCGCGACGGCAAAGCTCTTCGTCGAAGAAGGCGCCTACGTCTTCATCACTGGCCGCCGTCAGGACAAGCTGGATGAAGCAGTCAAGGCGATCGGTCGCAACGTAACAGGCGTACAGGGCGATGCAGCAAACCTCGGCGATCTAGACCGGCTCTACGAGACGGTAAAGAAGGAAAAGGGAAAGATCGATGTACTCTTTGCAAGCGCAGGACAGGGCGAATTGGCGAAGATCGGAGAAGTCACTGAGGAACACTTCGATAAGACCTTCAATCTCAATGTTCGTGGAACGCTCTTCACCGTACAGAAAGCTCTGCCGCTCTTCTCCGATGGCGGTTCGATCTTCTTGAACGGATCGATCGCCAGCATCAAGGGCTTCCCGGCGTTTGGCGTCTACAGTGCCAGCAAAGCCGCAGTACGGTCTTTTGCACGTACCTGGCTTGTCGACCTGAAGGAACGAAACATCCGAGTAAATGTCCTGAGTCCGGGAACCATCGACACTCCAATTCTCGATCCCCTTGGACCAGAGGCAAAGGAGTACTTCAAGTCACAAATTCCGCGCGGCGAAATGGGACGCCCGGAGGAGATCGCAACGGTAGCCCTCTTCCTTGCCTCGAACGATTCAAGCTTCGTGAACGGTATTGAATTGTTCGTTGACGGCGGTACAGCGCAGATTTAATCCGGAATGTTTTGGTTAGAAGGTAGAGAAAGATCGCCACCCGTTTCATGCAAAGCGTGGTGGCGATGCCAATCTTCGAAATCGCTTCGCCTCCTGCTGTACGAGAGATAGCGCCCTGGCATCAAAGTACGTGTTATCCGCGAATTGGCTCGCCTCACCGCAGATAACACGTTCTCTCATTCGGCTATCTGCAGTTATCTCTCGCAGCATCTATCTATCCTCTTCACTTCAGACCCTCTTGCTCCAGCGCCGCCCGTGCCGTCGCCTCCACCTTGGCTTCCATCCACCCACGCAGTATTACTACTGCTGCGACCTGGTCGATCACATGTTTGCGATTTCGTCGCTGATGACCCGCCTCGTCGAGAATCTCGTGCGCCGCGACCGAACTCAGCCGCTCGTCCCACAACGTTGTCGGTAGCCCCGAACGCTGGCGCAACTCCTCGGCGAACTCCTGCACCTTCGCCGCCCACGAACTCACGTCGCCGGACATATGCAGCGGATTCCCCACCACAATCTCCACTACCTCATACTTACGAATCAGCCGCAACAGACTGCGCAGATCTTCACCCCGGCTTTTGCGCCACAGGGTCAGCAGAGGCTGTGCCGTATAGCCGAGCGGATCCGTGAGCGCAACGCCCACGCGTACTTTTCCCACATCGAGTGCCATCACTCGCCCAGTCACCATACGCTTAGTCTAACTGCCACGTCTCTTACCTGAATATGCGCAAACGTTGTCTCCGATAAAGTCATTGCATAGAGTTGGACTATCCAACAGGGTCGCATCTCTGCGATGAGCGTCGTATTATGGACAGATGGCTTTCCCCATTAAAGTCTGCACCGTCTGCAAAGAGGAGTTCGAGCTGAAGCCGAATAAACCTGGTTTCGCCAACCGCTGTCCAGAATGCAGCATTCCCGAATCAAATGACTCCACAACTCAGCATCGCATGGACGCCGACGAACGCAGGACGGCGACTGAAGCGAACGAGGCCAGGAGGAACTCCATGCGCGAGCTCCTTTACCGCAAAGATAGCTAATGGCTCTACTAAGCACGTACTCCAAAACAAGCACAGCTTCTGGGTCGATCATTTAAGTTCGACCACAAAGCCTCTGACGGATGACTTGCCCCTTCGCATGAAGGGGCAAGTCATCTCCATCCAACGCTGAAGTCTTCCCTGGTTCGGCATCTTTCATTCGAACGAGAAAAGACTTACTGCGATACCCGTAGAAAGAGAACGCCATGTCCTGGCACCGTTACGGTGTAAGGCGCGCCTATGCTTCCGAGGTCTTTCGATTGCCATATATCTTTAGCCTTTACTGGGCGGGTGAAACCGAGTTTGCTAAAGTCCACTCGTGTGGTCAACGCGGAAGGATGACGGTTGAAGACGCCTACAGCCTTTGATCCATCAGCCAGCGAACGAGTCCATATCTCGATCGGCCCTTCGGCGCTCACCCGATCTCCCTGCTTCCCTAGCGAATCCTGATCGACGGCAATCACATCTCGGTTCGTCAGAAGCGCAATCGTCTCTGGAGTCATCGTTGACAAGTCGTTGCCGGCCAGCAACGGAGCCGCGAGAATGGCCCACAGACTCATGTGGGTCCGATACTCGTTCAGCGACATTCCACCGTTCCCTACTTCGAGCATGTCGGGATCGTTCCAATGTCCTGGACCGGCGAAGCGACCCAATCCAGCCTGACCGAAGCCAATCTCAGCCATCTTGGCATACTTGTCGGTGATGTCTCCAGTTGTACGCCAGAGATTAGCCCCAACAGTCGGTCCCCACTCCCACACCGCATCCTCTCCATACTGGCAGAGACTGTACACGATCGGCCGTCCCGTGTTGCGCAGTGCGTCCCGCATCTTCACATAGGCGGCCACCATGATCTTATTAGCAGCCTCTGGTGTAGGCGCTGCGCGCATCTCCGTTCTGAGGCCGCACAGGTCATATTTCAAATAATCAATTCCCCAGGCTGCATACGTGCGCGCGTCCTGCAACTCATGACCCAGGCTTCCTTCATATTTTGCGCATGTCTTCGCCCCGGGAGAGGAGTAAATCCCCAACTTCAGTCCCTTGCTATGAACGAAGTCCGCCAGCGCTTTCATATCGGGAAATTTACTGTTGGTCTGAATATTGCCCTTCGCGTCGCGCTCGCCTTCCCAGGTGTCATCGATATTGATGTAGGTATACCCAGCGTCCCTCATACCGCTAGAGACCATCGCCTCTGCCTGCGCACGAACAGAGGCGTCATCGACCTTTTGAGCGAAGTGGTTCCAGCTATTCCACCCCATCGGTGGCCGCGCAGCCAGATCATTTTTCTGTCCCACCGCGGGCTGTACGGAAAGAAACGAGATTGCTGCCAATGCGAAGCAGGCAAGGTATGCCTTTGAAACGGACATAAAAGAGAGGCTCCTTAGTGAGGTCATTTGAGAAACACTTCACGAAGATCTTATACGTGACTTTGGCAATCGATGTTGTAGAGGACCGCGCATTATCAGCAAACGACGAGTGGTTGAATACGTTCCAAGGCGCGGCCCGAATTGCAAGAGCATCCTTCCCTGACCGGGAAGTTGACCGCCGTCACTGACCGGTTTCTGATTGGTCGCGAATTGATTTTTACCTACAGTGGATATTGTTCGTCAATAAAAATATCGTTCGCTTTCCGGTCATACTGCGACTTGTTGGATATCGTTGAGCGCTCCTGCTCCGGCTGCAATCGCGGCCTTTTATATGGACCTGCTAGCTGCCAGGCAGATGGAGCCGGGATGTGAAGAGGGAAATTGTAGATGGCTAGAGGTCTAGACTCCCAAGATAAGATGCACATTCTAATATATTTAGGATCGTCAATCTTTGCCTATAATCATCAAGCATAGGCCATTTGACCTATTTCCTTGCACTGCAACTGCCCGATGACAGACTTTTTAAACTGTAATCGAATCGTAACGTTCACAAAGACAACTAATTGATGGTCGCGAACTAAATATCTATTCCTGCGATTAGCCATGTAGCTTGTAAAGCCTGAAGTTCTGCTATTTGGCACACCAGATCTTCCAAAGAGCCCCCATGCAGAATGCGCTAGTCGCTTTCCATGTGAGCTCCATGAGGATTCCATACTTTGGTTCTGTGTGATAAGGAGCGATATGTCTACCACCGTGCCCCGACAGGACGCACGCTACAACACGCTGAAAAAAGGCCATAACCTAAGATTTCCCATATCTGAGGCAGATGCCGTCAGCCGTATAGAACTATGCGATAGTGCAGATACCGCTGCTGCGGCACTCCAGAAAATCGTGAGTGCGGGTTTGCGCCCTACCGTCCGATCTGCTGGGCACTGCTATGAAGACTTCGTCTCGAACAATCCCGGCGGGGTCATTCTGGACCTCAGCATGCTCAACGACCTGAATGCCGATGGAAGTGGGCATCAGTATCGGATCAGCGCCGGAACTCAACTTGGGGAGGCCTACTCCTATCTGTACAAGCGCTATGGCGTGACTCTCCCCGGCGGCTCTTGTTATTCGGTAGGAGCTGGCGGTCACATCAGCGGAGGTGGCTATGGCGTTCTGTCACGACTCCAGGGCTTAACTGTGGACTGGCTTTCAGCGGTCGATATCTTGACCGTCGACGCCAGCGGTAAAGTCATCCTCCGCAAGGTGGATCGCACACATGATCCCGATCTCTTCCGTGCATGTCGAGGGGCTGGAGGAGGCAACTTCGGCGTTATTACAAGTTATTACTTTGACAAGTTGCCTCAGGCACCGCAGGAAGTCATCTCGGCAAACATGTCCTTCTCATGGGCCGATATGACACCAGAGCGCTTCGAAGCCATTCTGACCACCTACAGTCATTACTTTGAGACACGTGGCAAGGATCCGGACACCTGGGGAATGTTCGCGATCATCGGCCTGTCACATCGCTCCGCTGGCCGCTTTGGCATCTCTGTCCAGTTTTGCAATCCTGACGGCACCTGCAAGGATCTACGTGTCCTCAATGAATTCTTCGCTCTCTTCCATCCTTGTAACCCGACCTTTGGAACTCCTGTAAATCAAGCTGCCGGACCCAGCTCTCGATCAGAACAGAAAGGGGAGGCAACCCAACAGGCCTGTTGGGCGCCGCAGATGATGACTCACCACCTCTGGCTGGATGCGACCGTAAGAGGCGGTGGTGGCGGCAGCCAGAGAGCGAAATACAAGTCCTGCTATATCAAACGTACTTTCACGCCATCAGAGATCAAAAGTTTCTACAAACACATGAACCGCACGATACCAGGTATAGATCTAAGCAGCTCCATGGTATTGATCGATGCTTATGGTGGTGCCGTCAACAATTTCGAGAGGGTAGCCGATACTGCCATCCCGCAGCGTTCTTCCACCATCAAAATGCAATTCATCAGCTACTGGTCCCGTGAAGAAGAAGATGCTGGTCACCTGCAGTGGATGAGCGATTTTTACACCGACTTATACTCAGGTCCCGATGCGGACCAACGTTATAAGGGGACGCCTTATCCCAATGATCGCTATGAGGGCTGCTATATCAACTACCCGGACAAAGATATGCTTGCCTACTCCTTCTGGCCGCAGCTCTACTACGGCGATCATGACTTATATCCCTTCCTTCAGAGCGTCAAGCGGCGTTATGACCCAAACAATGTCTTTCACCATGCCATGTCGATACGGCCATAAGTTAGTTCCTGATCGTTGATTACTTTGTGATATTGATACCTATCCACTGAAAGGACATCGTGACGATATCGAGCAATCGCCTAAGCTGTAGCCCTTCCGTACAAAGGATGGGGCACGGGCACGCCACCGTCTGGGCTCTCTCACTCCTATTCCTGGCTATGCCAATATGGGCTCAGAAAGGATCGATAGCTGACCAGGGTCACCCTTCGCTCTGTACGGATATCCCTAACTCCGATCACCCCAAGGCACTGCTCTCAAATGGAACCTTGGATGCACTCGTCTTTCTACCCGATGCAGAACGCGGATACTATCGTGCATCGCGTTTTGATTGGTCCGGCGTTGTCGGATGCGTCTCCTTCAACGGTCACAAGCTCTTCGGGGAATGGTTTCCCAAGTACGATCCTCTCTTGAATGATTCGATTACTGGCCCAGTGGAGGAGTTTCGCTCGAGCGACGGAGCTATTGGATACAGCGACGCCAAGCCTGGCGATCTTTTTGTAAAGCCTGGAGTCGGAGTCTTGCGCAAGGTAGATGACTCGCCCTACAAGTTCGGGTTCACCTATCCACTTGTCGACTCGGGAAAATGGACGGTTCGCGTAAAACAGCGGTCAGTCACCTTCACGCAGGAGCTCAAAGGCCCGCGAGGCATTGCTTACGTCTACGAAAAGACACTCAAGCTCGATGGTGCGGTGCTGACGTTAGAACATCGCCTGAAGAACGTTGGGCAGAAGACCATCCAAACCGAAGTCTACGATCACGACTTCTTTATGTTTGATGGACATCCTACCGGTCCAGGGATGATAATTCGATTTCCCTTCAAACCTGAGTTGGAGACGCCGCTTGCCCCGGCAGCCAGGGTTGAAGGAAACAACATTGCATACCAGGAGGAGTTGCAACCGCGACAGACAGTCGCCAGCTATATAAAAGGCTATTCGAACAAGGCCGCCGACTACAACATCACGATCGAAGACAACAACACCAGGATCGGTGTACAGCAAACATCCGATTCACCCATTTCGCGGTTTTATTTGTGGTCAATCCGCAGCACAGTATCTCCAGAGGCTTATATCCATCTCGACATACCCCCTGGAAAAACTGGTCGCTGGACGATTCACTACCGATTCTTTCCCTTGTCTAGTTTGCCGTAAAACACAAGACAAACTTCATGCAGTTTGCTAATAACCAGTTTCACTTTTCCGAGGAGACCAAAATGCAAAAGATGCGCAAATATGTCCAAGCGATAAGAATGGGAGTCCTGGCGGTGCTACTTTGTACCGCTATTGTCTCCCAGGCTCAGACAATTACTGGAAGCGTGAATGGTACCGTGACCGATCCTTCGGGCGCAGTCATTCCAAACGCAAAAGTAGTGGCAACCAACGTTGAAACCGGCATCGCAACCCCCACCACCACTAACGACGACGGTATCTATAACATCCGCTTCCTGCAGATCGGTAACTATAAGGTCACAATCGAATCGCCGGGTTTTGCGGCGACCACATATGGACCGTTTGCACTGGAAACCGGCCAGAACGCGAAGATCGATGGAAAGCTGGGACTGGCAGGTCAACTGCAAAAGGTGGCCGTTGAGGCGGAGATTACCCCTCTGATGAACACGGAAAACCCCACCCTGGCGACAACCCTCGATGCACGCGCCATCGATAACATGCCGCTGGTCAGCCGCAATCTCATCGCCTTGACCATGTTCCTGCCGGGTGCAGTCAGCACCAACCCCAACGGTTTTGTGAACCAGGCCGCAATCTCAGGGCCGCTGAGCACGAATAGCGGCAATACAGTCTCCGTCAACGGCAACCGGCAGCAGACGAATCAGTATCTGCTCGACGGCATGAACATCAACCAGACGCTCGACGACACCCCCGGCTACAACCCCAGCGTGGATGCGATCGGTCAGGTACAGGTTATCTCTGCAAATGCTCCGGCTGAGTACGGCAACGTACTTGGTGGCGACATTCTCTATCAGACCAAGAGTGGTACCAACAACTGGCACGGAAGCGCGTTCTACTTCCTTTCCAACTACAACCTCAACGCAAATAGCTGGGCCAACAAGCACACCGTCACCCCTACGGCAAAGAACTCGTTCACGCGTAATATCTTCGGCGGAACCTTCGGCGGCCCAATCTTCCACGACCGGCTCTTCTTCTTTGGCGACTACCAGGGTGGCCGCTATCATCTTGCCGGGCCGGCCAATGCAACCGTGCTCAGCGCCAAGCAACGTCTGGGCGACTTCTCCGAACTGCTTGATAGCAGCGTGATGTGCCTCGCCGCAGATACCCAAACCCAGTGCACAGCAAGGTTGATTCAGCTATACGACCCAACCACCGCTGGTTTCCCTGCATATGCGAACAACAAGATTCCAATAAACAACCCCGCAGCGCAATACCTGCTGGCACATCCTGAGCTATATCCTGCACCCAATCAGACCCCCCAGCGAGGTTCGCCCGCTCTCAACAACTATCGTGGCGTCCAAAAGCTCCGCAACTACGGCAACCAATTCGACGTCAAGGTTGATTGGAAGGCGACCGAAAAAGACAACCTTTCGATTCGTTATTCGCAGAGCGACAGCGGTCAGACTACGATTAATCCGCTGCCAACCAGCTTCGCCAGTGCGCCGACCTTTCCCGTTCGGGGCGTAGCCATCAACGAGGTCCACACCATCAACTCTTCCATAGTGAATGAGTTCCGCGCAGGTTACACCCGCATTCAGAATAACGGCGCTGTCCTTCTGGATCCGACCGGCGTCTTCGGTCTCAACGGCAACAAGATTCTTGGCATCGGCTCCAGCGTCGCACCGGCGACACAGGCCTTTGCCGGCTTCTCGGCGTTGCAGATGACCAACTCAGCCAGCCCCCAGGGCTTCAACGCTTCAAACGGCACAGAGTACACGACTCTGGGCAACTCGAATGCCGGCACGAACTACACCCTCAATACCTTCCTGTACGGAGATAATCTCACCCTGCTCAAGAACCGCCATACCTTCAAAATTGGCGTTCAGTTCCAGCGTCAGCAGCAGAATAACTTCTACCCTGGTAACGACGGTTCTGTCGGCGGCTTCTACTTCCTCGGCGCCGGCAGCTCCACACCAAATGCCGATCCAAAAGGATTCGCTCATAACGGATACACCGCAGCCGACCTTCTTCTGAACCGTGCCGGCTTCGTCAGCAAGGGCGGCGTCGCTGGGCCAGTGGGCATGCGGTCGTGGCGGGATGCTTACTTCATCCAGGACGACTGGAAGGTGCTTCCGAACCTGACTCTCAACATCGGCGTCCGGTATGAGTACGTCCAGCCGATCTACGAGGTCAACCACAAGATGTCGACGATCGATCCGAATAACCCCTCGGTCATTCTGATCGATGGCTCTCCCCAGGCCAAAGCTGCGGGATATGGCCGCGGACTCGTCGATCCCTTCTACGGCAGCGTGATGCCTCGTATCGGCTTCGCGTACTCACCGACCACTCGTTGGGTAGTGCGCGGCGGATATGGCCTTCAGAACTACATGGAAGGTACCGGCGCGAATCTTCGGATGACCACTAACCTTCCCTTCCAGTCCACCTACCAGGCAAGCGGAAGTCTGCCCTCCTCCGCAACAGGTGCCACAGGCAACTTCTTCGACGTGAGAAACGGCTTCAGCAATCCTTCCTCAGGTGCCGCAGCCTCCGGAGCGGTCTACAACGTATGGAACAAGAAGATCAAGCCAGCCTTCATCGGCATGTACAACCTGACCCTGGAGTATCAACTCAATAACACTGCCTCCGTCCAGGTTGGCTATATTGGCGAATCGGGACAGCATCTGGTTACCGCAAACCAGCGGAACCAGCTACGCAATCCTTGTATCGACAATGGAGCTCCCGTGACCGGGGCGACCTCTGCCCCGAAAGCAACTTGCCTCGCACAAGCCCCTGCCCCGTTCTATGCAACCCCGGGGGTAGGCTATAACGGCGTCATTCGCTATACAGATTCCAACGCCATGATGAACTACAACGCCTTGCAGACCAGCTTTCGCCAGCGTGCCTGGCACGGCCTGCAGTACACCGTCAACTACACCTGGAGCCATGGCATGACCAACAGCACCGGTTTCTACGGTGTTCCCAGCATCAATGCATCCAGCGCCTATGCCGAGAACGTCTACGATCTTCACTCGGAGTACGGCCCCGTGGGACAGGACGTGCGTCACGCGATCAACTGGAATATGGTCTATGACCTTCCGCTTGGCCGCGGACGCTTGGTTGGCGCCAATATGCCTCTCATCCTCGATGAAATCGTCGGAGGATGGAAGGTCGGCATGACCGGAGTCTCCTACACCGGTTTTCCGGTCAACATCAACACCAGTATGAACAATGCCTTCGTCAACGGCAACTCTCAGCGCGCCAATCACTATCGCAAGCTGAAGGTCGTCAACGCCTCCATCGACAGCTGGTTTGGAACCGATCCGTCGGCTAAACCGTGTGGCTTGGACGCAAATGGCAGGGCTGCCGATAACGGAGTCTGCGCCTACGGTCAACCCAGCAACGGAACCTTCGGCACCGCTCGCCCCTCTTCGGAGCGGGCACCGGGCTTCCAGACCTACGGTGCATCCGTCACCAAGGACTTCACCGTCTGGCATGAGCAACAGATCAACTTCCGGGCAGATGCTGATAACGTCTTCAACAGCGCCTACCTCGGCAACCCTCTCGGCAATGTCAACTCCACTGACTTTGGCAACATTTCCAGACAGACCGGCAATGCAACTACGCCGATTCGCTCTGGACCTAGAAACTTGCAGCTCTCGGTGAAGTACCACTTCTAACCCTAACCAAAAGGCCCGGCCTCCTCGCGGAGGCCGGGCCTTTTTTCGTGCTTTACTCCCCCTCTACAGTGGAGGCTAAAGCGCACTTCATGAGACGATCTTCGATCGTCATAGCCACCCTGAATAAAATACGAAACGCAGGTAGATTTGCGTTTGCAGGCGATGAGGACGCAAGATATTCCGAGTAGCTTAAAGAACCCGAAGACCCGAGTCTTCCCGTTCTTGCGGTGTATTTATACAGAACAGGGGCCGGTACAGGTCTTCCATGAGGGTAACCACTATGCGATTCTTCTCTTCGTCTCTTCTTTTGACTCTTTGTGGGGCAGCCGCCACGCTCTCGGCACAAACACCCGCCAGCCCAGCGGAAGCGCAAGCGCCGAGAACCCCCTCGGAGATCTTGCAACCCGCGCTCAGCACATTACAGCCAACCCTCGATGCGCTGCGAACGGACAAGTGGAAGACCTCCGGGGCCGCGCGCGAAGAGACAGAGGCAAACATCAACTCCATCCGTCGCGATCTGGAGACTACGCTACCGCCGCTCCTTGCAACCGCCGATGCGGCGCCCGGCTCGATAACGCAAGTGCTGCCGGCCTACCGCAACATTGAGGCGTTATACGATGTTCTTCTCCGTGTCGCCGCTGTAGCCAGATCCGCTGCTCCCACACAGCAAAGCGCGCCATTGGAACAGGCGATGGCAAGCCTTGACGCAGCGCGTCGCGACCTGGGCGACCGGCTACAGGCTGTCGCTCTCACGCAGGATCAGCAGGTTCGCGATCTGCAAACCAAGCTTCGCGCGATCCCCGCTGCCCCTGCTCCCGCCCCTGCCGTCTGCCCCACCGAGCCCCCTGCGAAGAAGCGCAGGCCACGTCCGAAGCCTACGCAGAAGACCACGCCGGCACCCACGGCCTCACAGAGCGGCGCCCCTCCTTCACCCTAGGCGCACACCCTAGGCGGAACCACCCATGCCTCATCGATTCCACCCTCCAAAATCCGGAAAGTTGCCGAATTTTGGAGGTCAAAATGAACCATGCGATGGCAGCTTTTGCCAGACATCGCACCACATCCAGACCAGCAAAACCACTCTGTTGTCCTCTTGCGACAACCCTCAGCCAAACCTTAAATCCCTTTTGACATGCAGCAACAACTCCTGAAAACTATTGAAATAAAATGTGATACGGGAAAGGAGGATAATACAGATGAGACCTTCATGCTCCAAACGCCGCAAGCCTTCCGAACAGAAGTTCCTTTTTTGTTCTATCAACAATCCGCCCTGTTCATGCATTTGCTGCTCGTTTTAGCCTTGGGCCTCAGCGATCTTCGACAAAATATCGTGCGCAGAAGTCTAAAGGCACTCCTGTCCGCAGCATATTTTCTCTTCCTTCCAGCTTCAGCTCTTGGCCAGGCAACCGGCCAAATTACCGGCATCGTTAATGATCCGGCCGGAAGAGTAGTACCTGCCGCCAGCGTAGACCTCATCAGTTCAGCGACGAGTCAAGTCCGTACCGTTACATCCGGACCCGATGGCTCTTTTACCCTCCCGTTGGTCAACCCCGGGGTGTATCAGGTCAAGGTAAGCCTTTCAGGATTCAAGACCAACCTGATCAAGGGAGTAGAGGTCCTTGTTAACGGCACCACGCGAGTCAACATCGCCCTTCAGACAGGTGGCACATCACAGGAGATAACAGTCACGGATGCCGCCCCGCTGGTGGAAACAGGAAATGCGACCCTCGGCACTGTCGTCGATCACCAAAGTATCGTCGATCTTCCTCTCAACGGTCGAAACTTCGCGCAACTCGGCACACTCATCCCAGGCGTCATCGCCGCCCCAGCGGGACTTGGCGGGGCCAATGGGACCGCAACCCCCGGTGGCTTCGGCAACTCCACCGGAAGCTTCAACGTCAATGGGATGCGCAATCAGTCGAATAACTTCCTCCTCGATGGTGTGCCAAACAACGACTCCTTTAACAGCGGCTTCGTGATGCGCCCACCGCCCGATGCCATCGAAGAGTTCAAGATCATGACGCACTCCTACGAGGCACAGTACGGTCGCAACGCAGGCTCCGTCGTCAATGTCGTCACCCGGTCCGGGACCAATCAGGTTCGCGGCAGTGTCTGGTGGTTCAATCGTGAAGCCGCCCTCGCGGCCAGGAACTACTTCACGTCATCCAACCAGGCAAAGCCAAACTATCTCCAGAATCAGTTCGGCGGAGCCGCTGGCGGACCCATCCTCAAGGACAAGCTCTTCCTCTTCGGATTCTATGAAGGCTTTCGCCTGAAGGACGCAACAAGCAATGTATTGAACGTACCTGTCCTCAGCGCCGCAGAGCGCAACGGTAATTTTTCCGAGATCACGGCGCCCGTTATCGACCCGCAGACTGGCCAGCAGTTCAACTATGGCGGCAGACCAAACGTCATCGATCCATCGCGTATCAGCGCTGTCAGCGCCTATCTACTGAAGACCTATATCCCTCTACCAAATACGTCCGGCCCACTCAATCAATACTCCGCTGCCCCACCCAATATCGACAACCGTGATATGTATGGCTTTCGTGGCGACTGGAGATTTGGCTCAAAGCACTCCATCCTGGGCCGCTACATGCACAATCACCAGAATCTCTTTGGCCCGATAACCCCATCCAACTTCGCTCCAGCCGGTAACCGGCAGATCATGACGTTGCAGGACTATCTGATCTCCGACACATGGATCGTAAACGACCGCATGATCAACGTGGCCCGGTACGCACGCCAAACCATCGACGGCAAACCGAACGCCACGAGCGGTCTCGATCTCGCCTCCGCGGGATACGCTTACAGTTCAACGAACGCCTCCGCCAAGGGCCTTCCGAATGTTACTGTCACGGGTTACTTTACCCAGGGTGACGCACAACAACCCTTCGCCTATCGAGCCAATACCGTCGACACGATCTCGGATGACTTCACCTGGACCTTCCATAGGCACACCTTTCAGTTCGGCGGTGAGATAAGGCGAGACCGAATCAACCTTCTCTACATCAACCGCTCCAACGGCGCCTTCACTTTTACCAACAACTTCACGGGCAATGCGCTCGCGGACTTCCTCCTCGGCACTCCTTACATGTTTCAGCAAGGATCAGGTGATCCCAGCATGAACGGTTCCTCATGGACCTACTCCGGGTACGGTCAGGACCAGTTCCGCATCAACAGGCACATCTCTATCGAGGCAGGCGTTCGATACGAGGTTAACCGACCCTATGTCGAAGACAAGAACCACCTCGCCGCCCTGCACCCAGGTCAACAATCCACCGTTCAGCCGAACGCTCCCATGGGCCTCGTCTACCCGGGCGATACAAATGTTCCTCGCTCCACCTACTACACAGATATCAACAATGTCTCGCCGCGTCTCGGCATCATCATCGATCCGAATGGAGACTCGAAAACCAGCATTCGCGTGGCCTGGGGCATCTACTTCGATTCAATTCCAGGCCAGGGAGACTTCTTCCAGAACGGTACGCTCGCTCCTCCCTTCCAGCCGCTGCAGGAGGTTGATTTCTACGCAAACACCACCAAGCCGACGTCCGCCTACTTCTCCAATCCATACAACGGAGTCGCTACCGGAGCCGTCGGCTTCCCCCCAGGCCTGACCTTCATCGGCTGGAGCTTGCCTGGCTCATACAAGTCGCCGAACATCCAGCAGTACAACCTGAGCGTGCAACATCAATTCACCGATCGGACAACCTTCGAACTCGGGTACGTCGGCTCTCGCGGCCAGTTCCTTCCGATCTTCATTGAGGTCAATCCAACCAGCGTTCTCGCGGGAGGAGGATCAATTCCCTCCAACGCCTACCGCGCCGGCGCGCGTGCTGTCTTCCCTCAATTCGGTCTTACTCGACCCACCTTCTCGGCCGCCAAGTCCTGGTACGACTCCCTTCAGGCCAGCTTCAATCTGCGTAACTGGCATCGCGCCCACGGAACCCTAGCCTACACCTGGAGCCACTCCATGGATCACGTCTCCGGCCTTAATATAGGAGGTGACCTGCGCCCCGTTCTGCCCGTCACCATCGGCAACCAGTCGTCTATCGACGCTGCTCTCGTTCGCGAGAAAGGCAACTCCCTCTACGACACTCGCAATCGTTTCGTCCTCAGCTTCGGCTATGAACTGCCAAAGCTGCTCGATAAATCGCTCGTGGAACGCTTGATGGTAGGTGGCTGGCAGATCAATGGCATCTTCCAGACCCAATCCGGCAACCCCTTCACAGCCGTCAACTCTTCCACAACGGCTCAGTCCCTCACCTTCCGACCTAACGTCACCTGCGACCCCACATCGGGCGCTCTTCATAAGCCCCAGGGATTCTTCAATACCGCCTGCTTCTCGCTTCCTACCACTACCGTCGCCGGTGTCACTCGCATCGACAATAGTCAATCGGGCAACGAAAGGCGCAACACCCTTGTCGGACCTGGCTTCAACACGACCGACGCCTCACTGTTCAAGGACTTCAACCTGACGGAGAACCACAAGATCCAACTCCGCTTTGAAATCTTCAACCTCTTCAACGAGGCCCACTTCGCACAACCCAGTCTTACGTTTGGAACCTCAACCTTCGGCAAGATCACATCAACCGTTGGCAATGACTCACGGGTCATTCAGCTAGCTGCGAAGTACGCCTTCTAATGTCGTCTCTACGTACAGTTCATCCTGAAGAAGTAGTCGTTAGCTCAACCTTCAAGACGGTAGAATCTGAAAAACCTCCACTTCGAATACAAAGCTGGGGTTCTTTCCCAATCATCGAGGTCACTTTATGGTTGCACAAGGCTTGTCGGTGAACGTTCAAGAGACGGTCTATAGAAGTGTCGGAGCGCGATGAATTTATACCTCGCTGCTCTGCTCTTCTACTCCGTCTTTCTGATGGCACTTGGCATCTTCATGAGCCGGCGGGTAAAAAACTCCTCAGACTTCCTCGTCGCCGGAAGAAGCCTTGGACCGGGAAGACTCTTTGCAACTTTTCTTGCTGCCAACATTGGAGCCGGGTCTACCGTCGGAGCGACAGGCCTTGGGTATCGCTTCGGACTCTCGGCATGGTGGTGGGTAGGCTCAGCCAGCATTGGAACCCTATTGCTCTCGCAGTTCCTGGGCCCACGGCTATGGACTATGGCCAAAAAGCACGGCCTCGCCACCCTCCCAGACTTCCTTGAGTTCCGTTATGGAAAGTCTGTCAAGGCTCTGATCTCCGTCCTGTTCTGGTGCGGCGCTCTTGCGCTTCTTGCAGCACAGATCCTCGCGATCTCTACCATCCTCAATACCGTCGCCGGAATCCCCAAGTGGGAGGGATGCCTCATCGGTGGCGTTGTGGCCATCGTCTACTGCACGGCTGGCGGCCTGATGTCCTCTGCCTTCGTTAATATCTTCGAGCTCGCCGTGACGATGTCCGGACTTCTGCTGGCGGTTCCCTTCGCCATCCACACCCTTGGCGGCTGGTCGCATGTACACGAGCTTATCGTCGCGAACAAAGGAAGCGAGGCTGCTGCAGGCCCCATGTTCAGCATGGTTGGCGTTGGCTCAAAACAGCTGTTCGCATGGATCGCCTTCCTTGTACCCGCATTCATGATCTCGCCGGGCCTCGTGCAAAAAGTATATGGAGCGCGCGACGTGAAGACCGTAAAACTTGGTGTAGGTCTCAACTCGGTCGGTCAGGCGCTCTTCGCATTCGTCCCGCCTTTACTTGGTTTATGCGCCTTTGCTGCCCTCCCCCACCTCGCGAATCCCGAACTCGCACTTCCCTCCGCCATGAAGCTGCTTCTTCCGAGATGGCTCGGCGTGTGGACTCTCGCCTCGATCTTCTCCGCCGAGCTCAGTGCCACCGACGCCATTCTCTTCATGCTCTCTACATCGCTTGCGGTCGATCTCTACAAGACCTTTCTCAATCCCGGCGTCTCGCAGCAAAAACTTCTGGTTGCCAGCCGAATCACATCAGTCTGCGCAGGTGTACTCGGCATATTGCTCGCTACAATTCTGCCCTCCATCATCACAGCAGTCAGCATCTTTTATGTGTTGATGGCTGTGTCCCTCTTCATTCCTGTGCTCGCCGGGCTCTATTCTCGACGCGTTCTCTCCTCCGCTGCGCTCACCAGTATTCTCGCTGCGGTAATCGCAACAGTGACAACCATCCGTTTGAGTCACGGAGAGGGAGTGTGGCTGTTCTCTCCTCAGGCGGTCGGTATTGCAGCAGCAGCACTCGTCATGCTGGGCTTCCGTATCTTTCATCCGAGCAAGGCACAAGACAACATCTCCTTTGCCGGAGGAACAGATGCCAAGTAACTTCGCCCCGCAGCCACGATAATCATCTTTGGAAGAAGGTCCCTCTATGCTTCGTCGCCAATTTACTCGCAATGCCCTTGGTCTTCCCCTGGCTGCAGCCCTTCCGTCGATAGCCTACGGCGCAGATCTTGACCCCAACTCACTCCCTCAGGGCGGCTCCATCACCGACGTCCCAGGCTTGAAGGTTGGCCACTATACGTTAACCGAACGTCCCACTGGGTGCACCGTGCTCATCTGCGAAGCAGGCGCAACTGCAGGCGTAGACGTGCGCGGCTCCGCCCCAGGCACACGCGAGACGGACCTTCTGTCACCCACTAACTCCGTCCAGCAGGTGCAGGCGATTCTCCTCTCCGGCGGCAGCGCGTATGGCCTCGACGCCGCAAGCGGCGTAGTCCGCTATCTGGAGGAGCATAACCTCGGCTACAAGATTGGCGAAATCGGCGTCGTGCCCATTGTGCCAGCTGCGATTCTCATGGATCTCGGAGTCGGTAACTTCAAAATTCGCCCTAACGCCGACGCAGGCTACAAAGCATGCCTCGCGGCAAGCACAGGACCCGTGGCCGAAGGCAACGTAGGTGCGGGCGCAGGCGCAACCATCGGAAAGATGTTCGGACCAAAGTTCGCCATGAAGTCAGGACTAGGCACGGCCAGCGTTAGGATCGGCGATACCGGCATCGTGGTCGGCGCGTTGGTGGCTGTGAACGCGGTAGGAGACGTAGTCCGACCCGAGACAGGCAAAGTTGTCGCAGGCGCACGCAGCGAGGACGGCAAGGGCTTCCGCGACTCCATGGCAGCCATAATGCACGGCTACCGCGTCGTTGTGCAGAATGCAGCGAACACCACCATCGGAGTCGTCGCAACGAATGCCCCGTTCACGAAGACACAGATGGCCAAGATCGCCCAGATGGCCCACGACGGTTACGCCCGTGCCATCAATCCCGTACACACCATGGGCGACGGGGACACCATCTTCTCCATGTCAACGGGAACCGCCAAGGTCAAAGCCGATGTGACCACCATCGGCGCCATCGCCGCTACGGTTATGGCCAGGGCCATCGTCCGCGCCGCCATGCAGGCCACCAGTCTGCCGGATCTCGGTCTTCCGGCGTATCGCGACTATCCAGGCCGTTCTTAGTATGCGATCTGAACTGGTGCGGCCGGCATAGAGGACTGTCGGCCGCACCAAGGTTGAATTCAGCTACGCCTTCAGAGATGCCCGCAACACAGAAGCTGTCTCGACCATCTTCGACAAAGCCAACTCCACTTCCTTCCATCCCCTTGTTTTGAGACCGCAATCAGGATTGACCCACAACTGCTGCGGCGTAAAAACCTCCAGCGCCTTGTTAAGCAGGCCTTCCATCTCCCCATCCTCTGGAACGCGAGGAGAGTGAATGTCATAGACCCCTGGACCAATCTCATTCGGATAGCGAACGCGATGGAAGGCATCCAGCAGTTCCATACGCGAGCGCGAGCACTCCATCGAAATCACATCCGCATCCATACGAACAATCGAATCGATCATGTCGTTGAACTCCGAGTAGCACATATGAGTATGGATCTGAGTACTATCTGAAACGCCGGAGGAAGCCAGCCGAAACGCATTGACACTCCAGTTCAGATACTCCGGCCAATCAGCGCGCCGAAGCGGGAGACCCTCGCGAATCGCCGGCTCGTCGATCTGAATGATCTTGATTCCCGCAGCTTCGAGATCGGTCACCTCATCGCGAATCGCCAGAGCAATCTGCTGGCAGGTCTGCGACCGGGGTTGATCATCACGAACGAACGACCATTGCAGAATCGTCACCGGTCCCGTCAACATTCCCTTCACCGGCAGCGAACTAAGCGACTGCGCATAGGTCACCCATCGAACCGTCATCGGCTTCGGCCGCGAGACATCCCCATAGATGATCGGAGGCTTCACGCAGCGCGAGCCATAGCTCTGCACCCAGCCGTTCTCGCTGAAGACAAAGCCTTCAAGCTGCTCGCCGAAGTACTCCACCATGTCATTGCGTTCGAACTCTCCATGCACCAGGACATCGATGCCAATCTTCTCCTGGAACCGGATGCACCGCTCGGTCTCTTCTTCAACAAACCTATCGTAGGCTTGCTGATCGATCTTCCTATTGCGATAGGCAGCGCGCATCTTGCGAACCTCTGCCGTCTGCGGGAAAGAGCCAATGGTCGTCGTCGGCAGCAACGGCAGAGCAAGAGCCTTCGTCTGCTGCTCGCGACGTGCCGGATACGGATTCTCTCTGCTCGACATCGAAGCATCGACAGCTGCGATTCTGCGAGCCACCTCTTCTTTATGAATGAGTGGCGAAGACTTCCTTGATGCAATAAGAAGTGCGTTCTCGTCGAGTTCGTCCTTGATGGCTGCTTTGCCTCCTATTGCTCGCGCAAGCAAAGCGATCTCTGCAAGCTTCTGTTTTGCAAAAGACATCCAGCTTCGGACATTCGCATCCAGCTTCTGTTCCGTATCGAGGTCGAACGGCGAATGGAGCAACGAGCACGAAGGTGCGACCTGAACTCGATCCGGGCCGAACGTTTTCGCCGCCGCTTCGAGCAGCGTCATAGCCTTAGCCAAATCGGTTCGCCACACATTGCGCCCATCGATCAACCCAAGCGAAACATAAAGCCCCTGAGTGTCCTTTGCAAGCAGGGCGGCAAGCTGTTGTGGCGCTCGAACGAGATCAAGATGAAGTCCCGCAGTCTGTAGCGAAAGAGCCAAATCCAGGTTCTCTCCCAGGGCCCCGAAGTATGTTGTAAGCATAAACTTCGGTAACGATTGATGACCGCTGAGTCTTCCATACGCATCACGATAGAGCTTTTGGGCATCGCTATCCAAATCAAGACAGAGGCAGGGCTCGTCTACCTGAACCCAGGCTGCACCTGCCGCGCGAAGACGCGAAAGCAACTCCTCATAAAGCGGAAGCACTGCCTCCAGCACCGCAGCGCGTGTAACAGTTGCATCTGTCGGCTTGCCGAGAAGAACGAAAGAAACAGGTCCAAGCAGAACTGGCCGCGTCTCAACCACCAGCGCTTTCGCTTCAAGATAGTCCGCCACCACCTTCTCTGAGAGCAGTTGATAGTGCATACCCGGCTCAAACTCAGGAACGACGTAGTGATAGTTTGTATCGAACCACTTCGTCATCTCCATTGCAGTTGCATCCTGCGAACCTCGAGCCATAGCGAAGTAGGTCTTGAGATCCACAGAACCGCCAACATGCTTAAATCTGGCGGGAATGGCCCCAAGCGTCACCGCCATATCGAGCACATGATCATAGAGCGAGAAATCGTTCGACGGCGGCGCTTCAATACCGGAGTCCCGTTGCAGCCCCCAATGTTCCGCGCGAAGATCGCGTGCAGCAGTAAGGAGAGTAGCTTCATCCAGTTCTCCCTTCCAGTACTTTTCCAGCGCGAACTTCAGTTCGCGCTGTCGGCCCATACGAGGGAATCCTAGATTACTTGCCTTTGCAAAGCTCATTTCACTCTCCTTGAATTCTCTACTGTAGATTCGACGTTTGGCTGATGAGGCCGAGCGAGCACCATTGACATGACAAGGCACAACAACAATGCTGCATATACTCAGACCTCTCGGTCTCGTCGGAGATAGATAGGAAACGCAGCTCCGAAAGAGCTGCCATCACCCGGCCTTCCCCTCGGAGGCGTGTGTTTTCATGCTCTATACGAGCAAGCTCTTCGGCAGGTCTTCGGACTTGCAGGCTACCTACTTGCTCCAGCTTCCCAGTCCATGGCTGAACCAGTGCTTCTGTCGGAGCGTTCGTTCCTGTTTACCGCTGCGGGGCAGTTCCGGATCTTCACCGGATTCCCTTTTAAGTCCGATCTCGCGATCGGACACCGTAAAGTAACTTTGATTGTAAACCGCTAAAGACATTCGGGTAAGAATGCCTCGCCTTAATCAGTTAGAAGTCCTCATGAAAGGCAACTTCACCGGCAACCGCTACTTGATATGCAGAGACGCGCCGCTCAAAGAAGTTCGCCAACTCCTGCACATCCTGCAATTCCATAAATGCAAATGGATTTTTCGATCCAAAGATTGGCTTCATGCCTAGCCGCACTACGCGCGAATCAGCCACATACTCAAGGTATTGCCGCATCTCTCGCACAGAGAGACCCGCCACACCACCCGAGAGCAGATCTTCGGCAAACTGCAGCTCGCAATCGACTGCCTCCTTCATCATCTCGACGACATCCTTCTCAAGCTGCTCGTCAAAGATCTCCGGGTGTGCGGTACGAACAACATTGACGACTTCAAAAGCAAATTCCAAATGGCAGCTCTCGTCACGAAAGACCCAATTCGTGCCTGCAGCTAATCCATTGAGGAGGCCCCGCGAACGTAGAAAATAGACATAAGCAAACGCCGCAAAGAAAAATAAGCCTTCAATACATCCCGCGAAGCAAATAAGATTCAGCACAAATTGCTTCTGCTCTTCAGGGGTTCGCAATTCATCCAGCTTCTGGATGGAGTCCATCCATTTCATGCAGAACTGCGCCTTCTTTGTGATCGACGGAATGTTCTCCACCGCAGCAAAAGCCGCTGCACGCGCATCGGGATCCGGCACATAGTTGTCCAACAGTGTCAGATAGAACTGCACATGGACAGCTTCCTCGAAGAGCTGTCGCGAGAGGTAGAGCCGTGCCTCGGGTGAGTTGATGTGCTTATAAAGATTCAGCACAAGGTTATTCGAGACGATGGAATCCCCTGTCGCAAAGAAAGCGACCAGTCTCTGGATCAGATGAATCTCCGCTGGCGTCAACCGCGAGCGCAGATCAACAAGATCGGTGGAAAAATCAACCTCTTCCACCGTCCATGTATTGCGAATGCCATCCTTGAACATCTCAAAGAAAACCGGGTAGCGCATGGGACGCAACGTAAGGGACAAGCCTGGATCGAGGATAGAGCTGGGTGCTTGAATAGACATGGTGATCTCCGTTACTGGCAGGCTTCGCAGGATTCAGGGTTATCGAGTGAGCAACTCACATTCGCACTCGCAGAGATATCTACCGTCTCGCGGTTTGCGACGGCAACGGTGGTCTTCGCAATCTTGGTAGCGGGGCGCGACCGCAAATAGTAAGTCGTCTTGATGCCACGCTTCCACGCATACATATACATGGAACTCAGTCGGCCGATATTAGGTGACTCCGCAAAAAGATTGAGTGACTGGCTCTGGTCGATAAAGGCCCCGCGGTCTGCAGCCATATCGATGAGCGACCGCATCGGAACCTCCCATACCGTGCGATAGATGAGCTTCACCTCGTCAGAGATCTCGCTGATCTTCTGGATAGAGCCCTCAGCCAGCTTGATTCTCGAACGCATCTCCTCCGACCAGAGACCAAGCTGCTTCAACTCATTTACAAGGTACTTGTTGATCTGCATGAACTCACCGGAGAGCGTCTCGCGCTTGAACATGTTGGAGATCTGCGGCTCGATGCACTCGTAGCACCCAACGATAGACGCGATAGTAGCCGTCGGAGCAATCGCAATCATCAGAGAGTTACGAAGGCCAACCGTCTTCATGCGCTCCCGCAGTTGCTCCCAACGAGCAGTGTTCTGCGGAGTGACGCCCCAAAGGTCAAACTGGAACTCGCCCTTAGCCGCCCTCGTCTCCTTGAACGCAGCATGTGAACCATGCTTCTCGGCGAGATCGCAGGACACCGACAACGCATGGAAGTAGATCTCCTCCTGAATCTTCGCCGACAGAGCGCGAGCCTCTGGAGAGTCGAAGGCAATCCGCAACTGGAAGAAGACATCCTGAAGTCCCATCACACCAAGACCCACAGGCCTCCAACGGCTGTTCGACGACGACGCCTCTGACACAGGGTAGTAGTTGATATCGATCACCCGGTCGAGCATCGGAACCGCATGACGAACCGTCGCCGCAAGCTTGTCGAAGTCGAAGGCGCCATCCGTCAGATGTCGAGCAAGATTCACCGAGCCAAGGTTGCACACCGCAGTCTCAGCAGAAGAAGTGACCTCCGTTATCTCCGTGCAAAGATTCGAGAGGTGAACGACGTTCTCCGGAAGCCCCGTCTGATTGCACTTCAGATTGGACGCATCTTTGAAGACCATCCAACCGTTCCCTGTCTCGGCGAGCGTACGCATCATTCGGGCGTAGAGATCGCGAGCCTTCACCTGTCGGAAAAATAACCTCTTCTCCTCGGCTTCGACATAGGCCTTCTCGAACTCTTCCCCATAAAGATCGGTCAGATGGGGCACATCCTTCGGATCGAAGAGCGACCACATGCCATCCTCATCGGAGCGCCGCATGAAAAGATCGGGAATCCAATTTGCGAGATTGAGGTTATACGTGCGCCGAGCCTGGTCCCCTGTGTTATCGCGCATCTCCAGGAAAGACTCTACGTCAGCATGCCAGGGCTCAAGATAGACACAGCACGCGCCCTTTCGCTTCCCCCCCTGATTCACGGCGGCAACCGAAGCATCCAGCGTGCGCAGCCAGGGCACGATGCCGTTCGACAGGCCATTGGTCGCGCGGATCAGCGAACCCTCCGACCTGATCCGGTGAAACGCCAGACCGATGCCGCCGGAGAACTTCGACAGCAGCGCAATCTGTTTATAGGCGTCATAGATCGATTCAAGCGAGTCCTTGGGCGAGTCCAGCAGATAGCACGACGACATCTGCGAATGCTTTGTCCCGCTGTTGAAGAGCGTCGGTGAACTCGGCAGATAATCATGCGACGCCAGCAGATTGTAAAATTCGATGGCCTCACTCACGCGCACGGAGAGGCCGGCCGAAACGCGCATAAAGAAGTACTGCGGTGTCTCCATCACCTGCCGCGTTATCGGATGTTTCAACAGATAGCGGTCATACACGGTTCTCAAGCCAAAGTATTCGAAGCGATCGGAGAATCGATCGTCGATAGCGCTATTCAGCTTCCGCGCATTGGCTCCAACGAACTCAGCGGCATCCTTCGATATCACGCCCTCGCGGTGCCCCACTTCAATCGACTGCGAGAAGGAGTAGATGTTCTGCCCTGCCACCTCCTTGGCAATCGTCGCAAGCAGCAGACGTGCCGCCAGCCGCGAATACTCAGGCTCCTCCGCAATCAGCGCGGCTGCAGTCTGGATCGAGATGGAATCAAGCTCACGCGTCGAAGCTCCATCGAACAAGCCTCCGATCGTCTTGCTCGCAACCCGGATCGGGTCGACATGCGGCAGTCCGGCGCAGCACCGCTCCACCGCGCGCACGATCTTGTTCACGTCAACAGGTTCAAACGTTCCGTTGCGCTTCCGCACCTGCATCTGAGGCGCCGCTTCGGTCAAGGGAAAATTCGGGTCAAGTTCGGTCAGTGTCGTCTGCAGAGTAGCCACGGGGAGGCATCCTTTTACCCCGAGCAGAAGAGACGGAAGATCGCCTGAGAAGTAGCTGCGATCACCCCATCCTCCCCTCGGAGGTGTGTGAATTTCGTGCCATTTCGGCACGCTTCCTGGCAGGTCTTCGGACTTGCAGGCCACCTACTTGCTCCAGCTTCCCAGTTCAAATGAACCAGTGCTTTCAGAGGAGCGTTCGTTCCTGTTTACCGCTGCGGGGCAGTTCCGGATTTACGCCGGATTCCCTTTTCAGTCTGATCTCTCGGTCAGACACCATGAAGTGAAATGACTATAGCAAGCGCTAGAGATCGGGTCAACATCTATATCTTGGGGTATACCTGTAATTGTCCCCGTTGCTCTCCAAATGAGAACTGCCCTAAAAAACAGCCTTCAACCTGCTCGATCCCTTGAAACTAATGTAGTGACAGCATCTGAAATCCTGAGACTCTAGCGACTTGAGCTTGTCATCTCTGGTCCATAAAAACAGTCAAGTTTAATTTGCAATGTCGTCAAACCATCGTGGTCATAAAGTTCGTTAGTTGTTAACAAACTAATTTCAGGTGAAGTTAAGGTTGATTCAATACTCTCGAATAGCGATGTCAATGTCAGTCCCATATGGTCTTCAGAAACACAAGTCGCACCTCTGCCGGAACATGGCTTCAGTCGTGGTCGCCCTATTCCTCTGGAGCTGCACCGCTCGGCTCGCATCCTCGCAAACAGTACCGATAGCCTCGGCATCAGTCGCACCCGTCTCCATAAGTTTGACCGAGGCGATCCAGCGCGCCCAGGCAAACGAACCTGTATTTGCCGCAAGCCTGGCTGAAAACAAAGCACTCGCGCTGGACCGTTCTATCGCGCGAGCCGCCCTGCTGCCCACAGTCGTCTATCACAATCAGTTCTTGTACACCCAGTCGAATACACCTCGCGATCATGTCGGCCAGGGCACAGCCACCCCATCCCTTCCCGTCTTCATTGCGAATAACGCAGTCCACGAATACACCAGTCAGGCCTCAGTAACCGAGACATTCGGCTTGCTGCAGCTCGCCGACGTCAAGCGCGCAACTGCGGCCTCAGCGCGAGCCAGTGCCGAATTGGAAGTCACGCGCAGAGGCCTCGTCAGTGCAGTCGTCAGCCTTTACTTCGGAGCCTTGGCATCGGAGCAGAAGCTCAAAGTAGCGCAGCGAGCCTCCACCGAAGCCGACGCCTTCACCGACCTCACGCAGAAGCGCGAGACCGCAAGAGAGGTAGCCCACGCAGATGTGGTGAAGGCGCAGCTCCAGCAGCAGCAGCGCCAACGCGATATGGCCGACGCGCAACTTTTCTTTGATCGATCGCGTCTCGAACTAGGCATACTCCTCTTCCCCGATCCACGCACACCATACACGCTCCAGGTAGCGGATACGCCAGCTGCGTTGCCAACGCGTGCCGAGGTGGAGGCAGCCGCCGCGCGCATGAACCCTGAATTGAATAGCGCGTTAGCAACCCTGCGCCTCAGTGAAGTCGACGTCCTCACGGCCAAGTCCGCATACCTTCCAGATCTGGCCCTCAACTTCAACTACGGCATCGACGCAGCACGGTTTGCGGCGAAAGGCCTCGACGGCACGCAGAATCTTGGCTACTCGGCAAGCGCTACTGTTGACATTCCTATCTGGAACTGGTTCTCAACCGAGAACAGGGTCAAACAAAGCCAGATCCGGAGGAAGGCGGCCCAGGTCGCACTCACCGCCACCCAGAAGCATCTAATCGTAGCGCTGGACGAGTTCTACGCCGAAGCCGCCAGCGTTCGCAGCCAGCTCGCCTCTCTCGACGCAAGCGTACAGACGGCAGCCGAGAGCCTTCGCCTTACCAGACTGCGCTACACCAGCGGCGAGGCTACCGTGCTCGAAGTCGTCGACGCACAAAACGCACTGACCACGGCCGAGAACGCCCGGGAAGACGGCGCAGTCCGTTACCAGGCATCTCTCGCAAATCTGCAAACCCTGACAGGAACCCTGTGAAGCCATCGATGAGCGACCAAGACAAAACATTATCTGCTTCCCGTCACCTTCTTCTCTGCGCTGCGACGCTTCTGCTTGCCTCTGCACTTGGCTGCACAAAAAAAGAGACCGTCCCTGAGACCGTAGTCACCGTCCAGGCGGAGCACCCCGAACACGGTGAAATCGCCGAGCATATCGTCGTCGACGGTGTCCTCTCTCCTCTCGCCCAGGCTGCTCTTTCGCCAAAGATCACCGCACCGGTCAAGCGCTTCTACGTGCAGCGAGGATCGGTAGTCAAGGCCGGTCAGCTCCTCGCCACCTTGGAGAATCAGGACCTCCAGGCCGCCGCTCTGGACAACAAGGGCACCTACTCAGCGGCCCAGGCGTCTTATGAGACGGCAACCCGCGCGCAGGCACCGGAGGATCTCCAGAAAGCTCAACTCGATCTGGCCCAGGCGACCGCAAACCTCAAGCTGAACCAGAGCATCGTCAACGGCCGCAAGCAGCTCTTCGCCGAGGGAGCCATCCCCGGCCGCGATCTCGACACGGCAACCGCCGCGCTCGTACAGGCTCAGGCAGCATACGACACCGCCCAGCGTCATCTGGAATCCGTGCAGAACGTCAGCCACGAAGCCACGCTCAAGTCCGCCAGGGGCCAGCTCACATCGGCGGAGGGCAAATACCTCGGAGCCGAAGCGCAGGTAGCCTACTCGCAGCTCAAGAGCCCCATCGACGGAGTCGTCACCGACCGCTCCCTCTTTGCCGGCGAAACCGCCCCCGCAGGCACCCCACTCATCACGGTCATGGATACCTCTGCTCTTCTAGCCAAGGTCCACCTCTCGCAGCGCCTCGCACAGAGACTCACACTAGGAGATACCGCAAGTATCACGGTCCCTGGCCTGCCGAAGGATCTACCCGCAAAGGTCACCCTCATCAGTCCGGCTCTGGACCCAGGCAGCACAACCGTAGAGGTCTGGCTGCGCATCGATAACAAGAAGGGCGCGCTCAAGGTTGGAACCCCGATCCACGCCTCGGTCACCGGCCGCACTGTAGCGGACGCCTTGAAGGTTCCTACCGCCGCGATCCTGACGGCACAGGACGGCAGCAAGTCCGTCATGGTAGTCGGCCCCGATGGAGCCTCACACCGCAAGCCGGTCGAGCTGGGAATTCAGGATAGCGATCAGGTACAGATCGTCAGCGGTCTCTCCCCGACCGACACAGTCGTAACCGGAGGAGCCTACGGCCTTGAAGATGGCACGAAGGTAAAGGTAGGCGCTGCCGGCGACGAAGAAAAGCCCGCTGCGGGCAAGAGCGGAGACGAGAAATAGATGGCCACCACCAACGCATCCCTCGCTCCGCCTCACACGACAGATCACTTCTGGCTCGCGCGCTCCTTCCGCACCATCTTTTTCTTCGTCGTCGTCCTCACCATCGCCGGCATCTACGTCGCCTATCAGGTGCCCATCTCGGTCTTCCCCGAAACCAGCTTTCCTCGGGTCGTCATCGGCATCGACAACGGCGTTATGCCCGTCGAGCAGATGCAGGTCACCATCACCAAGCCCATCGAAGACGCCGTCAACAGCGTCCCCGGCCTCACCACCGTGCGCTCCACCACCAGCCGCGGCTCGGCCGAGGTCAGCCTCTTCTTCGACTGGAACGTCGACATGTTCAAGACGCTGCAGCTTGTCGACGCTGCGTTGACCAAAGTCCAACAGACCCTCCCCGCGACGGCGAAGCTCACCACCAATCGCCTCACCTTCGCGACCTTCCCCATCCTCGGCTACAGCCTCACCTCCGACACCGTCCCTCAGACCCGTCTCTGGGAGATCGCCACCTACGAGCTCAAACCGCCGCTTAACCGCGTCGCCGGGGTCAGCACGGTCACGGTTCAGGGAGGCCAGGTCCCTGAGTTCCACGTCGTCCCAAATCTCGCCCGCCTGCAGACCGCGAACGTCACCATCCTCGACCTCGTCAACTCCATGCAGGCCTCCAACATCATCGACTCGCCCGGCCTCTACGAGGCGAACCATCAGCTCATCCTCGGCCTCGTCGGAGCCCAGGTCCACGACGCCCAGGCACTCAGCCAGCTCGTCGTCAAGACGACGCCAGGCGGCGTTCCCGTTCGCGTTGGAGACGTCGCAACCGTCAAGCCCGCCACCATGCCCGTCTACACCGTCGTCACGGCGAACGGCAAACGCGCAGTCCTGTTGAACATCACCCGCCAACCCTCCAGCAACACCGTTGCCGTGGCAGATGCCGTGGCCAAAGAGATCGGCCAGCTCACACCCAAGCTTCCTCCAGGCGTAAAGCTCGAGCCCTACTACGATCAGTCCCAACTCGTCCGCGACAGCATCTCCAGCGTGCGCGACGCTATCCTCATCGGCCTCGTCCTCGCCTGCATCATCCTCTTCCTCTTCCTGCACGACTGGCGCTCCTCGCTCATCGCCGGCATGGTCATCCCCGTCACAGTCGCCGTCACCATCCTCTTCCTCTGGCTCATCGGCGAGAGCTTCAACCTGATGACCCTCGGAGGCCTCGCCGCCGCCATTGGCCTGGTCATCGACGACGCCATCGTCGTCGTGGAGAACATCGTCCTCCATCGCGACTCCGGCGAGAATCGCATCGACGCCGTCCGCAAGGCGCTCCATGAGATCACAACGCCGCTCGTCGGCTCCACCATCACCCCCGTCGTGGTCTTCCTCCCGCTCGTCTCCGTCACCGGGGTCACCGGCAGCTTCTTCCGCGCCCTCGCCGTCTGCATGACCGCGGCCCTGCTCACCTCCCTGCTGCTGGCCCTCACCTGGACGCCCGCCCTCGGCCTGGTTCTGCTACGCGAAGAGAAGTCCGAGACGCCGGAAGAGTCCAGACACGATGCCCCGGGAAAGCTCCTCGGCCGTGTCATGGCCTGGCACAGCCGCGTGCTGAACTGGTCCCTCTCGAAGCCGTTCCTGCTGGCCGGGGCCTGTGTGCTTCTGGCCCTGGGAACGTGGTTCGGCTACCAGAGCCTCGGCTCCGACCTGCTGCCCGAGATGGACGAAGGCGGCTTCGTTCTCGACTACATCATGCCCGCCGGCAGCTCCCTCGCGGAGACCAATCGCGTGCTCGAACATGTGGAGCGCATCCTGCATGAGACGCCGGAGGTCGAGAGCACCTCCCGCCGCACCGGTCTCCAGATGGGCCTCGCCGCCGTCACCGAAGCCAACACCGGCGACTTCACCGTAAAGCTCAAGGCCAAGCGCGACCGTCCCATCGACGAGGTCATCGCAGACGTTCGCCAGCAGATCAAGACTACGGAGCCAACCCTCGATGTCGAGTTCGTCCAGGTCCTCCAGGACATGATCGACGATCTCTCCAACGCGCCCCAGCCGATCCAGATCAAGCTCTTCGGAACCGACCATCAGTTGCTCGCCCAGCTCGGCCCGCGAGTTGCCGACGCCATCGGCAAGATCAGCGGCGTCGTCGACGTGCAGGATGGCATCGCCAATACCATCAGCGGCCCAGCGACAAACTTCCAGGTGGACCCAACCGTCGCGGCCCGGCTCGGCTTCACCCCGATGGAGGTAGCCGAGGACGCAACCTCCATCCTCGATGGCGTCACCACCACCGATCCCCTC
Source organism: Edaphobacter sp. (assembly GCA_025462645.1). Classification (GTDB taxonomy): domain Bacteria; phylum Acidobacteriota; class Terriglobia; order Terriglobales; family Acidobacteriaceae; genus Edaphobacter. Next base: position 82,176 of record JAOAPB010000077.1, on the reverse strand, counting down.
ATCGCCAACAGCCGCCCCTACACGATTCGAGTCCGCCTCGGCGACGAGACCCGCCAGTCGCTCGACTCGATCGTCAATACGGTCTTCAACAGCAGTACCGGCCGCACGGCAACCCTGGGCTCTCTAGCCCAGCTCCAGCAGCTTCCCCCGCAGAACGAGATCCGTCGCGAGAACCTGCAGCAGAATATCGTCGTCACCGGTCGCCTTGAGGGCTCGGACCTGGGCACTGCGATGAAACGCGTACAGGCGACCGTCGACGGTCTTCACCTGCCCGCCAGCGTCCGCGTGGAGTATGGCGGAACCTATCAAGAGCAACAGAAGTCCTTCCACGACCTCGAGCGCGTCCTCATGCTCGCCCTCGCCCTGGTCTTCGGAGTTCTGCTCACCGAGTTCCGCAACTTCTCCGCGCCCATCGCGATCCTCACCTCGTCGATTCTCTCCATCTCCGGTGTAGTCGCCGCTCTTCTCCTCACCAATACCAGCTTCAACGTAGCCTCCTTCATGGGCCTCATCATGGTCATCGGCATCGTTGCCAAAAACGGCATCCTTCTCCTCGATGCCGATGAGAAGGCTCGGGCCCAGGGAGCCGACGCCCGCGAGGCCATGCTCCACGCCGCCCAGCGCCGCCTACGCCCCATCCTGATGACCGCAATCGCAGCCGTCTGCGGCATGCTGCCCCTGGCCTTTGCCCTCGGCGCCGGTTCACAGATGCTCCAGCCACTAGCTATCGCCGTCATCGGAGGCTTGGCAATCTCCATGGTCCTCAGCCTCATCGTCACGCCGGTCGTCTACTACCTGCTCACACGCAGTCGCCACCAGGAGGCCTAGAACCAACTCACCTACGCTCGTTGCTCCTGTTGCCTGTTTGCCTATGGTTTGCCCATGTGTTTGCCTATGTATTTTCCTATGTATTTTGTGTGTGTGTTTGCGTGTGTGTGTTTTTGCCGTCATCCTGAGCGCAGCGAAGGATCCCGAAGGTCTTCACTCACCACAACCGCTCGCTCCTTTTCAATAACCAGCCCACCGCACCTGCCGCTATCTACCCTCTTCCACCCAAAAACCGTGTCAAGCCCCCAACCCATCTAACTCCATACAAATAAAGACAATAGAGTTGGCATACTAGTTTCCCCCCATCCGGTACACTAGATACAGAGTCAAGAAAAGCCCCGGCCAAAGCCGGGGCTTTTCTCTTTAGTCCCATAACTCATTTAGAATGACGACTTTGCCCGTAACCCCTTTATATAGACGACTTTACACGCGCACATGCACCTCATCTCATTACAAACAGGAGACTTACGCCAAAAGTAGGGGGGAGGGGGGTACCCCCCCAAGAAGACGCAAAAAAGCCAGCGACATACTTCGCCGCTGGCTCGTGCTGAACAAGACAGGAATCTACTTGCGACCGACGACAATAATTGAGAAGCTCCCCGGAACGACCGCAGGCCGTGGACGTGGATTCTCAGGCGTTGCCGCAGGGCGTGGTCCCAGCTCGGCAACCGAAAGATAGATACGACCCGTGCCTGAATCGAACGACATCGTCTTCGCGGCCTTCTGCGTCGCAACGTTCTGCAGCACCTTGTAACCGGGGCTGCCCGCATCCACAACGGTAAGCGTGCCGTCGCCATTGGAACTGAATGCCAGTTGATGCTTTACATCGAAGCCCGCTGCATCCGGGGAATCGCCGATCGCCGGTGTAGCCAGCGCCTTACCCGACTGATAGTCCGTCACTATCATCTTCTTGCCATCGCACACCGAGAAGAGCCGGTGGTGGCCGGTATCGATCGCCATTCCGGACGGCGCATCGCACCCCGCCAGCGGCCATTCGGCGGTGACCGCCTTCGTCTTCGCATCGAGGCGAACGATCGAGTTCTTGTCCTCGATATTGACGAAGATCGTGCCCTTGCCGTCGACCGTCGGGAACTCGGGCCTGCCCGAGAGCTTGACGGTCGCGATGACCTTCTGGGTCGCCGTATCGATCACGCTCGCATTGTTGCTGCGGCCATTGAACGCCCAGATCGTCTTCGTAACCGGCTCGTAGGTGATGCCGTCGGGGTTCATACCCGCAGGAATCGTGGCTACAGTCTTGAAGTTATGCCGATCGAAGACCACAACCGTATTGCCCTGGCCGTCGCTCACATATCCATACTTCCCTGCATCATCGAGCGCCACGCCATGCGTGCTCTTGAAGCCGGTAAGGCTGCCCACAGCCTTGCCGGTATTGGTATCCAGAACCTCAACACGGGGTCCATGCGTGACATACAGCAGATGCGCACTGGGATCAGCCAACAGGTAATCCCAACCGCCGTCACCGCCGATCTTCCAGCGATCCTGAATCTGATAGGTTTGTTGGGCGAAGGCAGGAGAACACGCCGCCAGCAAGCCGAGCGAGAGTCCGCTCACGATGGCCGTGCGACTGAAGAATCGACGATAGGACGAGGGAAGCATAGGGACTCCAGGTTGAGCTTGGCACAAGGACACATGCCTGCCGACAGTATGGCAAGCCTGCCTTAAACCAACCTGAAGATCAGACTCTGCGCAGTAAGGGTTTATCGTCTCTTAACCCTTCGATCTCACGTAGCGCAGGCACCAACACGACTACCACTGTCCCCACGCCGAGTGTACTCGTCATGCTGATCTGGCCATGCACCCTATCGACGATCGCCTTGCAGATGGCGAGTCCCAGGCCCGTGCCACCCGTCTTTCGATTGCGCGAAGGATCACTGCGATAGAAGGGCTCGAAGATGAACGGCAGCGCTTCCGCCTCGATACCGTTTCCTTGATCTTCAACCCGCAGCTCCACCCAGTCTCCCTGGTTGACAACCGAGATGCTCACCTGAGAGCCCTGCTCGCTATGCTGTATCGCATTGAGGAGAAGATTCGAGCATAGAATCTCGCAATCCTCCCGTGGAAGCGGTACGGCTGCGTTATCAAGACGGGACAGCACAACCTCTACCCCACCAAGAGCTGCAACCGATGATAGCTGCTGCTCCGTGAGACGAATACAGGTTGCCAGATCAGTTCTGAAGGAAGCCTCCTCTGTGCCTGCTTCCCTCTCCTGGCGAGCCAGGGTCAGCATCTTACCTACTATCTCCTCCATGCGGATCGAATCCGCGTGGCATCGATCGAGACCACTCTGGTACTCCTCGACAGAACGGGGCTTCACGCCCAGCACCTGTATCGAGGACTGAACCACGGCAACAGCGGTCTTGAGCTCGTGAGCGGCATCGCTGACGAACTGGCGCTGTCGCAGGAAGGAGTACTCAAGGTCTTTGAGGACCCGCTGCAACGTACGCGCTAGAGGACCCAACTCCTTCGTTGCCATTACGTCCGCAGAGGGGTCGAACGCCCAGGAGGTCGCTGAGACATTGGATGCCTTCGCCGCGATCTCACGAAGTGGCGCCAGCCCTCGGTTCAGGAACCACGCCAACACAACCCCCGTCACCGCCAGAAAAATAATGCTCGCAAGCGCATAGAACCTGACCTCACTGGCAATCGCCTTCCGCAACGGTCTTGTAGGAGCGCCATAGGTGATGACAACCTTCCGCCGGATCCCATCTCCATTCATCTCGATGTCAATCACACGCGTTGCATATGTGCGGATCGCACGATAGTGTCTATCATTGATCTCTATCTTGAAGAAACCATCGGCATTGGGCGTAGACCCTGCCTTAGGACCAGTTCCCCAATTTGGCGACTGTCCAATCAAGCCACCGCCTTCATCACGGACTTGATAGACATCCTCCGATGGCAGGTCAAGTCCGGTTCTATCGATCAATAGATTGTCCTGAGCGTCCTCCGCATCCTGAACGGCACCCAGGAGAGAGTCGGCGCGTCCTCGCAGCATGACATCGAAAGCGCGAAATCTTTCGCGGCGCTCATGAAGCAGTGCCACCCCCGCAAGGCAGAGAACGGACAGCAGCTCCATAAGAAGAACTGTGACGATAAGGCGACGAACGATGGAGCGAGACTTCATCATGGATACTCTTGCAGCGGCAATGCAAGCCGGTACCCGCGACCGCGCAAAGTTTCGATGCTGGGCTGCTGTGTGACAGCATCAAGCTTCTTTCGAAGGTTTGAGATGTGCGCCTCAATCACATTCGAATGATGTTCCCAGGTATAGTCGTACAGGTGTTCCAGTAGCTCACGTTTGGACACCACGGCGCGTGGGCGATACATAAGATACTCGAGAATTCTGTATTCCATCGGTGAGAGCGCGATCTCCTGCCCCGAACGCCGAACCGTCTGCTCCAGCGTATTAACCTCAACATCGGAGACTGTCAGCATAGGATGCGCAGCTCCCTTTCCCCTCCGAACAAGAGCCTTTGACCGTGCGATCAGCTCTCCAAGATCGAATGGTTTGCTGAGGTAATCATCGGCGCCAGCATTCAGTAGATTAATCGTCGAATGTGTGTCACTCACCGCCGTCAGGATCAGAACGGGAGTACGATCTCCGCGTAGCCGAATCTTCTTCAAAACGCTCAGCCCATCCAGTGCGGGAAGCATCAAATCAAGAATGATCAGGTCATAACATCCACCAGTTGCCAGATCTGCGCCGCTTACCCCATCCGCGACGCAGTCCACAGCGTATCCGGGGCCATCGCGCAAAGCCATTGAGACATTGGCCGAAAGCCTTACCTCGTCCTCGATAAGAAGTACACGCATCTTGAACAGTTTCGCCTATTACAGCTTAAGCTGTCCTTAAGACACTGTCTTCAGATACTTAGAAGGTCTTCAGGTACTCGACCAGGGCACGTTTGTCCTCATCGCTCAGTGGTGGCTCCTCGGCAAAGTAGCTCGTGCCGAAGTAGTGTCCGCGATTGACGACAAGGTCCGGGCATTTGTTCAACTCCATCAACGGCTTTGTAAGGTTGGAGAATACTTTTGCTACCTCTTCGTCGCTTGCACCTGGGGGCAAGCTCTTCAGGTCATGCTTTGCCCTCACCAGAAGACTCAGAACCTTCGCCTGATACTTTGCCCGCTCCACAGGATCGTGGGTCTCAGGCACAACGTTGAGGTTTGTCAGTAAACCAACCGGGGTTCCTTTGGGAATCGGGCCTATCTGCAATCCTTCATCATTGAAGAGCCAGGGGAACCAGCGAGCAGCAGGGTTAATCAAGCTTTGCAGGAAGTCTGGCAGGTAACCCGAGGTTACACGCAGATAGCTGCGCTCCGTGGTGCGATCAATCGCCCCAGGCACCTTATCGCCCAGGATTGAGTCCTTCTCGCGCTTCTCTGGCCAGAGCATCTTCTCAATCGAATCCTGAAACGAGTCCAGGCGCGCTTCGACGGAAGGACTGGAATTAAATTTGCCAACACTGTTGTTCAGCAGGAAAGGCGCCGTAGACCACACACTTATCAGTGACGGAGGACGGGTGTAGCCACGGCCGCCAGCTGGCAGGACATATGGCTTCGCCTCTCCGGTGAAGGGATCATAAATAGTAGCGGTTCCCGCCGAGGGGAGATCTTTATAAGACTGAGACGAAAAGTTATCCCAGATGTTTCCACCAATTGCGTTTGTAGCCAGCGGACTGCAAGCATTTGTCTGCAGCAACGTAACAGGTACGCGCAGCTCGGTTGAAAGATAGTTACCCTGCGTGAAGTCGGGAGCCAGAACGATATCTCGCATCTTCTTCTTGTAATCGTCCGTCTTCGTCCAATCCCAATAACGGTGCCAGCAGTCCATATAGCCGGCTCCGGCACAAGCTGCAGGATCAGCATTGGGTGGCGGCGTTGGGCCCTTGCTGGAATGACAGCGAGCACACCTCTCCGCGAAGGCTATCTTTCCGCGATTCAACACGGCTTTATCGCTCGTCAGATGAGCGGCACCTCCTGGGGCATCCTTCAATAAGTGAGGTTCGGTGCTCTTCAGAAAGAAGAGAGCCATGTCGACGGTCTGGGCCTCGGTCGCCTCGAAGTAACTAGAGTTGGATCGTGCTACCTTCACTTCAATTGGCGTAACCTCTTTCCCTCCGATCAACGCGTTGAAGTGTAGCAGCCATTCTTCACTAAAGGTTCCGATATTGAGATAGACGCGATTCAATGCGGCCAGTGCGCCGACAGAGTCGGCTCCATCCTTTAACACGCGCGGCGTTTGAACGATGTCGGGTGCCTGATAGAACTTCGTCAGAGGGCCAGATGAGACGTAGTCGTTAAACTGTTTGTTGTCCTTCTGCCCATCAGCCAGTTTTTCCCTGCCCCAGCGTGCAGCCTGCTCCAACCTCGGCCCTAGGCTGTAGACAGCATTCATGCTGCGCGGATTGTTGATGTTGTCTGACGAGATAAGTGAGGTGTCGAGCGTACCCGGTCGCGATGTATGGAAGAGTTGAAAGACAAAGCTGCTCGATTCAGGGTTCCAATCAAAGATTCTATCGATCCAGAAGTACTGTGCTCCCACGTTAGAACTGAGATTCTCCCACTTGGGATTATTAGGATCGCTCGGAGGTTTAATCGGATTTGGGCCCACGTGGCAGAAGGCGCACGACATGCCTACGCGATAAGGACGAACCAGATCTTTTGAGAGATAGTAGTTTTTGTCCGTGTAATACCTTGCCGGATCCCACTTCTTCGCCGCCTTCTCGTCAAAAGCCGGATTTGGAAAGAGCCGTAGGCCAACGATACCGGTCGCGTATCCATAGTAGGAACCTGCATCAATGTTTTTGCCTCTAGCCCCGATCTTCACACCAGGATACTTCTGTTCGTTTTCGAAGGGATCTCCCGGGCAATCGGCGCTTCGCTGGTCAAGCCAGAGGCCATAGCGTTTCGGATCGGGGCCGGTCGCTTTTACGAAACAAGGCTCATTGACGAGACCAAGATACTCCCAGCGATTGTCTCGACTCGCCTTCAGACCGGGGTAGGATGACAGTGTTTTGAGAAAGTCCAAATTGCCGACGCTTGTAAGGGACAGTCCGTCCCAGAGTCGATCATTTCCAGCCGTCCATACCAGCCAGGTGTTACGGCCCTTTACTTCATCCGCAGTGAGAGGAATCGCTCCATCCATGTCGTGGAAATAGTCTTCTTCTGCTGCGGGAAAAGAGCTGGCTGCGCGTCCAGCAAGATGAGCCTCGTCATATACCTTGCCAGGCTTCCCGTGCGTGCACCCTTGCAACACGATTGCCAGCGCCAGCGTTGGCACGACCGCCATGGCTTTTGCAGCGAATCTATTCCAGAAAAGCTCTTTCATCTTCGTCCCTCGTCTTATGTCAAACTCTTGCGGCACGTGCAAGGAATCGTAGTGCTCGCATTCCCGGCAAAAAGAAATAGGCTCCGCCGCGAACCGTAGTGAAGCGCGGAATGTCTCGGATCTGTTGTCGTACGCCGTCGGCTACCGGAAGAGAAAATCCATCAACCGGGTAGCCAACCACAAACTCGCGGTTTCCGAGTAGAGGATCGCTCTCTTCACTCAGTCCATCGAACTTGCCATTCATCAACCAAGCGCTCTGCACGAACTCAAACTGTCTGCCTATGTTGGCATTCAAACATGCGAACTGAAGACCACTCGGTGGCTCGCCTGGAAGCGGCAATTGAAACCGCTGGTCAGGCGAGAGCTTTATGCCATACTCGCGCCCTCGTCGCAACAGTCTATGAAAGCGAGTCGATGCTAACATATCCTCTCGCATAGACCTTCTGCCAAAACCCAATAGACGTGTGAGTCGCGCCACAAGCCCATGAGTTCCCGTGGGGTAATCTGCATTACGCGGATTTGCGCGGCGTACATGCGCACCAAAGGGGCATCGGATGCCATCAGAATCTCCATCGAAGGTGAACTGATTTTGTTGTATGTCGCGTGTCTCGGGGCCAACGCCCGTTATACTCTGCGTTATCGTCGGCAATAACGGATCTCCAGACATCTGACGCCCGACCATCTTTTCCGCAAGATCCTGCCGCTTCGACGCATCCTGCTTCACCTGTTCGTCGATGAACCGCCAAAAGCTCCGAACATCTTGTTCAATCTGTCGAACTACCAGGTAAGTTCCGTTGCGGCCGATGTCTTTATATCCCGGCATGTCATCGGCCATTGGTAGATCGCCAGGTTCCTGTGCCAGAATCATCGGCCGCTCCGTGTACTTTCCATACTCGTTGGGATAGCCAAGTACAAATTCGCCGAGCATGCTCACATTTTCGTAGGACAACTTATCCCCAGCTACATTGCGTTTACCTTCCCAATCGAGCCTTGGCTGGCTCACGCCATCAACAAAGCCGAATGGCTCAACGCCACACATGTCAGCCGTAGGAAGACATTGCAGGAGTTTGAAACCAGACTGCGCCAGTCCATCTTCAATCGTGACCTTCCACTCTGCCAGATGGCCTGGTTGCGAATAAAGTATGGCAACCATGTCCGGAACGCCTCCTGGGCCACCCCACTCCCAGTACTTCGGTGCACTTGCGCCCTCGTCGCCTAGGCGGCGGGAGCGATTCTCGTCTCCTGACATTCCTGAGATAAACTCTGCGGAGAAACCATTCAATACCTCATCAGAAATCTTCAACGATCGTAGACCTTCATAGGTCAAGGCCACTTGAAGCGCTTGTGTCGGAGGCGGATTCTGCTCCTCAGCCGTAGTAACAGGGGCCGTCTCCAGCCAATGAGCTGCAGCAACAGAATCGTCAATCTGAAGCAGCAGAAAGCACGACTCCGTCAAACGTCCATAACCATAGCGCAGCAAGCCCTGCATGTCGCGATAGTCGGCATTTGTCAGAGCCATGCTTCTATTCCCTCACTAGTTTTCTCGTTCAGCTATCTGGTTTCGTGTGTCACAAACATCACAAAAGCTTTATCCACTCCGAGAGCTCTGCGTCGGTGATTGTCTGTTGCTGTATGCCGCTGCGGATACGCGAGTTGCGTTCCATATCGTAAGCCGTTACTCCAGGGGTCGCATCGTACCAGACGTCTGTAGGGATCTGGTGCCGACGAAGAAAGTCTTTGAAAGTCTGTTCGTCCTTGGCTCCATCCATTACGAGCCAGTTCGTCTTCGGATAGCCGAGTCCATTGCTGAAGACCAGGTTCAGCCCCCAGCCAACCTTATTGATGAAGTCGCCCATGTAGTTCTCGAGGCTTCCATCGTAGTTGCTCGCAAAATAAATTCGTGTCCGTTTATCCAGAAAGACCCATCGCGCGAAATGAATAGTATTCACGCGTGCCAGGAAGCCACGATTGTAGATGTGACGTGTGGTGTATTCCAGCACGAAGAAAAGAAACACAAGGGTCCATTGGCGGAAGAGGCCCGGTTTGATATTGCCATAGGCGCTGAACTGGTTCGTGATGACACGATCTTCTTGGATAGCCAGGGACCTGGCATGATCGACGGTTGGGCGCGGAGCAATGATCGGATCACGCAGCTCCCGGCTTCGCAACTGGATGAGGAAGATCGGAAGATATAGCACCAGAAATGGCGACACAAGCAGCAACAACAACGGCACGCCAATGCAGTGCAGCAGGTCCTTGATCTTCCAGGACAGAGGTGTCGACCCTGGAGAGGTAAGCGTAAGTCGTCCCGCCGTCTGCTCCTCAGCTACAAAAGCGCGAAGTTGATTCCACACCTGCCTCGGACTTGCATCCCTTGAAATATTCGTCCTCAGTTGCTGATCAAGCGTCGCTCGCAACTCGTTTTCTTCTCGAACCTGCCGCGCAGTGCGACCTAACCAGTTGTTATAGACGGTGGCAGCAGCCTGCTCGTGTCCTTCCATCCAGCGAAGAAGGTCCAGATCCGAGCGAAAAGACTGACAGCACGAAAATATCTGCCGCAATCCGGCTTCAGCATGTGCGACCAACTCACGACGAAAAGAATCTGCCGAGCCATCGAAATCGCATAGAAACGCCAGTGACTTGGTTGCGCTAGGCAATGCCTCTCCATAAACCAACAAGTCTTCACGCGTTTCATCCACAAGAATGACGAAGCGCGCAAAATGCAAGCTGGTGAATTGGCCGAAGGGCACCAGGGTATTAGCCGGATCTGCTAAACCAGGCTCTCGATTCATATTCGCGAGCAACTGTCGCAGCTCAGCTTCCCTGCCGGCGATGATCGCTGCAACCACCATGATGTTGGACTGCGGAGTCATCGCGTTCTTTCCTGTCCATTGAGATAAAGAGGTCAGAACTCCAACGCAAAATGGATCAGCCGACTCTTTTTCCAGTACACAACTCCGAGATAAAGATTCGGCGAGATAAGACGAATCTCATCGCGAATCCAATGCGCCACAAACGACGTCTCGGAATAGTCGAGGACGACACACTCCTTCTCGTCGAACCAACTGGCTCCCTGGTACGCCTTAGCCACGATCGCGTTCAGTCCAAAGACTAGGATGCGGTTACGTAGCACGCCTGCGGCCGCGTCGAAGTTCTTCCCCTGCCAGGTGAAGATCGTGATGAACTCCGCAATCTCTTTGGTGAAGACCGTTCCCGGAGCAACAATTGCGGTACCTTTGGCTTCCCCGTTCGGGATAGGACCGGGTGCTCCAGCCTTGAAGCAGTCGTCAAGCTCCTGAGAAGTCATGCTGAGTAGTTGAGATACGTCGTACGGCATGGCCACCTGTGCCTCGAAAATTTTTATTGTTTTAGTCAGTCTTTACTCAGCACGGAGATCTACGTCCACTGCTATTAGTTCGTGCAGTACCAGGGGCCCGGTTCTAGATATGAAATGAGACGATATAACCGCACCTCGGCCTTGTCAACGGCAGCTTGCCAAAGGGTAACTGGCTACCGCTGCATAGTGCCCTCGAGAATCACCTCGGCTGCCTTCTCCGCGATCATATAAATCGCACTCGTAATAAAAAATCCGGGGATGCGAGGAAACACGGACGCATCCACTACGCGCAGCCCCAGAGTTCCGTACACACTGAAATCGCTCCGCAAAACGCCATTCCGTTCACGAGGCCCAATCGCACAGGTAGACGAAGCGTGATGCCCCCAGGCATGCTGGCGAACGAAAGTCTTCAGGTCTTCATCTGTCTGTACATGATCGCCTGGCAACTCTTCCTCGGAGATCAGCCTGTTGTCCTTGAAGTGCTGCGTAATCTTGCGGACAAACCGTATGCCTTCCACCACCGCGTCGAGATCTTCTCCCTGGGTGTCACTACCTTCCTCAAAATATCGAAAGTTGATAGACGGCACATCCCGCGGATCGGCGGAGCGGAGCGTAACTTCACCAGCGCAGTTGTTGGTGTGAGCCTTGAGCACGACCCATGTGAGGTAGTTGAGATTATCTGCGAAGAGCGCAGAATAACTGGGGAAATAACCGCGGAAGAGTCCGAGAAGCGCGAGACAGAAGATATCTGGAACGTCCCGCTCAGGAAAGGAGCGCCTGAACGCTGTCAGCACGCCGCCATTGGTGGTATAGGCTCCATCGCGACTTTGCCGCCATTGCTCGAACTGCGGATCCCCTTGGGCAAATCGTGCTCCCTTGAAGATCTCCCACTGGGAGAAGTTCATTCGATTCACAACAGGCACCTCATAACGATCCTGCAGATTTTTTCCGACGCCGGGTAGTTCTACGCGAAGAGTGATGTTGTGTCTGGCAAGTTGCTCCGCCGGCCCGATACCGGAGAGCATCAACAGCTGTGGCGTATTGAACGTCCCTCCCGCAAGGATCACCTCGCGTGTTGCATAAGCCGTTCGCAGCTCCCCCATCTCCCGGCTGGGAACAGGATGCGCACGGTACATATTCTTACCCTTCATATATTCCACGCCAACGGCACGATTCTCTTCATCGAACAGAACCCTGGTCGCGAGCGCATTCAGTTCAACGTGCAGCCGCCCCGGATACCTCTCCGCCACTTCAAGTACCCGCTCTCTTGATCCCATTCGCGCATGGTTGCGAGTGGTCAGTGGCGTATAGCGTACCCCTCCCGCACTCTCCTTCACCAACCGCCAGTCGTTCGGGTCGAGAGCTCCCTTGAATAGCCAGCGAAGGTGATCGCGTTTGCTACCCGCATTTTTGAAGGCCACCCAGGCGGACTCAACGATTGTTCTCACCAGGCTTCCATCCAACAGCGCAGACTCGGGAATCGCCTGCTCTGTATGCAACCATCCCTTCCAGCCATGTCTGGTTGGGTTATAGCCCAGCTTCGCAAGCCATCGATGGACTTTACGGTGCCGGCAGTTCTCCAGTCGCTCGAAGTATCGCCGCATCTTCTCCGCGCGCCACGATCCATCTCCGGTCAATTCAGCAATATGGTCCCAATCAGAATTATGCGGATAGACAAGGATCATCGCATTGTGCGCAGTACATCCCCCCAGCGTCCCCGCACGCGGATACAACACGCCATCCACCCGTCTCCCATCAACCGTCTCGATATATTTTGGATCTAGACGTTGTTGTGCATCGTCGTCGTAGTGGCGCACGAAGAAGTCCCATTTCAATGCATCATTCTCTGAAGCAAATCCGTGGAAGACGGGTACATCGTACTCATTTGGAAGTCCTCCACTGGGAGGTACCGGCAGTGTCTGCTCCGTGGCATCTTTGGGATCTCCCCCGGCTTCGAGCAGCAGCACAGTTCTGCCGGATTCGGCGAGTCGCGCGGCCAGCGTTCCGCCGCCGGCACCAGAACCCACAACGATGTACTCGGCACTCTGTCGTTCTCCACCAATCAATCGTGCTTCTCCAATACTCTTTAGTGCATCCAATCCTAGCCTTACGCAGTACCGACTGACTACGGTCACACACTCAGCGATTCTTCTTCATTGACAAAAACCCGCCTTGCGATCATAGTGGGCGATAATCTTAGGGTCCCTTCATCATCTGCTCAACTCCGAATCCGATACGACGCATCGATGCGTCGAGGAGACTGAAACATGGTGTATACCGTACAGCAGCTTCTGTCCATGTCCGAAAAGGAGCTCGACGACCTCTTCTCAGCCAGTCCTTCGGGAGACATTCCCGACGGCGAAGCCCAGGGGACCGCCATCATCGCCGCCGGCACGCCCTTTACGTCAGAGATCGCATCCCTGATCAATACCTTTACCTGGCAAGGGAAAAGCTTCGATGCGGCGCATGGGACCCTGAGAAACCGCATCCTCGCCTTTGGTCTGAACGCGATTGTCGCCCAAGTCTACAAGGACGCAAGCTTATTCGATAACAAGGAGTGTATTGTGCTGGATTACTCACAGACATCGTTAGTGGCCAAACACATTCGCGACGAGATCCGCCAGATTGGCTCAGAGATGTACCTGGGACTCGTGTTCTGGGACAAGAAGAAGACCATCCACTTTGCACTGCAGTTTCCCGGCGCATGACGACGCCAGTCAATTCGAACGTCAGCCGACCGCAACCTAAGGCCAATACCGGCTCGCCATTTTTGAATCTGGTAAGTAATACCCTGACGAAGCTCGTCCACCTTGAGAGCAGGTTCGACCCATTTATACGTCCGGCATTCGATGCCCTGCTTCGCGATCGAATAGCGAATATAGTGACGGCTCTAATCAATCGCAACCGCCCGGACGAAGGCTTGAAGATCGCCGAGGAGAAGCCGCTACCGGATGAAGAGGCGTACATCGACTCGATCATCGCCAGCTTTCAGGCGCAGATGCGGGATCTTTGGAAACCAGGAGGGTTCCAACGAGGCGGTAATACAAAGACTCACGGCATCGTACGCGGCGAGTTTACGGTTCACGATAGTCTCCCGGCGAACCTCCGCCACGGCATCTACGCAGAGCCTCGGACATACCGTGCATGGGTGCGGTTTTCCGGACCCGGTCCTTACATTACCCCCGACATCGAGGATGTGGGCTTTATGAGCATCAGCATCAAGCTGATGGGGGTGCCCGGACTGAAGCTGATGGAAGAGGAGAAGTTCACGCAGGATATGTTCGGCGTCTCACCTCCAACCTTCGTAACGCCAGACACGCCGTCCAATGCACAGTTGCAAGTAGAGAGCCTGAAGAACGCGCAGATCTTCTACTTCCTTAACAGGCATCGGCATCATGTACTGGACTTGATTATGCAGGGGCTTTGGATCAAAACGCAGAGCAGTCCGTTCGAAGCTCCCTATTTTAGCTGCGTTCCGTATCTCCTGGGAGAAGGGCAAGCGATGCAGTACTCCATCTGGCCGAAGTCGACGAAACGAACCCCCATACCGCGGCTTCCACTGCGGCCGCCGGACGACTATCTGCGCGATGCTATGGTGGCCATGCTGGCGAAAGAAGACGTGGAGTTCGATGTCCGTCTTCAGCTACAGACGGATGCTCATCTGATGCCCATTGAGAACAACGCTGTCCTTTGGCCGGAGAAGCTTTCACCTCGCATATCGGCGGCAACGCTGCGTATACCGCAGCAAAAGTTCAACTCGCCGGCGCAGATGGATTTCGCCAAACAGCTCTCCTACAATCCGTGGCACTGCATCCCTGAGCACCGTCCCCTGGGCAATCAAAGCCGGGCGAGGCGTCGGATGTATGCAGAGCTCTCGAAACTGCGGCACACGATGAACTCCGTCCCCCTTTACGAGCCAACGGGCGACGAGACCTTTGAGTAGTCTTGGAAATATTCACAGTCGTCGATTGTCTCCAAGGCTTATAGGCTCGCTGAATCCTTTAGTGCCTGCTTCATCCCTGCCCAGCTCTGACGCGTAGACTCCTCTGGAGTCAAAGCGCCATGCCAGTGTGTCTCGAGGCTTACGGCGTCCCGGTATCCAGCCTTTGCCAGGTCGCGGAACTGTGCCGCCCAGTCGATAATCCCCGTGCCCACCGGAGACCATTCCACCTTGCCACTGGCATCCTTCACCGCGTTCTTCACATGGCAGTGGCGAATCCGATGCTTCGGAAGTAAATTCCAGGCGACAGGGTAGGCATCAAACTCCCCTCGCATCACCGCATTGCCTGCATCCCAGTTCAGCGCGAGATGCGGCGACTTCACAGCGCCTAATGTCCGGGCTGCCTCTCTGCCGGTCGCTGTATTGCAGGCAAACTCGTTCTCCAGAACGAGCAGTACTCCCTGCTTCCCGCAGGTGTTGGCCGCCACTTCCAGCTTCCGGTCGATGGCCTCACGATAAGGCGTGGCATCATCCAACCGCCAGAAATCGAAGCATCTCACCTTGTCCGTCTTGAACTGCTTCGCCAGCGCGATACTCTTCTCGAGCACGACATCCTGTTCCTTGAAGGTGTTCTCCGCGCCGAACGTATCCTTCTTCGGGCTATGCGTCGACCGCGGCGCTCCAGGCCAGTCCACCTTGAACAGGGGGCTGGCGATATCCGTCACGCGCAGATTGTATTTGGAGAGAATCTTCAAGGCATCGACTACTTCGGAATCGGTCAGATCCTGCAGGCTCTTCTTCCACATGCCGCGGAGTTCGACCCACTCCATGCCAAACTCTTTCGACGCTACAGAGCATGCGTGATCGAAGTCCTGCGATATCTCGTCGGTGATGACGGCGACTTTAAAGGGAGACTTTGAAGTGATGGCGCCGAAGAGCGGCCGTGTAGCGCACGCGGCAGCCGCCATCCCTGCGCCAGCGAGAAAACTGCGTCTCGAAAAACCTTGCATGTTGCTCCTATTTGTAAGTCTTCGCCAGATTGGATTGAATCCTGTTTCAGGATAAAGCAACACTGGCTCCTCCACAGTAGAGGAGCCAGTGCCGCCGAACCTCAAAGCTAGAACAATATCTTCACTGATGCCTGCAGAGAACGACCGCCACCAACTCCATTCACGCTCCCCTGCCCGCTGCCCAGGGTGCTCGTAACCTGGCCAAAGTTGCTTGCCGTGATAATACTGCCACTGCCGCTGTTGGGATTGTTGAACTGCGGTGTATTGCTCAGTTGGAATGCTTCTAGCCGAGTCTCAAGTGAAGCCTCGCGAAAAATGGGGAAACTCTTGAATATCGAGAGATTGTCTTGAATATAGCCGGGGCCGCGGAACTGATTTCTTCCCGTATTGCCAAGCCCGACATTCTGCGGGGTGCAGGCTGAAGGGGCAGGAGGGCAACCGCTAGGCTGGGTAAATGCGGTGATATCGAACCAATGTGTATTGGCACCGATTCCGTGAGTGACCTTGTACGGCCCGGTAAGATTTGCGGTCTGTGCCGTTCCCGGTGTGTTGAGGCTCGTGCCGTTTGCATAGACCGTAAAAGGAGTTCCGGAGACTATCGATACAATTCCCGAAAGCCGCCAGCCGCCGAGCGCAATTGCAGCAATCCCTGTATTGAAATGGCTGTGCCCACGCCCGAAGGGCAACTCATACGTAAAGCTCTGTTCGTAGTTCAGTAGCCTGTCGAAATCCGCAGGTCCATAGTTTCTACGTGGGTTGATAAAGAACTTTACCCCGCCATCGTCACCATCCATATAGTTCAGCCCTTTGCCCCAGGTAAAGGCAGTTGTAAAGGCCAGCCCATTGGAAAATCGTTTGTTAAGTTGCGTCTGTAGCGACTGATAGTTGGACGAAAACGGCACAAAGATCTGTTGGGTAGAAGCGGTCCGGTGAACGTTAGAGGGACATCCATTGCAGTTGTATTGCGGCTTCGATGCCGCCCCACCGCCATAATAGCTGGGGTTGTTGATATCCTGATTAGCGCCCATACCCACACCGTGATTTGCCACGTAGGCGACCTGAAGCGACATGCTGCCGGGCAATGCCTGCTGTATAGCCACATTCCACGATTCAACGTAAGGGTTTTTATACTTCTGTGGAACGACAAAGTACTGCTGCGCAGCCAGGCTCGCTGTATTTGTTGGAATTATTCCATTGCCTGGGATGGCAACTGGGACAGGCGCGGGGAAGCCGGCCTGGAAGGTGGCAACCGTTACTCCATCCCCCAACACGGCCGGACTGAAGGAACCACCTGCAGGCTGGTAGCTGTTGTTGGCCCGAACAGGATAGTTATAAGCGTAGTTATTGTCGGGGAATGGGGTAAAGCTGATGCCAAACCCGCCACGAATGACGGTGTTATCCGTGGCACGATATGCGAAACCGGTGCGCGGTGCAAAGTACTTGTAGCGTGTCTGCATTCCCAAATCGGACGGGTTGCTGCCGAGGCCAGCCAGAACGAGGTTGTTATTGACCGGATCGTAGTTCGAGAAACCGCCCGCGATCTTCGGAGTTGCTGGTGGATAGAACTCCCACCGCAGCCCCAGATCCACCGTCAGCTTTGAAGTCGCCTGCCATTTGTCGCTGGCGAACGCGAAGAACCACCACTGCCGGTAGGCCGGGAAAAAAGTGTTGAGGTCGCGACCCACCTGGCTCGGTACATCGAGTAAAAAACTGGCAATGTCATTTGCGACATTGGTTTTGGCTCCAGAGTCCGAGGTCTGAGGCTCCGAGAACGTAAACGCTCCACGAGGGCTGAAGGTCTGATCCTGCAGAAGATCGTCACGGACACGCCGAAGGTCTCCGCCAGCCTTTACCGTGTGGTTGCGGATCACCTTGGTCCAGTTGTTGACGAAGTCGATATTGGACTCACCCCGTATCCAGGGTATCGATGCGGAATAACCAATCAAAGGATAGTTTTGTCCTGTTTGTCCGAAGATCCCGTTGCCGATAAAGATGCCGACCTGTCCACTGGTGAACTGGCTGATATTGACACCGGGAACGCCAATCGTTGTCGCGTCGTTCGAACCATAGTCACTGGGCTGCGCGTTGTTGCGAAGGTGGGCTACACCGACGCGCACTTCTGTGAAGAGCGTAGGAGAAAAAACATGGTCGTAATTAACGCCAACGCTATAGGACTTCTGATTGCCTGTACCTTGGAATCCCCCGCCACCCGCCGGTCCGCCCAGGAACGCCCCAAACGCCGGTGCCTGAAACGTGACAACTCGCTGAAAGCTGTATCGCCCGCTCAGGTGGTTTCTCTCATTGAACACAACATCGACTTTTGTATCGAAGCTGTCCGTTGTCTTCGTAAAAGGAAGGTTGACGAAATAGTTGTTTAGCGGAGATGCAATATTCGCCTGATTCTGATTCGGTTGAGCCACCTTCCCTAGCTCCTGCAGTATTCGGAGCGAAACAGGATTGACCTTGCCGATGGGAATCTGGTTATTGGCAAAGGGCGTGCGATGCTTAGTCACGCCGTCGCCCGTGGTCGGATCGAAAACCTGTCCAGTGCCGTCCGATTTCAGAGGGGCACTGAGATCGATAAAGCCCTGCGGATTAGGGGTGTAAAACGTCGGAGGTGGAATCGTGAACGTATTTGCCAGCTTCTCGTGGTCCGTCGTGCGTAGATAATCTCCGAAGAAGAACACCTTGTCCTTCCAGATAGGCCCGCCAATGCTACCGCCGAAGTAGTTATACGCAAGATGTCCAAGCGGGCCCGTTGCGAAGTACGACTTGGCATTGACGGCACTATTTTGGATAAATTCAAAGACCGATCCGTGAAACGAGTTCGTTCCCGACTTGAGGATCACATTGGTGACAGCGCCTGTTGCGCGCCCCAACTCAGCCTCGAAGTTATTGGTAGAGATATCGACGGACTGAATGGCCTCTGCCGGAGGGATGATGATCTGCAGCAAGCCGGTGCGCTCATCGTCGTCGATACCTTCAATCTGGTAAAGGTTCCCCTGTCGAGGCAAGCCGTTTACCTGCGTCTGCAGTGCACCCTGCGCATTGAAGAACTGTGAGTGCTGAAAGGTTGCCGGAGCCGTTCCGGGCACAAGATTGAGCAACGACTGAAAGTTGCGATTAGTCCCAAGCGGCAGGTCCGCGACCTGCTTTGCCTCGATCTTCGTGCTGATATCGGCACGGTCCGTCTGCAGCAGCGGAGGAGCTGTCGTGACGAGTACCGTCTCTGTGACACTGCCCGTTGCCAGATTGAACTCCGCACGAGTGGAGGAGTTGATCAGGACGTCAATATTCTGGTGCGTCTCCTTCTTGAAGCCGCTTGCCTCAACGGTGACGTCATACCGACCCGGCTGGAGATCTGGAAAGGTATAGTTTCCACTGTCATTCGTAATTGATTCATGCATGGCGCCGGTCGATGTTTCAGTAGCCGTAACCTTCGCCTTCGCGATGGTTGCACCCGTAGTATCCGTGACCGTACCGAGCAGAGTTGCACTGACAGCCTGCCCAAAGGTGAAGGGGGACGAACTCAGGAGAAGAAGGAGGACGAGCGGAATGACTCTCTTGCGAACGATCACGTGAAACCTCCAAAAGAAGGACTCCCTAAAACGGAATCCGGCAGATCTTATAGTTTGAAGAACGAACGAACGCTACCAGCAAGCTTAAATTTAGTCAACAAAAATAAGCGGCCTCTCCTTAATGGCTTTCCACCTTGCTCAAACAATTCAACTGGACGACCACTGGTAAGCAACGGTAGTATGCGCAGCATGAACCTTTCCATGTCCCGCCGCGATCTGCTGCGTGGAGGCACTATGCTTACTGCCTCTGCTTTTCTTTCGAACACCACAAGAGGAGCCGTGGCGAACGACAGCCATTCGTCCGCAACTTCCCCTATCCGACTTGGTATCGCGAGTTACACCTTCCGAAACTTCGACCAGGCCCACCTGATCTCCTTCATGAAGGAGTTGAAAACCCCCTACCTGAACGTCAAAGACATACATCTACCCATGACTCCCGCCGATCAGGTGGCGACTCGCGCGGAAGAGTATAGAGCAGCCGGCCTTAAGCTCAGCACCGGTGGTACGATCACTTTCAACAAAGACGAGGATGAAGATATCCGGCAGAAATTCGAGTATTGCAAAGCCGCCGGTATAACCCTGATCGTCGGAGCTCCCACCCATCAAGTGCTTCCCCGCTTGGAGAAGTTCATCAAGCAGTACAACATCCGGGTCGGCATCCACAACCACGGTCCCGAAGACAAGAACTTCCCTTCACCGCTGGACGTACTCGCCGCAGTAGGCAAGATGGATCCGCGCATTGGTTGCTGCATCGATGTGGGCCATACGATGCGCTCAGGAACCGATGTGGTCACATCGCTTCGCAAGGCCGGCCCCCGACTCTTCGACGTTCACATGAAGGATCTCGCCGAAGCCACAAAGAAGGACAGCCAGGTTGCCGTAGGCGATGGAATCATGCCCATCCACGACATCTTCCAGACTCTCATTGCTATGCGCTACGCCGGCAACGTGGATCTGGAGTACGAGATCTTTCCTGACAATCCCCTACCAGGTGTAATCAAGAGCTTTGCCTATATGCGTGGCGTGCTTGCTGGGATGGGCTATAAGGGTTAGCCCACTCCTATCTGCCAACGGCTTTCCCAACCACCTCCACGATCTCCGAATCGGGCTTCGTCCACGATTTACTGCCAGTGAAGCTCAACTTACCTGACGCATCGGCCCAGTGCAGCTGCGTCAGGTCTCTCTTCCCTGTTTCGTAGTCATACGTCGTCCCATCATCCTGGTACACCACGAAATCGCCATCCGCCCCTGGATAGACGCGAAGCTTCGCAATCTTTTGTTGCTCGTTCGTACTTTCTACCGGCTCGCCCAGCGGGAGAATAGAACCTGCACGAACGAACAACGGAATCGTCTCGATCGGAGCGGAGGCAACAATGGTCTGACCGCCGTGCAGTCTCTCATTGGTCCAGAAGTTATACCAATCCGTCCCTGCCGGAAGGTAGACCGGGCGGCTCGTCGCTCCTTGAGCCGTTACTGGAGCGACCAGAAGAGCTGGCCCGAACATATACTCGTCGCCAATATCTGCCACCTGCGAGTCGCTCGCGAAGTCCATGAACAATCCACGCATGAATGGTGCGCCTGTCTCATGAGCCCTGTAGCCGAGCGAGTAGATATACGGCATCAACTCATAGCGCAGCCGAAGATACTTTTCCAGGATCGGCTCCGCCTCTTTGCCATACGACCAGACCTCATTGTGATTCCTGCTCCCATGGCTGCGGAAGTTCGGCTGGAACGCGCCATACTGAAACCATCGAACGTATAGCTCCGGGTAGTCATCATAGTGGCCCACGTTGTCGCGGGCATCCGATGGATCGAGCAGTGGAGGATGATCCGGAATATGCGTCGAAGGCAGATACTGCCATCCCCCGATATCCGTACTCCAGTAAGGCATGCCGGACGCCGTAAAGTTGATTCCTGTAGGAACCTGTCGCTTCAGCGTGTCCCAGTTCGGAGATATATCCGAAGACCAGAAGATGGCACCATTGTGCTGCGCGCCCAGATAAGCGTCACGCGATAGGATCAGCGCTCTCGTCTTTACGTCCCGGCGAAATCCGTTATAAAGCGCTGCGGTATGAAACAGCGGATACACGTTGAAGTACTGGGTTCCCGGCCCAACATGAAAGTAGCTTCCATTCGGTGGAAGATCCGGCTCCGTCTCATCCGCCCATAGAGCATCGAAGCCTCTCCGGATGAAGTTGTCCCGCACCGTACTCCAGTACCATGCCGCGGCCTCGGGATTCGTCGTATCGATATCCGAGCCGGCGCGATCGTAGGGCAGGCCATTGGTCGGAGTGCCGTCTGCCAGATGCTCGAACCACCCCTTCTTCAGGATCATGTCGTAAAAACGTGACTCCGGGACGAACCGCGGCCACACGCTGATCATGCTGTGGAAGTTCATCGCATGGAGCTGTTGGTTCATGCTCGCCGGGTCGGGCCACTTGGCCGGGTCCATGTCCATCTGCCCCATCTTCGTGTAGTAGAGCCAGTCCACCACCATCACGTCCGCCGGCAGATGCCTGTCGCGATATCCCTTTGCCACATCCAGCACCTCCTGCTGCGATGTGTATCGCTGCTTGCACTGGATATATCCATAGGCAGACTTCGGCAGCATAGGCGTATCGCCCGTCAGCAGGCGATAGCCGGCATAGATCTCGTCGTAGGTCTCTCCCGCGATCACGAAAAAGGAGACCCTCTGCCCCACCTCCGACGTCCACCGCGTCTGATCGTTGAAGCCGAAGGCCACGGTAGTCTTTGATGGGTTGTCCCACAACAAGCCGTAGCCATAGTTTGTGACGATAAAGGGAACGCAGACACTCTGCCCCGCCGGTGCGTTGTAGTCGTGAGCACACTGCACCGCATGGCCGCGACGGTCCAGATAACCCTCCTGATTCTGCCCCAGCCCATAGTAGTGCTCATCCGCCGGCGAATGAAACGATGCACCGACCTGGAAGAAGGGAGCATCGGTTGGACGCCGGTCATGCAGCACATTCGCATTGCCGTCCTTGTGGTTCGGGACCGACATCTGCCACCCCTGCATATCCAGCAGCGTCTTCCCCTCGGGAGTCCTGAAAGAGAGACCAACGTCCGGCGTTGACCCATTGAAGAACTTGGCAATATCAGCCGATGTCCCAGTCCGGATTCGGCGGTTGTCAGGGCGAACCGTCACTACGATGCGCGAAGACTTCAGCGTATCGCCCCTCTCTCCACTCTCCCGCGTCCAGTCCGCGTCGGACGCGTGAGCCACAACGCCATAGCCCGGCCCAGCCAGCGCATCGTCCCTCCGCAGGCTCAGAGTCACGCGCACGATATTCGGAGCATAGGGCTCCAGCACCACGGTTGCTGCATCACGGCTCAGAACGGTCGACTTCTGCGCGGGCGCCCCTGACGCAAGAGATAGGAGTATCAGGAGGCAGAAGATTCCCTTCGAGAGCTCAAAACTGGATCTCGCCATGGAGCTCTGTTCCGCATCGTTCCACAATTGGCGCATTGGATGTAGGTTCCTCCCATGGATATGGCCGCAGTGCATATTGCTCCAGGACACTGTGCGAAACGGATAAATAGATGAGCGAATCTGCAGCAACTATAACTTGAGTCATCACAGCTAATGGCGCCGCAGCTGATACCCTCATCACCCCCTGATCACCTTGCACGGTGAAGTGAAAAGCCGAACTTTGCTTTAGAGCTACTTGTTCCTGCGCCTGTCGCTGCTTTGGAGCCGTTCTCCGCATTGCCTCGCCTGCAACTTCCGGTACCGGTTCCAAGTCTGTCGAAGATACCGGTCATGGGGACTACGAAAGTGAACCTCCGAAAACCTGTCAAGTGGAAATCTTTCTAACTCATGTTAAAACAACAACATACCTTTGCCGATTAGTTTCCCTCAATCAGTTACAATTAAATCAGGATCAAGAAAGGCTCCGGTTTAAACCGGAGCCTTTCTTTTTTGCATCGATAACTCATTTAGAAAGACGACTTTAGCCGTAAGCCTTTTATATGGACGATTTTAGCGAAACCAATACAGTCATCTTCTTGCAATCATTGGACTTACGTCCAAATACCCCCCCGGGGGGTGCCCCCTGACAAAGCAACGGCTAACCGCGCCTTAATACCGTGGAGTAGGACTCGGTGAGTAATCTTCGCCGAACTTATTCTTGTGATCCCCCATCGGATCAGGTGTCCGCTGAAGTGTTAAATCGCCGAGATTCAGGTTGGCCGTAGATACTTGCACGACTCTCGGAGCGTCAACTGAAACCTCCGGTTGAGCCCTTTCGCTCCATAAGTTCAGCCGATAGTCTCCAGGAGGAACGTTGCGAATGAGGACGGCGCCGTCAGCCGTGGAGATGCCATAATACGGAGTCTTGAGCGCCAGCACGACCGCACCCATCTCCGGATGGATATTGCAGAAGATGTATGAGACTCCCTCCCGATCGAATCGGACCGACCGAGTGGTCCCCGATTCGTAGAGTCCAAGATCGAATCGCTTGCCGTTGAAGAGGGAGAAGACGTTGTGAAAGAAAGGATCTTGATTTGGAAACTCGACGCTGGTACCAGTTGGGATAACCAACAAATGAGGAGAGAACTGCTTGCCCTTCTGCACGAGCCGAGGTATCTGACGAGGAGGATTTTCCAACCTCGCAGTAGTCGCCTGCAGAGGTTCGAGCCACACCACGACATCGGCCGCGTTGGATACAGACTTATGCCTCGCATCTCCCGGTCGTCCCTGCAAATGCATCAGAATCTTTGCAGAAACGCTAACCCCTTGTGCCTGTAGCTTTGGAACGCGGAATACCAGAAGAAGGAGCAGGCACACGAAGACTGTGGGGTGTTGCGTGCTGCGCACTATTCGCCTCCTAAAATTGATAGCCCAAGGAAAGAGTGAATACATCCGCTGTGTTTCCTGCACCGTAGATAGGCCAAGTCCAAATTCTACGGTACTCGGGGGAGACGATGAGATATGTTTTCGGTCTGAAGATCAAGTTGCTGTCAAACATTCTGTTGCGTGCGCGCAGTTGCGTAGCGGTTGCGGCTGCAGGGAGCATAAGCGCATGAAAGTCTCCTGCAAATCCGGTATCCTGCCCAATGGCGGCGTTGGCCTCTAACGACTGCCCGAAGCGCGATTTAAACTGGGTCCAACCGCCGACTGCGTTCAATCCACGCATGATAGAGGCTCCGGAGATAGGATCGGTTCCGTATAGAACGTCCTTGTAAACGCCTCCTCCCAGACCACCGAGAGATCGACCGCGGTAGCCTTCCCCGCTAATCTCGAAACGGCTGCTTAGAGGAATTCGCCAATCGGCTGTGACTGCCCACGAGTCGTTTGGCCTGTTATTAGGGTAACGCTGCCGGCTGTAATAGCCACCGAGTCCGAGCTGAAGGCCATGCTCCGCTGTGCCTGTGCCAAAGGAGACACGCGTCTCATACCCCGGCTGTTTTGCCTCCTCTCCCGGGCTTGGAGCACGGAAGATATCGCTCATGCTGTTGTAACCGGCAGCGGGTGGATCCCAAAGCCCGAACTGAAGCTGGACCCGACGTTCATCCGTAAGCATGAATTGATGTGTTGCCATCAACTGTAGTGACCATGTCCATAGATTGCCTGCCCATGCCATGCCTGGTTCCGCAACCGTCGCATAAGATGACGGCGACAAGGGTGAGATCAGTGGGCCTACCATTCCTGCCTGTACCGAGTCACGAGTCCAATCGAGGTTGATGCTTGCAGTTCTCATTCTGACAGTGCCGGATGAAGTACCAAAGTTGCTGTAAGCAAGACCGGCAAAGAAGTCCAGACTGACGTCAGCCGAAGTACGTGCGCCGGCGACCCTAGGTCCGTTACCCTCAATGCCAAGGATAGTCTGCCGGAGGCTCCCACCAATACTTCCATCATTGGTGCCTGTAGTCTGACGAGTGGCGATTGTCGGAAGATCGATATTATCGACGGCGCCTCTATTTGCGAAGGTGTTGAACAGAATAAGTCCGGTAAAACGAATAGGATATTTCGAGGTGCTTTCAACTTTGGTCTGTTCGTGAAGTTTGACCTGAGTCTCAAGCATATCTTGCCGCTCTTCTATATCAATCGCAGCCTTCGTAGCCGTCGCAATGCTGACGGCGTGGGGCGATGCAGCTAAAGCAGGCTGGGAAGAAACAATCTGTTGCCTGATTTGAGCAAGCTCGTCCTCCAGCTGCTGAATCTTCTGTTGAGACTGATCCAGCTGTTGACGGGTTGTTGCAAGGGCCGAAGAGAGTGTCTCCAGTTTCTGCTCCAGTTGCGTAGCGCGTGCATCATCCGATACAGAAGAAGAAGACGAGAAGGTAGGTTGCCCATTGACCTGGGCACGCAACTGGATCGACATCGAGCCCAGAAGCACACACGCAAACAATTTGCAAGGAACGTTTCTCATTCTTCAACCTCATTGGTGCACTGGAACTCGTGGCTGCAGGCTCTTTTTCTCGATCGCAGCACCAAGCGCCTGCAGTGCAGTCTTGGAGAGCGTGATGGTGAAGACTGTGCCATCTTCCACAGTTTCTTCCAAATTGATGGTCCCACCATGTTCCTGCGCAATTTGCTGAGCGAGCGTAAGGCCAAGCCCAATTCCACTCTCCTTCCCTTCACTGACAAATGGAAGGAACATCGTCTGACGAATTGATTCCGGAACTCCAGGACCGTTGTCGGCAATGTGTATATGGATAAATCGTTCATCTTCATGAAGGCTTAGAGTTACGCTCGCCGGACCTCTACCACGTTTTGCAGCTTGGCAGGCGTTGAGTAGTAGGTTGTAGACAGCTCGTCCAAGTTTCTTCGCATCGACCCATGCAGAGAGCGATGACAGCCCTTTAAGGGTGATCTTGACGTCTCGGGTTCCAGGATGAGAACGAACCATGCTGACAGAACGCTCGATTAGTACAGCTATCGATTCGTATTCAGGATAAAGTGCACGACCGGTTTGAGTGAAGAGAAGAAGCGAATCAAGAAGGTCCGTCATACCTTGAACTGCAGAACGGACCTCGAGTAGCAATTCGTCTCGCTCAGATTGAGCGATAGTGCCATCATTCATAAACTCGGCGTTTGCATACATTGCAGAGAGATAGTGCCGCAGATCGTGGGAGATGGAACTTGCCATCCTACCGATAGTGGCAAGTCGCTCTGAGTTGAGGAGCTCTTTTTGCGATCGTCTCAGTTCAAACCGCATGCGCTCGAAGGCCCGGCTCAACTCCCTTATCTCCGCCGCGCCATTCTCGCTAAGCTGATACTCGAAGTTACCCTGAGCGAGCGCTCGGGTGCCACCTACGAGCGTCTCGAGTGGGCGCGTGAGAGTACGTGATATAGCGATAAGCATTCCAGTGCCGGCGAGAAATGCGAAGAGCCCGAGGGCCAACACCCACCGGTTCACCCTGTGTAGCAGTTGTGTGGCTTGTTCAAAAGACTTCAGCACAATGAGTTGAGGCGCGCCAATCGCATCATTCTCCTTGCCCGGCATCGTCAGATGTACAGATGCAACCAGATAGTCCTCCGTCCCAAGTCGAATGGTCTTATTTTTGCCTGGAGACTGCAAAAGTTCACTTGCCTGTTGAATGAGCTGTTGCTGTATCGCGCTGTTCAAAGTACTCGCCACGATTTTGCCTTCGACAGCAAATGCAACTTCGGCCGCAGCGGCTTCGCTTACTTCTCGTGCAACCTGCCCATCGACGGCATATCCAACAGCGACAAAGCCCAGCTGACTTCCTCTCGCACGGTCGCCAAAGAAAAGCGGCTGAGTCGATATCTCATAGAGACGGCCATCTAAGGTGAGCAGCATCGGCTCTTCCGGTTTGCGCAAGCATACTTCAAGTCCGCGTTCCACCATATAACGGTCAAGAGCATAACCGCGATTGTAAGCTGTGATGAGCTTACCGTTAGCATCCAGAAGCGCGAAGAGATCACTTCCGCTAACCTTCCAAAACTCGACACCAGCATCTTCAATCGTACGGGTGTCACGAGCGGTCATCAGAGCTTTCAGACTAGGTAGATCGGCCAAGAGCGAAGATTCACGAGAAAGCAGCTCGCGGCGTTGATGCTGCAGATTCTGGTAGGTCTGTACGGAGTGGCGGAGATCAGAGGACAGGTTGGCACGAACCTGTTGTTGCACTATTTTGCGAATAACTAGAAGGCTGACGATTGTGCATCCGAAAGACAGGAGTAAGAGAGGAATGAGCAGCGTCGTTCGCATGCGCAGCCTGTCCATTAGCTCTATTCTCCACTCAGACACAATCATCAATTTCCGCTTACAAACTTATACCCGATACCATGCATCGTACGGAAATATAGGGGTTTGGCTGGATCAACTTCAAGTTTCTGCCTCAGCTTCATGATCTGGTTGTCGACAGTACGAGTTGTTGGGTAAGAGGTATACCCCCAGACGTCATTTAGAAGTTCCTCGCGAGTGATGACTCGTTCTGCGTGATCGACAAAGTACTTCAATAATTTGATTTCATGAGCTGTGAGAACTACCGGAGAACCGTCCTTGAAAACCTCCATGCCGGAAAAATCCGCAGTTATATTTCCGAATGTAATGCGATTAGCCACTGTGGATCTATGAGTTCGGCGGATTGCAGCTTGAACGCGCGCCATCAGTTCACGAGGACTGAACGGTTTGGTTACATAATCATCGGCTCCTAGTTCGAGCAAAAGCACCTTATCTGCGACTTCTGAGACTGCACTGAGTATGACCACAGGAGTATTAGCGGACCAGGCTTTAATTTCTTTGCAGACATCCCGTCCTGACATGCCTGGAAGCATCAGATCAAGCACAACCCCTGCTGGTTTTAGGCTCTTACAACTCGCTAGCCCTTCTGTCCCGTCGCCCGCAACATGGACTTCATATCCTTCTGTAGTGAACTGCCTATGAAGTGCTTTTTGTATCCTTGGATCGTCCTCTATTACCAGAATCATGCTCATTTTTTCATCCCCAACGAAGATCCAAACTTCGATCCTACTCTTCCATATCTATCTCTTTATATACCGCTTGAAACCTTCGTATTTCTAGTTCGACTAGCAGAAAGATGAAATGACAAATTAGAGACAATTTGATGACATCGAGGCATTCATCAGGACGTTGAGATTGGCAAATATTCGTCCTTGAGGATCAAAGATGAGCTAGGCGGTGACGGTGTCCAATGTATGGGATAAACATCAACGTCAAGCTTAATGATGTTACTGCCACTGAGTTAGGCGTGGCGCCTCTCGAATACGACGCAAGCGTTCACGTTTTATTTCCCTGAGGTGCTTCGACTAAGTTTTAGTCGATGACGAAGGGACCGCGCGAGCATGTCGGCCACAATGCCACTGGAATCATGCGAAAGGGATGCTGGCAAGGAAAGGAACAGCGGCGGTTGTCCATCGCTCATTACAAAGTGACGCCCTTCGAATTGCAGATATCGGATAATTCTCTCGTCAAGCAACGTCAGCGTTGATCAACAATCTCACAGCCGAGTTGCAGTCGATGCAGTAGCTCATGTGTGTAGCTCGTGAAACACGCAGTGAAATCCCACACAAGTCCCAAATCACATCGTTCGCCAAAGCTGCGCCGACAGAAAAATACATGCTTAGCTAATTTTAATAGGCAAAGTCCTACCGTCCCGTCGAGGACGTTGGCTTTCATATAGCGTTTGTGCGTGTTGCGCAGGTCGAACGTGGTTTTTGTTAGGATTTAGAAGTGGAAAAGGAGGGTATTGAGATGAGTTCGTCGAGTGAATCGGTGTCTTGGTTGGATCAATGGTGGCCGCTGCTGCTTATCCTTTTTGGACTAATCTTCGTCTCGGTCTTAGTGTCGCTTTAGCCGACGTGTAAAGAAAGAATGCTTAGATAAGACATTAGCGACAAAAACCTTTGACACCCTCGAGGATTGGATCCCTAGAGCCTGTTATGAAACTACGATCACTGCTTCCCATAGGCCCCCTCCCCCCCGGGTACTTTGACTGCAAATCCTTTGGATTCAGCGACTTAAACGAATATATCGCTGCAAATTCGTCATTCTAAACGGGTTACGGGTAAAGTCGTCTTTCTAAAAGGTTTATTCATTTAAAGAGAAAAGCCCCGGTGTTGACCGGGGCTTTTTCTGACTCTGTATTAACTATAGCCGATTGAGTAAAACTAATATGCCACTTTGCGGAAGACTATTTTCGGAGGCTAAGCTTTTGTTTTTGTTTGATTTGCGTGCGGAGCTGCGTATTAGTCTCTGCTGCAGGGGCTTGACAGGAAAAAGGGAGCGAGGCTCAGGGTATAGGACAACAACTGCCGTCAACAGCAAAAGGCTCAATGGTTGCTGTCCGGTACGTGGCGCGAAGGTGGCGCTTCCTGGCACACGATTTGCCGCCTTGGTACGTGTGGTGTATCAGCAGATGCAGCGCTGGCTCAGGGCGGAGTGTTTCGAATTGCTGGGCGAGGACGTGCGGTCGCTGCTGCGCGAGTGGGGCGGGCGCAAGAACCAACCCACGGCGGTCGTCATCGACAGCCGTGGGTTGCAATCGCGGTCGGAATCGGGAGCGCGGGCGGGCTATAACGGAGCCAGCGGCGTAAGGGATCGTTGCTAACCCTCCGGCGCGAACGCCATTCGCATCGGCTGAGTCTGGTCCCAGAGCCGGAGTGGCTTCTTGTCTGTCAATTGCCGCCGTGCTCGTCGTGCTGTCTCGCCGGGGAACGGAACCGATACGGCTTGCAATGGGCATGGCTGATCGCCTCGAAACGTCCCGGCGTTCCACAAATCTACGGATTCAGGAAAGGCTACCAAGCCGGCCAACGTTGCCTGCGGCTTTGGTGGAGGTGACGGTTATTCTTCCCCGGTACAGCGACCCTGGTCGATATGCAGTCGCTGTTACGCGATCATAGGGCAACGATTTGCTGGCCAAGGCCCGCGCAGCCACAACGGGCGATGGTGACCGTGAAGAAGTCTCTGTTTACCTCGATTTGCCAAAGTCCCAGCCTGGGTCTTATTTCCTTTCAACGACCCATGAGTTGGATCAGGCTTCGTACTATCCACTCCAAATCAAGTAGCCAATCGTCGGACGTGGTCGTGCTTCCGGGGACAGGTAATTCCATCGCCTTGCGATCCAACCGTATTCCGCACATATAATTGTGCTAGAACTACCGCTTCAGATTCTCGCAAACTTATCCTGCACGACACAAACGGCTCCAAAGACCGCCGCATACTTTCCTTGCGGTAGTGGGCTCGACTTGTGTGACTTGGCCCTGTACCGGTATCGAGGTTTTATGCGCAGTTACTCCCGTTATTTTGCGGCCGGCACGGCGGCGCTGGCAGTGGTGCTTACCGCGCTTTGCTGGTCTCCTGGGCTCATTGCAGCGTCTGCTGCAGGCAGCCAACTCCAGGCTCCTTCTTCCTTCAATTCGGGTCAGGTACGCGTGCCGGAAGATCCGGCTACTGTGACCCACGGCAAGATGCTGTATGGCATCAACTGCCAGGCCTGTCACGGATCGGACCTGCGTGGCGGCGACATGGGCGGCCCCAATCTCTTGCGGTCGCAGGTTGCGCTCACCGACCAGCATGGTGAATTGATTATTCCCATCATTCAAGGTTCGCGGATGGCGCAGGGCATGCCGAACCTCGGCCTTAACAATGAAGATGCTGGCGCGGTTGCAGCGTACATACGCTCAGTTATCGGCACCATCGGCTCACAGGGAACCCCTCCAGGTCAGAAAAAAGCTCTCAACATTCTTGCGGGCGACGCGAGTCGCGGACAGGCTTACTTTGCTGCGCACTGCGCTAGCTGCCACTCCCCCACAGGAGACCTGAAGGGCATCGCCAGTACCTACGCCGAGCCCAGTCAACTGCAGGCGCGATGGATCTCGGGAGGTGCGGGGAATGCACAGGAAGGGTCCGCCGGCAAGGCTACCGTCGATGTAACGACGGCGCCGGGGCAAAAAGTGTCAGGTGCGTTGATCCATGTCGACGACTTCATGGTGACATTAAAGCTTAGCGACGACACGCAGCGGACGTTTCTCCGGAAGGGCGAGGTGCCGGTCGTTGTGGTCCACGACCCAATGCAGGCGCACCGGGATATGTTGCCCCGCTACACGGATCATGACATTCACGATTTGACTGCCTATCTGGTGACCTTGAAGTGAAACTTATACACGCGCTCTCGATTGCCTCCCTCGTCTTCTCCTCTGCAGTTTCATTTGGTCAGGGTGGAGGCGTTACGCCGGAAGAACTGCTGAAGCCCCTGGGCAAGGAGTGGCCTACCTACAACGGCGACTACACGGGCAAACGTTATAGCTCGCTAACCCAGGTGAACCGTCAGACGGTGAAGAACCTGTCGCTGGCATGGATGTCGCAACTGACCCCGGGGACCGAGAGTACTGCCCCCGCGGCTGCCCGTCCCAGCAGACGTGGGCCGGCGCCGGTGCCGCTGAATATTGGAGGCGAGGGTCCCGGCAACATCAACATTCGCGCAGGTTCCATCAAGGGTTCGGTGCTGGCGGTGGACGGTACGCTGTACGTCACGATGCCGGACAACGCATGGGCGCTGGACGCGCGCGATGGCCATCAGTTGTGGCATTACTTCTGGAAGACCAAGGGTGGCACGCACATCGGTAACCGCGGCTTTGGCATGTGGCACGGCTACCTGTTCATGGAGACTCCGGACGACTACCTGGTATCGCTGGACGCCAAGACCGGCAAGGAACGTTGGCACAAGATGATCGCCAACGTGGACGAGGGCTACTTTGCTACGCCTGCGCCGATCGTCATTGGGAATCATGTGCTGGTAGGCGTGGGCAATGACATCGACTCGCCGGGCTTTCTGCAGTCGTTCGATCCGGAGACCGGCGAACTGCAATGGAAGTTCTATACGGTGCCGATGCAAAAGGGTGATCCGGGCGCGGACACATGGGCAAACATCGATGCCGCACGTCATGGCGGCGCACAGACATGGATCACTGGCGCCTACGATCCAGCGACGAAGCTGTATATCTTCGGCACCGGCAATCCGACTCCGGCATACACGACCGGCAATCGTGGCGACCTGGACAATCTCTTCACCTGCTCGCTTATTGCACTCAACGTCGATACCGGAAAGATGGCATGGTACTTTCAGACTTCGCCGCATGACATGCACGACTACGACTCGGCTCAGACGCCGGTGTTGTTCGACGGAATGTTCAAGGGCAAGATGCGCAAGATGGTGGCGACGGCCGCGCGCAACGGGTACTATTTCACGCTGGACCGCGTAACCGGGGAGCGCCTGGTTACCAGCAAGTACGGTTTGACCACCAATTGGGCAAATGGCCTGACACCTGCGGGCGGCCCGAAGCGCGATCCCGGTAAGGACGCCACCGTTCCAGGCTCTCTGGCCTCACCGAATTCAAGCGGAACCATCAACTGGCAGCCGGTCGCCTTCTCTCCTGTCACGGGGCTTCTCTACACCTATGAGGTAAACACGTTTTCACTGGTGTATCTCACGGACACTGATCCGCGCGGCTCCATGGGACTTGGTGGCAAGGAAGAGGTGCAGGTGGGAAGCACCGGCAGCTACCTGACAGCTATTGATTACCGTACGGGTGAAGCTCGCTGGCGCCATCGCTTCTACAGCAACAATAGTCTTGGCGGCGGTGGTCTGCTTGCGACGGCTGGAGGTTTAATCTTCTCCGGCGATGCCTCGGGTAGCCTTGCGGCGTTCGATGCCACAGATGGCAAGCCGCTATGGAATACCCGCATCGGGCAGATCTCCAATGCGCCACAGACCTTTGAACTAGATGGGCATCAGTACGTAATTTGTGCGTCCGGCGACGCACTGTGGTCTTTCATACTGCACTAGGTGGTATCTGCTCTATCATGCGCTGAATGATGTTGCCTCTTACGCGTATACCACCATCCACGCGCGAAGTCATGCAGCGTTATGAGCAAGCTCCGCAACGCAGTAGAGGGCTGTCATCTTCTGCAGGTTCATAGAAGCTGAATCGCGCTACATTGCTGAGCTTGTAAAGCTCAGTGTATGGTGTATGCACAGCTAGACATGTTTTTAAACTCCACGGTTGCTTAGAGACGAGTTGGCAACTTAAGCCATAACTCTGTTCAGGGAAGGGTGAATCGCTATGAACTTCAGAAACTTTGCTCCTATTGTGAAGGTCTCTGCCTCGATCGAGATGTCAGCGACAAAGGCAGCACTGTGCAAACGGTTGTTGGGCGGCCTGCTGGTGGTTGCCTTATCTGGGTCCTGCGGTACCGAGGTGGGCGCGCAGGTGAAGCCGAAGACTCCCGGTAATGACTGGATCGAGCTTTTCAACGGCACGGACGTGACGGGATGGACAAAGATTGGCGCCGAAAGCTGGACGGTTGAAGACGGCCTGCTGCATGGGCGCGGCCTCACCAAGGCATACGGCTACCTGGAGACGGAGAAGGACTATAAGGATTTTCAGCTGTCGCTGCGCTTCAAGTGCGTAGGTGACGGCAACAGCGGCGTGTTTTTCCATACAGGATTCAAGCCGAACTCTGTGGATACGACGCAGGGAATGCAGTTTGAGATTGACTGCACGATGATGCATCACACCGCAGGCGTATATGCCGAGGATGGCCGGGGGTGGGTGGTGTGGCCCGCTCCGGAGAACGAAGGCGTGGTTCGCAAGGGGGAGTGGAACGACTACCTGGTAGAGGTGGTGGGTAATCACTACCGCTCGCGGCTGAACGGCGTGCCTATGGTCGATTTCACCGATCCGAAGCCCGGCGCTTCTGATGGAAAGATTGCACTGCAACTGCACGCCGGTGGCGCAGGAAACATGCAGTTCAAAGACATCTGGATCCGCGATCTTTCTAAGCGTTAAACCCGCGGGCCGTCGCTCGCAGAACTGAGAGTATGGATGGGCACGGGGATAAGTTCAGCCGGGCGACGATGGTGCTTCGTTCTGCTTGTCTGCTGCGCGGTGGGAACTATGTCTGGTCGCGATGCGACGGCGCAGTCGAAGCCCGATGCGGTTCACAGCACATGGCGCGAATACGGTGGTGCACCGGATGGTGCCCAGTATTCGTCGCTACATCAAATTGATCGGTCAAACGTAGGCAAACTGCAGCGTGCTTGGACTTTTTCCACGGGCGACGAGCGCGGGTATGCCTTCAATCCGCTGGTGATCGGCCGCACGATGTATGTGCTGGCGCACGACAACTCCGTAGTGGCATTGGATGCAGCCACTGGCAACGAGTTGTGGTCGCATGCCTTCCACGCGAAGAGCTCGCTCATTACAAATCGGGGTCTTAATTACTGGGAGAGTGGAGACAGGCACGACCGTCGGCTGATCCTGTCAGTGGACAACGCGCTGCGGGAGCTTAACGCGGAGACAGGTCAGCCGATCGAAAGCTTTGGAATGAATGGCGTTGTCGATCTGCGCGATGGGCTTGGCCGCAGCCCGGAGAGCCTGACGCTGGTGCAGTCCTACAATCCGGGACGAATCTTCGGCGAGCTGCTGATCCTTGGTTCAGCGACAAACGAGGAGTATGGGTCGGGCCCCGGTGACATTCGCGCTTATAACGTGCTGTCCGGCAAGCTGACGTGGACCTTTCATACAATCCCGCATCCGGGCGAGCCCGGCTACGAGACCTGGCCTAAGGATGCGTGGAAGACGGTGGGTGGCGCCAATGCCTGGAGCGGTATGGCTCTGGATGAAAAGCGCGGTATGGTCTTCGTGCCCACGGCCAGTCCGAAGTACAACTTCTATGGAGCGAACCGCCCGGGCTCCAATCTGTACGGCGACAGCCTTCTGGCCCTGGATGCTCGCACAGGCAAGCTCATCTGGTATTACCAGATGGTTCATCACGACATATGGGATTACGACAACGCCACGACGCCCATGCTGCTGACGGTTCGGCACAACGGACGCACAGTGGACGTTGTAGCGCAGGCCAGCAAGGTTGGCTTTGTGTGGGTCTTTGAGCGCGAGACGGGCAAGCCGCTTTGGCCCATCGAAGAGCGTCCGGTGCAAAAGTCCGACATGCCCGGCGAGGAGACGTGGCCCACCCAGCCGTTCCCGACGAAGCCGGCGCCCTTTGCGCGGCAGGCCTTCACGGTGAAGGATCTCAGCCCGTTCCTTGAACCGGGCGAACGCGAGACCGTGCGTAAGCAAATGTTGACAGCTCGCAATGGTGGCCTGTTTACGCCTCCTTCGACGGAGGACACGGTCGAGATGCCTGGCAACAACGGTGGCGCCAACTTTGGTGGCGCGGCCATCGATCCGGCGCGCGGCTACTTCTACGTGGTATCGAAGGATCTGCCATCCATGCTGAAGTTAACGCTGGCGGTGGAACCGTTGAAGTCAGGCACACCAGAGGTACGTGGCCATGCACTGTTCGAGGCAAACTGCAGCCTGTGCCATGGCAGCGATCGCGGGGGCAAGCCCCCTGTGATCCCGTCGCTGGTGGATGTAGATGGCCGCCTGGCTGACGAGGAGATTTCGAAGGTCATCCGTTATGGCAAGGGGCCAATGCCGGCGTTTGCGAAGCTGGGTGATCCAGAGGTGGAGTCGCTCTTGGCATATCTGAAACACCCGGACCGCGCCCCCGAATCGCCGAAGGAAACCACCCCGCAGGCGAAGCCGGTCGTGGGTGATCCGGCTCGCGCCCATTACCGCAGCGGCTTTGGTTTCATGTTTGCGCAGAATGGTCTACCAGTCATTGCGCCGCCGTGGACCACGCTGACCGCCTATGACCTGAACACAGGAGACATGCGGTGGCAGATTCCCCTCGGTGAAGTTCCGGAACTTGCCGCTCAAGGCCACCCGAATACAGGCTCGCACTTTCCAAAGGTGAACCCGGTCGTCACTGCAGGCGGACTGATTTTTACAGGTAGTCGCGATCGCAAGGTGCGCGCTCTGGACTCTCGTACCGGCAAAGTGTTGTGGGAGTCAGAGGTGGGCGCGGCCATGGATGGGATGCCCGCAATCTACGAAGTAGACGGGCGCGAATATGTAGTCTTCTGCGCGGCTGCGCGATCGACTACGCGTACCCACTCCGTCCCTGGACATCCCGCCTCGCAGGAGCCGATCCACGGCGCTTACGTGGCCTTCGCTTTGCCCACGTCTGCCAAGAAGCCGTGACGCAGTAGCTTTCGACATTCGCCGGCGCTACGTCAGGTTCTTCCGGCTGATCTCTTGCATACAGGAAGGGTAGCGAATGAATCTGCAAGTTAAGATCCGCCTCGGACTGATGATGTTTCTCAACTATGTCATCTGGGGAACGTGGTACGTCACCATCGGCACGTGGCTCTCGACGACACGGCACTTCACCGGTCAGCAAGTGGGCCTGGTGTCCGGCACTACGGCTGTAGGCGCCATTGTGGCTCCTTTCTTTGTCGGACTCATCGCGGACAAGCTCTTCGCTACGGAGAAGTTGCTGGCCACGTTGCACTTTGTTGGCGGCCTGCTGCTATTCGCGGCATCGCGTCAGCAAAGCTTTCCCGCCATCTATTCATTAATGCTGCTGCATTGCCTGTGCTACATGCCCACGCTTGCGTTGACGAATTCTTTATCCTTTCGTCTGATCCGTGATCCCAGGAACGAGTTTGGCCCTATCCGCGTGATGGGCACAATCGGCTGGATAGTTATCGGCCTGGTCGTCGGCAAGCTGGGGCTGGAAGCCAGCCCAACACCGCTTATGCTGGGCGCGGCAGCATCCATGCTGATGGCCGTCTATTCACTGACCCTGCCGCATACACCTCCACTGGCACGAGGTGAGAGATTCTCGGTTGGAAGCCTGTTTCCGCGTGAGGCGTTGTCACTGCTGAAAGAGAGATCGATGGCGATCTTTGCCGTTGCGTCTTTCCTCATCTGCATTCCCCTCACGTTTTACTTCACCTTTACCAATGTCTTTCTAAACGAGGCAGGCGTACAGAATGCCGCAGGCAAGATGACGGGCGGCCAGATGTCGGAGCTGATCTGCATGCTGCTGATCCCCTTCTTCTTCCGGAGACTCGGTGTGAAGTACATGCTGGCGACAGGAATGTTTGCGTGGGTAGTGCGCTATATGCTGTTCGCGTATGGCGACGCGGGCGCGAGGATGTGGATGTTCGGGATTGGCATCCTTTTGCATGGCATCTGTTACGATTTCTTCTTCGTTACAGGACAAATCTATATCGATCGCAAGGCGCCACCGGCCTTGCGATCTGCGGCGCAGGGGCTGATTGCGTTTATCACACTGGGCATGGGAATGTTTGTGGGCTCGTGGATCTCCGGCGTGCTGGTTGATCGTCTTACGCTGACGGCGGCTAATGGCACAGTGACGCACGATTGGCGCGCGGTGTGGCTCTCCGCTGCCGTTATTTCTGCTGTGGTGCTGGCCGCGTTCCTTCTGATTTTCTCCGAAAAAGAGGTCCGCGAGGCCGAATCTCCTGCATCGGAGCCTATGGCGGGCGCTCCCCTGTAGGGACGCGCGGGTCTTTATGAAGAAGGAAAGAGCATGATGATCTCACGCATGCTGCGCAGATCGTCCCTGAAGAGTGCCTCGCTCGCAACGCGTAGATTACGCTGGTATGGTGTCATTTAATGAGTTGCAGAAGGGGAATGAGTTGATGAAGCTGGCAGTTCTTGGCTATGGGTTTATGGGTGGCGCGCATCTGGCTGCGATGCAGCGCATCGCTGGAGTGGAGGTGAAGGCCGTCTCTTCGCGCACGCGCCCCTCTGGGGATGCTCCCCCGCGCGGTAACATAGATCTGCAAAGCGGGCCCTTGCCGGATACGGTGACATGGCACGCAGATTGGCGATCGATTATCGAGGATCCTGAGATCGATGTTGTGGACGTGTGCCTGCCAACTGACCTGCATCGCGAGGTGGTACTCGGCGCACTCGCTGCGGGTAAGCATGTGCTATGCGAGAAACCGATGGCCTTGAACATCGCTGACTGCGCCGAGCTGGTGGCCGCAGCAGAGGCGAGTGGCCGTGCCTTTATGGTTGCCCAGGTGCTTCGGTTTATGTATCCGTACCGCTATGCCGCGAGGTTTCTGCGTGAAGTGGGCCGCGACAACATTGTGCGGTGTGTGCTGCAGCGTAGCGCGGGCTACCCGCAGTGGGGCAGTTGGCTGATACAGGAGGAGCGTAGCGGTGGAGCTATCCTGGATCTGCTGAGTCACGATTTGGACCAGGCACTTAACCTCTTCGGCAAGCCTCGGTCTGTCCGTGCCCACAGCTTAGGACCTGTGGACACGATGCGTGGCACGCTGGGGTACGATGATGGCCTTAAAGTCGAGGTAGAAGGCGGCTGGTTTCCATCAGACGTCCCATTTTCAGCCAGCTTTGAAATCCAGACAAGGGACACACTGTTAACGTTCCGCAACAACGTGCTCAGCCGCAAGGAAGGCGGGAGAGAAGCGCACCTCATCGAAATTCCGGAGCACGATCCTTATTTCGACGAGATCGCATACTTCATTGACTGCTGCCGTCGCAATGCTACCCCGACGTTATGCTTGCCAACGGAATCAGCACAGGCGGTCGAGCTCTCACTACAACTCAAGGCATCTCGCGATGCTGACGGAAAGGAACTTATATGGAACACGTAACACCCATGGAGATTGGCCTTGTGATATGGGCTGAGGCAACGGCCGAAGAGACGCTGAAGCAGCTCGCGGAGTTCGGGTTGCGCGTCATTCAGCTCGGCGTGCCGCCCTCGCTGGATTGTGCGGGGGCAGTACCGGACTGGAAGGCAGCGCTGGATGCGTCGTCGGTTGTCATCACCAGCGCGGTATGTTCCTACGCGGGTGAAGACTACTCCGATCTGGCTAGCGTGCATGAGTCGGTTGGCTTTACGACGGAACGTTATCGAGCGGAGCGTATCGCGCGCACGAAGGAGGTCTCTCAATTCGCACGGGAGCTCGGCGTGGGCGCTGTGTCCTGCCACATCGGCTTCATTCCCGCGGATCGATCGGAGCCACTGTACGCAGAGTTAGTTGACGTAACACGAGTGCTGTGCGATGCAATTGCCGCAAATAAGCAGGACTTTGTGCTCGAGACTGGGCAAGAATCCGCGGAAGTACTGCTTGGCTTTTTCGGAGACGTGAGCAGACCCAACCTGAAGGTTAATTTTGACCCGGCAAACATGATCCTGTACGGATCCGGCGATCCGCTGCAGGCACTTGCGCTATTGCAGTCCCATGTATTGTCTGTGCACTGCAAGGATGGCCGTTCACCCGTCGGCACCGGCATGCTGGGGCAGGAGTGTGCCTTGGGGAACGGAGAGGTTGACTTCCCTGGATTTCTAAGCCTGCTGGAGCAAATCAACTACAACGGCGCGCTGACGATTGAGCGGGAAGAGCCGAATCGTGCGCAGAGGATCGCAGACGTTCACCTTGCAATTGAAAGACTCAAGCGGTGGAAGGGGGCTGCCCGACCTCTTGTGCACCAGTGAGGCAAACTGGAACAAGAGGAGCCTGTTAGGCGCGGGTGAAGAGGTTATAGGCATCCGCCCTCACCCCCTCACCCGCACCAGTTTGGTCACTCGCCCAGACCTATTCCAATCTGACACATAAACATTGCCATCTCGGTCGATGTGACATCCATGCGCCGCACTGAAGAAAGCGGGCGAAATGTCGCTCGGCTTAAGATCGTAGTTCGCCCACTGTGTCGTCCGCGGATTGTCACCGAGAAAGGCGACCGGCACGTTATCTCTGTTCAGGATCGTCGCGCGCCCCTCCAACTCGGAGACGACAGCATAGTCTCCATGGAAACTTACCTGACAGGGCCGGCGCAGGTGAAGCGTAACATGACGCACGAACCTCCCATCCATGTCGAAGTGAGACAGCCTACGGTTCTCCCGGTCGCACACCAGCAGGAGCGGTTGGTCATACCGCATATCCACCGCTAATCCATGGCTGCAGTCGCATTTGCCGTCTGTCTTTCCCTTCCCGGCAAAACTCGATTGGTACTCGCCGTTCTTGTCGAATTTGAAGATGCGTGAATCTCCATATCCATTGGCGATATAGATGGAACCGTCCGGTCCGGGCACAGCAGCCGTAAGGCGCCACGCATTCGGAGCGCTGAATCCAGCCGCGGCCGGAGCCGTAATCTTCTGGACGACCGTTCCATCGGTCTTCATTTTGAGAAAAAGCCAGTTCTCCTTCGGTGTTCCCTTTTGTACGGTCGTATAGAGATACTCTTCGCCCTTCTCCTCCGTGCAGACCATGGAGTGAACTTCGGGATAATCATTGGCAATTGTCTTTAGCAACCTGCCATCCATGTCATACACCAACACGCCCGTCGAACTCTGCGTGCTGACATAAAGACGACCAGCCTTATCGGTAGTGATGCCACCGTGAGTCCCACCGAACGATGTCCCAGGGGGTAATTCCCCCCAATGCGGAACCACTCGGTATGTCCACTCACCGTTTCCAGTCTGCATCGGAACGGGCTCTGATGCACCATCCTGGGCCTCCGCTTCGGCATGGGCTCGGGGGCTCAGGAGTGTTGCCAACGCGGCAGCGCCTGTAGCAGCACAGAATCTCCGCCTGTCGATTTTTTTATCCGCAGAAGACTGATTGCTTCGGTTCATGGCGAACTCCTGGCTATGGGTTGCATAGTTTTCTCGACGAACACGGGTTGAGCTGGAGTGTTGTAGAGATACAGATGACTCAGGTTTTTCATCGAGCCCAACGGAGCAACCTCTGCTTTGGTCACCTTGGTTTCGCTCAGGTTCAGATAGGTCAGCTGCGACAGTGGGGCAAGCTTTGCAAGGCCAATCCCTGTAACTGCCGTGCCTTCGAGATGAAGCGCTCGCAGATGAGTAAACTTCCCGAGCGTATCGAAGCAGCCATCGGTCACGGCGGTTCGCCCCAACTCCGCTTCCACAATATAAGGTGCGAACTTCTCAAACAGTGCAAGCTGTGCATCACCAAAGCTCCCGGCCGCATCAACTGCACTCAGAATCAGGCCGTCTCCTGGCTTATTGGAGACCGGCACCAACTTAGCTCCCTGGGACTTCGCCATCTGCGCAATCTGGGACGTCATCCCGCTATAGTCCCCCACGGGCTGCGGCGGTGCCTCCCTCGACTCTTCCTGGATTACGATCCCCGGCACAGAAGTTGCCGTAGGCGATGCGCCCTGGAGAACCCATGCCGTGATCCATGCAATCTCTTGGGGTTTTAGCGGCGGCTTACCCTCCGCCGGCATGAACTTCTTATGATCAGAAGGAAGCGTCACTCGATTGAGCAGAAGACTCCGTTCTGGCTTCTTTGGAACGATCGCCGGACCGTCTTTCCCGCCCTTCATCAGAAGCTCATACGAATCGACTCGCAAGCCGCCCTTGACCTTCCCCTCGCCATGGCAGGCTACGCAATTGGCATCGAGGATTGGGTTTATATGCCTTGCATAAAATGAATCGGGAGCAAGTGGTGTCTTAGCCTGCACTGTCCCGATCCCCGGCCATCGCTTCAGTTGCGGCGGGAGATATTCGGTGAGGTAGTTATTGCCATGCGTCAACGAGCCGCCCTGGTGCGCCGCCCACGCCAGCAGCAGCAGCACGCACATGAGTAACCCCGGATACACGTGACGCAAGTCTCCCGAGATCCACCGGGGACGAACCAGAAGGCACAGCAATACGCCGATCGTAAGCGAAATGCCACCCCACATGTGGCGCGTGACAATCGCTCCCGTATCTCCGCTGCCATAGGCCAGTAGATAGCCAAGCGTGAGCGCTCCCACGCAACTCACGAAGCTGAGCACCAGCACAAGGCTTGCTGCCTCACGCAGTGCCGGCCGATATCGTCCCGCGGCCTCCAGCAAGGGGACTAACAAGATCAGCCCGATAGGAAGATGCACGACAAGCGGATGGAATCGGCCCAGGAACTGCTGCCAATCCGCATGCGCTCTTCCGTCCAACTTGAACAGCGAAGGCAGCAGTAATAATGCCGCACACATCGCGATCGAGAGGACCCAGACCGGCCTGATGTGCCGCCTCTTCGGAAGAACATTGCTAAAGGTCACGGCTCGGCCCTTTGACACAAATCATTATGCAAGCAGCCCTGAGATCACGCTTGCAGGTGTGGTCCCGGTCAGCTTCTGATCCAACCCCTGAAACTTGTAGGTCAGCTTGTTATGGTCGATCCCCAGGCAATGCAGGATAGTCGCATTGAAATCCCTCACGGGCACAGGGTCTTTCACTACGTTATAGCTGTAATCATCGGTCTCGCCAAAGGTGATTCCAGGCTTTACGCCGCCACCGGTCATCCACGTAGTGAAGCAGCGGGGATGGTGATCGCGGCCATAATTATCCGGCGTCAACCCACCCTGGCTGTAAACGGTACGTC
Organism: Edaphobacter sp.; assembly: GCA_025462645.1. Classification (GTDB taxonomy): domain Bacteria; phylum Acidobacteriota; class Terriglobia; order Terriglobales; family Acidobacteriaceae; genus Edaphobacter. The sequence continues at coordinate 39,875 of JAOAPB010000077.1, read as the reverse complement.
CAAACTCACCCGCCCAGATCACCAGCGTATCGTCCAGCAACCCGCGCTGCTTCAGATCGGTGACCAGCGCATAACATCCACGATCCGTCTCCTGGCACAGCATCGGCAGCAACCCGGTGACGTTACCGTGCACATCCCATCCGCGCTTGTACACCTGTGTAAAGCGAACACCACGCTCCGCCATACGTCGCGCCATCAGGCAGTTGTATGCAAACGTTCCCGGCTCCTTAGCCTCGGGCCCGTAAAGGTCCCAGGTCGACTGAGGCTCACGACTCAGGTTCGCAAGTTCAGGAACCGAGGTCTGCATCCGATACGCCATCTCATACTGCGAGATCCGCGAATTGGTCTCAGGGTCACCCAGTTCTTCGTATGTCTGGCGATTGATCTCGTTCACTGCGTCGAGCATCTTACGCCGGACATCGCGATCGATCCCATTCGGGTCGCTGAGGTAAAGCACCGGGTCTCCAGCGGAACGCAATCCGACCCCTGCGTACTCGGAGGAGAGAAACCCGCTGCTCCACAGGCGCGACGAGACAGGCTGGTTATTCTCCTTGGGATTTGTCTTGCTCTGCAGCACCATGAACGTCGGCAGGTTGTCATTCATGCTGCCCAACCCATACGAGAGCCACGATCCGAGGCACGGCTTCCCGGAGTTCATGTTTCCCGTGTTCATCAGCATAATTGCCGGTTCATGATTGATCGCCTCCGTATTGGTCGACTTAATGATGGTCAGGTCATCGACCATCCGCGCCGTATACGGCAGCAGATCGCTCACCCACGTCCCGGTCTTCCCGTACTGCTTGAACGCCCAATGCGATGGAGCTATCGGAAAGCGTGCCTGGCCGGCGGTCATTCCGGTAAGCTGCTGCACACCGCGCACCGAGTCGGGAATATCCTGGTCGTAGAGCTTGGCAAGATTCGGCTTGTAGTCCAGCATATCCATCTGCGGTGGTCCGCCGGACATGAACAGGTAGATCGCCCGCTTTGCCTTCGGAGCAAAGTGAGGCAGCTTCAGAGGCGGCGCCAGCTCTCTTGTGCTTGCCGCATGAGTATCTCCACTCAGCGCTCGGTCGCCCAGCAGACTCGCAATTGCCGCCCATCCTAGCACCTTCCCTGCCCTTCCCAGAAAATGCCGTCGCGTCTGGAGAGCAGCCCATTCCTGCTTCATTCCCTCAAGGATCGGAAGGTCCAGGACGCTCGGGCCATGGTCGGGATCGGTGCAAAGCGGATGTTGCTTCATAAGCTCTCCCTCATCGCAAATTCTGATACAAGCTGCATGCCCTACTTGGTCAAAGTCTCATCGAGGTTCATCATCTCGCTCACCACCATCGTCCACGCGGCCAGCTCAGAAGCCGGAATAGCGGGATCGCTTCGTCTCTCACCTACCGCAATCAGGTCATGAGCCGCCTTAGGATCGGCCGCATAGTGCTGCTGCATCTGCTTGAAAGATATCTTAAGGGTCGAGGCCATCTGCGGCGGTGGATCGTGAGACAGCAGGATGTCGCTGAGCAGTTTGATGCGCTGTTCCGGCTGCTGTCCGCCCTCTTTGATCAATCGTTGCGCCAGAGCTCGGGAGGCTTCAATCCATTGAACATCGTTCATCGTGACCAGCGCCTGCAGTGGTGTATCCGTACGTTGCCGCCGGGTACACACGGTGTCGCGCATTGGCGCATCGAAGGCATCCATATCCGGCTGAATCGCCATGCGCTTCCAATAGGTGTACATGCTGCGGCGATAGAGCGCCTCACCATGGTCCTGTTTGTACCTGGTGGTGTCACTCGTGGGATAGCCAACCGACTCCCATACATTCTCAGGCTGATACGGCCTCACACTGGGGCCGCCGACTTGGTTGACAAGCAATCCTCCTGATTCAAGCGCAATATCCCGCAGCATCTCAGCATCCATGCGGAAACGCGGACCATGGGCCAGGAGCAAATTTTTAGGATCTCTATTCAGTTGTTCCGGAGTTGACTTCGAGCTCTGCCGATAGGCCGCGGACATCACCATGAGCTTATACATATGCTTCATGTCCCAGCCGCTCTCACGGAACTCCACAGCCAGCCAATCCAGCAGTTCGCGGTGAGACGGACGCTGCCCCATAACGCCGAAATCCTCAGTGGTTTCGACCAGCCCCGCGCCAAAGATCTCGTTCCACATCCGGTTGACTGTGATGCGCGCAGTCAAAGGGTTCTCAGGGCTCACCGTCCACTCCGCCAGCGTCAGGCGATTGTGCGGCTTACCAGTTGGCAAAGGTGGAAGAAAGTGCGGCGTATCCGCCTCGACTCTCTCCTTGCGCTCCGTATAGACCCCACGGGTCAACACGTCCGCATAGGCGATCGACGGCTTCTCCTGCGACACTAGCGACAGACTCCCACCCTTAGAGAGCTTGCTGAGCTCGGCGTCCATCTGTTCAATTTGGGCCCGAATCGCCTTGGTTGATGCATCTACGTTATCGAAATAAAACTCGCTCACCGCATGCCATTGGTCGCGATCCCACTTATCTATTGACTTACTCGTGACCTCGGCCACATAGTCTTCGTAAGGGAGCCTCTTCACTTCCTCTGTCGTCATAGCACGGGCATACACACGCAGATCCTGATACCGCGTTTCACGAGCCGGCTGCGCGTCCGGATATCTCGACCCAAGCTGCATCGGCGCCTGTGACCGTATCGTTTCGCGACCCAGAGTATCGGAGGAAACTTTGGTGGCGACCGGCGCTCCATTGACATATATCCTGATCCCCGCCGCCTTGCCCGATCCATCGTAGGTAAAGAACAGATGATCCCAATGACCATCCGTAGGCAACGGTGTGGCTGTCGAGACCTTGATAGCCCGCATCGGCGTTCGGTCTTTGGGCGTTACTACCTTCGGAGCCTTAACCTTAGGAGCCCCCTTCTTGGGCGGGTCCTTGTCCGGTTCCTCCTTCGGCGCTTCATCGATCAACTCCACACTGACAGTTCCTTTTTTCACGGCCAGATCCCAACCCCGGTCATGCTGAGTTGAATCCATCTTCGAGATCAACGCGCCCGACACCTTCGGGGCGGGAGAAGTCGGCGCGCTGCGCAACATAAACCACCCGCCCGAGGAAAACGGTTGGTTCCACTCGTAGTCGCCGATCTGTCCCAGCGTCACGTGCGTGCTGGTATCCATGCGAAAATCAGGCCAGAGCCAGGTCGTCTCACCCCATTGCGGCTTGAACTTCCCGATTGGAAAGCTCGCCGGGCTGGCGCTTGGAGCGCTGTTCTTCAATACATCGCCGCCGCCCTCATCCAGCCGTAGACGAAGTTGCAGCTTGTCGGCCGAGACTGGTTGCGCCAGACTCTGCCTCGATGACAGCCAATGCTGAACCATACTCCTGTTCTGCAGCCGCAAAGTATCCAGTTGGCTCACAAGCTCAGACCGCTTCGCCAGCACTCGGTCATAAGCCTCCAGATTCTGCGGCTTGGGTATCCGAACCACTGGCGCCCAATCCGGTTTACTGACGTTGAAGGGCTGCTCATTGATGTTGTTGAAGAAGGCGCTAAGCTGATAGAAGTCCTTCTGGGTCGTCGGATCATACTTGTGGTCGTGACAAACCGCGCACCCCACTGTCAACCCCATGAACGCCGCGCCATAGGCCTCTGTACGTTCCCTCGCGATGTTAACCCGAAGCTCTTCCGGAATCGTTCCGCCTTCACCGGTACTCACACCCGAACGGACGTACCCGCTGGCGATGATCGGATCGAGATTCTTCGCAGGCAGGAGATCCCCGGCAATTTGTTCCATAGCAAACTGATCGAACGGTTTATTGCTATTGAATGCCCGGATCAGATAGTCGCGATATGGCCAGATCCAACGATTGTTATCGAGATGCAGTCCATAAGTATCGGCATAACGTACATAATCAAGCCAGTACCGCGCGCGCTGCTCTCCGAAGCTCGGCATTATGAGAAGTCGATCCACCAGATGCTCATAAGCCTTCGGGGAACTGTCCCGCACAAAGGCGTTCACCTCATCAGGTGTAGGTAGCAGTCCAGTCAGATCGAGGGTCACACGTCGAATCAGGGTCGGCTTGTCCGCCTCAGACGAAGGATGCAGTCCCTCTTTCCTAAGCCGCGCCAGAATAAACTTGTCGATCGGCGTCTTCGCCCATTCCTTATTCTGGACATCACCCTGAACGTCAGGTAGCGCGGCACGAATCGGCTTATCAAACGCCCAATGCGGTCTGTAATGAGCACCCTCCGCGACCCACTCCTTCAGGACAGCGATTTCTTCCGGCTTCATCGGCTTTGCCTCGCCCTGCGGCGACTGCGGCATCAGGTGGTGAGGGTTCTTCGATTCAATCCGTTTCACCAGTTCGCTCAGCTCCGGATGTCCCGGCACGATTGCATCCGGTTTTCCCGGACGCTTCCGGAAAGCGGATTCTTCGAGATCCAGCCTTAACCCAGCCTTACGTGCCTCGGGATCCGGCCCATGACAGCTGAAACAATTACTAGCCAGGATTGGCTGCACATCTTGGTTGAAATCAAGATGCTGCGAGGACCTAACCGCGCCCACTTTCACATGCCTGCTTGTGCAACCCACAGTCAGCAGAGCGCCCACAATAAGAAGTGAGAGGGCAGGGAGAAACGGTGCCAGCTTTGTTTGAAGTAATCTTATGGGCACCATCGCACTCCCGATCCCTCGTAAGCTATCTTCCTTAGTCAGCATTGCACCTGTTGTCGTATCTCCAGGAACCTTCGATACGCGCTCAGCATCATCTGCAACGGCATCGACGGTCTCAAACTGAATCAAACCATGGCGCAGTTGAACACCCGACACGGCTGAAGCTTCGATCAAGACGACAACATATGTAGCTAGTTACAAAACAGATTGTCAAGTAAAATATCTGTATATGATATATAGATCAATATTTGATAATATATAAATACAAAAACAGCCCCGTCCTCCCGCCGCTAGAGGCAAGATTAGTGGGAAAGATTAGTGGGAGAGGCGTCGCGGAATTGCGTTGACTCCTACACCAGGTATCTTCAGGGCAACATTACGCTGTTCCCTCTCGGGCGTCTCGCCAGAGATCAATCAACCCCTCCTGCGCGTGCCCATCAATGGCATTCAGCTCCACATCCGTGAATTGGAGCTTCTGAATCGCATCGAGGGAGTTGTCGAGCTGCTCTACGTTACGCGCTCCGATCAGGGCCGAGGTAACCCGTTTGTCACGCAGCACCCAGGCAATCGCCATCTGGGCCAGCGTCTGCCCACGTGCGCTCGCAATTTCATTGAGTGCCCGCACGCGAGCCAGGTTCTCGTCGGTCAGAAAAGCCTTCTGGAACGAGCCTGCTGCCGCTGCACGCGAGTTCTCCGGAACCCCGTTGAGATACTTTTTCGTGAGAAGGCCCTGGGCCAACGGTGAAAATGCGATGCAGCCTACGCCGAGTTCCTCCAGGGTGCCGAGCAGCTCCTTCTCTACCCACCGATTCAGCATCGAGTACGAGGGCTGATGAATCAGCAGCGGTACTCCTTCGCTTTTCAATATCTGCGCAGCCTCCCGCGTCCGCTCCGGACTGTAGGAAGAGATGCCTACATACAAAGCCTTGCCCTGCCGCACTGCCTGCACCAGCGCACCCATTGTCTCTTCAAGGGGCACATCCATTGTCGGTCGGTGCGAGTAGAAGATATCGACGTAGTCAAGGCCCATGCGTTGCAGGCTTTCATCCAGGGAAGCCAGGAGGTATTTGCGTGAACCACCCACGCCGTAGGGCCCTGGCCACATGTCCCATCCTGCCTTAGACGAGATGAGTAGTTCATTTCGATAAGCGCGAAAGTCTTTCCGTAAGATAAGTCCGAAGTTCTCCTCGGCCGATCCATACGGTGGCCCATAATTGTTTGCCAGGTCGAAGTGCGTAACGCCTCGGTCAAACGCTCGCCGGATCATCGCCCGGCCAGTCTCGAAGGCGTCAACTCCACCAAAGTTCTGCCAGAGCCCCAGCGATATCGGCGGCAGTACGATCCCTGACCGCCCGCATCGCCGGAACTGTTCCCCTTCGTACCGCTTTGCATCGGCCACATAACTCATCCCAAAGATCTCCTTCTTCTCGTTCATACCGCGGCTAACTGAGTGACGCCTGATGTCGGGAAGCGAGCGGCTTTCCTTCCAGATTCTTCCACCATTAACAACAGCCTATCTAGCATCTTAACGCAATGAAACTTTCACTGGCCGCTCTGGCATTGCTTTCAATGACGGCATGTTCGTCCGAAACGAACAACACGGGCGATCACACTCCGAACTGCGGATGCAACAGCTGCGGCCAAACGGAACCGGCGCGTTGCCGACCTTGCCGAGGACTAAGCTAGCTACTGCAGATTCCATCATCAAGAACAGACTATATTCAGACTCTCCGCAGCTGCTGCGCGACGCGTTCTCGTACTCGGAGGACTAGCATTCTATTTTTGGCATGAATTGTAAATCCAAACTTTTGGTGTGATTTGTTATCTAACGTTAGACCCACTGCTGTTGCCTCAGATCGTTGCAGGCAAGCCGACAATGGACACTTACGGCTGATCGTCGGTCAGATTGGTGTCTGGTCTCCTTGAGGGAGTGGAAGCGTATCGCGATTTCCTCCTCGCGTTTCCACTCGGCACAACGACGCGCGCCCAAAGATCGACAGCACCGATTCAACCGCTCGTTTGTTTGGCTCTCGGATAACGCGATTATCTCAGTCGATTAAACCGCATTGGAGCCTGGAGGCTGTTATGAACTTTGCGAACTGGCCTGCGCCTCAACCATTGTGCCTCTGCTGTTGGGCAATAGTTGTTCTACGCCCTGAGCCCTGCTCCCTGTTTTTCCTGTCAATCCCCCGCAGCAGGAACGAATACCCAACTCCGCACGCAAACCAAACAAAAACAGAGCCTTAGCCTCCGAAAATAATCATCCGCAATGTGGCATAGTAGTTTCACCCAATCGGCTATAGTTAATACAGAGTCAGAAGAATCCCGGCCAACCACCGGGATTCTTCTCTTTAACTCAATAAACCTTTTAGAAAGACGAATTTAGCCGCAACCTATTTAGAATGACGAATTTACAGTGAGCTATAAGTCTAAGTTATTGATTTAATGTAACTTGCGGACAAGTAACCCCCCCGGGGGGGTACCCCCCAGGGAAGCAGCGACCGTAGTTCATAACTGGCTAGTCCGAGGGCGGACAAACACTTGTATCGAGGAGTGGCTCGCCCTTTTATCTACAGTTGACTGCAGAGAGCCGCTTGTCCGACATGGCGACTTCTCGGCAAGTGGACTGCACTCGCTAGGGTAGTGAAGTGGTTGATCGGGCTCTTCGCCCCATCGCTCTTGCCGGTGGCCTCCATTTGGTACTACGGAATAGGCGGGTTGGGGACAGGCAAGGCGCCGCAGATCGCCGACGCGCAGGGCGGTAGAGGCGGAGTCGGGATCAGCAACTCGTTACCTTGGGTCGCAGCCGAACCACCCCTCAGACAAGCACCCGTAAAGGTATCGCTGTTGGGGTAAGGCCTCGTGAAACCGTCCGACAATGTTTGCAGAAATGCAACGATGTCATTCTCCTCCTCATCTGTGAGCCCAAGATTTCCGCTGGTCATGTCGATATTGTTCCGTACTTCCGGCATAGGCCAGCAGTCGACTTTTTCGGTCGTTCCTGGCGGGCAATGTCCGGAAGTGACCGGATACGCAAACTTGTCGCGCGTATTGTAGAAATGCACGAGCTGCTTCAGGCTCTTAATGTAGCCGTTGTGAAAGAACCCCTTCTGGAAGTACGGCCCGGGGGCTTCGGTGGTTGGACATTGTGACGGTGTCATGGCTACATCGCGCGCCGAAGACACCTGCATTTGGCCGTCGACAGTAGGTGCGTATTGCCTCCAACGCATGTTCGGGTTGGGACCGGAACCGAACCCGCTTCTGAGGAAAGTCCCCAGTCCCAAATCTCTGTATCCGAAACCGTAAGGATTGGCTGTAAATCCGTAAGCATCCGGCTTGGTCTCGTAATAGAAAGCATCTCGCGGATTGAGAGGCAGGCCCTCATTGGCCGAGCCAAAGCACGTGAACAGAGGGTTCACCATGGCGGCCGAGCTGGTGTCGGTCTGATTTGACTTGAGAGTTGTTCCTCTTCCGTCGAGGTGGCATGAATTGCAGTTGCCCCTGCCGTTGAAGAGCTGGAACCCCGCCATCTCCTCTGGTGTGAGCTTGTACTTGCCGGCCAGGAACGCGTCGAATTTCGATGAGAAGGCGCTGACCTGAACGGACTGCTCGTATGAGTCAATCGACTGCGCCCAACGGTCGTAAATTGTGTTGGCGCGGGTTCGGTCGGCGGCACTAATAGAAATCGGCGTGATGCTCCCGCCAAACACCGCCGCCCCTCCAGGGGTTGCGCATATCTGCGTCGTCTCGTGCGGAAAGTTGATTTCGAACGAGCCCTTGCCCCAGACCTCCTCAAAGAGAGGTCGGTACACAGCATGCGAAAGCCGGAATGCGACGCAAGCAGTGTCAGGGAAGCCCATCTCTTGAGTATCGACGGGAGGGCCCTGTGCCTGCTCGGCGTCCGGAATCCTTAGCAAATATCCGGTCGCGCGTGAGTCCCAGAAGTTTCCACCAAAAAATAGACCCTGTACTTGGTTGTATTGGAGTACGGGGAAGAATGGTGAATACGGGTGTCGCTGCGCTGTCCGCTTGCCCGCCCGAGCGTGAACCGTTCCGGGAAACGCAATCATTGTCAGGTTGACCGACGGGATCGGCCCGCCGAAGCCGACGTATGGCATGTGGCAAGACGCGCACGATTGATTTCTGTTGGGTGACATGTTCTTGTCGAAAAGCATGAGCTCGCCGAGTGTCTCTATTGCTTCAGTCCCGATATTCGCAAGCACGGGCGGCTGACCTGTCAGAATCGGAGGCTGTAACGCGTGCCAACGTGCAAGCGCTCGGCTTTCGATGAACTCCACCTCCCGTTGAACACGAGCTATCTCGGAATTTAAATCGGGCGGGAGGATGCCAGGCGGGTACGGGTTATAAACCGAGTCTGAGAGCGCAGATTCACTCCGTGATGACACCTTTCGTTTGGCTAGGGTCATAAGTAGCGCCACTACACAAAGTACAATGACCACTACTATCGCCAGTGTTCGCCGATTCATAGAGAACCTCTTTCATGAGGTTGCTTCGGTCTGAATCACAAAGAAGTACTCAGTAACCACTCAATCAGATCTTCGGGCTATTAGTTTGGCTCCAATCCTATTCCTTCTCTATGTAAGTTTGCCGCTGAGCCAAGATGCAAGATCTTCAGTTCGCAGCCTGACTCCTATGAAGAACTGCCCGAAGAGTGCGTAGACGGCACTCACTTCGTCAAACCGCATCTCATAGATTAGTTTTTTGAAGACAAGAGGGTCCTCAGCGAACAGGTCGACGCCCCACTCCCAGTCGTCAAAGCCGATCGATCCGGTGATGATCTGCCGCACCGAATCCGCGTAGCGGCGACCGATCATTCCATGCTCGTGCATCATACGCTGACGGTCGGTCATGGTCTCGGTATACCAGTTCTGTGCTTCGCCGCGTCTCCTGTCCATCGGATAGAAGCACAAATATTTCGCAGGCGGAATCGAGGGGAAGAGCCGCTGCGCCATTGCGTTGGATTGGCGCGCTACAACCTCCTGCACTCCCGCATTCCATTCGGCGGAACCTTGGGCAAATCCCTTCTCCGCGAGCGTGGCGTAGGTCTTTGCCGAGGACTCATAGAGACCAAGTTCGACGACGGATAGGTAAGAGTGCTGCGGTTGCAGAAAGGCATGCAGACTCGTTTGAGCGAGTTCGAGTTCGAGTCGATTGAGTTCGGCGAATGAGTCTCTGAAATGGATGAAGAGAAGATCTCCTTTGTGTCCCAATAGCGAGTAGATCGCGGACTGATTTCTCGCCGGTTCGCCGGATCCCCTCTCCCATGCTTGAACAAGTTTGACAGCCTCGGCTTCTATTTTGCGTTGATCCTGCACAGACAGCTTCTTCCATGACTCCCAGTCAAACCGAAACATTTGATGAAGAACGCTGGAACCTTCAAGGGTAATCGGAACGCTTGGCAACTCAGGCACGGTATTTCCCTCCAATCAATCTCAAACACCAGTCTAAGCGACGTCCTCGATCTTCCAATGTCGAGGCGAATTGGTTGCGCGCGTCTCAAGAGCAGCGCCAGGCTCCAGGACATTGACTGCTTTTACGAAGTGGTTGCGAACCGTAGCAGAATCGATCGCAAAGCCGAATACATAGAAACTCGCACTAGCCGCGTCAATGGTGCGCTCTCGCAGCTATTCGGAAAATGCAATATCAACTATAGCCCGGCCGATCTACCTCCACGCTTGCTGAGGCGATACGCTCAAAGTTGTTTCGGTGACCACTCGCACACAGCAGACGCAAAAAGGCAAAGAACGCCGCTCGATAACGAATTCGCTCTCTATGGCAACCGTTCCGGGATTTCCGCTACGGCCTGAAGTGAGGAAGCGACCTAACAACCAAGCACGGAAGAGAGGAGAATCATGAAGAAACTGACAACAGCGTTCGGCGCACCCGTTGATGACAACCAGAATATAAAGACTGCTGGCAAACGCGGACCGGCCTTACTAGAGAACATATGGTTTATAGAGAAGATGGCACACTTTGACCGTGAGGTGATTCCAGAGCGGCGTATGCATGCCAAGGGCGCAGGCGCTTTCGGAACCTTCACCGTCACGCACGATGTCACCAAGTACACCAAGGCGAAGATCTTCTCCGAGATCGGCAAAGTGACTCCAATGTTTTCTCGCTTCTCGACTGTTGCCGGTGAGCGCGGTGCAGCCGACGCTGAGCGCGACATCCGCGGCTTCGCGCTGAAGTTCTATACCGAGGAAGGTAACTGGGACCTCGTTGGAAACAACACACCCGTCTTTTTCATTCGCGATCCACTCAAGTTCCCCGATCTCAACCACGCCATCAAGCGCGATCCGCGAACTGGCATGCGCAGCGCAGATAGCAATTGGGACTTCTGGACAAACCTTCCCGAGGCTCTGCACCAGGTCACCGTCGTCATGAGCGATCGTGGAATCCCGCGCTCGTTCCGCCATATGCACGGCTTTGGCAGTCACACATACAGCTTCATCAATTCGGAGAACAAGCGTTTCTGGGTGAAGTTCACCTTCAAGACCCAGCAGGGCATCCAGAACCTCACGGATCAGGAAGCGGAAGCCCTTGTGGGTAAGGATCGTGAGACCCACCAGCGCGACCTGTACGAGGCCATCGAGAGGGGCGACTTCCCCCGCTGGAAGCTGTATGTGCAAATTATGAACGAGGAGGATGCGAACACCTATCACATCCACCCGTTCGATCTCACGAAGGTGTGGCCTCACGCGGACTATCCTCTGATCGAAGTCGGCGTCCTGGAGCTGAACAGGAATCCCGAGAACTTCTTCGCGGATGTCGAGCAGGCTGCCTTTGCTCCCACGAACATCGTCCCGGGAATCGGCTACTCACCGGATCGGATGCTTCAAGGACGCCTGTTCTCGTACGGCGACACGCAGCGCTACCGCCTCGGCGTCAATCACTTTCAGATTCCGGTGAACGCGCCGAAGTGCCCGTTCCACTCTTATCATCGTGACGGTGCGATGCGCGTCGACGGAAACTATGGCGGCACGACCAGCTACGAGCCGAACCGTCATGGCGAGTGGCAAGAGCAGCCCGATTACTCGGAGCCGCCATTGGCAATCAACGGAGATGCTCAGAAGTTCGATTTCCGTCAGGACGATCACGACTATTATTCGCAGCCGGGGAATCTCTTCCGTATGTTCGGCCCGGAGGAAAAGCAGCGTCTGTTTGAGAACACAGCTCGGGCTCTCGGTCAGGCCTCCAAGGAAGTCCGGGATCGCCATGTTGCGAACTGCACCAAGGCGGACCTGGATTACGGCGAAGGTGTTGCAAAGGCTCTTGAAGATTTCCTCTTCGAGCACAAGTAATCCGACGTCAACTTCCATAGTCTTGCAAGCTTCCCCACCTGGCTCCGTAACAAGCATCCCGTTGCGGAGCCGGTTTTTTACGGCCTTCTCCTGAGGAGACAGGAGCGTATCCAAATGGACGCACTTACGTTCGTTTTCACGATCGGCTATCATAAACATAGCCATGGAACTTCAACAACTTAGGTACTTTTGTTCAGTCGTTCGATATGGCAGCTTCACAAAGGCTGCAGAGCAGGAAGGGATAGCCCAACCGACGCTCTCTCTGCAGATTCGCAGATTAGAAAAATCAGTTGGATCGACCCTCTTTGTGCGGCTCGCCAGGTCTGTCCGCTTGACGCATGCCGGTGAGATCTTCTACTTCCACGCAAAGGAAATACTAAGCCGATCCAAGCTCGCGGAGTTGCAAGTCCGGCAGTTGGAGGATGGCATCCGTGGACCGCTTCGCATCGGCGTGATCCCGACGGTCCTTCCATACCTGCTTGCACCACGCCTTCCCGAATTCTCGACCCTGTTTCCGGAGGTCGACATTATTCTGACGGAAGACATCACAACGAACCTCGTCGATAAGCTCCGTGCCGGCGATCTCGACGTCATCATCGTGAGCCTGCCTCTACGTCAACCTGATCTTGTCTGCAGCGAATTATTACGTGAGCCCCTTGTTCTTGTGGCTCCAAAGGAAAACACACTTTGTCAGGCGCAACCCGCCAAACTGGATCTTTCCGGTGAGCGGCTTCTTCTTTTGAAGGAAGGTCATTGCTTCAGGGACGACATGCTTATTGCCTGCAGGCGAGGCAGCGCGGAGATGGCACCCGTCTTCGAGTCCGATCACTTTGGATCCATCTTTCCTCTGGTAGCCTCGGGAGCCGGAATAACGATCGCACCACGAATGGCGGCGATCCAAGCTGATGGCTGCACTGTCATGCCCCTGCCTAAGGAGCAGTCGAGACGTGTTGGTTATGCGCGTCTCAAGAGCAGCGCTAGGTTCAAGACCTTGACTACCTTTACAAAGTGGTTGCGAACCGTAGGGGAATCGATCGCAAAGTCAGCCGCCTAGAAACCCATAACGTGTCAATCCTGCGCTTTCGCAGCTATTCGGAAAATGCAATATCACCTATAGCCCAACCGCTCTACCTCCACACTTGCTGAGACGATACGCTCAAGTTGCTTCGGTGAGTAACTGCCCCAACCGACGCAAAAGTGGAGAATATCGATGAAAGCCAAATTGGCGGTAGCATTTCTTCTTTCTGGAAGCCTCATTTATGGTCAGCAGCAGACCAAGACGCTCACCACAAACGCAGGCGCTCCGGTAGCTAATAACCAGGATTCCCTTACAGCCGGTGAGGATGGGCCGGTCTTGCTGCAAGACCTCCATCTGATCGACAAGCTGCAATCATTTGACCGTGAACGCATCCCAGAGCGCGTAGTTCATGCTCGTGGCGTCGGAGCACTTGGTGTCTTCGTCTCCTACGGCGATCTGTCGCAGTACACGAAGGCCGCCTTCCTGAATCAAAAGGGCAAGGAGACTCCTGTCTTCGTTCGCTTCTCGACGGTCATGCCCGCCACCGGTTCGCCGGAGCAGGGCACTCGCGATCCGCGTGGCTTCGCGACAAAGTTCTACACCGAGCAGGGTAACTACGATATTGTCGGCATCAACCAACCGGTCTTCTTTATCCGGGATGCGATCAAGTTCCCTGATTTTGTCCACGCGATGAAGGCCTCGCCGGTGACGAACCGCCAGGACCCGACTCGCCAGTGGGACTTCCTCTCGTTGGAGAAAGAATCGACCAACATGATGACCTACATGTACCTCGATAGCGGCACCCCACAGAACTATCGCCAGATAGACGGATTTGGCGTGCATGCGTTCCGCTGGGTGAATGCGCAGGGCAAGGTTGTGTTCGTCAAGTACAAGTGGACCTCGATGCAGGGATACCTGAACACCAACCCGCGGACCGTTGCTGCCGAACTGGTGAAGGACCCCCAGGGAGCTACCGACGATCTCTATCGCGAAGTCGGCAAGGGCAACTTCCCCGCGTGGGAGTTGAGTGTGCAGATCGCGACCCCGGAGCAGTTGGCCAAGCTGGACTTCGATCCGTTCGACGATACCAAGATCTGGCCTGTGTCGATCATTCCTCAGACCAAGATCGGCAAGATGACCCTCAACAAAATGCCCGATAACTACTTCGAGACCACCGAGCAGTCCGCTTTCTCGCCCGGCAATCTGGTCCCGGGTATCGAGCCCTCGCCCGACCGCATGCTGCAGGGACGTCTGTTCTCGTACCTGGATACCCAGCGCTACCGCATTGGGGCTAACTTCCAGCAGCTGCCGGTCAACCGGCCAATCTCGCCGGTGAACAGCTACAACCAGAACGGACCGATGGACACCCGCGAGACGCACCGAGAGTATAACTACCAGCCGAACCGTGCGCCGAACACAATGACCGAGGACCCGGCATTCGACTACTCGCCGGTAACGCTGGTGGGTGCAACAACGATGCACCAGCCCATCCGCATCAAGGACGAGTATCGTCAGGCGGGCGAGTTGTATCGCTCCGTCAGCAAGCAGGATCAGGACGATCTCATAACGAACCTGGTAGGGGACCTGTCGCAGGTGACCAACCCAGACATCGCACTGGAGATGGTCAGTCACTTCTACAAGGCGGATGCTAACTACGGAATCCGTCTCGTCGAGGCATTGCACCTGGACCTGCACCAGGTTGAGGCGCGCGCTGCCAAGCTGTAGACCGAGCGGTGCGGGTTTCATATGGAACCCGCACCTCACCTCTGGAGCAAGTTATGAAGACTAAGCTATTGATTTTTTTTGTTGCTGTGGCCAGCACGTTAAGCTCGGCCTCTGCACAAACTCTCAACCTCTTTACGGCGGCACGCTCTAACGACGTCAATTTGGTGAAGACGCTGCTCGATGCAAAAGCTGACGTGAACCAAACCGACGATAAGGGCTACACTCCCCTCATCCTTGCGACCTACAACGATAACTTCGAGGTTGCCCAACTCCTTCTGAAGCATGGGGCGAACACGGAGATCAAAGACCACTCAGGAAGGACAGCCTTGATGGGTGCCTCCTTCAAGGGAAACGAGCGAGAGGTGAAGCTTCTCCTCGGCAACGGAGCGAACGCTTCGGCCGCCGATTTCAAGGGACTGACCAGCATGATGTATGCCGTGATGTTCGGAAAGATCTCGGTGATCAGGACCCTTCGCGCAGGTGACACAGCGCGAGCTGCTACCAGCCAGGTATCGAGTACCAAATAGGCATGGAGGCCAGAAGAGAACAATACGATGAAAGCCAAACTGATTGCAGTGATCTTCGCCATAATTGGGTTGACCTCAATTGCCGTTGGGCAATCGCAGGATCTCTATCGAGCCGCTCGGGCCAACGACGTCAAGCTCGCTCAGACGCTGATCGACCAGAAGGTCGACATAAACCAGAAGGACGAGCGTGGATATACGGCACTGATTCTTGCGACCTACAACCAGAGTCCTGACGTCGCCGAGCTATTGCTGAAACATGGCGCAGATACCGAGAGTGGAGACGCAACCGGTCGTACGGCGCTGATGGGTGCTTCTTTCCAGGGTGATGATAAGTGCGTCGCCATCCTTCTCGACAACGGTGCCAAGATCAACGGCGTGGACGTAAACGGAGCGACTGCGCTGATGTATGCCGTGCAGTTTGGACGCAAATCAGCGGTCAAGCTGTTGATCGCGAGGAACGCCGATCCCTACATCAAGGACAAAAGGGGCTTCGACGCCTTCTATCTTGCACAGCAGCTGGACGATCCGGAGATACTCGGGATTTTGAAACAGGTCCCAAAGGTCGATTGAAGATATGAATGCAGTAAACGGTATGCACCGATCTGGTGGTGAAGAGAGTTTGAGATGAAGAAGGAAATCGAAGCTAACCCTAGAGAAGCTGTCCTGCTGCTCGCGCACGGAACTCCGGACGTGCTCGGAGAGATGGAAGAGTACCTCAAGCTTGTAACCGGTGGACGCGGTGTTCCGCCTCAGGTTGTGCATGAGCTTCAGGAGCGATACGCCGCAATCGGCCTCCGGGACACACCCTCAATTGCAGGCCCGCACCTGACTCGCTGGACCATGCGGCAAGCAGACCGTTTGCGTGAGCGCCTGGGCTACCCGGTGTATGTCGGCATGCGCAATTGGAAGCCGTTCATCCGCGACGTCGTCGACGACATGAGGTTGGCTGGTATCGAAAGGATACGGGCGATTTGCCTGGCGCCTCAGAACTCACGCACCAGCGTTGGTCTGTTCAAACGGGCAGTCGAGAACGCGGTTGCTGGATCGTTCTCCGTCGACTTCGTCGCGGGTTGGGCGGACCATCCCATGCTCATCAATGCCTTCGCGCAGAGAATGCAAGCAGCGTTGAATGCCGCCCAATCGAAACGTCACGACCGTGTTGCCGTTTTGTTCACGGCGCACTCAGTTCCGACACGTACCATCGAACCTTCCGAGGCCCCGGTTGAATACCATGGGATGATCCTGGCGAACGGTCCCGACAGCTATGCGGATGACTGCAAAGAAACAGCACGGTTGGTCGCTGAGGAGTTGAAGGATATCCTGAGCCCCGATGACTGGTACTTCGCGTTCCAGAGTCAAGGCATGAGCGGTGGGCCGTGGATCGGTCCAACCGTCGAGGACACCTTGTTGCAGCTTAAGGCGGATGGTTACGAAACGGTTGTCATCCAGCCCGTTGGCTTTCTCTGTGATCACGTTGAAGTCCTCTACGACATCGACATCGCGTTCCAGGAAACAGCAAGGAATCTGGGACTGAAGTTGATTCGCGCTGGGAGCCTCAACGACTCCAGCCTTCTCATTGATGCGCTAGAGGACCTTGCGCTGTACGGCAAGGACTATTCCTCCTCCAGTTCGTCATCTTCGGCAGATGCAATCCTCTACCGGAATGCCGACAGTCCCAATTTGAATAAGCTAACTGCTTGACACTCGCGCAGCGGCCGAGATCTGAGTGTATCTGCCTGCCTGGCTAGAAACCAGACAGGAGTCCTGTCAACGGGTAGTCTTCGTCACGCGCGTACAAAGCGACCAACATGCGCATTGCCCGAATTATTCTTTTTCCTCCGTCACTCAACCGAGCTCTCTGGCCTATTGCTTGAGTTATGAGGAGGAAGCAGCTACTGGCTCGCTACTCCCTTCTGTCCGCGATGAACTGCGGTGGAACTACGAGTTCTGGAAAGGAGAGTTCTGGATCTGCTCGTAGAAATTGCTCCGCTTGTAGTTGCGAATAAAGTGCGAGCAGATATCTTCGTTGCAGGTTCCTTCTGTCGTCTGGGTCTTGTGTTCAAAGCCGCCGAGGAACGCCTTCGCGATGTCCTGCTTAAAGTTCACCCGGGGATACTGACCGACGATTTTCTTCCGCAGACCTTCCGGGAAGTGCTCGTATCCGATTCCGAGAACATCGAGGCCGACACCGTTGTAGAGCAACTCGACCTCAAGGGGCTTGTAAGCGGCGATACCCGGCGTCGTGTGAAGCGAGATCGCGTCCCAAGCAACCTGAACGCGGGCAGCCGGTACGTTGTGATACTCGAGAAACTGGCGAACGGCGTTCGCGCTGTCAACCTCGAAGCGATCGTCGGCATTCGAGAACTTCTTCAGAAGGCCCATGTCGTGGAAGGCCGCGCAGATAAAAAGCAGCTCCTGATCATACTTCTGGCCAGTCTGGCGGCCCAGTTCGTTCGCCCAGAAGAAGACGCGATGGGAGTGGTTAAACAGCAGAGGAGTGCTGAATTCATGCAGCAGCCCGGTTGCCTCGCGTGCCAACTGCGTATCGGGAACTCCAGGCTGTGCGTGCTGATACTTTGCCTGCGGGGTGGGTACGGGCAGAATTACCTTCGGGCGGCGAAAGGTAGGACGCGATTCTGCGGTCTGTGCTTGTGCACCCTTGGCCAATGTGCTGCCGATTGCAATTGCTCCGGCAGCTGAAGTGGTCTTCAAAAACGAACGTCTATTCATCGTCTATCTCCTAAGCGGTTGTTCTCGTTCCAAGACAAGCTTAGGTTCGATAGGTGGATGCAACAACGACGTCCTTCCGACACTTTCGGACATCGACGGCTGATAATTAGGGTTTTACGCGCTTGAATCGCTCGGTGTACTCGCCTGCGGTAATTCCAATGACTCGTTGGAAAGTCCGGCGCATCGAATCCGCAGATCCAAACCCGCAGGCGTCCGCGATCTCTTTCAGTCCCATAGAGGAGCTATCGATCATCTGTTGAGCAGCCTCAACTCGCAGGCGATTAACAAATTGTCCCGGATTCATCTTGATCTCGCGCAGACATACGCG
Source organism: Edaphobacter sp. (assembly GCA_025462645.1). Classification (GTDB taxonomy): domain Bacteria; phylum Acidobacteriota; class Terriglobia; order Terriglobales; family Acidobacteriaceae; genus Edaphobacter. The sequence continues at coordinate 21,581 of JAOAPB010000077.1, read as the reverse complement.
AGAAAAATGTCTCGGGCTCATCCCGATTCTCTCGGCTAGAACCTCGACTGAAAGATCAGCCTTCAGGTTTTCGAGCATGTAAACCTGTAGCTCGCGCAAGGGTTCTGACGTCGTGGCTTGCCGGGAGAGCATGTGGCTGTACTGCGCCTGGCCACCCGGACGAACGAGGAACATGACGAGTTGCCTTGCGACAGTCAGCGCCGTCTGGTGTCCGTGATCCTCTTCGACAAGCGCGAGAGAGAGATCGATTCCCGCGGTAATGCCTGCCGAGGTGTAGATCGATCCGTCGCGAAGGAAGATCGGATTGGGTAATACGTTGACCTTGGGAAACTCCCGCGCCAACCGATCACAGAAGTTCCAATGGGTCACCGCTCTTTTGCCGTCGAGAAGGCCAGCAGCAGCGAGTAAGAAAGCCCCAGTACAGATCGAGGCGACGCGGCGCGACCTGCCAGCAGCATCAGCGATCCAGCGAATATAGTCGGAATCATATTCGCCGTTTTCGGCGCCGGGGCCCCCTGCAATAACGAGTGTGTCGATCGGGCCTGAAACGCAGTCGCGCGGCACAGCACCTGCGATCTTGATTCCGCGATTGGTCATGAGCTGATCCGAGCCATCCGAGGAGACGACCTCCACCTGATAGTCAGGAACATTCGAGAAGACCTCGAGGGGACCCGTCACATCGAGGACCTGGACTGGCGGCGGACCGCTGATGACAACCTTTCGCATATCCCTATTTTATTGGACGAAATATACGGTGTCAGATTCGTCGTGTTTCTGTCTAGCGGAACGAGAGAATCTGAACTTGCCAATATTCGTCGGAGGTGGACGATGTCACACTATGTGATTCTTTGTGGCTCTGAGACGTTTCAGTCCCTTCTTTCAAAGCACGGGACACCTGTTCCATAGTCAGCGCTTCTGGATAAAGTCCAATCTTCCGGTAAATCAGATCTACGAGTTTCCCTATCCTGAAGGACGATCCTCCGCGCTATCGGCACTATGTTGTCTGCGGACATGATCGGTCGATTCATCCCAGATGGCAAAGGCTTGCCGGACGTGCTCTCTATGGAGTGAGCGAGACGGTCATCGGTACGGGCCACTGTCCACAAATATCGAACCCCCAGGTACTGGCCGATCTGCTTATGGCGATTGGCGCACGCGCGCATGCCACCCAGCTGTATCTCCGGTTGTCGCCCCGGACTCAGATCTATCAGGAGGCCGAAGAAGATGGCTCTTGCGATGCTGCCGCAGGCGGAGTAGATCGCCTGTTTTCTTCACCATTATGCTCGCGTTGCTGCATCGCCTTCTCCAATTCTTTCTGGTGATCGGTCAGCAAAGCATGAATCTTGCTGTGCGTATCGTCGCTGATAGCGTGAATTTGCGGACCAAGCTCCTGTCGCGAAGCTGTCGGATTCTTATCGAGCAGCGCCTGAATCCTATCGTGGTGCTCGTCAAGCAGAGGCCGGATCTGCTGCTGCTGTTGCGAAGTCAACTCCAGATCCTTCGTAAGCCGGGCAAGTTCCTGGTCGATCGATTGCGGCGCATGGATTTGCTGAAGCTGCTGACGCGCTGAGGGCTGCTGCACCCCATTGTTCTGAGCTACAGCAGGCCCGGACACCCCGAGCATGAGCACAACTCCATATGCAAGCAGGAAAGATCGATTTCGCATGAACCGCAACCTCCTTGAGCATCCTCGGCGCAAATCCGAGCTGAGCTCTCTGATCTGAATAGACGTGCAAATCCACAACAAGTTGCGTTCGTACCCTGCATTAGATGTCACTTCAGGAGCACACTCGCGCGTGCGTCAGTCTCGTAAATTGCGATGTCCCAAATTGCTGTAATCATGTCATGGCGTTCTCACGCCGCAAGTCCTAGCGTGGATAGGTAAGCAAATCACGCAGGAGAGCGTCCATGACCGCATCAACTCAGGCTTCTCAAGCAGCACTCATCTCTGGCATCACAGTTCCCGACAGTAAACTTGCCAACGAAATCACGGAGTTCATCCGCGACACGGAATCGACTCTGCTGTTCAATCACTCCAGCCGCGTTTACTATTTTGGCGCACTCGCTGGTCAGCGCCGAGGTTTCAAGTTCGACGCCGAACTTCTCTACGCAGGCGCTATGTTCCACGACATCGGTCTTGTACCTGCTTACAGTAGCGAGGCAGACCGTTTTGAAGTTGATGGAGCAAATGCCGCCCGCGACTTCCTGCGCCGCCACAACATCTCTGAACAGGACATCGACCACGTATGGACAGCGATTGCACTTCACACAACTCCCGGCGTCCCTCAATACATGCATCCGGTCGTTGCCCTCCTAACGGCAGGCGTCGAAATGGATGTGCTCGGAATCGATTACACCCGCTTCACAGACTCCAACCGCAACGCGGTCGTACAGGCGTTCCCGCGTACGGCCCATTTCAAAGAGGATATCCTGCAGGCCTTCTACGACGGCATCAAACACAAGCCCGAGACTACCTTTGGAAACGTGAAAGCAGACGTGCTCGCAGACAAAGATCCCGACTTCCACCGTGGCAACTTCTGCAGTGTGATCCGTAACTCTTCTTGGCGCGGCTGATCAAGCGAGTTTTCGGTGGTGGTAGATAGCCACTACTTCATCAGTTTCCCGAGATTGAACAGCTGTTCAATCTCGGGTTTCGCATTTGTAAGTGGTCAAATGATCCATCAAGCCGGTGAAGGAGCAGCGGCAGCAGCTCCCAAAGAGCGCGACGGGGAAGACGACGAAGGATATGTCTCTTCAAGATTAGGTTCAAATGGGCTGCTACTAAAATTCCAGGCGTACCATGAACTGCAGTTGCCGTGGAGTTCCACTGCCTGTGGGCAATTCATTGGCGGTGGTCGGAATCGTGCCGAATCCGTTGCTGGAGAGATTCACGACCGGGTTTCCAATCTGTTGCCGATTGAAGATGTTGAAAGATTCAGCTCGGAACACGAGGGATGACCTTTCCGTCAACAGGGTTCGCTTGGTGATAGCCGGATCAATCTGCCACAGTCCGGGTCCACGGGCGCTGTTGCGCGGCAGGTTTCCCCAAGTACCTGCTTTCGGCATGGCATAGGCAGCCGGGTTCAGCCATTGCTGCTTCGACCGATGAGGTGCGTACTGGGAGACCCCTGGCACAAGATCCGGACGCTGGTTGGTGTTGTTGCCGTCCGGCAGGTCACTGGTTTTGCGGCTGACCAGAATATTTAGCGGGTTGCCCGTGCGTGCCGTGCCAAGGGCGCTCAACTGCCACCCACTGACGAGTTTGCCCGCGAGTCCACTCGTACCCCCAAGATACGCCTTGCCGCGCCCGAACGGCAGCTCATAAACGGTACTGGCTGTGAAGTAGTGGCGAATGTCCTGATCGCTGGCAGCACGATCGCAAGCCCGGCAGTTGACGTTTTGCGCTGCCAGGGTCTCGCCCCCGCCGATGGAACCATCGTTGATCGAGTGAGACCACTGGTAGTTGACCGCGAAGAAAATACCGCTGTGAAAATCGTGCCGTAAAACCGCATTGAGTGCGTGGAAGTTACTGTTCGATTCGGTGTCCTTGTAATCAATCAAACCGAGTGACGGAATTGGCCGTGTCCCTGTCTGCGGATTTATGCCGTTGAGGTAGGTACGGGTGAACAGGTGTGTCCCCTTCGTCCCCAGGTAGGAAAGCTGGAGAACTGTGTCGCGCGACACGGTTTGCTGCACATTGGCGCTCCATGCCTGTATCTGCTGACTGGCGCGCTGACGGGCGAGGCCTCGTGGTGTCTGACTCGAACTGAGCCCGTTTTTGAGTAACTGGTCGACCGGGAAGCTCAAACCCTTGCCCGTCAGTTGCTCGCGCGTCGCGAGATTATTTACCGGTGCATTCAGGTCACCAAGCTGCCCGTCACCAGCGTAAATACCGTAGCCAGCCGTAACAACCGTTTGTCCGTCGCTGAATGGGGACCACGAGGTCGCTAGTCGAGGCTCTATGTTGAGCAGATAAGGAAAGGAGAAAGCCGACCCGGCTGGGCAGAAGCCCCCTGGAGGGCAGCTCCTCGGATCGAAGACCACGCCCCTGCCCTGTACCTCATGAAAATTGCTGTAAAACTCGTAACGCAGGCCACCGGTGACCGTGATGTTCGACCGCAGCTTGTATTGATCCTGGATGTATCCGTACTCCTCAAGGCGGCGAAGCCCAGTGGTTGGGAGAGCGGCATTCAAAGTTACCGTCTGCACGACGTTGTTAGCGAAGTCGGCCTTGTTGGCGAAGGCAATACTTAGGTCGTCGTTGGAGCCGGCAGACTGATTAATCTCCACCTTCCGGACTTCCACGCCAGCCTTTAGCGCGTGCCGCCCAAAGATAAAGCTTGCGTTGTCCACTACTGAAAACGAATTCGAGATGGCGAACTTAGCAAGCGGGTTGTGCAGGGCTGTAAAGGTTTGATTGGTTACGGCATAAGGAAGCGGGCTCTCGTTGGCGGTATAGAACTCCGACCGGTTGAAGCCGATCTTTAGGTCGTTCAGAATCTTCTCGGAGAATAAATGCTGTACGCTGGCGATCGCATTATAGGGGTTTTGCCGTGTGTTGAACCTGTCCAGCAAATAGAAGCTCCCGGATGCGAGGGGAACGTCGCCGACAGCCTGGTCCATATTGAAGCGTAAAAATCCCGAGGTTTTGTCCGTAAATCGGTGATCGATTCGCCCGAGCCCGGCAGTTTCATTGAGGAGTTGGCTGCCGGAACCCGTCCAGATCGACACATCGGAGTCGGTGGCCGAAGGGAGTTGCCCGATCGGATACGCGTCGAAGATCGGCTTGAGCGCCGGACTGACTACAAGGGCTCTCGCGCGGTATGCCGCGCTTGGTACCGGCCCGGAGAGCGACTGGCCAAGTACCTGACGAATGGCTTCGAAGTTAGCGAAGAAGAAGCTGCGGTCTTTATAGATTGGCCCACCCAGGTTAGCGCCGAACTGGTTGAGCCGAAACGGCGGCTTACGCGCTCCGATGTCATTGAAGCGGCGCGCGTCGAAGACATCGTTGCGAAGGAACTCGAAGAGGCTGCCGTGGAACTTATTGGTGCCGCCGCGCGTCACAATATCAACCTGCCCGCCGGCTGAGCCGCCTTGTTCGGCCCCATAGAGCGCGCTGCTGGCGCGAAATTCGGCGATCGCGTCCGTCGAGATCTGCAGGCGTACCGAGGTTCGCTGCGATTGATTCTGAATGCCCGTCGCATCGACGCCGTCAAAGCGGTAGTTGTTATCGTCGATGGCCCGGCCTGAAAAGCGAACGCTCAACTGATCGCCGTTGCCAGTATCGACCGCGCCCGGGATCAATGCCATGAGATTGGTCCAGTTGCGTCCGTTCACGGGAAGATTTTGAATCTGTTCCGGTGAGATCACCCCACCTATGGTTGCCGAACCCTCCTCAAGCGCCGGAGTCGCGGACACCTCAACTTCGGCCGTTACCCCCTTCAGAGGTAGATGGGCGTCGATGGTGCGAGTCTGACCGACCTGAAGCGCGAAAGGCTCGATTGCGGTGGTCTCAAAACCTGTCGCGGCGATCCTGACCGTGTAGGTGCCCACGGGCAAAGCTGGGACGGTATAAGTGCCGGAGGAGGAGGTTTGGACGACACGGGTCAACCCTGTCGAGGGCGAGGCCACGGTCACGGTCGCCCCAGCCACCGAGGCTCCGGTCCCATCTACCACTGTGCCGGTTATTGCTGCGCGGTCGGTTTGAGCGAATAGAGAAGCGGTAGTAAGTAGGAGCGGAAGAAGCCAGCGTCGGATCAACAATTTATCACCCTTGATGAAACTCTTTTGTGAATAGAGCGTCAATACAGTAGAATCAGAGGAGAATCTGCGGAACCCGATGAGCGGAACCGCGATTTGGCGCAATACCTCAGATCGTAGTGACGCCGCACCGACTCCGATACGCTAGAGTGGGCAGTAAGAAATACACCCGAAAGGGTGGGAAGAAACACGCCCGAAAGGGTATGTCACAGTTGAAATGAGTGCTGTGATTTCCAGAAACAGACCCCCCGCCCAATTTGGAACAAACGATCCAGAGGGCTATGCGCCGCCAGGTCAAGCTTCGTCGGGGTGCGGGCAATCATTTCCAGTAGGATTGGTCCTCGGGGAGCGGATGCGCCCGATGGCGCGCCAGTCTGGGTCCAGAACTGCAAAGATCAAGTACCAAATCTTCGGACACCCGCGCTTACTGATGTATGGGCTGTTAGGTGCACGCGTCGAGATTGGCCCTCGCCAACCACGGCCTACAACATCAGGCGCATGTCGATCGAAGGGCAGGCGTCCGCGCCGCGCTGCGGTTCCTGGTTGTGAAGACGCTCCGTCACCCTACCTGCCCGATGCCATTCCGTTTCCAAGGCAGCACAAGCGTCTGCCAACCGTGCTCAGTCAGGATGAAGTGGAGCTTCTAGTCGGATATCGGCACGCACATCCGTGCGTTGCTGTCGCTAAGTGAGGGCGGCGGCGTTCCTGTTCCCCATGTTGAGGGCGAAGATCCCATCGTCAGCACCAGAGTACCGCCATCCTTGATCTGCTCATGACGGAACCAGTTCGTCTGCAGATTCTGGCCGTTGAGCGTTGCAAATTGCACGTATCGGTTCAGACCTGCGTGATCGAAGCCATTCGCCATAATGTGCAGACGCTTGCCGTTGCCCAGCACCAGTGAAGCATCCGGGACCGAGGGCGAACTGATGAGATACACGTCCTGACCGGAAACCGGAAATATCCCAAGCGACTGGAATAGCAGCCAGCTCGACATCGCACCGGAGTCATCGTTGCCCGGAATGCCCGCGCGAGTATCGCTGAAAGCTTTCTCCAGCAACAAGTGCACAATGTCGGCGCTCTTGTCCGGACGGCCGCTGTAGTTATAAAGCACCGGCATAAGGAAGCCCGGCTCATTCGAGATATCGAAATGCCCGCGCGAGAAGATGAAATCCATCCGCGCATTGAACTGTTTCTCCCCACCTGCCATCTCAATCAGCCGGCGCATGTCTTGTGGAGCATACAGAGAGTAGGTCCAGATATCACCCTCATACATAAAGTCCGGCCATGTACCTCGGACTACCAGATACGGATCGGCCCAGGAACCATCCGGCTTGCGTGGGCGCAGGAATCCCTTGAAGCCAAACGCCGTCATGTTCGGGTCCCACAGATGTTCGAAGTTGTGCGTGCGTGCGAGCGCGCGTGTTGCCTGCTGTGTCTGGCCCAGACCGCAGGCCACCTCTGCGATGGCATAGTCGTCATACGCATACTCCACAGTGCGCGATCCCGCCCGTTCGTCGGCCGTGGTGATATACCCGCGCTCGTTGTAGTCCTTCAGTCCACCGCGGCCTTCCTTCTGCGCGTCTTGCGGTGGCACTTCCGCGTCATGCAACATGGCCTGCAATGCCGTGGCATAGTCGATGCCAGTTAGCCCTTTCACGTAGGCATCGGCCACCACTACGTTTGCGTTGGAGCCGCCTTGTGTACGGCCGTTGTCGTTACCGCTGCGTGCATCGGGCATGTAGCCGGTGTGGCGATATATATCGATCAGCGAACGGATGATGTCGCGCTGTCGCTCGGGTGCAATCAGCGTAAGTAACGGACTGGAGCTGCGGTACGTGTCCCAGATCGCGTAGTAGTCATCGTAGTACGGCTCGGTCGAGGACCAGCCCGGATTCTCGCCTGTACGGTCCACCGGCATCATCATTACGTGATACATCGCAGTGTAGAGCTTCCGGCGTTGTGCTTCTGTCTCTCCTGTCAGTTGCAGCTTGCTCAGTTCTGTATTCCACAGCGCTGTGTTCGCGCGATGCACCGCTTCAAAGCTCCAGCCGAGGATCTCAGTTTGGATGTTCTGCCGCGCCTGGGCAGCACTGATGAAGGAGATACCGACCTTCGCCTGCACCACCTGGTGCGCATGCGCACGGAAATCAAAGGTAGCTCCAATAGGCTTGTTCTCTGCGACGGTGGCATCACGTTCAGCAGTCAATGTCGTGCCGGTCCAGGTCTGCACCTGTGCCGCTCGCGTATCCAGCAACAGGTCGTAAAACACACGATACTCCCCACCTTTGTTCCAACCGCCGCGGAAGCGTGCTACTCCCTGCACTTCATGATCGGAGAGGACATGCACCTCGGCGCCCAGAAAGTTCTGCGACTCTGATCCCGTGCCCAGGCCCAGCGCTGCTGCCACATTCAACGTTACATGCGCTTCCCCGGAGTTTGTGAAGGTATAGCGATGAAAGCCAACGCGCCGGCTGCTCGTCACTTCAGCGCGTACGTTGTAGCGAGTAAGCGTCGCAGCATAGTAGCCAACTTGTGCAATCTCATCCGTGCGTGGCGACTTGATGTCGGCCGTATCCAGTGCACCCGTCACAGGAGCGACCAGGATATTGCCGTACTTGCCCTGCGCGCCGCTCAGGTGCAGATGCGAGAAGCCAAGGATCACACCATGGCTCGAATACCCGAAGCCGGAGTGGCGCCCATCGAATGTCTCCATGTCCGGCCCGACCTTCAGCATGCCGAACGGCACCGTCGAACCGACGAACGTATTGCCGCCCCAATCCACGCCTATGAAGGGATCGACGTTATGTGTGTAGTCGAGAGCAACGGGTTTGCCCGCCGCTTTTTGCCCGGCGGATGACGCCGCCAGTGCCGGAGCCAGGATAAGCAGTAGGAGAAGCGTACTAAGGATGGAGTGCCGTCGGCGGATCAAGGAATTCTGCCTTTCTGTGCTGTTGTAGTTGCTCTCCAGACACGAGAGAGATACTGGCCTAGTCCTTTTCCTTTACATCACTTGCGTCGATGAGCGGACGGAAGCGGTGGACAGGCACTGGAACCGGTGCGTCCGCCCCCTTGATGCTACGCCATAGAATACGGTTCAACGCATGCATTGGCGCGCGGTCCACATCGGAGAAATCCATCTTGCTGCTTTCTTCCGCCCCGTATGATTTTTTGTTGTTCTTCGCATTTACATCGATGCGCGGCATCAACACGTTGAAGGGCGTCAGCAACGGCTCCGCACCAAAGCTCGCATAAAGTGGCATTGCTGCGGCGTCATACTGGCTCATGGGTGGCAGGCCCAGCAGCAGTTCGATGCTCCGCACATAGGAGCTCGTAGAGTACAGCGTGCTATCCACGATGCCGCGCTTCACATAGGGACTCAGAACCAGGGCCGCCGTGCGGCGTGCATCCACGTGATCCGGGCCGTCCTGCGCGTCATCCTCGATGATGAAAATCGCCGTATTCGGCCAGTAGCGGCTATGCGTCACCGCGTCCACCAGTTGGCCAATGGCGTAGTCGTTGTTCGCCACCATCGCTTGCGGAGTGTATGCGCCCGGCGCCGTCCCCTTAGTGTGATCTTCCGGCATGCTCATGATGACGAGGTTCGGAAAGCGCCTGTTGGGATCAGGACTCTCGTAGTTCTTCTCGTATTCGCGAAACTCGCGCAGGAAGACTGCGACATTGGCGGTATCACGTTGTCGTGAGCCAAGGTAATCCGGCGAAACATGTCCTACGAGACCACCAGAGCCCGGAGCCGCGTCCATGGTCGTGCCGGTGCTGGCTCGCGCAGCATATTCTCCATAGGAGCGATAGGTGAGCCCCTTGCGCGCAGCGAGATCCCACAGATGTCCCGCCGAAGGCACGTAGGCACGCGCACGTTCAGCATCACTGCGGCCCGCGTAAGTCGGCGGCCAGTAGCGCTCATTGAAGTCGGTCGCGTACGCCGAGTCAGACCACGAGTGGCCGTCCACGGATACCTCACCGTCGCAGTACAGGTTATCCAGCACGACATACTGCCGTGCCAGGGCATGCTGATTCGGCGTGACTTCCTCGCCGAAGATCGTTAACGCCGGATCGCCGTTTGCGCCCTTCAGATCTCCAAACTCCTGGTCATACGTGCGGTTCTCTTTGATGATGTAGATCACGTGCTGAATGGGCGTGGATACGCCCACAGCCTGCGGCAGAACTGTCGGCGCGTGCGGCGGCCGCGCCTCCGACAGCAGGCTATCGTTGTACGGTGTGTTCTCCACAACCTGTCGCGTCCAGCGTGGTAGTTCCTTTTGCAACTGCGTCAGCGGCAACATTTCAATGCTGCTCTTCTGCAGAGTCTTCACCGTCTCGTCTCCGTCGAACCTGGACGCGAGCGGGCTGCCCGGTCCCTTGCGATCCGGGTGACCTTCGTCGCCTTTGCTGTTGCCGATGTACAGTGTGTTGCCGTGATCGGCAAGCGTCATGGCGGAGGGATACCAGCCCGTAGGGATAAAGCCGCGCACACTGCTGTGCTCGCGATTTGAGATACGGATGACCGCAATGGAATTATTGTCCGCATTTGCCGCAAACAATAGCTGTCGCCGATCATCAATCAGCAACGAGTCCGGCGTGGAGCCCTCCGGAGCCAACGGTGTCAACGTGGTAGAGAGCCGCTCCAGCAGTTGCAGTGACTTCGTATCGATGACATGGATCGTGTTATCGTTCGAGCACGCAACAAATAGCCTGCCGTCCCTGGCCAGCTTCATGTCATTCGGATTCATGCCGACATGCAGCGTGCGGATCACCTTGTTGGTTGCCGTGTCAATAACGCTGACCGATTCGCTCGACCAGTTGGAGACGAAGAGCCGCTTGCCATCCCGCGTCAGGACTGTCTCATAGGGATTGATCTCAACCGGAATGCGAGTGACGATCGCATGAGTCTTCAGGTCGAAGACCACTACATTGCTGGGCCCAAGGCCAGTGCCCCGATTCGCAGCGTAGAGCAGATGCCTGCCCGGCAGGATCGCTACACCCGACCACCAGACCTTGCGTGGGTCGATCGTCTCCACATACTCGTTGATTGGCTTCTCGCTCAGCCGCCCGTTCTCGTAGTGAAACTCATAGATGGGAGCCGCAGTCTGTTCGATCTTCTTGGCACCGGTCGCATTGCCGCCGGAGACGTAGAGAGTGTGCCCATCCTGTGACCATGTCATGCCCAGCCACGTGGTCTTCAGTTCGATGTGCTGAATCTCGCGCTGCGTCCGCGTGTCGATCACCACAACACCGTGTGGTTGATAGCCGGAGTGGCTCGCCACAACGATGCGTTCATCGGGCGACGTTACCATATTGAGCGTCATGTCTTCCAGCGTGTCTATCGTCTTCCCGGCAGGCGTAATGCGCCATCCGTTCGGCAGGTTGAAGCCGCCGGGTATCGGTTGTGGCCGCTCGCGAGTCGCGTCCCCGGTACTGCGCACTTGCATATGCGCGGCTGCCCCCGCGCCGTTGTCTTGTGCGGATGCAATCAGGCAGGTGACGGCCAGGGAAACGACGACAATTCTTGTGAGACGCATAAGCATAGTTGACTCTTAGGCAGTGGAGCTGGAAGTTGCATTCTAAGCGCATGTTGCGCTCGCTTTAGAAACGATTGAGGGCAGGTCAATCGCCTGCCTGCCCTCGTTCGGCCTGTGCATGGAACCTAGAAGGAGTAGCGCAGACTTGCCTGCATCGAGCGCTGGCCGGTCTTGCTGGTTACACGTCCGAAGGTCGAGCTGGTTGGGTTCGTGTCCGGGGGAGCCAGGTTAGGGTGATTGAGGAAGTTGAAAGCTTCGAAGCGGAAGGTGAAGAATTGCTCGTTGAAGGTGTAGAACCGCTTCTGCACGCCCGCATTGAAGTTCTCCACGCCCGGAGCGCGCAGTATGTTGCGGTTGTGCTGCGGCGTAAACGTGCCGGAGGCTGGCGCGACAAACGCGGCAGGGTTGAACCAGAAGTTCTGATCGGAGGTTCCCGCAGAGAACGTACCCGCGGCGTTCGGGCTGACACCCGGAAGGGTGGAATAGAACTGCGCCCCGCCACCTGTCCCGACGCCAGCGATGTCTGTAGTGGTCGTCACTGAGACCGGAACACCTGTCTGGAAGTTATAGATCTGCGTGATCTGCCATCCACCTAGTACCTCCCGGGCCAGGCGATTGCTGCCATGGAACGGAATCTCCGCGATCGCATTGATTGAGACAGCGTGGCGGATGTCATAATCCGCCGTACCGCAAAGATACTTCGGATCGAGGAGGTTGGGAAGGAAGTTTTTCTGGAACGATCCGCAGTCCGTTGCGTGCGCGAAGGTATACGCCACACCAAGGCTTAAACCCTGTTGGAAGCGGCGATTCAGGTCAACCTGCAAACCGCTGTAAGCAGAGCCGGAACCCTGCGTGACAACGGTGATGGGGCCATAGCCCGCATAGGGCCGGTACGAGTTGATGTTCAACTTCGCAGCGGTGGCGGCCGCCACCGAACCTGTGGGCGCCTGGTTGAGGTTCGACTGGAACTGGCCATGTAATCCACGACGGCCCACATATGCCACACCCAACACAGTGTTGAAGGGCAGTTCACGCTCCACCGAAACGTTCCACACATACGCCTCAGGCTGCGGCGAACTACGGTCCACACGTCCGGAGATGGTCGGGAACGAGCCCGCTGCACCGCTGCCCGGGTTATCTGCGCTACCGCCACTGATACCTGCGTAAGACTGCAGCGGCGGCGCGCCACCTTCGAATACACCGTCCGAGACACCTTGGCGGCTCATGTAGCGGCCGAAGCCGGAGCGCAACACGGTCTTCGCATTCACTGCATACGCAATGCCGATACGTGGCTGAAAAGTGGTGTAGTGCACATCGATGTAGCCGCGCGGCAGGTTGTGGAAGAGACGGTCCGCCTCACCGGTAGTGGCCAATGGAACATGGGCCTTGGCACTTTCCGTAAAGCCGTCGCCAAACAGGACCGTACCGTTCAGAGGATCGCCCGTGCCGGCAATAGGATTGCCCTTGCTGTCAATCTTCACGGCGCTCGACGCACTATAGAAGGCTGGATCAAAGGTACCGATGTTGTTCCACAGGCTGTAGAAAGGCTGCACGATGGAGTAACGCAATCCATAATCCAGATGTAGCTTGGAGGTCACCCTCCATGAGTCCTGCGCAAAGAAGTCGAACATGTTCGCGCGATACGGCGTCTCCGCGCGCGCACCCACCTCGGCGTAGCTTAGAAAGACTCCCAGAGCGGCGTCAGCCGTGTCGAGCCCCGTACCGGCTGGGTTCGCGCTGGAGAACTCAAACTTGCCGTTCTGATTATTCGTCTGTCCCGGCACGCTGTTCTGGCCTGAGATCTGGTCGTTGTCGTTCGCCCCCGCCCGCTCGTACAGTACGCCGGCACGCAACGTGTGGTTGCCCATGATGTGAGTAAAGGTGTCGGCGTAGTCGAATACCTCACCCTGCGAATGCGACGGGTAGGCACTGCCGTCCAGCGTGGTGATGGCGCTGCTGTCAAACTGCACCGTAGGAATCTTGTTCGGCAGGTCCTTGCCGGCCGGGAACAGGAACGGATAGTTGATGCCGTACTTCGTTCGGTCGTAAAGACCGGTGCTCGTGTCGATGGAGAGACGGTCCGCCCCGTGTGCCGCGGTGATCAGTACCTCATTGATAGTGGCCGGACTGAAGGTATGCACCCAGTCAAGAGAGACAGTCTGATTAGGCCGATTGAAGATACGCGGCACAAGGTCATAGGCCGCAGAGAACGGATTATTCTCGTAGTAGTAGAAGTGGGTTAGCCGGAAGCGGACGTAATCCTTATCCGTCGGGATGATGTCCAGGTTGCCGCTATCGATCTGTTGGGTCTGCGGATGCTTAGCGATCTGCAGCAGGTTTTGCGTGCCCACCAGAAAACCAGGTGTGGGCGTGGGAAACGCCGTCAGCAGGCCAACGCCGTTCGGGCTCAGGCGATTCTTCGGGATGATATTGCCGGGGAAGCAGGCCGGACCACCGTTCTTCGGGTCGCACACCCCCGTCGCCTGCGGATCGCGCAGATGCGTGGCAACCGAGGAGAAGTCGCCCGTGCGAAAGGCCGGATTGGGCACAGTAACAGGCGCCGTGTTGGTTGCGGGAAAGTGCACAAACGCCTCAGAGTAAAGAAAGAACACCTTGCCCTTGGGCAGTACATGTGGGATGTACGCTGGACCATTCACGCTGAAGCCAAACTGGTTGTATGTAAAAGGCGCTACGTAGTTCGACTTCACGCTCTTTGGCAGAGCTGGGTTGAAATTCGCTAAGGCATGGTTGCGCACCCAGGTGTTGGCGCTCAGCACCGGGTTCTGCAAATATTCATAGAGTGTGCCGTGGAAGCGGTCGGTACCGGCACGTGTAATGATGCGGACCTGCCCGCCCACGGATCGTCCGTACTCTGCCGGATAGTTCGACGCCAGCACCTGCACTTCCTGAACATTCTCAAGATCAACAACGCCTACGGAGTCACCGCTGGCGCGCACGCGCACCGCTACTGCTCCGTCATACGTCACCAGATTGTCGCGCTCGCGCGCGCCATTGATGTTCAGGCCGCCCAGGCCGGTGCTGAACTGAAAATTTGAGACGTTGCCACTGGTGCTGGTCACACCTGCCTTCAGCAACGCCAACGTGATAGGGTTGCGCCCACTCAGCGGCAGCATCTCAGCCTGCTTGCTGGTGATCACGCGGCCCAGGACAGTGCTGTCCGTCTGGATGCTGGTCTCCTGCGCCGCCACCTGGACGATCTCATTGGTGCTGCCCACCACCAGTTTTAGATTGGCGGTCGTCGCCACGGCTGGGTCCAGGTTGTTCCCTCTGCTGGTCAACATCTGGAAGGTCGGCGCCCGCACCACGATGGTGTATCGGCCCGGCGACAGGCTGGGTATGGTGTAGTAACCGGAACCGTTAGTAGTCGTCTTGTGCTCTGCCCCGGTAGCTTCGTCGGTCACGGTAACTGTAGCGCCGCGGACCATCGCGCCCGACTGATCGGTGATGGTGCCGGATACTCCGGAGAGATCGGACTGTGCGAACAAGGGTAGACCCGAACATGCAAGCACGCATGCCAGGAGGGCTGCTGTAGAGCGCCGCTGCTTTCGCAGTTGATGGACAAGGGTGCGCCAGAACTTCATCACGTGAATTGGCCTCAATAAAAAAATTTGCGCAGAAGTAGAAGGCGGCCCAAGGTTCGAAAGCTTCCCTCCACAGCACTGCTCATGGGAGTGATCCGATCATCGGCGAGCGTCTGTGTCGTCACAAGGTGTCCACCGCCGTGTAAAGTGCAACATCCACGACAAACCGATGCAACCAAAGCCCTTACTCAAGCCGATTCTTGCAATATTCATAGACGCGGAGGTGTGCCACACCCGGGTAAAAGCTCGTTTACACCCGTTCAAAGGTCGCTGCTTAGCACCCGATCGGCAAATCCGTGATTGTGTGTCGATGAGATAACAGGACAGCAGATTGGCATGCTCGTCTTTAAACAGGAGGAAGGCTACGACTCGAAGGACAATGTCGTTCGAAGCTACGCGCGGAACCTCCGCCGCCGCATAGACAACTGTCATGCACGAGAATGCGAGGGCGAGCCTCTACCCCTTGAGATATTGCGCGTTATGCTCCATCCTGCGCGCAATGAGAGTCCGCCGAAGATACTCCTGCTCTATCGCCTATCCAGACCGAGGCCGCCAAAGGAACGTCAGATGCGTTGCCTGATCATGAACCCGCAACTACCCTGTCCCGTCTGCAACTCGTTTCGAAGCTGCCCACGTTTTCGCCCAGGAGCATTAGAACGGTCCAATCCGTTCCAGGATCATCTGCGGAGTCGATGCGTTCGACGCGACATTCCCTGCACCGATAAGCAGTTCGAAGGACTGAAGACCGCCGTGAGCTGTTTTCGCGCGCTGAAGTGTTGGCTGCATCAGGGATGGAGTGAGCAGGAATGTAGTCGCTGCCTGGGTACCAGCTGTGTTCAACCCACCTACAATCAGGACATGCCCTGTTGAATTGAGATTCGGGACGTAGGCTATGAGGCCATAGGTGTGATCTTGTCCAGGGGTGCCATAGATTACGTCCTCTCCAATTCGCGGGTGCGAGTTGAGTATTCCCGACGGCTTGTCAGAACCAGGATGAATGCTGAAGCGAAAGTTTAGTTGGGGTTGAAATAGTTCAATCCAGGGATTAGCCTCGACGGAGCCTATCAAGATGGCGTTGCCATTCCGGAGGTCATCCATACGCAGGTCACGTGCATACCGAATCATCATCCGTTCAGGGACAACTTCATCCAATTGCGCCAAATGAGCGGTGAAATCCAGGTCGACCACGCTGGTGTAGCGTCGGCCGCCGAGCTTAAGTATCTCCAGGGCGCCCGGAACGCCATCCGTTTTGGCATTCGTTCGATAACTTCCGCTTACATAGCTGGCAAGGGGTACAGGCCGCTCGGTAAGCCCTTGCATGATTACTAAGCCATCGTCCGAAGGCACGATAAATGTATCGCGTTTACTGCTGAAGATTTGTGTCCAAAGGGCCGTCGACGCAACTTCAGCCGAGGACGCTGCGACGCGCTTGAGCGGTTTCAGAGGAAGGAAAATTGAACAGCCAACTCCTAAGATGAGACCAATACAGAGCGCGGGGATCGTAGAGTGTCTGCGAACTGCCGCACTCATCTTCAAGGCACAACCTGCAATAGCCCTCGAATCTAACGCCTCTACCGAATGATGCGCCGATCGGTCGCGATCCTCGAGCGCCAGATTTTCCGTAGTCTTCGACGAAGCGAATACAGCATCCGCCAGTTCTGACGGACCGTTGCTCTCGGCATCGCCGATTAGCTGATTGGGTACTGGATTGTTCCTTGGAGTTCGTACAGAGAAAATGGGTGTGTAGCCCCCTCGGGGAATCTCCAGCAGAAGACTCTCCTCGACACCTTCCTTTGCGAAGTACTCGTCGATCCGCTTGCGTAGATTACGAGCATAGCTGCGCACGATGTTGTCTTCATTTGAGTCATAACCCTCGGACCGCCCGAAGACCAGGACCCCAATCTGCTGTTCTGTGATCTCATCGCCGCGATTACTTATGTGACGATCGACGACATACAGAAGAAAATTCGCCATGTGGCGCGAGCGCCCTAAGCTGCTACTCGCGGCGATTCGCTGAGCAAGTTGCCAACGTGGATCATCCACGCTTCTGTTCAACCGAGCGGTAGACGTGTGTTGCAACAAATGAGCGCTTCCGACAGCGATCCTTGGCGATGGCTCCAGAGTTTCCATGGTTTCGGAGTTTCACTTTGTAAATAAAACACTAATAGATGTTGATGAATGGTCTGTCAATTGGCCGTGGTTGAGTGATTCGAACACCCGTGTCAAATCGCTAAACGCGCTGGAAATAAGTCTTTTTATGTGGCCTATACTGCGACACCTGCGTGTCACCGGATTTGAACACGGCGATAACCCTACCGCTGACTCTACTGTTCTCGAATACTTAACCGCTTCTGGATGGGAGAGTCTCGGCTGCTTTGCCCGGAGCTGTCGGAGTCAGTACCATGAGGCGCCGCATGAAGAACGAGAACTCTTCAGGAGAGGAATGAGCGTGGTTCAATGCCAGGCTTTATCGCTGGCGCTCGGCCAGCGGAGGCGATCACGCTTCCTGACGGGTCGCAGCACCTTCGTCTCAATGCGCGTGCTGGATCACTGTCAAGCTGACGTCGTCGCAAAGGGGAAGCCCGTTGGCGAAGTCCTGTAAGGCAGCGAGGAGCATCATGAGGGTGGTTTGGGCGGACTGTTGTTCGATCTCTCTTAATGCAGCTATGAGGCGATCGGATCCAAACTCCTCTCCTGAAGCATTGCGGCATTCGAGGACGCCGTCGGAGTATGCAACAAGCGTATCGCCGGGTTGGAGAGTCACCCTGCCGGCGTGAAACTCTGCGGGCTCGATAGCACCCAGCAGTGGGCCGCCAATCTCGAGCAAATCAGCTCGTCCATCCGAGCGAAACAGTATCGGTGGAAAATGACCGGCATTGCAGTAATCGATCTGTCCGAGATGGCAGTCAATCTGCGCCAGAAATGCAGTGACGAACGGCGCAACTGGCCGCAGGTCGCAGAGGTGGCGATTGACCTCCGTAGCGATCTTTGATGGGTTAGCGTCCGGTCCGCCATAACTTTGCAGGAGTCCTGCCATATTCGTAAACCACATCCCAGCCGCAATGCCCTTTCCAGCGATGTCTCCGAGTACGACGAGAACCCTGGAACCGTTTTGCCAGAAAATTGTGAAGTCGCCTGAAAGGTAGCGGGCCGCGAAGACTTCGCTGGCAAATTGTACGTTGACATTGCGGAACATACGCGGACCGCTCAGTTTGCGTTGGATCCGTGCCGCCTCAAACAGTTGCGAATGAAGATCAAGCTTCTCTCGTACCAGTGAGTCGATCTCGTGCTGCACCAGCACACTCGATGACGGCGGCGCCATCGATGACATAATCGCGGATCGCAGCTTGCTGGAATTTCGGCGGCTCCTGGTGGATTGCAGGTTGCCAATACTTCTTAGCATAACTCTTTCTCCATAGTGATCTAACCGACGAACCGGTAACCGGTTCCATGCACAGTGAGGAAGTACTGCGGTTGTTCAGGATCCGGCTCCAGCTTTTGACGCAGCCGCACCAGGTGAGTATCCACCGTGCGCGTCGTAGGATAATTCTCATATCCCCAAACTTCTTCAAGAATCCGATCGCGACTCAGCGGCTCGCCAGAGTGACAGATGAAATACTTCAGCAGCTCGAATTCTTTGGAGGAGACATCGAGAATCTTACCGGACCGGAGCACTCGGTGAAGCCGCAGGTCCACCTCCACATCTCCAAAAGAATGCTGATCCTGGTGTTTGGGAACGACCGCCGTACGTCGCAGCACTGCTTTGACTCGCGCCAGCAACTCGCGAATAGAGAATGGTTTAGTCACGTAATCGTCCGCGCCCAGTTCAAGACCCACTACTTTATCTAATTCCTGGCCGCGGGCAGTGAGCATGATAATCGGGATGGACCTGCGCTTGGCACGTAACTGCTTGCATACCTCGAGCCCGCTCATCCGAGGCATCATGACATCAAGTATCACGAGATCCGGAGACTCTTCCACCGCCCGCCGTAGGCCTTCAATTCCATCGCTAGCCGTAATCACTTCGTAGCCTTCAAACTCGAAATTGTCGCGAAGTCCAGCTACCATGTTGGGCTCGTCCTCCACCACAAGAATCTTCGCTGGGCTCTGCGCCTCTACTAGATTTGCCTTGCCTTCGTGCTTCATGCTGACACCCCCTTCGCCTGCTGGGCCGAGTTTTGCACCGGCAAGGTAATGACGAACTTGCTGCCCTGCCCGAGCGCGCTCTCAACCACAACTTCGCCTCCGTGGGCCTGCACGATGTGGCGTACCAGAGACAGGCCTAATCCGCTGCCCTTCGTGTTATGCACCAACGGATCAGATACTCGATAAAACTTCTCGAAGATCTTGGGCTGTTCCTTAGGTGCAATGCCGATCCCGTGATCGACGACCTCAAGATTGATACTGCTATCGTGGCGATAAAGATGTACCCCGAGGTATTTCTCTGTCGCGGAATACTTCACGGCGTTGTTCACCAGATTCAGCAGCGAACGGGCAATCGCCTCGCGATCCACCCGCAGGTGTGGCAGGTTGTTGTCGATCCTCTGTTCGAACTGAAATCCGCCCTGCTCAATTTCAAATCGATAAGATCCCAACGTGCTCCGCACTAAGTCCGCTACATCGGTTTCCCGAAAGCTATATTCTTTCTTGCCGGACTCGATACGAGAGAAGTCAAGAATATTGTTGATGAGCGAAGTCAACCGCTCACTCTCTTTGCGAATGATCTCGTAGTATTCCTGCTGCTTTCCCGGGTTGGAGAGGCGTCCCAGTTCCAGAGTCTCTGCATAAAGGCGGATGAGCGCCAGAGGCGTTCTCAATTCATGAGAGACGTTAGAGACAAAATCAGATTTCAGCTTCGCGAGAGCAAGTTCACGCGTCACGTTGCGATAGGTGAGAATCATTCCTCCACCCAACAACAGCGAAAGCGCACCAAGAATGAGGAAGCTGCTTCGCACAAAGTGGTCACTGATGCTCGCAATCGTCGTCCCATGCAGCTTGATTCCCAGAATCAATCCAGGGAATACACTCTCGAAGGCACGTTCCACTTCCGGTGGTCCCCCATCCCAACAAAACGAAGCAGCTAGGGGAGAATGGTCTTTTACCGTCCGGACCATGATTGCTGGCTGAGGATGGGACGTATTGCTCTGATTCTGATTCGGCAAAACTTCGCTAAGCGCCTGCGGGAAAAACGTGTTTTTCAAATAGTCGGTACCGTAGATGAACCCTGATAACGCGGGGTGTTCAGGAGTCGATCCTTGAGGGACGAACAACACCAAGGTCTGATACTGCCAAATGTCTCCCCGGGGCACCCAATGGTCGGTGATGTAGACCCGCCGTCCCTCCGTCGCCTCAATCCTTTTCAGCTTGGAGACGTAGTCTTTGGCCTCTACATCAAACCAATTCCCCAGATCTGAGGAAACCTTCTTACCTTCTTCATTAAATTCAGCATCGGTCATACGACTAGCCTGTGATTGAAAGGCAAGATTGCCTTTTCCAGTCCACAGGAATGCATGTGCGATGTCCGGATGTGTCGTTAGGAAGGGCTCGAGTTCGTCGGAATGAACTACATTGGAGAATTGTTTCCTGGCTTCTTCCGCGATCTCATAAGCGCGCTCGTCAATCCGTTTCTCCGCGATAGCCAGGACCTGTTGATAGTCTCTCTGAATGACGGCCTCAATCGCTTTGTCGCGCTGAATGGTCCTGAGATGGTACACACTGGCTACGATGAGCGCGGACGCGGGCAACATGACTGCCAGCATGAGCACCAGCACTCGTGGCCGCTCGGACCAACGTCGGATTAGGGGCTTTAACATATGCGCGTCCAGAGAAGTCTCCCCATTCCATCGGACTGCAGAATAGGCGAGTAGCTCCAGCGATATGTCACAGTGACGCAACAAATTGCAAAAAGTTGTGAACTGATAGTGCTAACGGGCCTAAATCTGCATTTAAGTCATCCACTGGGTCGGCGTTGTTAACCTATTAAACCGACGACGTTTTGACCAGCCTCTCACCGCACAGCACGGCGCAGGCGTTCGCAAGTACGCCACGATCTTCTGCGTCAGGATCGGCTCAGTGTCGGACGGGTGCACTCCCAGTCGCAATGAGAAGTCGCTGGCGAGAACTCATGCCCGTCCCGAAAACTCCCCGGTCTCCGTCGTCACCTTCACCTTTTCCCCTTCTTTGATGAAGGGCGGAACGCGGATCTCAAGACCGGTCTCCAGTTTGGCGAGCTTGGTCCCGCTGCCGCTCGAGAAATCGCCGCGAGCCGCCGGTTCAGCCTCGATAACGTTCAGCTCAACAAACATCGGCAGTTGTAAACCTATCGGATTGCCGTTGTACTTGTGCAGTTGGAGCAGCGCCCCCTCGATCAGGAAGTCCAGCGCATTCCCCACCATCCCCTGGTCCAGAGTGAGCGTCTCGTAGCTCTCCTGGTCCAGAAAGTAAGATCCCTCTCCGTCGCTATACAGATACGAGGCCGGGACCAACACGAGGTCCGGCTCCTTGAACTTGTCATTCGCCTTGAATGTCTTTTCAAAGACGGCGCTCGTCAGCAGATTGCGTATCTTCAGGTGCACCAGCGTCTGCCCGCCGCGAGCGGTCGGGGTGCTGATGTCGGATTCAAGACAAACATACGGTGCATTCTCATGCTCAAACAAAGTCTTGCGCTTGATATTAATCGCTT
>JAOAPB010000078.1 GCA_025462645.1 Edaphobacter sp. | reverse complement strand
ACCTGAGCAATTGGCATATTCGACCCGATAGAGACTATGGCCTGGTCTGGATCAAGAGCTACGGTCACGGTCGGGTGTTCAACTGCGCGATAGGACATACCCCGACACTGTTCGAGACGCCAGCCCTGTCGCAGATGATGCTGAACGCGATCCAGTTCGTACTCGGCGACCTGCCGGCAGATACAACACCCAGCGCCATGATGGCCAAAAAATAGACGATCATTACCCCGGTTTCTCCTATAGCTTAATTTATAGATATTGCCGATAAAGCCTCTCGGACAGGAATGATAATCGCTCACAGAGCAGGCCAATAGCAGTACGTCAGGAATTTGTTTATGGGTGAATTGACCGGAAAGACGGCGCTGGTTACGGGAGGTTCTCGCGGGATCGGATGTGCCATAGCATTTGCACTTGCGGAGGCGGGGTGCGACGTTGCGGTTAACTATCTAAACTCCCGTGAGAAGGCAAATGAAGTTGTCAAACAAATTGTGGCGCTCGGACGCAGGGCAATCGCTTCTCAGGCAGACGTGTCTCAAAGTGAAGAGGTAAGACGACTTATCACCGATGTGAATGCTCAATTGGGGCAGGTGGATATATTGGTCAGTAACGCGGGCATCAATCCAACCAAGCCGCTGGATGAGCTGGGTATCGAGGATTGGAATCAGGTCCTGAGTGCCAATCTTACGTCTGCCTTTCTTGGGGCTCAGGCTGTCGTCCCAGGTATGCGAAAACGAAAGTGGGGAAGACTTATTATGTTGTCTTCCATCGCGGCGCAGACAGGAGGAGTGATAGGGCCTCACTACGCAGCAAGCAAGGCTGGCGTACTCGGCTTGGTTCATAGCTATGCCAGCCTCTTGGCAAAGGAGGGAATTACAGCGAACGCGATCGCGCCCGCTCTCATTGCAACAGATATGATCTTGGGAAAAGAAGAGATCAAGCCAACTCTGTTGCCGGTCGGTCGCTTTGGTCTTGTAGAAGAGGTCTCCCAGGCCGCCGTACTGCTTGCGAGTAACGGCTACATTACGGGCCAGACGATCAATATCAATGGTGGCTGGTACATGAGCTAATATTGTTCTGAAGCAGTAAAGCGCGAAAGCATTTCCGCTAAATCCATGCATTGAAATATGGTTAATGGAAATTTCTAAGGTCCAGCGTTGTTGCTGGGCCTTTGTTTATGCCACACGCTTGATCGGTCTCTCGATGTGTCGCGCAACTCTGATACACATTGAATGGGTCTATAATACGGGGATAATGAGCGTGCATTCAGGTGAGATGGAGACGCTGGACATGAATATCGAAGAGGTCACTCCTTTGACTGAGAGAAGTGACCCAAAACCACGAATACAGTCTGCAGTTCGAACGATTTCGATTTTGCTTGCGGTAGCTGATAGTTCCAGTGGTCTGAAGACTAAAGAGATTATGGAAAGAGTGGGTCTTTCGCGACAGGTGACCTACCATCTTATTCACACTCTCTATACAACCGGTATCATAAGAAAGAACGGCAATAATAGGTATGTACTAGGCCTTGCTGCCCTTTCGATAGCTGAAGGCTTCCGGCGTCAATTGGATACTCCGGGGCATCTCGCTCATAGGGTTCGATCTATTGTTGCGGCTACGGACGAGACAGCTTATGCGGGTGGGTGGGTCAATGGAGAGATTGTCGCACTTGCAACCGCACGTGGCGAATCTCCTGTAGGAGCTGCCGAGGTCCCACAGGGGTACAGTGGGCATGCTCATGCCCGGGCATCAGGAAAGCTGCTTCTTGCATTGGTCGAGCCTCCTATATGCAAAGAGTATTTGTCTAATCATCCTCTTGAACCGAGGACTAGCAAGACCATTACGGATCGTGAAGAACTCATGAGAGAATTCGAACGAATTAGAATTCGTGGATACGCCTTGGATAATGAAGAATTTAACGAAGGACTTCGATGCCTAGCCGTACCAGTTGAAGGGCTTGGGGGTCGATTCGCGCTTGGGATTTCTGTGCCTAGTGAGCGTTTCGAGCGAAATTTTGACCGGTATCTCGCTGCCTTATTCAATGCAGCACGAATCAATGGCTGATAAGCATCGCTGCCTATCAGCCCTGCTCAGAGGAGCAATTTAGCATAGATCGCAACAATCAAGTCGTCGCGTGGTCAAATGAGGCCGCGTAGAGTACCTCCAATATCAAGGCTAGAGCCGGTGATGAACTTCGCCAGCGGTGAAGCGAGAAAGACGACGGCGTTCGCCACGTCTTTAGGTTTCCCAAAGCCGAGAGGCATGTAGCGGTCTTCGAGGAATAGTTTTACGGCGGACTCTTTGTCGACGCCGTAACTTACGGCGAGCTGGTCAACAATACCCCCGGGG
Source organism: Edaphobacter sp. (assembly GCA_025462645.1). Taxonomy (GTDB): domain Bacteria; phylum Acidobacteriota; class Terriglobia; order Terriglobales; family Acidobacteriaceae; genus Edaphobacter. Next base: position 41,113 of record JAOAPB010000078.1, on the reverse strand, counting down.
CGTGTCCACATTTCTGTCCAGATCGGGCCCGGTAGAACCGCGTTCACTCGGACGTGCGGCGCATATTGTGTGGCTAAGGCCTTTGTGAGATATAACATCGCTGCTTTGCACGCCCCATAATCCATTAACGTTGGTTCCGGTTGCTTGGCGAGATCGGAACCCATATTGACCACAGAAGCCGAGCCCAGTTTCGCCATCAGGGGAACTAATATTCGGCAGGCTCGGACACACCCCATAAGATTGATCTCGATACTACGGGTCCAATCTTCATCGGAGAGTTCTTCGAACGATGCTGCTGTACCTACACCGAGATTATTAACCAGGATGTCGGGCGCTCGTCCGAAAGCAGCAAGTGCGTGAGACGTTGCATGCTCCACGCCTTGTGCAGTCGCTAAATCGGACGCCACAACGCCAGTCCATCGATGTGCTTTTTCATGAAGCGCGACGGCATCCCGGTCAGCAACAATAACGCTTGCACCCTCCTCGGTTAGGAGATCGGCGATCGCTTCGCCAATTCCGTGCGCTCCAGCGTTGATAAAGGCGAGCTTTCCTTGAATTTGATAGTCCATCGATGCGATTGTCCCTCTTTCTGTCGTGAATGGCGATCCTAGGCGGCGGGATTCGCCGGATGCCATAGGCGTGAAATAGTAGTTGCTTCATAACCCTTGCCATTTGGAAAACTGACTAATTCAAACTGCATGCCCCAAGGAGAAAGGAAGTAGATCCATGTCTGTCCTGCATTCGGTCCAGATGTTCTAATTGTTCGTTCTCCCAGAAGCTGAACTCCTTTTGCAGAGAGATAGGCAATAGCCGTATCGAAGTCATCTACATAAAAAGCGAGGTGGTGACCTCCTATGTCACTATTCTTCGGTTGAATCAAATTTTGATCAGGCGACTCGTACTGGAATATCTCGAAGTTCGGACCGTACTTGCATCGGAAAAATCGCAATCTACGCATTACAGCGCGCGGATGAACATTGAGATGTGTGGCCATCCAGTCGTTTTCGGCGACAAAGGGGCCAAGTTCGAACATGTATTCGCAGCCGATTATATCTACGAAGAATGACGTCGCTTCTTCCAAATCGGGCACTGTAAATCCGATATGTTCCGTTCCTCGGAGACCAGGCAAACCCGTTAGAGAATCAATGGATCGAGATGACAAAGAACCTCCTCTTTATAACAATTTGCAGAACTATAAACATTTACTGCCTTAAAATTACGATTGCGATATCAAAAAGTTAGCCAATTTACCTATATTACTATCATTAGTTGATGCTTGTATCATAATGTGTTCTATTTATTGAATTCTTATTCTCTAGGTAAATGATGAAAATCTCTAAGATTCGAATTGCCGAATGTTCTGTACCGCTCCCACGTGTTCTACGACTCGGCCCAATTGAGATCCATACGAGGGATTATGTTGTTATTCAGATTCAGACCGAGTCTGGAACAATGGGAGAGGCGATTGGATACCCTCGTGGAACGCCTCTTTTTGAAACGCTGAGCAGCATGTCTCGGCGCATTGTCGGCAAAGACGTGCAAATGAGGAGGCGCATAATGTTCGATCTTGAACAATCGAACATTCCAGCACGCGCGGCCCTGACTCGGGGGCTCAGCTTGATCGACATTGCGCTCTGGGATATTGCAAGCAAGCAAGCGGCACAGCCCCTTTTTCAATATTTAGGCGGTTTGCGAGCATCCGCTGAGGTAACACAGGTAGCAGGCTACTACATTGATCAACGTTCGATTTCTGAAGTTGCTGATGAGATCAGCCTTCTCCGAGATGGAGGTTGTCGGCGAGTAAAGATCATGTTGAAAGGCGATTCTCCAGCCTTCGATTTGAAATATGTTGCAGCTGCAATGGAGAAAATGCCGGGTAGGGTCGCGGCAGATGCTCATTGGAGTTGGAGCACTTTGACCGAAGCTCGGAGAATCTGCCGTGATCTTGACAGATTCGGATTGAACTTTCTTGAAGACCCTTTTGCCGCATCTGATTGGCGACTCACTCATGAGTTGCGACGAGATATGACTACACCGATTGCAGCAGGTGAAGATGTCTTCGGAGGACATGTAATTTCCGATCTGGTAGGCGGAATCGATATTTTGCGAGTAGACGCCACTACTGTAGGAGGAATTACCGGTGCAATCGAAGCGATAAATCTTGCAGCGGCATCCGGAAAGACTGTGCTGCCGCACGTTTTTTGGCCTCTTCATATTCACTTGGCGTGCGCCTCACCAACCGTAGAGGGAGTCGAAGTGATACCGGCGGAATACGGCGCTGATCCTCTGGACCGGTTACTCCGGAACATTCCGGTTATCAAAAATGGTGAAATGAGCCCGAGTGAGGAGCCTGGAGTTGGGATCTCAATTAGATGGGATGCCGTGGACCAACTTGCACGCCGTCACGTCTCGATAACGTCTGATACAAATAGTGGCCCACCTAATTAGGCCCAATACTCCACGCACTAGAACTTATACCTGAGAGGCAAAGGTCAAGATCAGTGTCATCTGTTTACAACAGACACTACTTGGTCCATTGCTATGCCAAAAGTGACAATTAACTGTGGGGGTATAGCATAGGTGGTTTCCTTCCCTACATTTGAGCAACTCCTATTCGCGAGCCATCATCTGAATGTAACAATACGTCGACTATAAAATCGTGCTTTGTTATCGCACGCTTTTGAGCGTAGTAAGACGACGCGATGGAACTTCTAGGAAAGGCATCGAAAAGCCTTTGTAGGCAAGTTTAGTCCGATATTTGTCAGGGATGAACCGGAATGATATCCCTGTCCCGAAATCAGACAGAATATTAGTCGGAGTATCGGTCGTGTACGTAGGCCGCTCCACCTTCAGGAGCCGTGATGAAAATCCTTCCAAATACAGCATTTACCGAACAAGGAGTTCTTTGCAGGTTGATCGTGTGTTTGTCCTTATGCGCCTATATATTCATTCGGGCTACCATGGTGGAGGCGCAGTATCGCGCAGGGTTACAGGGAACTGTGTCTGATACTACGGGCAGCGTGATTCCCAATGCGACAGTGACCATCATCGACAAGGAAACTAACCAGACACAAACGGCAAAGACAGATGCTGGCGGGACGTTCACGTTCAACAGACTTGCGCCTGCTCTGTACTCAGTAACTGTGGAAGGTACTGGATTCGCAAAGAAGACGGTGGACAATGTGCAGGTCTCAGGGGAGACGATGCAAGGGTTGAACGTTACGCTGGAGGCAGGCGGTGCAACAGACACTATTACGGTGACGGACATGGCTCCCGCAATCGATACAGCGACGGCAAACATTGGAGGAACGATCTTGGCGAAGGACTTGCAAACGTTGCCTTCATCGAACCGCGATCCATATCAGTTGCTGAGACTGGCTCCGGGCGCGCTTGGTGACTCTTCACAAAATGCAGGTGGTGGAAGCTACTCGTTGCCCGGCAACGGCGGTATTGGAGGCAGCAGCGCGACGGGAAGTATTTTTCAGGTTGAGAACCGCCCTCAGACGCAATCAAATGGCGTGAGGACTTCGGGCAACTCGTTTCAGATTGATGGCAGTCAGGTGAACTCACTGGCGTGGGGTGGCGGCGCTGTGATTACTCCAAACGAAGAGTCCGTAAAAGAAGTGCAGGTGCAGACAGGCCCATACGATGCGACGAACGGACGCAACAGCGGAGCGCAAGTGCTGGTGGTTTCGAAAAATGGAACCAACCATGTACATGGGAGTGCGTTCATTAAAATACATCGACCGGGTTTGAATGCTTATCAGCGGTACAACGGACCTACAGATCAACCAAAGCGGGATAACAACCGCTTCAACCAGATTGGCGGAAGCATCGGCGGTCCCGTTTGGAAAAATCATATCTTCGCATTCTTCTCGTATGAGGAATTGCGTAACAGCGGACGAGATCAGACGGCAAACTGGTATGAGACACCCGCCTATGATGCTTTAATCGCGCAAGCGAAAAAGGGTGGAATTTCGGCAGCGGTTGCGGGTTATCCTGGTGAAAGTGTTAACTATCAGTCCGTTGCATCGGGAGCGAACTGTGCATTTGCCGGGTTGAGTTCAGCTTACTGCCACGATGTTACGGTTAATGGAATATCCGGACTGGATCTCGGCTCCCCCTTGCCTACTGCGTTAGGCACGCACGATCCGAGCTACATTAACAACGGTGCACCAGGCTTAGGAGGTGGTTTTGACGGTATCCCAGATATATTCCGCGTAAACACGGTGAATCCCAGTTCGAATACATCACAGCAGTTCAATGGGCGTTTGGACTGGCAACTGAATCGCAGGGATCTTGTCGCTTATGTGATTTATTGGGTGCCGACTTCCAAGACGTTCTTCAATGGGCCAAATCGTACAGCAAATCGGTGGAATACAAATCAGCTTGCGTATTCCCATGCTGCACTTTGGAATCACATGTTTACTTCTTCGTTGCTGAATGAGTTTCGGTTAAATGCAGTGCGCTGGTACTTCAATGAATTGGCTTCTAATCCGCAGGAGCCCTTCGGTTTACCGCAAGGCAACATCGATAATATCGGTGGCATTACTAACTTCCAGTACTTCGGAGCTCCGGGACCCGGCACCTTCGCTCAAACGACGTACAATCTGCGCGATACTATAACGAAAACGATTCGCTCTCATAACATCCGCTTTGGTTTCGATGGATATAAAGAGTTAGATAACGACACGCAGACCACCGCAGCGATCCCGTCATATACTTTTCGTAATTTGTGGGATTATGCGAACGATGCTCCCTATAAAGAAGTAGGTAACTTCGATCCAAGGATCGGAGCTCCGACATCGGCCACCAAACACATCCGCTCCAATATCTATGCTGGCTATATCCAGGATGACTGGAGGGTCTTGCCGAGCTTGACTTTGAATTTGGGTATACGATGGGAGTACTTTACCCCTACAACGGAGAAGAACAACAACATCAGTAATCCGGTATTAGGAACTGGAGCACAGACTCTCACCAATACCTTCCTGAAAGTGGGAGGCGATCTATACCAAGTCAGCAAGAATAACTGGGGTCCGCAGTTTGGGTTCGCTTATGCGCCAAACTCCGCAGCGCAGCATCAGTTTGTGGTTCGGGGCGGATTCGGCATAGCATACAATCGCATGCAGCAGGCAATTACGCTGAACGGGCGGTCGAATCCTCCGCTGGTTACAAATTTGAATGCAGTCTGCACTGATCTCGCACAGTCTAATTGCCCCGGTGTTGTGTACGCAGCGTCCAGCTCTCCCCAAAACTTGAATGGGTATCCTATAAATCCTGCTGCCAAGGTAACTTTTGGGTCGAATGGTCTACCAACCTCTGGAGCACAAATCTCTATCACCGGAATCCAACAAAACCTACCTACACCTATGACTTATAAAATGTCACTTGGTGCCGAGTATGCTCTCACCCAAACGTGGATTGCGAGCGTAGGGTATCAGGGCAGCCTCTCTCGGCACTACACAAGGCAAAACAATCTGAACTGGATATATTATCCGAATCTGAATTCGACCATAAATCAGTTTTCCTTCTTCTCGAATGATGTCAGCGCAAACTCACACGCATTGCTTGCCGAGTTGAAGCATACCTTTGGACATAATTTTACTCTAGACGGGCAGTATCGCTGGGGCAAGATCATGGACAGCGGATCGCAGGACTACTACATCGACCAGTATCCTTATGATAACCGTTTTGCATATGGCCCTGCGGATTATGACATTACGCACAATGCGAAACTGTACGGATCGTGGTCACCAAAATTTTTTCCAAACAGTCGCTTGCTGGAGGAAATTTTCGGGGGGATTACGATTAGTGGCATCCTGCAGTACCATACTGGCTTTCCGTGGACCCCGATCTACAGCAATACGGGGTGTAACGTTGTGTATGTTGGGAGCAATTACTGTAATCTGCGTCCAGGCGCCCAGATCGCGAAGCAGTCGGGTGACACCAGCAATGATACATTCAAGCGCCCGAATGGGCAGTTTATCAATGGTGCTCTGAGTTACTTTACGATCCCTACTTTCCCAACTGCGGGCGAGCCGCCGCCGCCGGGGGTCGGGCGCAACAGCCTACGTGGACCAGACTATCTGGACACCGACTTGGATGCGCAGAAGACGTTTGGTATTCCACCTAACCGAATCTTTGGGGAGGGAGCCGGTCTCACAATACGCACCATGTTTTTCAATGTGTTCAACAAGACCAACCTGACCCCATTTAATGTTGGAGATCAAAACACGCAGATCAGCACCGATGGTAGGACCAGCAATCCGGCATTTGGCCAATCGAGTGGCGCTCTTGGTGCACGAACGATTGAGTTTCAAGTGCGGTTCAACTTCTAACTGAGTGACTTAAGGACAAGGCAGGAGCGTCCATAGGATGTTCCTGCTTGTGCTTGCTGGGATTGAATTAGAAAGGTGAAGTCAAAAAAGGAGTTCCCATGAGTCTCCGGACAGTCCGCACGATTGTGATAGTACTCACGATTTTATATGCGACTGACACTTGTGATCTATACGTGTGGGGACAGGAGAAGGTAGAGATTGATGCTCGTGCACAGGCTAAGCCGTTCCCGCATTTTTGGGAGCAGATGTTTGGATCTGGGCGGGCGATCCTCACGCTTCGTGAGAGCTATCGGGATGACCTTCGTGCAGTGAAACAAATCACAGACTTCCGCTACGTTCGATTCCATGCAATTCTGCATGATGAGGTTGGGGTCTACAACGAAGACGAGCGCGGTGTAGCAGTGTATAACTTTGCGTATGTCGACCAGATTTACGATGGCCTGCTACATAATGGCGTTCGCCCCATAGTGGAGATTAGCTTTATGCCAAAAAAGCTGGCCTTCAATCCGGATGCTCTGCATCCTTTCTGGTACAAGCAGAATGTATCGCCGCCGAAGTCAATAGAAAAGTGGGATGCACTGATGGTGGCGTTTGCGAAACATCTGGTGGAGAGATATGGAATCGATGAGATAGCGCAGTGGTATTTTGAGGTGTGGAATGAACCGAACATTGACTTCTGGGGTGGGGTTCCTCGCAAGCGAAGCTATTTTGAGATGTATGATCATACGGCTCGCGCATTGAAGTCGGTAAATTTGCGAATCCGCGTCGGTGGCCCAGCCACTGCAGCCGCCCAGTGGGTAGGAGATTTTCTGAGGCACACAGCGGCGACTGACTCACCTGTCGACTTCATCTCAAGCCATGGTTATGCCGACGACACTGTTGAGAATATGTTCGGAACGGACGAGGTCATTCCGATGGAGCAACGTGTGTGTCGTGCAATTAGTAAGGTGCACAACGAGATGAAAGTAGCCGGCAAGGAAAGTGTTCCTCTCTTCTGGACGGAATGGAATGTACCTGGTATGAACCAAGTAAGAGATACTACTTTTGTAGGGCCCGCACTGGCGAACACGATCCGCCAATGCGATGGACTGGTGACGATGATGTCGTTCTGGACCTTCTCGGATGTCTTCGAGGAAAGTGGCCCCGGGTCGCGGCCATTTGTTGGCCAGTTTGGACTACGTGCAGAGTTCGGGATCAATAAGCCGAGCTATTATGACTTTGCCCTTCTACATAAGCTTGGCGGTCAACGGCTGGCGAACGCATCGCCGAACGTCATCGTGACGAAGACGGTGGACGGTGACTTGGTGATTGTGGTGTGGAACCTCGTTGGACCTGAGTCGGAAGCACTGAAGACTACAGACAGTCGGAACATAACACTTGCTGTACATGGTGTCCCACCTTCTGCGCGTGTGACTGTTGAACGGGTGGACAATGAGCATGGAAATGTTCTACCGGTGTATGAAAAGATGGGACGACCTGCATATCCTACGCCTGAACAGGTTGACTCGATGAACCGAGCGACTAAATTACAAAGTCCAGAGGCGACCCAACTACAAAATGGTGACCTGAATCTAGTGCTAGAGTCAAATGCATTAGCACTAATTAAGATTAGCAATCGGTGGTAAGTATCACTCGCGTAGTGTTCCCAATCAGGACGGTGTTACAAATAGCGATAAAATTCTTTTTGTCGTATCAAAATCTTCTAGCGAATCAAAAGGGACGCAAGCGCGCCCCCTGCTTAGTCCGGTGGGTCTCGTAGCGACTGTCGCGGATTGCTCAATGTCTGCACTTAAGGTTGCCCACTATGTGTAAACCGACAAAAGAGCTTCCGCCAAGTATGGGGTGGAACCAGTTTCGATGGCATCCAAGTGTTCTTGCATCTGTTGACGTGGTGTAAGGGCTGCGTTATGACGGGTAAGGGCCAGTTAGAGCTGCCCATGGTGTTGAGCTTTGCTCCTCTATCGAACAGCTTCCAGAATGCAGGATCTTCAGCCTTCAACTTGAACGTCTGTTGGGGTTCTTTTTGCTGGCCACGAGCGATATCGACAGGAAAAGTGTCTATAGAAAACACGTTTCAACGGTTCCTCCGTCGCACAGGCTTGGGGGCATTCGCAGCGGAAGCCAGGAGATAACTTACAAGCTCATCAAGTTCTTTGGATGAAAGACGAATGTCATAGTCCTGTTGGGTATGCTTCACATTGGTCAGCTTCGATTTATCGAAGGTACGCCAGCGGCCATCTTTCGTCTGCACAGTGATGTTGAAGTCTTCGGCATGCGTGACTTCGGTGATGCACTCGCGATTCCGCAGCATCAATCCACTACAGTTGAGGTGGGCCAAGGATGGCGTCTGGCTGGTAATGGCGAGTTAGCGTCCTGGTGGTGCCGCCGGCATAGTGCGTCAAATCAGAGGCTTGTATCCACCTTCACCTTTCATATGTGACACTGTGAACAGTCGGCAGGTCGCAGAAGAGTGTGCGGCGCCGATGGATCACACATTATCCTTCAACGCCCTGGTCACCGAGAAATGCGAATGTCGCATTCCTGATCCTGGAACGCCTTCATGATTGACAACAGATCATCATCTGAAAGGTGACGATATTACGTGCGGTCCCGATGTTGGGTGCGCGTTCTCCACCACGTACATCGGAGCCGTGACACCCGGAACAGTTGTTGAGAAGGTGCGTGCGCCTGCCTCCTTAGGTGGCACGGTGGCATGTTCCCGCGGACGCCTGGGCTACCGACACCGGTGGTGACGATTACGCGCGGACCGAGGAGATCAAGGCTGCAGCTGCAACCAAAGCTGTACCAATTAAGAAGAGCGAGCGATTCAAGTGGAATCTCCTTGAGAGAACCGGAATTAGAACTGGTACCGTAGCGAGAGTTGGAGACGCCGCGGACCCGAACGTACTGCGGTGATGCGGCCGAAGGTAGCGCTCTGAGCCGTATTGTCAGGATTGCTCAGCGAGGTTAGGTTGAGGACATTGGAAGCATCGGCACGGAAGCCTAGTTTCTGCTCGTGCCAGATGCTGAAGTCTTTGGAGGCGGTGGCATCGTACTGCTGATAGCCAGGTGCCCGCTCCGAGCCTACAGAAGCAGTTCCATATGATCCGTCAGCGGGAGAGCCATACGCGCATATTCCGTTATCTACACCTCGTGTGGAACAGGAAGTGACGGAAGCGTCTGATCCGAACCATGCATTCAGACTGCGGCTATTGATCTTCAACGTACGATAGTGATTTGCACGTTGAATCTTATTGTTAGTGTAGGCATTATTCACGCTATTGTTGATCGTGACTGGAAATCCGCTATAGGCTACGGCGGTAAACCCAACCTTCCATCCGCCTATCATCTCATCGAGAGCGCGATTCATATGGTCGCCGAATATACGTCCTCGACCGACAGGAAGTTCATAACTTAATACGCCGTTTAGGTTGTGCCGGACGTCCTGGCTAGTCGGACCATATTCAGCGTGGTTGTTGTAGTAGTCCTGGTTGTAGTTGTTAGCATTGGCGATGCCGGTTGAGCCGTAAAAACCGACTGCATTGGTCATGGAGCGTCCGTAGGCGTAATTCAGAGTACCAGCCAATCCATGCCATCCACGCTGACGCAGTGTTAATTGTATAGCGTTGTAATTCATCATCGCATCAGATGTAGTGATGACGATGGAACCCGCTTGTCCAACGAGGCTCTTATATGGAGCAGGGCTTGCAGTCGCGCAAGCTGCGCTGTTCGGATTGGATTGCACCACGCCACCGATTAGACATGGCTGACGTAACTGGTTCGCGGATCCATGATTGACCAGATGCTGACCGGCCTCGCCTATGTATCCCATCGTAAGTGAAGTCGAGTTGCTGAACTGATACTCGGTGGTGAGACTGTACTCGGAGATGAAAGCCGGACGAATGTTCATTGCCCAAGCATTGAGAGATAAGGATGGCGTCGGCGACGCGGGATTAGAGAAACCATCTTCAACTCGGAAGGATTGTCCTGTATTACTGATGCTGGGCGCCGATCCTTGAGCGAAGTAGGGCGTTTGAAATGGAGGATTGATGGTGATACGCCGATTGGCTCCTGTGCCTTCCATGTAATTCTGGATACCATAGCCACCTCGGACCACCAAGCGAGGCGTGACGGAATAGGCGAAGCCTATCCGTGGCATGAAACTGGCGTAGTAGGAATTTACTGTTGCACGGCTTACTCCGTTGACTCCTGCGTAGACAAGTTGTCCGGTAGTCATATTGATGTTGGCCTGTTTGTTATTGACCTCGTACACAGGCTGGTCGTACTCATAGCGAATGCCGAAGTTGGCCGTGAACGTAGGGGTTATCTTCCAGTCGTCTTGTGCGAAGTATGCGTCGCGCCATTGTCTCTGCCCCGTCGGACCAAGCGGGCCACTTGAATTCCCCGTCCCTGCATAGGCCACGCGGTCTAGGTTGAAGTCGGCTATCGAGTAACCCTGGGTGTTATTGGGGAGGCCACTATTGGGGTTAGACGTATAGTTTCCGGTATAGACAAACTGGCCAAGTAATCCATCGTTGCCGGGATATAGGCTATTCTGCTGGTACCGGATAAACTGTGCACCAAACTTAAAACTATGATGGCCACGAAGATAGGTCAGATTATCCGCATAGGTGAAGGTATTATCTGCGAAGTTCGTCGCCGTAGCCGCATTTCCGAAGGTGGTGTACTCCCTGCCATTCGGCGTAGTGAGGCCGGTTGTGCTGGGTGGAGCGAAGACCTGCCCTGAAAAACCATTCAATGTCTGCGGCGCACCAATCCCAACTATGGAGTTGCCCGACATACCAAAGACCCCGGTTGAGTCGGTTGTAAGGCCGCCCAGCATATGTACGCGGGTAAAGCCTATTCGGAGTTCATTGACCAAGGATGAGTTGAAGGTGTGTATTTCATTGATTGCGACGCCCTTCACCGGAGTCTTCGGCGAGACAGGAAAACTGATTGCCAGAACCGGCGTTGTCGTGATGACATTCTCGCTCTGGCTGTAGCGAACAGACAGATTGTCTTTACTGGTGATCTTCCAGTCAATCTTGATATCACCTTGGTCGTTTTGCCGCCTATTCTTTGTGGGAGCAGTGTAGTTATTTGTGGCTGGTGTTCCCACCTGAGGGGCCGTATTGGGCAATGGATAGAGTTCTGGATGTGCATAAAGATAACGAGCTACAGGATTAACAATAAGGACATTCAGATTTCCCGCGTAGGGCGTGTAAGGTACAGAAGAGGAGTTATAGAGCTGGACAAGATTTTTCGCAGTACAAGATGCTCCAGGCGCACACATGATAGACGGACTCAGCAACTCGGAGAAGTCTCCTCGACGCATCCGTTCCGTCGCGACAGTTGCAGTGCCGATGCCACCCTGATGATATCGACCGCCTTCATAATCGATGAAGAAGAAGAGCTTGTCTTTGATGACGGGCCCGCCTAGTGTGCCGCCGAAGATCGGCTGGGTATAAGACTGCCTTGGTGTGATCTTGGTGTTGTGCTTGTTTGCCCAAGTATTCGCGTCTAGTAGGCCGTCGGAAAGGAAGTAGAATGCGCTGCCATGCCAGTTGTTCGTGCCACTCCTTGTGAGAGCGATAACCGCCCCTCCGTTCACATTCCCATATTCAGCCTGCGCGTTTGCAGAGACAACCTGCACTTGGTCAAGAGCATCGGGACTCGGGTTGTAGCCAACACCATTATTCAGGGTTTCGTTAATTTCAATGCCGTCCAGCAGATAGTTGTTGGATTGTTCGCGATTGCCATTCACGGAGACCTGCTGGCCGCCCACGCCAATGGCAGCGTTGCCGGCAAAATTTGCAGGCGTAGTACTCACCGCGCCGGGAACAAAGAGCGTCAGCTGCACGAAGTTACGGCCAACCAGAGGAACCGAATCGATGGCGTTTTTATCGAGAGTTGTGGCGAGTTGCGCGTTTTCAGTATTCAGCAACGGTACTAAATCGGAATTGATATCGATCGACGCTTGCGTGCCCTGTACCGAGAGCTGACTGTCGAGTTTAGCATTCTGCCCAGCCTCAAGAGTGAAAGGGTTTGATCTCTGTTGAGCAAACCCAGGTGCAGTGACAGTGAGAATATATCTCCCCACCTGCATAAAACGAATGTTATAAACCCCGGAAGCATTGCTGGTAGCGGAGGTCATGACATTGGTATCGACGTTTAAAACTGTAATCGATGCTCCGGCAACAACCGCGCCACCTGAATCGGTGATGGTTCCATTCACGCTACCGGTGATTGTTTGAGCGATGAGAGGAGTGAGCCCAAGGAAGGCCAGGAAAAGTGCGAGGCCGACAGGAATCCGAAGCATGTGAATTCTCCTTGAAGATGAAGAATGTAGAAATCTGGAGGTACATACATTGGAAGAACGCGAAAGGTAGGTGAGACGCCATGAATTAGTACGGTGGTTGCTCTGGTACAGCCTGTCCGTCCGCGCGTGGGTCGGAAGCCCCGAAATTCACACCCAATGCATCATCGTGCATCGTTACATTACCGCGACCCATGACCATCGAGTAGCGCGGTACTAGGTTTATCTGGTGTCCCTGTAACGCAAGTTGTTCAAAGACCTCCTTCGGGTAGCCGTCTTCAATGTTCACGCTGCAACCGGAGTTGCCTTTGTTGAAGCGGGCCGCGTCCATCGCAGCCTGAATGTTCATGTCGAAGTCAACGACATTGGCGACGAACTGCGCATGGGCCTGGGCTTGGTTAAAGCCCGACATGATACCGAAGCCGATTGTGACACCATCCTTTTGCATCATGGCGGGAATGATGGTGTGTAGGGGACGCTTGTGCCCTGCTAAAGAATTGGGTTGCCCGGGTTGCATATAGAAGCCGCTACCCCGGTTTTGTAAAACAAAACCAGTGTGTTCAGGCACAAGCCCTGAGCCAAAGTTACCGGCATTCGATTGAATTAACGAGACCACCATGCCATCCCGATCTACTGTTGCTAAGTAGGTGGTGTCGCTATGCAACTTGTCGAGCTGATCCTTGCGATCGGAAGGAAGGACTGTACAGTTTGCCGTATCGGTGATCCCTTTTGCGCGCTCCTTAGCCAACTCCTTCGAGGTAAGCTTTTCAGTTGGAATATCCTCGACCCGTGGGTCGCCAACGTAATGCAGCATGTCGGCATAGGCTAGTGCTTTGGCTTCCATCTCGATGTGCAGCGTCTTAGCCGAGTCATGGCCCCACTCGCGCAACGGATACAGCTCCATCACATTCAGCATCGATAGCGCGGCTATCCCCTGAGTATTCGGAGGCGTCTCGTAGACGCGCCAACCATGATAGGTCGTGGTGACCGGCTCAACCCATTCAGGCCTATAAGCCGCGAGGTCGGACTTTGTCATGAAGCCTTTGTTTTCTTCGGAGAGTTTCACGATAGCATCGGCAATGGGCCCCCGATAAAAAGCATCGGCTCCCTTTTCGCCAATCAGGCGAAGACTGTTGGCAATGTCCGGGTTTTGAAACATCTGCCCGACTTTCGGATAAGTACCGTTTGGGAGAAACACCGAAGCAAACGCAGGCCGGTCTTTGTAGGGCATACCATATTGGTTCCAATTGGCAGAGTCAGTCTCTGTAACAGGGAATCCGTTTTCGGCTAAAGCAATGGCTGGAGCCAGAACTACTGAGAGCGGAAGCTTGCCGAATTTTTTATGCAGTGCCTCCCACCCGGCAACCGCCCCTGGTACAGTGACGGCGTAGATGCTGCTGCCACTCATCTTTGCCACTCCCTTAGCTTGCATCGCTTCGATGGTCTCAGCCTTCGGGGACCATCCACTGGCATTGATTGCATAGACCCTCTTTTCCTTCGGATCCCAGACGATGGCAAAGAGGTCGCCACCGATGCCATTCATCATCGGCTCGATAACGCCGACCGCTGCATTGGCAGCAATCGCTGCATCGACCGCATTACCTCCTTTAGCGAGAATAGTGGCACTGGCTTGCGAAGCCAACGTCTGCAGTGTTGCTGCAATTCCATATTTGTTGATAGTCATGGAGAATGCATTGTTGCGCGATGGTTCATGCGGGTGCTTGCGCGAGTCACGAACAAAGCCACCGGTTCCATTCGGCGCGGGCGCGCCCGTCGTCGGCGCGGCGTTGGACTGCGCCTTCGCAATTGGAGTGATGGTCTGATAAACGAAAAGGAAAATACCGCCAAGGACAAGACCGCGGAACGCCATGCCGTAAGTACTCCTTAATAAATGGAATTTCCTAATAGCTGAGAACTAATTCTCGTGTGATGAGGCTCGATGCTAGTACGAGGAGAATAAAACGGCAATACAAAAGATATCGTCTGCAATAAATGCCTACCCGGAAACAGCCCATAAGTCACAGGTCCTATAGGATCTTGGATTTCAGCATGGAACAAAAAAGTAGAAGGTACATAGGCAGGTCTATCCCACGCGTCTCACACCGCAAGAAATGCGAGCGAGGTTGCAAGCATGGATGACTTATATATATATATCCAGTCAATAACTGGACTGCATGGGGCTGTTACAGTCCGCTGTTCCTGAACCCAAATGAAAAGGACGATTTGCCTGGCAAGCATGGCAAGAGGTCACCTTCCGTCAATCATGAAGCCATAGGAAAGAAATCAAGGAATCCTGATCAAATGTGTTCCCGATTCAACATCATTAGCACAAGTGTTGTATAGGCTGAATGTCCTACGTTCGTGCATTTATTTGAAATAGATTTATGCGACCTCATTGGCCGCAAGGCACATACGAATAATTTTTATGGCGAAATAGGACATATGTCACCTCCGGCAATCTTAACCCGGCGATCAGTCTGTCAACGGCGGCCGTGAAGCTTCGAATGGATTCATGATCAACGGTGGAAACGTAAACGATGGCTATCAGAACGGAGCGGCCATTACATGACGGGCACGGTCCAAGGAACGGGTTTCGGGTTGGAGCCAGCACCTCTTGTATTAAGTGCCACTTGAGGGTTAGTCGGAGGTCAGGCGGATGTGTCCCCTGGCGCGCATTTTTACATCGTTACTGCGACGGCGTATGATCCTCCCCGAAGTAACGGTAGTCTTCGTTGGGCAGTGCAAGCGAAACTGCGGAACATGGCTCTATTCCTGCAGTGTGCGCCGCGTCCCAGAGTCGGACATGTAGCTGATATGCGGCTCCCACCTTGCATTCTCCTCCACAGCCACTCTGAGCCTCATTGAGGGTAAGGAGCAACCATGAGAGTCCTGGATCCGGTTTCATGCGTTCTACGTAAGAAGGGTAATGACGTTTGGTCCATACATCCCGATGCGACGGTATACGACGCCATGAAACTGATGGCGGACAAGAATGTGGGCTCGGTGCTGGTGATCGATAATGGCCAGCTTGTGGGCAGCCTTTCTGAGCGAGACTACGCCCGAAAGATCATCCTTTTAGGGAGAACGTCGAAGGACACTCTGGTGCGCGAGATCATGACGGAACCCCTGATTACTATTCGCCCAGACTGTTCCGTTGACGAAGCCATGCGGCTGATCACAACGAGCCGCATTCGCCACCTTCCGGTGGTTCTCGACGGAAGTATTCTTGGAGTGATTTCAATCGGAGATCTGGTCCAATGGATCTCCTTCGCGCAGGACCAGACGATCGAACAACTCGAACACTACATCGAGGGTAAGTACCCCTGCTAGAGATCGGATGAACTTCGATCCCACATTGCATTATGTTGCTCCTTTGAGGGGGTACCCCCCGGGGGGGGTACTTGGGCGCAAGTTGCTTTAATTGAGTAGCTTAGGCTGGAGTGTCTCTGCAAATTCGTCATTCTAAATAAGTTGCGGCTAAATTCGTCTTTCTAAACGGTTTACTGGATTAAAGAGAAAGGCTCCGGTGGTTGGCCGGGGCATTTCTGACTCTGTATTGCATTTCTGACTCTGTATTAATAATAGCGGATTGGGTGAAACTGCTATGCCACTTTCCAGAAGATTATTTGCGGGAGCTAAGGCCTTGTTTTTGTCTGGTTTGCAGACGGGGGAAGGTGTTTTGTTCGTGGTGAAGGGCTTGACAGGAATTTTGGTATGCGGATTAAAGGACAAGAGCGAGATCGGGGTCTCCCCCTGTGGCGGCAAAGAGCGCGCCTTCGGTCGAGATGACGGTACTTGTGGGGTGGGAGGTGGAGAGGGAGAACAGACGGCAGCGACCGGCAGTGCTGGCAGCGATGGGTTGCAGCGCAGGCCAATTCGCGAGGTTCATAACAGCTATCCTTGCGAAGAGCCTCTCCACTTTCCAGCGTCGGCGGTAGGGACGCAGCTTGGGGCCATCCTGACTCCTGCTCCGGTTGCGCCGGTTGGGCGCGATCATCTCGATGCCGTATTCCTCTCGGAGCGGGTCCGAGTCGTAGGCCTTGTCGCCGACGAGCCGCCTCGCGGATGCGCGCCGGATCGCCCACTCACAGCTCAACTCCTCCAACCACAGACTGTAACCGCTGGCCTCCAGACCAACCCGCACCGCCGGTCTAAGCCCGGCGTAAAACTGCCGTATCGGTTCAGAACCTAAGGCATGGCTCAGACTCTGCTGTCTCTGACCGCCCGTCTCCAGGTCCAGCAGTGCAGCTGCTTCGAATCCAGATGAAAATCGCAACCTATCATCATGATGTCGGCTCCTTCCTCCCTGGCCTATACACCATGAGCTTACCCCGCAGCCGATGCAGGTGCCGACGTCGTTATGGAATCAGGGATCGACTGGTGTTTGATGGAGTGGTAACAAGAAGATGCAAGGCACTCGGGTCGCTGCGCTCCCCTCGTAAATGCGGGGGTTCTTCTTCGCTGCGCTCAGAATGACAGCGAAAGGACAGACTAGGGTGAGAACAGATGACAGCGAAAGAACAGACGAAGGTGAGAACAGATGACAGTGAAAGGACAGCGGCAACCGGCAAGGACAAACAACAGCACTGGCAGCGATGGGTTGCAGCGTAGGCCAATTCGCGAGGTTCATAACAGCTGCTGACTAGACTTCCGGACGATTATCCGAGGTCGCGAGTGATGGACAGGATAACGTCCCAAAGTGGTGTGGGATAGACGCCCAGCAGGAACACGAGGCCAGTGAGAGCGGCGAGCGCCAGTGTGGCGGCCAAGGACAGGAGATGCATCTCCGAATCGCCCTCCAGGACTGCGGCTCGCGGTTGGGTGTACATGGCGACGATGATGCGCAGGTAGTAGAACAAACCTATGGTGCTACTGACGACGAGTGTAAAGAGAAGCACCCACCGGGATCGTGAGGCGCCGGCCGCAATGACGTAGAACTTGCCGAGGAAGCCTGCTGTGAGCGGAATTCCGGCGAGTGAAAGAAGCATCGTGGTGAACGCGCCAGCGACGAGCGGTCTCCGCCAGAAGAGTCCACGGTAGTCGTCGATAGAGGCCGATTCGCGTCGCGGGCCTGAGATGGCGGTCATAATGCCGAAGGCTCCGAGAATTGTCGCGGCATAGGCAGCGAAGTAGTAGGTCGCGGCCGGAGCGCCGAGTGCACCTCCAGCGAGCAGCGCAACCAGCAGATAGCCCATGTGAGAGATGGAGGAGTACGCCAGTATTCTCTTGACGTTGGTCTGCGTGAGCGCGAGAAGATTTCCTGCGAGCATGGAGGTGACTGCAATGATCGAGAGGATCAGCCCCGGTGCTCCCGCTACTCCAACGTCATGGACGTAAAACCAGCGCAACACAAAGGCAAACATTCCACCCTTCGATACGGTGGCGATGAACGCAGTGACCGGCAGGGGAGCGCCTTCGTAGACATCGGGAGTCCAGAGGTGAAATGGGACAACCGCCAGTTTGAAACCGACGCCTGTGAGTACAAGCATCAGGCCAGCTAGAAGGGGAAACGTGTTCGCGAGCCCGGCCTTGCTGGTCATTACCACGGCGAATTGAGAGAGGTCCATGGACCCCGACTCCGCATAGATCAGCGCGAGACCAAATAACAGAACGGATGATGATGACGCGGCGAGAATCAGGTACTTGATGCCTGCTTCGATCGATGCGCTCTCGGTGCGCACATAGGAGATCAGAGCGTAGAGCGCCACGCTCAGTAGCTCCAACCCAAGGAAGAAGGATGCAAAGTGTCGGCTGACAACCAGCACCATTGCGCCTATGGTTGCCAGCAATATGAGGAGATAGAACTCTTCGCGCTGTTCCTGTCGCTGCTCCAGGTAGTCGTAGCCGAACAAAAACACGAAGGCTGCGGCGCAGAGGAGAATCGCCATGTAGAGAAGGGAATAGGAATCGAGAATGAATAAGCTGGTGACCTGCCGCGGCACAGCGGATGCTGCAAACGGAAGGCTGCCGAATGCAGCCGCCAGGCCCATCGATGAAATCGCGAAGGCAACTTTGTGATTGCGTTGGACTGCTATCGCGATCATCAGGATGACCGCGGTTGCCGACATCATGGTCAAGGGCAACAACACAGCAAGATCAGCGGTGCTCATGTCTTACCTCCTGACGATCTCTTTCGCTGACGCACTCTGCTGTACAAGAGCCAGACTGGAACGTACCGTGTTCAAGATCGGCTGTGGATAGAGGCCTATCCAGAGAAGCAGGGCCATCATGAAACCAAGAATCGCCGATTCGCGAGGGCGTATATCCGGCAGCTTCCAATGATGCGGATTGGGGCCCTGGAATGCGCTCTGAGCAAACTTCAACCCGTAGAGAGTGGCCGCGAGAAGACCCAGTGTGGCTACGACGGTGAGACTGACGTTCGCCTGATAGGCCCCAAGGAGGACGAGAAATTCACCGACGAAATCTCCGAGTCCTGGAAGTCCGAGCGAAGCCATGGCAAAGACGAGGCCCGCTCCGCTTAGTGCCGGCATGGTCTCCCATAGGCCACCCATGTGCGTGATATCGCGAGTGTGCAATCTCTCCTGTAGGAACCCGGCAAGGATGAACAGTGCGCCGGTGCTGATTCCATGGCTGATCATCTGGATGACGGCGCCCTCTAAGGCGATTTCATTTCCGGCGAAGACTCCGAGCAGCACGAATCCCATGTGGCTGACGCTGGTGTAGGCGACAAGACGTTTGAGATCGGTTTGGGCGACGGCCAGCACTGCGCCGTAAAGGATTCCGATGACGCCGACTGTCATCATGATGGGAGCGAGTTCACGGGATGGGCCGGGA
This sequence comes from Edaphobacter sp., assembly GCA_025462645.1. GTDB lineage: Bacteria > Acidobacteriota > Terriglobia > Terriglobales > Acidobacteriaceae > Edaphobacter. The sequence continues at coordinate 21,661 of JAOAPB010000078.1, read as the reverse complement.
AAGAGAGGCAACACGAAGCGGATCAGACCGTACGCTCCCGTCTTCAGCAGAAGTCCGGCGAGGATGACGCTGCCAGCGGTGGGAGCTTCGGTGTGCGCATCGGGGAGCCAGGTGTGAAATGGAAATGCGGGCAGTTTCACCGCAAACGCGACGAAGAATCCAAGCATCAGCAGGCGCGCTGCACGGGGCGACAGCGTTGTGTGGAGCAACTGTTCATAGTCGAAGGTGAGGATGCCGGTGGTTTGCTGATGAAGAATCGCCAGCGAGATAATCGCGACCAGCATCAGCAGGCCGCTGAGTTGCGTGAAGAGGAAGAACTTCGTTGCGGCATAGATCCTCCGTTCGTGACCCCATATACCGATGAGGAAGTACATCGGCACCAGCATCAGCTCCCAGAAGAGATAGAAGACGAACAGATCCGCGGCGAGGAAGACTCCGGTGATGCCTGCCAGCACCCAAAGCAGGTTGAAGTGGAAGAATCCGACTCGTTGCCGGATCTCCGTCCACGAGGAAAGTATGGCCATGATGCCGAGAAAGTAGGTCAGGAGTAGCAACGCCAGACTAAGTCCATCGATTGCCAAGTGGAGGCGGATGCCAAACTGTGGGATCCAGGCGAGGTTGGTTTCGACGAACCAACGCCCCGGACTGGACTGCGCCGCTACAGCACGGGTGAGCCATATACCGATCGTTACTGCGAGATCCACTCCGACGCTGATCGCAGCAATCCAGCGGGCGGCCATCGTGTTCCTGCGCGAGACGATCCAGGATAGGATGCCACCGACAAGCAAGATCAGAATAAGGCTGAGTAGAATCATGCCGCTACCTCATCGGACAAAAAATGCGATCGCCAGTATTGCGACGGTGCCCATAGCAAGCCCCATTGCGTACCAACGCACGCGTCCGGTTTGCGTCAGTTGCAAGCACCGATGGCCCAGCATGGCGATCTGCGCCAGCCCCTTGATCGGGACGTCCGCTAGATCACGCGCGCTCTTCCGGGTCAGCCATTGGAACGGACGAACGAGCAGCCGGTCGTACAACCAGTCGAAGCCCCAGCCTGCAAACCATAGCTGCTGCAAGGAGCCTCGAGCGGGCAGCCGCGAACGTTGCGGTCCGTAGAGAAGGTACGCAAGCGCCAAGCCGAGTGCGAATACGGCACTCGCGGATAACGCGGTAGTGATCTCCGTAATCGGGCCGATGTGAACTTCTTCGAGTGAAGGTAGTGCGGTGTTTAGAAAATTTGACAGTGCGGGGGTTCCACCGAAGTGTGGGGGAGTGTCGACATATCCGCCGGCGAGTGACAGCACGCAAAGCGCGATAAGGGAGACGCGAACAGCCAGCCCGCTCTCCTCTTTCACGTGTGACTGCAGCGGTCCGTAGAAGGCCAGCGAGATCATCCTGAATGTGTAGAGTGAGGTAAGCAATGCGCCCGTCATGCCGGCGACCCAGAACCACGCATTTCCATTCGGTCCCGCCCACGATTGCCATAGGATAAGGTCTTTACTGAAAAAACCTGCGGTGATCAATGGCAGGCCGGACAGTGCCGACCCTCCGATGACGAACGACCAGAATGCGAGCCGCAGTTCAGAGCGGAGACCTCCCATGCGGAACATATCCTGCTCATGCACGGCGTGGATGACGACACCCGCGGCCAGGAAGAGAAGTGCTTTGAAGAAGGCGTGCGTCATGAAATGGAACATGGCGGCCGACCAGGCACCCAGTCCGAGCGCGAGGAACATGTAACCGATCTGGCTGATCGTCGAGTACGCCAGCACTCGTTTCATATCGCGCTGAACGAGCGCACTGAAGGCTGCCATCAACATTGTGGCGGTTCCGATAATCGCGACGGCGAGCTGGACAACAGGCGCCAGCGTGAAAAGGACGTGCGTACGTGCAATCAGGTAGACTCCGGCCGTAACCATGGTCGCAGCGTGAATCAGCGCGCTCGTAGGCGTGGGGCCGGCCATCGCATCCGGCAGCCAGGTCTGCAGCGGTAGTTGCGCGGATTTGCCGACTGCACCTCCCAACAACAGCGCTGCCGCGGCCATCGCGATACCGCTGCCGGGACTCCAATGTGCCGATGCGCGATGCATCACCTCCTGGATGTCCAGCGTTCCGAGGCGGGTAAACAAGAGGAATAACCCTACTGCAAAGGCGGTGTCACCAATGCGAGTCACGATGAAGGCTTTACCCGCTGCACGAACGTTCGCGGGATCCTGGTACCAGAAGCCGATCAGTAGAAAACTGCAGAGGCCGACGCCCTCCCAACCCAGGTAGAGCAATAACAGATTATTCGCCAACACGAGCGTGATCATCGATGCGACGAAGAGGTTCATGTAGGCGAAGAATCGAGCGTAGCCCTCATCGTTACGCATGTACTCAACGGAGTAGAGATGAATGAGAAAGCCGACAAAGGTGACGACCAGAAGCATCAGGAGTGAAACAGGATCGAGATAGAGAGCGATCTCGGGTTGAAATCCCCCTGTGTTCATCCACGTCCACAGATGCTGCACATACGCGTTGCCGGCGGGTGGAGATGCGATGAACTCGGCGCCAATCGACATAGTGAGTACTGCGGCAAGTCCAATGGAACCGGTGCCCAGGATGGCAACCACTCGGCGCGTGATCCTGGAACCGAAGAGCGCGAGTAAGGCAGCGCTGGCAAACGGGATAGCCGCAACAAGCCACAATAGTTTAAACATATCAACCTCTCAACTCATTGGCAGCGTCTACATCCAATGCGGGCTGCCTCTTGTGGAACAGAAGTACGAACGCCAATCCGATAGAGACTTCAGCGGCCGCCATCGCGAGAATGAACAGGAACATCACTTGACCGTCCGGTTGTCCCCACCGGGAGCCAGCCGCGACGAACGCCAGGCCGCTCGCATTGAGCATGATCTCAACGCACATGAGGGTGAAGATGAGGTTACGCCGCGTGAGAAGTCCCGCGAGACCCAGCGTGAACAAGATCGCCGCCAGTATCAAGGTGTGCTGCATCGGTACTTGAGGCATGTGGTTTCTCCTCTCTTTTGATTGCAGGGCGTCCCAGATGAAACGCGCCGACCAGGCCCGCCATGAGCAACAAAGATGCGAGTTCTACTCCGATCCAGTACGTGCCGTACAGCGCAACACCAACTTGCTTTGGGCTGACTGCACCAGCCGGTGAAGGCGCGACGCCGGAGGTTGCGGTGCAGTAGGCCAGCTCTCCCAACAGGATCAAAGCAAGAAGGGAAGGCCCAGCCCAGTTGCGGGGTCGCAGCCAAGCGCGTTCCACCTCCATGGCGTGCTCGGCCACGTTGAGCATCATCACGACGAACACAAAGAGCACCATGATGGCGCCCGCATAGATCATAATTTCAAGCGCTGCCACAAAGGGCGCACCCAGCACGTAGAAGACTACGGCGGCTGCCAGAAGCGACACGACCAGGTAGAGCAGTGCATGAACAGCATGACGCTGCGTGATGGCAAGCAGCGTAGCGATGACGGCAACAACACCCGCGAGATAAAAGAGTGTAACCATGGCGTACCCTCAAGGCACCAGGCTATGAATATCGACCGGCGGAGTTTCGTTCTCCGCCTGTCCTTTGTCCTTGCCGCCGATTGCAACACCGGCTACGCGCCAGAAGTTGTAATCGGGATACTTCCCCGGACCGTCAATCATCAGGTCGGCTTTTTCGTAAACGAGATTCTTTCGCTTGTACTCGCCCATCTCGAAGTCCGGCGTTAGCTGAATTGCATACGTAGGACACGCTTCTTCGCAAAAACCGCAGAAGATGCAGCGGGAAAAATTGATGCGGAAGAACTCCGGATATCGCCGGCCATGCTCGTCTTCCGTTGCCTGGAGAGAGATGCAGTCTACCGGACAGGCCACGGCACAGAGGTTGCAGGCGACGCAGCGTTCGCCACCCTCGGGGTCTCTGGTTAGAACGATGCGGCCCCGATACCGAGGCGAGAGGTAGGGCTTTTCTTCTGGATACTGAACCGTCACCCGCCGGGCAAACGTGTGCAGGAATACCTCCCACAAAGAGCGCACTAAACTGAGCACAAGCTACCTCCTTTACATCCGGGCCAGCACAACAGCTCCGGTCACTAACAGATTCACCAATGCGAGGGGCAACATCACCTTCCAGCCCCAGGACATGAGCTGATCAAATCGTGGCCTTGGAAGGCCCGCGCGAAGCAAGATGAACAGACAGATAAAGAACATGGTCTTTACGGCAAACCAGACCGGCGGGGGCAGTATGGGGCCTAACCATCCGCCAAAAAAGAGCAATGTAATGGTTGCCGAGATCAGGATCACTCCGATGTATTCGCCGACAAAGAACATGCCGAACTTCATGCCCGAATACTCGGAGTGAAAGCCTGCGATCAATTCGCTCTCCGCCTCCGCAAGATCGAAGGGCAGGCGGCGCGTCTCAGCCACTCCCGCGATCAGGAACAGAACGAAGCCGAGGAATTGAGGCACCACGAACCACAATCCTCGCTGCGCCTCTACGATATGTGTGAGCCGGAATGAGCCAGTCAGGATGACAACACCGAGCAGCGACAATCCCATAAAGACCTCGTAACTCAACATCTGCGCAGCGGCACGGAATCCTCCGAGCAGCGAATATTTGTTGTTCGAAGCCCAGCCCGCCAGAACGACGCTATAAACGCCCAGGGAGGACATGGCGAGGAGAAAGAGAACTCCAATGTCCAGGTCGGCGACGACAAACCCTGGAGCGAATGGCACTACCGCGAACGAGATGAGCGCGGTAGCCACAATGATGGCAGGCGCAAGGATGAAGACCGGCTTATCGGCGAAAGGAGGAACCCAGTCTTCTTTGAGAAACAGCTTCACGGAGTCGGCTAGAATCTGACCCAAACCAAATGGGCCGACACGGTTGGGGCCATATCGGTCTTGCCACAAGGCAAGTAGACGGCGCTCCACCCAAATCAGTCCGGCGGACAGATTGAGCACAACGAAGAGGACGACAGCAATGATGAGCAAGGGCCAGAGATTCGTCATACAGCACCTCTGGCTGCTCCGCTGGCAGATAGTTCAACCAGAACTGGTGATAGCTTGCCGAAGGCCGGCAGCATGATGCCCACGACTGGCAGCAATCCGGCGGGCAAGCCAGCTACACCACGAGGCAGGTCTGCTCGCAACGCCACCTCAAGCTCGAATAGAGAATCTTCAACAGCCACCTTTATCTGTTCGCCCGTGCTCACGCCAAGTTGTGCGGCCTCTGCTGGGTTCAAAGCGAGATAAGCACGCGGGACCAGTTGCGAGATACTCTGCGCGTTACGGCTGAGTTCCTCAGACCCGAAGATGTGAAATATCGGTACGAGAAGCCATTCGCCCGGCCTCGATTTGAACGCCCTGGGAACCGCAGAGTAATACTGCCAGCCTGGCTGCGATGACGGCTCGATCAAACGGATACCAGGATCTCCACCGCGCAGTGGGCCTCCCACCTCGGTTTGAAATTTGTTGACCGCTTGAATGGAGTTCCAGCCGGGTGCCCAGAAGAATGGAATCAACGGAGATGGAGCAGATTGGGGACCGGACTCCATGGAGAACGCGAGAGCGGAATCAGGATCGTTTGGCGGCTTTGGTTCATGGACGCTGATGTTGGCGAGCATCGAGGTACGGCCGCTGTAGCGATTGGGCTCGCGGGCGATCTTGCCCACAGCATTCCGCATTGGCGCAACTTGCGGAACCGAAGCAAATACGGCCATCTCTTTCGCCATTGCTGTGGTTAAATCGTCGAGGCTCTGCCATTGCGCCCCGGTACCCAAACCACCCGCCATGGAACCTTCGCATAGCCATCGCCAGCTTGCCTGCACGTCGCTGTCGGGATCAAAGACCTGAAAGAATCGTTGTGCGCGGCCTTCGTTGTTTACGAGCGTTCCATCGGCTTCGGCAAAGGTGCCTGCAGGCAGCACAAGCTCGGCTGCCTCCGTGGTCGCGTTACGAAGATGATCGAGCACAACCAAGTGGCGAGCGCCGCGCAGCGAGGCTGCTACCGCGCTTGCGGGGGCACGACGGAACAGGTCGTTCTCAACGACAATCACCGTGGTCGCTGGTTCGCTTTCGATCACGCGAAATGCTTCAGAGAGCGGGCGCGGCTCCATCAACGAGAGACCAAAGCTGTTGCACTCCGGGGTGGTGAAGCTCAGAGCGGCGGGTCGGCCCACCTTGCACAGTGCCCACGCGACCTGCGCCGCCGCATCTATGACACTCTGGCTGCGGCAACTGGCACCGGAGACAACGAGCGGATGGCGAGCGCCAAGCAGCGCTGACGCTATGTCCGCAACCATTGTTTCCAGCTCCGGCAGAAGTCCCGTCACCTCGGGCGCACTGGGATCGATCGCATGAGCGACTGCAAAGCCAAGTCGCGCGAGGTCGTCTGGCGCGGCGCGATAGGTAGCCGCCGCGATGTCGTCGAGCTTTGTTGCGTAAGTAGAAGCGATGAACAACGGGCCCTTGGCGTCCTGCACGGCCTCGCGCACCGAATGATCGAGCCACTCCGGTATGTGCAGTTTTGCGGCGATCTCCATGGGCGCTTGACGCACGGCCTGACGTAGTCGCAAGGCCATGATAGGCGCGACATTCGTCACGTCTTCGCCGAGAATGAACACAGCATCTGAGTGCTCGACCTCATTGAGTGAAGGCGACCGCGCGGGACCTTCGCGCAAGATGCGAAGCATAGCGGACAGGAGCTGCAATTCCTGGTCGGAGATCCCGGCGAAGAAGCGATCGGGGCCGACAAGCGCACGTAGCGCAAAGTTATCTTCGATGGAAGCCCGCGGCGACCCAATACCGAGTACATTGCCCTCGCGCAAGATGGCGCCGAATCGTTCGAGGGCCTCGCTTTTTAATGCGGCTTTTCCTTCCAGCAACGGGCTCCGAAGCCGCAGATTGCCTTCTACAAACTCGTAGCCGAATCGGCCGCGGTCGCAAAGGAAATAGCCGTTCACCTCGTGGTTATAGCGATTAATGACACGGCGCAGCGTGCCATACCGCTCGCCAACGGTGGTATTACATCCCAACCCGCAGTGTACGCAGATGGAAGGCGCCATCTGGAGGTCCCACTTGCGCGTGTAGTGACGCTTGAGAGTCGCATCCGTAAATACCCCGGTCGGGCAGACCTCAACCAGATTGCCACTGAACTCGTTTTCCAGAACTCCATCTTCGTGGCGCCCGTAATAGATGGTGTCGCGCAGATGAAATGCGTTCAGGTCATTCCCGCCCGCGTATTCGCGATAAAAGCGCACGCATCGCTGGCACTGAATGCAGCGGTTCATCTCATGATTCACTAGCGGGCCAAGATACTGATTGTGAAACGTTCGTTTGCCAAAGCTGTAAATGCGCGACCGGTGACCGGTCATCACGGTCATGTCCTGGAGATGGCACTCGCCGCCTTCATCGCAGACCGGGCAATCATGCGGGTGGTTCTGCATCAAGCCCTGAATCACTGCCGCGCGAAATGCTGAGGCCTCAGCATCGCCGATGGAGATGCGTGTACCGTCCGCGGCCGGTGTCATACAGGACATGACGAGCTTGCCGACCGTGTCCTGTTCGTTGCGGAATTGCTTGACGGCGCACTGTCGGCAGGCGCCCACCGAGCCTAGGGCCGGATGCCAGCAGAAGTAGGGTAGATCGTAGCCCAGTGAAAGACAGGCATGGAGCAGGTTTTGTCTGGGATTCGCCTGTCTGGGTTCGTTATCAATGTAAATGGTCACCAAGGTCATCTCCAGGGACATCGTTGTTCGTCAATGTGTCGACGAAAATCTTCAGCGAAATATTTCAACGCACTCTGCAGCGGCTCTACTGCCCCGGGAGCAAAGGCACAGAAGGTGTTGCCCGGAGCAAGAAACTTCGTCTGAAACATGAGCGTATCGAGATCGCGAGTGGTCCCTCTGCCCCGCTCCATTGCCAACAGGATCTTCTCCGTCCACGCTAATCCGCTCCAGCACGGTGTACACCAGCCGCACGATTCCTGGGCAAAGAAGTGTTCGAGATTCCAGACCATGCCGACAGGACACGTCTGGTCGTCGAGCACTACCATGGTTCCCGTGCCTAGCCGGCTTCCCGCTTTCTGCACGTTTCCGTAGTCCATCGGCGTGTCCAGATGCTCCTCGACCAGGAAATCAGTCGACGCTCCGCCGGGTAGCAGCCCGCGAAAACGCAAGCCATCGCGCATTCCTCCCGCATGGTCCTCGAGGATCTCACGCAGCGGCGTGCCCATCGGAAGCTCCCAGAGTCCCGGCTTCTTGACTTTTCCGCTGACGCCATACAGCTTCGTGCCTCCGTCCTCGGTCAAGCTCAGACCACGGAACCAATCAGGTCCCTTGTCGACGATGTGATGCACATTGCAGAGCGTCTCCACGTTCTGAACGATCGTCGGTTTCCCCCAGAGCCCGGAGACCTGGGGGAAGGGAGGCTTCGTCCTCGGATGTGCTCGTTTTCCTTCGAGCGCATTCAGCAGAGCAGTTTCTTCGCCGCATATATAACGACCAGCGCTGAAGTGAAGGTGAATTTCAAGGCTGTAGCCCGACCCTAGAATATTGTGACCGAGATAGTTGCTTTCTTCTGCTTCGGCAATTGCTCGGGAGAGACAATCGCCGGAACGCTCGTACTCACCTCGCAGAAAGATGTAGCCGATGTCTGCCTCGATCGCGTACGCAGAGACGATCATGCCTTCGATCAACTGGTGTGGATCGCGCTCCATCAGGGCCCTATCTTTGAACGTGCCCGGCTCCATCTCGTCGGCATTCGCAACGATGTACTTCGGATGTGGCGATTCTTTTCCAGTGGGCACGAAACTCCACTTCATGGCGGTGGGAAATCCAGCACCGCCTCGCCCACGGAGGTTCGATCTCTTCACCAGTTCGGTGACCTCCGCGGGCGCCATGAGAAGCGCCTTGCGGAGACCCTGATATCCTCCCGCGCGCTCGTATTCCGCGAGACTGACCGCCTCTTTGTCAGACCGAAAATTGCCAGTGAGAGGTTTTTCCATAAGAAGGCCTAGTCGTAGTGCGCCAATATTTCCTCAATCTGCCGTTTGTCGAGATCCTCATATAACTTGCCGTCGATCATCATGGCGGGGGCGTGATCACACGCTCCCAGACAGACGATGGGCAACAAGGTGAAGCGCCCGTCGGCCGTTGTTCCACCGAGTTGTGTGTCCAGACTGCCGCAAAGGTGATCCCGAATCCGTTCGCAGCCCATAATCCAGCAGGACACGCTGTCGCAAATAAGGGCCACATGTCGGCCAACAGGCTGCCGACGGATCAGGTTGTAAAAGGTCGCTACACCGTCGATATCTGCAACGGAAAGGCCGAGCAGTGCCGAGAGGTCGCGTAGACTCTCATCCGATACCCATCCATGGTGTCGTTGAACGACCAGCATCGCTTCGATACAGATGGCCTGCTTGTTCGGGTAGTGAGCAAGCTTCGCCTCGATCTCCTGTCGTTCCTCCATAGTCAGCATGGCTTCACCTTTCCTCCTTCGTTTGTCACCGATCGATGTCGGCAAGTACATAGTCCAGACTTCCCAAAATAGCCAGTAGGTCCGGAATCATCAGTCCCCGGCACAACACCGGCAGCATCTGCATGTGCGCAAACGATGGGGTGCGAATACGCGTCCTGTACGAACCATTGCCTCCATCGCTGATCAGGTAGTATCCGTTATTACCTTTCGTCCCTTCGATCGGCGCAAGAACTTCTCCGGCCGGGATCACTGGACCCCAGCTCACACCGAGGAAATGGTGGATGAGCGTTTCGATGTCATGCATGGTGTGCGCCTTTGGGGGCGGCGTTGTAAGCGGATGCTCCGCATTGCAGGCGCCGCCCGGCATATGGTCGACACATTGCTGGATAATCCGGAGACTCTGACGCATCTCCTCCACATGGACTATTGCGCGATCATAGCAGTCGCCTGAACGGCCAACAGGTATGTCGAACTCGAGCTGGTCGTAGCAGGCATAGGGTTGCTTCCTGCGGAAATCCCACTCGAGTCCGCAGGCGCGCAGATTTGGACCTGTCATTCCCCAGTCGATTGCTTCGTCTACTGTGCAGCATCCAATCCCCTTCGTGCGACCTTTGAAGAGGTGATTACGCATGACGGTGCGGTCGTACTCGTCGAGCCGGGCCGGCAGGTATTGCAAAAAATCACGGAACAGGCGATCCCATCCGTTTGGCAGATCCTGGGCCACACCGCCGATGCGGAACCAGTTCGGGTGCATGCGCGCTCCGCAGATTGCTTCAACTATGCCGAACGCTCGTTCACGGTCGTTGAACATATAGAACACGGGCGACATCTGTCCAAGATCCTGTGCGAACGTGCCATACCAGACAAGATGGCTGATAATGCGGAAGAGCTCCGACATCATGACGCGAACCATCTGTCCGCGCGGGGGAACGGTGATACCTGCCAGCTTTTCAACAGCCGTCAGGTACGCGAGATTGTTCATCACGCCGCCGAGGTAGTCCACGCGATCGGTGTACGGAATATAGGTGTGCCACGTCTGGCGCTCGCCCATCTTTTCAGCGCCGCGGTGATGAAAACCTATCTCGGGTATCGCATCCAGAATCTCTTCACCATCCAGTTGGAGGATGATGCGCAGAACGCCGTGGGTGCCAGGATGCTGTGGACCCACATTCAGGAAGAGAAAGTCGGAGCCCTCGCGTTCCCGCTTCATGCCCCATTCTTCCGGACGGAACCGCAACGCCTCCTGCTCAGCATCCTGCTTGTCGTCTGGCAGATGAAAGGGTCCCATCTCCGTCGCACGTGCCGGATGTTCCTTGCGCAACGGATGCCCCAACCATGATCGCGGCATGAGAAGTCGCGTCAGATGCGGGTGTTGCTCGAAGACGATACCAAACATATCCCACACCTCGCGCTCGTACCAGTTCGCCGCGGGATAGATGTCGGTAATGGTGGGAAGGGAGAGCTGATCCTGGTTCAGCGCTACCTTCAGCCGGAGATACTCGTTCCGTTCAAAAGAGTAGAGATGGTAGACGACGGTAAAGTCACTCTGAGGTTGACCTTCACGGTGTGTCCGACTGCGTTCGTCAATCGCCGTCAGGTCATACAACATTTTGTAAGGAGCTGGAATGTTTGAGCGAAGTGTGCGAATGGCTTGATGGAGGTCGTTCTTTGGCAACCAGAACGTCGAAATCTCGTCGCGGACTGCCTGGGGTGCAGCCGCGACGCCCAGTTCGCTTTGTAGTTCCTGATCTACGACAAGACCGCTCATCATAGGAGCACCAGCACCACTAAACGCTATCGGGAGTTCGGAGCACAGTCAGCAATTGCCTCTGTGCCCATTTCTCATCACGATTGGAAGGCATATCAGGCCGTTCGACTCCTTGCGGCCCAATGACCCAACTCAGAGGGCGTTTCTCTTTTCCTATCGCGTCTCGCAATAACAAGACACCTTCGAGAAACGCGTCCGGTCGAGGTGGACATCCGGGGACATACACGTCTACGGGAAGAAATTTATCTACGCCCTGCACAACACTGTAGATGTCGTACATGCCTCCCGAATTTGCACAGGAGCCCATGGAAATTACCCAACGTGGCTCCATCATCTGTTCATAGAGGCGTTGAATGACTGGCGCCATTTTGATAAAGACCGTACCCGCGATAACCATGAGGTCTGCCTCGCGCGGCGTACCACGTATCACTTCAGCGCCAAACCTGGAGATATCGTATTTGCTCGTAATGCTCGTGGCCATCTCTACAAAGCAGCAGGAGAGGCCGAAGTTGAATGGCCAGACAGAGTTCTTACGGCTCCATGCCACGAGGTCATCTACGCGGGACAAAACCAGCGTACGGCGGACCGTCTCCTCAAGATGTTCGTTAGTTTTTTCAGCCTGCTGCAACGCACCAGGCTTACTCATTGACCAGTGCATGACACACCGCCCGTCTCCAACTTCTAACGTACCGCCCGGGTGTTTCTCTGTCTCCAGTCGAGAGCGCCGACGCGCCACAGATAGGCGAGCGTCGCGAGCAACACCATGATGAATATCAGCACCTCTGCATAGCCGGCCCATCCCGTTTCACGTACCGCGATTGCCCAGGCAAACAGGAACACCGCTTCCAAATCGAAGATCACAAAGAAAATCGCGACCTGATAGAACTTGGCCGACAACCGCACTCGCGCGGACCCCTCTGACAGAATCCCAGATTCGTAGGGAAAACCCGTAGCCCGGTCTCGATGCCGTTGCCCAAGGACAAAAGACAAACTCAGCATAGCGACTACGAGCATGCCGACGATGATGAGGTAAACTACCAGCGGCCAAAGATCCATGATCCTAGCCTCGATGCAACGTGTCCGCTTTATGTCGCAAAAAATGCTACATCAGCCCAACAGGATTAGCAACTGGAGGACACGTGCGGTCAGACAGATGCCCTCTTTGAACGCGTCCTCCGTCTCCACGAAGGAACCGGCGAAGTCGGGCGGCATGCCCTGGCCCTCCTAGCTGGCCATTTTGGGCATCGCGTAAGCTGGTAGCTTTGGATTGCTGCTCCGACACATCCGACACAGCAGGTCCTAAAGAATATTTACGGCCCGGGCCGCCAGCAGGGCTACGGTCGCGAATGAAATCAGCGCCTGAACCATCATCATGAGCTTCGCCCATCGCGAAAGAACTGGACAGTCAGTCGGCGAGAAGGCCGTACTGGTATTGAAAGCCAGAAACAGGTAATCGACGAAGCCCGGACTCCAGCATTGTTCACCCATGTCGCGCTTGGCTTGTTGATCGAGCGTCATTTGCGGAAACAGGAAGGCTCCGTCGGTATGGACGCCGCGCAACTCACGGGCGCGGGGGCCGCCCGCGTCAAGCCGCCAATACCATGACGCGAAGACGAGGATATTCGTGATCCACAGGGCAGTGGCAGAGAGCAAAAGATCTTGAGGCGATTCTTTATGCAAGGGTAGCGCAGCTATGAGCAGGTATAGTGACCAGATCATGTCGAGCGTCACGATTGAAGTCAACACGTATCCTAGGACCTTATTGAGATTGTCCAATCCGCGTTGCCGTGCCCACACTGTTGGGATGATCAGCACTGCTACGAGAGTGATGAGGAGCCAGCCAGGGCCAACCGATAGGGATTCTGGAAGGGCCAGGCGTAATCCGCCCACAGCAAGCAGAGCGAGCATTGCAGGCCAGCGTGGCTCTAAGCGGTTGGGGGCATTCGTCATGGGTGTTTCCATCATGCAATGCCAACTTGACGGATGCAATGAATTTGAGACGAAGGAGTGAGGCAACCAGCGAACCTATCGTCGCTCGATCACGTCTATTTAGCGATATGATATCCGGTCGGCGCGGACCATTTGACCGATGTGATGAATATTCTTGTGCTCAATCCCGGCGGAAATTCTCTAAAGGCTGAGTTTATCAACTGCAGGCCTGAGCAACGCTATGCGTTTGAAGCCACGAAGTTGATCAGCGTGAGCGTCGAGGGCATCGGGAAAGATCCAACATTATCTCGATTCGAGGGCAAGCGATCTGTTCATAGCGAACCGATTGAAGCCCGAGACTACGCCAACGCCACGGAAAGTTTTCTGGGTTGGTATGAGAAGAATTCCGGCGGTCATTTTCCCGACCTCGACGAAATTAATTGCGTTGCAGTCCGAGTTGTTCATGGCGGCGACGAGTTTGATTCACCAAGAGTCATCGACTCAAGTGTAGAGAAGAAAATTATAGAGTTCGAGAAACTCGCTCCGTTACATAACAAGAGCTCGGTAGAAGTACTCGCTCCTCTACGGCGAAGGATGGCGAACCTTCCGATCTACGGAGTCTTCGACACGGCCTTTCACCTCACGATCCCGGATTATGCCTCAAGGTATGCCATTCCTCTGGATATTGCGGATAAACATAAGATCAGGCGCTATGGGTTTCACGGCATTTCGCATCGCTACCTGCTCGAACGCTATGCCCACCTGGCGGAGAAGGCGCCAGCCGAATGCAATGTGGTATCGATGCATCTTGAGAGCGGCTGCTCGGTGACGGCGGTGCAGCAAGGAAGGTCGGTCGACAACACAATGGGACTGACGCCACTTGAAGGACTGATGATGGGGACCCGTTCCGGAGATGTTGACCCATCCCTGATCCCTCTATTGATGCGGGAAGAACACATGAACATGGATGACGTGATGACCCTGTTGAATAAGAAGTCGGGGCTCCTGGGTGTGTCAAGAGAATCGCTCGACACCCGTATTCTAATGAGGCATTATGATTCGAATTCACAGGTCAAGTTAGCGATGGACATGTTTGCCTATCGGGTTCGAAAGGCTATTGGCGCCTACCTTGCTGCTCTAGGCTCCGCCGAGGCGATCATTTTCGGCGGCGGTATAGGTGAAAATGCGAAATTTGTACGCGAATATGTTTGCGAGGGATTGCGTTCTTTTGGGGTTGAAATAGACGCAGAAGCCAATGAAAAACTGATCGACATTGAGGGAAGACTTTCGAAGACGACGTCAAAGGTGGCGGCGTGGGTCATTCCAACCGAAGAAGGTATGCAGATGGCACACGAGTGCTATCAGGTACAGTCTTAGGCGAGAGTGTCATCCGCGTCAGCAACAGCGGTCGGGATCGCTTTGATCGCGCGTATTGCTCGACTGGGTGAGTGGAAAGATTGGAGCTATGCGAGACGCACGGCGGACAGTTGACGCTGTCTGGACGACGATCCTCTCAGTTAACGCCGATTCGGAGATCAAATCGCCCGATCAACATCCTTGCGTTTTGCGCCGGGTTGCAACTGCGATCATCAGACGAACGGAATTGCGTGCAAGTTCTTCGGTGCTAAGCGAGCTACCAATAAAGTCAAATCTTTTCTCGACCTGAAGCTCTGCGAAGCCGTGGACCAGAGACCAACAACCTACAACCAAAGCGTCTCGGGAACTCGATGAGCGTAAGGGAGATGGCCTCCGCAGTCCGAAGCAGAGATGAGAAGCCGCGCTGTATTCTGGATCAATCGACAAGTATAGACAGTCATTCCACTCATTCAGGTGTCGGACTTCATTACCCCGAAATTTGGAAATCTTCGGCTCATGGGCCGGGTGAGATAGGACACGACCAATGCTGCAAGCGTGATTAGAGGCTCAAGAGCTAACCAGCCATCGCCGGAGTTGAAATGCGAATAGCAGGCGCTGAGAACGGTGATGCCGAATGCAACATAAGCCCATTCCTTCAGTCTGGCGAGCCCGGGAGCGATGAGGACGCAGACGCCTACGAGCTTCCCTAATCCGAGCAGATTCGAAAAATAGGGAGGATAACCAAGATGTGCAAGCGCCTTCATGAATGCGGGAGCGTGAGAGATTGCGAGTCCTCCAGACGCCGTCATAATCATTGCGACAAAGGCGGTCGCAATCCAGTAGGTAGTTGCTTTCTTTTTCATAGGTCGCTCCGTCCTCGAGCCGAGATGCGGGCTCTATATGCAAGACCGGCGAAGGGGGTACTTTGTTACAGGATGACTAGGTCGCATTCTGTGACAGGTGAGACACGTGGGATAGTTTCTCCGGATTGGTGACGATATAGATCGCGCGAATGTGATTATCGGCTACTTCGATCGTGAGCACGGAGTGAGGTGTCCCGTTCAGATAGTTGACGAGACCAGGTTCACCATTGATCAGGGCGAGCCGCCTCACGAGGGCCTTCGGCACGAATTTTCTAAGGCTCCCCAAAATGCCGCGAGCGACGTTGTCGGCGCCATGGACCGTATTGGGCACAGCGATCGCCCTCCCACCGCCGTCAGAATGAAGCACAACGTCGTTCGATAGGAGATCGACGAGGCCTTCCATTTCACCGGTGCGGATGGCATTTAGAAAACGCTCAAACAGATCACTTTGTTTGCGGGCCGATGTAGCAAACCGCGGTCGCACGGCGCTAACGTGCTGTCGTGCCCTCCGCAAAATTTGACGGCAGTTCACTTCAGTCTGTCCAAGAATCGTTGCAACCTCAGAGTACTCGTACTCAAAGACTTCTCGAAGAAGGAACACGGCGCGTTCGATCGGAGTGAGACGTTCCAGAAGCACCAGGAATGCCATCGACAGTGATTCGTCAATTTTTATGATGCCAAAAGGATCGCTCCCTGGATCGGTAACGATTGGCTCGGGTAGCCATTGGCCAACGTATTCTTCGCGCTGAACACGTGCCGATTGCAAGTAGTTGATACAGAGTCGGCTAACGATGGTGACTAAGAACGCACGCGGAGAGCGAATGTCTTGCCGGGGCGACTGCTGCCATTTGATAAAGGTCTCCTGTAGCATGTCTTCCGCATCTGTGACACTTCCCAACATGCGGTAGGCAATCGAGAAGAGCAGACTGCGGTACTGGTCAAAAGTGGCGAGTCGAACGGAAACCTCAGCTTCGGCTGGAGATATTTCCGTGGAATTTCCGCTGTCACCCTGTTTTCGCATCTTTTGACCTCAAGTAATTACAGAAGAATGGATGAATCGGCGCGCAAGAAGGTTCTGATATCTCCGACGATCGTGGCTGCAATCAAAATAACGGGGAAGGGAAACGCCGAATCTCAAATGACAAACCAAGAAGAAGAGAGAGAGAAGAACCGAGGTGCGGGCTGCATCGGGACCCGGCCGTTTCTGCGTTCCCAGAGTGCATTTCAATCCAATCGCGTCAATCTGACGACGTCTACAGACGAATGACTGTCCAGCTGTGCAGTCGGCGGCTGCCCTCAATAGAGAGGTCTTGCTGTTAAGACCGATGACTGGGATGTTCTGTGACAGGGTAGCATCGCAAGGTCGATCACCTCCATGAGCCTAGCCTGTGAACCTGCCCAGTGAGTCACTCGCCGGTTGTCACAACGGGATGGGTCGCTCGGTCTTAAGAATGAGTATCCAAGAGGAATCGTCGAGATGCGAACTCCTGACTTGGAAATGCAAAAGGGGGGTACGGGTGCGATTGCTGAAGATCCTACGGATCGTTATGGTTTCGAATGTCCTAATCATGCTCATTCAAGCTGCATTTGCCGGAAGAATGCTTGGAGGAGATGGTCAGTCAGCAAATCTTCATGAATTCACTGCTAAGGTGCTGGTGCTCCTGACCTGTGCCCAGTTCATCTTAGCCATTTCGCTGAAGTTCAACGGAGGCTGTCCTGCGTGGATTCCCACAGCGTCTGGAGCGCTTCTTATCGCGGAGGTGCTCGAGTTTGCGGCCGGGCACTTCCATCATGTTGCATCCCATGTGCCTCTAGGCCTGGCAATCTTCGGTGGCGCAGTACGCCAGGCGATATGGGCGATGCGAGAATCAAACCTGGTTTCGGAGAGTCGTGCATGAACTGAACTCGACGCCATCTCCTACTAAGAGAACCGCAAGTTTTGCGTCCGCGGCAGGTAGTTCCTTCAACCTGTTTTAGGCCTTTCTCATGCGGCGAAACAACGGAGGCACATTCCGAATTGAGATCTGAACGAAGGTTTTGCAACGAGTCTTAGCTGAGACTCGTTGCTCGTTATCGCGTAGCGTGCGCCATAGCTAAGACCACCGCCGACTTCTGCATCGCCGCTTCGTAATATTGAACCATCTTCTGCGGCTCGTCAGCTCGGTAGGGAGCCAGATTATGAGCCCAACGGTAGCCAATCGGTTGATACCAAAGCTCCGCGTCAATCTTAAACGGCCCTGACGCATTCTTCGTCGAAACAACATACCGCACCGTGCTCCCCTTGTCGGTGAACGCCGGATCTTCCGCCGCCTCGCCCACCACCGCAATATCCTTATTCGCCGATCCTTTGTCGAAACCGGTCGGCAGAATGCGATTATCTTTCAAATACCCTACGGCGTTCAGCAGTCCCGTGGTCACTCTTCCTTGCGAGTCCTTCAAAATCGGCTCATAGATCTCTACCTGCTGCGGACTGGTAATCTCCCGATAGTGCGGCTCGAACCGCAGTGGATCGGCGTCATTGTCATTGCCTGCAATCGACCCATCCGGATTCAGCGCACCTGACTCAAAGATCACATGCCCACTCCAATCACGCACCACAACATGCAGCCACGCTCTCCGCGACGGATACGCCGTAGGCAGCTTATGCCCCCCGAGATTCTCGACATGCACCTCCACCGCGACCCCGTCCGCAGTCCGACCGATTCTGCCAATGGTCACCTTTGCCGCCTGCGTTTTCAGAAACTCCATTGTGCGCTTCATCGCCGCGTCCATCTCCTCCGGCAGAGCCTCCGTGGCCAGCTCATCGCGATGATCCTGTAGCATTCCTTCCATCACGAAGTTCGCCCCGACAAAAACATGACGGTGCATCCCTTCGCGCGGCTGGCCATACAGCGCCGTCACCGCGACCGGCTCGTTCACGACCGGCATGTGGCATTCCTGACATGTCTGCCTGGTCTTGTAGTCGCTATGCTGCCACTCCAGGAACGGCATCTGCTCCGGAAACGTACCCACCTTCTCCCCATGTGGCCCCAAGGCCGCGGTGTACAGCGTATGGCAGCTTCCACACAGGCCTGCATCGCGCATATGGTCGCCCTTCATCGGCACGTAAGTCGCCGTCGAGGAGTGCATCACCGTCCGGTGTCCTTTATCGATGTCGAACGGCCCATACTCCGGTCGCAGGTCCTTCTCGACCGCCTTCGCGATCACCACATTGCCAACAAATGTCGCGTCCGTCCCCAGCCCCGTCTTCTCGATCTGGTGGCACACCGAGCACGTCACCCCATCCGCCGCAGCGCGATCTCCCTTGGGAAACGTCTGCAAAGGAAGGCGCGAAAACACCTCTGTGTGTCGTCCCGCATCACGATCCGCGAGACGGACCGCCGGCATATGGCAGATCGAACACTCATCTTGGATCGCCTGCTTCGACTCCGGATGATCGATCGACTCTCGTCTCACGCTTCCCTGCCAGTAAGGATCGCGCGCCGAGTTCGCCATGATGCTCGCGCGCCATTGAAACCCGATCGAAATATCCTCGCCCTTGCTCGTCGTCAGCCCGTTGTGACAAGCCACACACCGCTCCGATGTCCGAAATACCGTCCCCGGAGGAACCTTGTCTCCCTTTGCGTTCTCCGTCTTCGTCTTCGACCTACCAAGCAGCACTGGCGGAGATCCCGCCAATGCGAGCCCTAGAACTATCCCAACACCCCAACGGAGTTTCATCGCCAACCTTCCCATAGCTTCCCATCGGCCCGGTCCCAAAGCATATAAAACACAACCTGCGGCGTTCGCCCGCTCGTATTCGTGAACGGCTCTCTCACGCCAAATCCCGTGCGGATGTGTTGCCGTCTGCTCACCGTGATCTGCATCTCCGGCAGAACGTCCCAGTTCGTGCTCGCCCCCGGCTTAAAACCACGCGTGGCCAGAAACTCCACCATCGGCGAAAACAGCCGTCCCAGCATGTGATCCGGAGCCATTGCCTGCCCCGCCGTCGCCCGCCAGAACATGCTGCGCGGAGCCACGCTCGTATCCACCGGCAGATCCGCTCCCAGTTGGAACTGCAGAAACGTATTTTCCCGGAACAGTTGATCGAACGCCGCAAACGGCTCGAGCTGCATCGTTCCCGCCCCGAACCCCCGCTTACGATCTCCCGTCGGCAACAGAATGCCCCCTTGCAGACTTAGGATCGATCCCGTCTTCAAACTGGAAAACATCTCCCGTTTCACCGCCAGCGTGATGTCGCCCAAACCTTCTGTCCAGTTATGTCCCTGGTCCGCATAGTTCACCGGAACATCGGTTTCAAGCTGCGTCCGCGCATCGATGATGGTCCGCTCATCGATGATATCGGTCGTCCACGCCGGCGCGCCCGACGCGCTCGCCGCCGTCGAAATCACAAGCTCATTTTCAGGAAACGCTTTCTCCGTCACCAGGGCGCGCGGCAGGTTCAACTCGCCCAGCGGGTAGTGGTGGACATTTTTGCAAAATCCCCGCATGTACGCCATCACATCGTTTATCTGGTCGTCGGTCAGCAGATCCCCGAACGCTGGCATGATCTGCGAGAGCCCACGCGACGGGCCGCCATGGACGATCGCCGCCTTCCAGTTACCGTTCGGCTCAGGCGTCGTTCCGGCGCAATCGGTGAAGTCCGGGAACGTATCCGGCCGCAGAAACACCGTGCTCGCCATGGGGGCACCCTTTCCGTCGCTCCCATGACACGCGATGCAGCCTCCCCTGTAGACCTTCCCCCCGTTCTCCACATCCGGACGCTTCGTGTAATGGAGCGTCTGCGCCGGCAAAAAAAATGTGCACATACAAACAAACGCAAGTACGCCCAGGATGACGCCTCGACTCGAGACGATCAAATATAGAGAAATTACACTCTGACCACACCATCCGCGGAAAGCCTCCATAAGTCGACGTCCGGCGGCATTCCGATTTCTTCGCACAGCAATGGTTACATCGCGCATTCGTTTTTCCCGCCGCCATATCTGGTCATTTGTCTTCCATGATCAGAAAGCTACCCTCCAGAGATGCCTCCATCGTTCGATAACCACATCATATGCAAGAAACACTTTTAGAGTGCCAAACAATGATTTTTGCCTTCGATGGCAGGAAAAAGATTGAGTAACTGGAGTCTCGAATCTGTGAGCCTCCGTTAGTTGAAGGGCATATACCGATATCGACTGTAGAAGCATGAAAGCACCACTGCGTGTTGGGTCCCGACAGGCGTAGGGACTGTTGACCTCCCTACGCATCCTCGGCGACAATCATGGCTCGGTCAAGAAGACTCATGGATGATAGGTGGATCATGACTCATGACGCAGCTGTTTTGAAAGCCAAGGAGATCGCCAGTCGCGTGCTGGCCTCATCCGCAGGGAAAAACGACAAGGTGGGACGATTCTCTACCGAGGCTGTCGAGTCGCTTGGTGAGTCCGGACTGCTTGGGCTGATGCTACCGGTGGATTTTGGCGGTTCAGCGTTGGGTTCCTGCACTTTTGCCTCTGTGGTGGCGACGCTGGCCGAGGCGGACGCTTCTGTCGCCATGGTCTACCTCATGCACATCCTTGGCACCGCGACGATCTCGGCGGTGCGTCCAAGCGCGGCTCAGGCAGTCACGCCCATGCTGCGGGAGATTGGTGCGGGCCGGCATTTGTCCACTCTCGCTTTCAGTGAAGCCGGCTCGCGTAGCCATTTCTGGGCGCCTGTATCACGTGCACATCGGAATGGTGACGGGGTGCGCATAAGCGCCAGGAAATCGTGGGTGACCAGCGCTGGTCATGCGCAGAGCTATGTCGTTTCTGCGCTTGCCCCTGAAGGGGCGGGACCTACCGATTCGACCCTCTATCTTCTTGCAGCGGAGACGCGCGGCCTTTCAGTTGCGGGGCCCTGGGATGGTTTGGGACTTCGGGCCAACGCCTCTGCGCCTATTGCGCTGGACGAGTGCCAAGTCCCGTCCCATTTTCAGCTTACTGATGATGGCGCGGGCTTTCCAGCCATGCTAAACGTGGTGCTCCCGCTGTTTAGCTTGGGAACGGCAGCTGTGGCCCTGGGACTGTGCCGAGCGGCAATGGCTGAAACTGTGTCGCACCTCAAAAGCGCGAAATTCGAGCATCTCGGTCAGAGCCTCGGCGAGAGTCTGCCTACCCTACGCGCGCAACTCGCGGCGATGCAGATTGACACCGACGGGCTATCGGCGCGCATCGACGATTTGGTCGGGCATCTTGAGAAGCCCCGCGAGACGACCATGCTGCACGTGCTTGAGGCCAAAGCCGCTGC
>JAOAPB010000074.1 GCA_025462645.1 Edaphobacter sp. | reverse complement strand
GCGCGCAACTCGCGGCGATGCAGATTGACACCGACGGGCTATCGGCGCGCATCGACGATTTGGTCGGGCATCTTGAGAAGCCCCGCGAGACGACCATGCTGCACGTGCTTGAGGCCAAAGCCGCTGCTGGCGAGGTCGCGATCAGCGTTACCTCGGCAGCAATGCGCGTTTGCGGCGGTGCGGCGTTCTCAAAACATTTGAGCATCGAACGCCTGTTCCGCGATGCGCACGCGGGCGCTGTTATGGCACCAACGGGCGATGTTCTGCGCGAGTTCATCGGGAGGTCACTGTTGGGAATGCCGCTCTTCTGAGACCGGCGCCTGCGAAAACAGAGAGAGAGTTTTTTTGAAACGCCGCTGACAGGAACCGTGGAGGTCTATGAGCAAAACAATCTGGGTGGGAGCTGTTGCATACAATCCGAAAGTGGTTACGATTTGGGAGGGGATGCGGCGCTATTTTCAAGAGGAAGCGCATCTTCCCGTTGAGATCGTACTATTTCAGAGCTACGAGGCGCAGGTCCTCGCGCTCCTCGCCCAACCGGGCGAAGCCGTGCCGCGTATCGATATTGCCTGGAACACAAACCTTGCCTACCTGCAGGCCGATGAGTGGAGCGGCCATGCCTGTCGTGCGATCGCCATGCGCGACACCGATCTCGGCTGGATGACCAAGATTGTCGCGGTCACCGGTGGCCCCATTTCTACGCTCGAGGATTTGAAAAATCGGACGCTCGCACTTGGCAGCCGAGACAGCGGACACGCAGCGATTCTTCCCGTTCACTTTTTGGAGCAGCAAGGCATGCGCGAGGGAAGGGACTACCGGACGCTGCGTTTCGACAGCGACGTAGGCAAACATGGTGATACCGGTACCAGCGAAGTAGAGGTGGTGCGCGCCGTCCTCGACGGGCGAGCCGACGCCGGCGCTATCGGCAGCCCCTTCTGGAACACTGTGAGCAACGAGCGCCTAGTGCCCGAAGGCGGCCTTCGTGAGATATGGTCCTCTCCGCCCTACAATCATTGCATGTTCACGGCGAGGCCTGATCTCCACTTAGAACAGGAGCAACGGTTTGCCGAGGCGCTCTCAGCCATGAGCTACGACAACCCAGTTCATCGCTCCATACTCGACGCCGAAGGACTTCAGCGTTGGCTGTCGCCTCATGTTGATGGTTACGCCGCATTGCGGCAGGCCGCTGCCCAACAAGGATTCTTCGAGCGGTTATTTGCCAAGTCGGCGTGAGAGATGAGGCGATCTGGGCTTAGCTGACCGCGAGTTCGTTGGCACCTGGCCAACGGTCATGCGCAGTTAAAGATTCTTGCCAGCTTATTCGCATGTTCGCCTTCGCGGTCGAAGGCGCGGCGGACAGCCGCGAAGGCCTCGGAGAGAGGAAAAATGTCGTGCGTAACCAGCAGATCGGCATCTGCTGCTCCGACCGGATGCCAGTACACACCCTCGGCAGTAATAGTGACTTCCGGCACCAGATCGGCACGAGTAATGGCGTCGCCTTCGCTGGCAGCACCCCGCAGCGCGATCCGGCGTATGACTCGGTCTTCTGCCGCAATCTTCTCCTCGTCAAGGAATTGACGGAACTCCTCAGCCTCGGGGTCTGTCGAGACAGTCGCCGCCAGCCGCACACGAAAACCTAACGAACGAGCGCGTTTGATACCTTCGCGTGCGCGCTCCCATGTGCCGGACCCGCGATGGAGGTCGTGCAGCTTTGGCGTAGCGCTGTCCAAGCTGATTTGCAGGACAATTCGATCGCGGGGCAACGCTCGCAAGCTTTCTGCACGTCGTCCGGTAAATAGCATTCCGTTGGTCAGCACTGTGGTCGGGGCGGCTGCGGCGCAAGAAACCAGAATCTCTCCGATGTCTTCCAACAGAAACGGCTCGCCTCCGGTTACGAAGATCTCCTCGACGCCAAGCCCCGGCGCTTCGCGAGCGATCTGCTGTACGCGTGCGAGCCCTAGTTCCCGTCGCGGCGCGGCGGGCGATGAACGCACACAGCAGTAGTCGCAATGCAGGTTACAGTTAAAATTCGTGTAAAGCCAAAGCCGAGAGCCCACTGGCCGATTATCTGCAGGAGATACCGGAAGTGCGCCGCACCGGAAGACCCATCGCGCGCGGCCTTTTTCAACCGTTACTTCCAGCAGCGAATTCCCAGTGAATCGGCACCACGTCTCCAACCCAGGTCCAATGCTCTCGTCGTCACTGAACACCGCGACTAACTCGCCCGGTCGGCTGCGGCGCAGCACAGCGATCAGCTCGGGTAGCAATCCGGATGCGAACGTCTTTCGCCCAATATCGAGATCAATGTCTGCCTTCATCGAAATGTGAGCACTTTACAGTTCTGAGAGTACTTAGAGACAGCTTCGCCCTGCGCGCGACTTATTGCGCTTTCATCCAGGTATCCGATCCCGTCAGCTTAACGGACACGTCAGTAAGGAAGATGTGCAGGGGCTTGCCATCGGCGGTGCCGCGGTGCTCCGTTGAGAACAGCAGAGGACCTGCCTTTTTGTAGCCAGTCCACGTCGCAGTGACGAGCTTCGGCGGCTTGGGCCCGCCACGGTGGTAGATAAATTGCTCGACGCGGTTGTCTTTGCCAACGTAGAGTTCCCAGGTGTCCCCCGGTGTATAACCGCCCGCCTCCGCGGGATACTTCACTGAGACCAGCTTGGCCGACCCGCCTCCGATCGGCAGTTTCTGCAGACCTTGATCAGTTACGGTGGCACTGGTATCCCAGTAAGCATGGAGGGGAAACAAAAGCCAATAGTTATCGTTGACAAAAGACGGCTCAATTTGGTCCTTCACATTGGCAGTTGCGCTGTTTAGCTGCGACTGAATATAGGTAGCCGTGACCGGCTTGCCGTCCTTATCCGTTCCTTCGTAGGAAATCTTACCGGTCTTGGGCTCCCATTCCCACTTGTGAGCAGCTTTGAAGAGTCCGGTGATCTCCCCGTTCCAGGTATAGCGGATCGCCTCGATTTGATTCCACGAATCGAGACCGTACGCCTTGGCGATCTTCTCGAGAATTGGCGGGCGATTCTGCGCCCAGGAGTTGGGAGCAAGTACCAGCACAGCGAAAGCCAGAAGACGAATCATCGAACAGCAGGTCGATTTTGTCATCGAATTCCCCCTTTTAGATTGAACGGACGTTGTCTAGTATGGCGGAGAGAGAAAATATACTCTTTAGTCTGATAGAGCGCCAGCGTGCTCGGGTTCCCTCCTACGGCACAACCAAATAGTTGCAGCTCCTACTGCCACGGATCCGTATTCCAGCACCATCACCCAACCAGGAAGCGACCCCCAAGGACGCCCAAGTGTGCGCAAATGCCAATTGACGTAAACGGGGATAATGCTCACACTCCAGACGATGATCAGCAGCGTCGAGGTCGACGTCAGAAATGGCAGCAACCAGAGAAGGTACCATGGGAATACCGCCGGTGCGCACAAAAGAGCTGCTGCCATTGGCCAGGCAAATGCTCCGGGAGACCACTCCGGCGATGTGCTTCTTAGCCAGGTTGCAATCACTAATCCGACGAGCACTGCTAACCCAACTAGCAACCGCGGAGGCGCCACTTGATCGAGTGCCGCAAACACGGGACCATTAAAGCGCCAACTCTGCAGGTACGTACCAAGCGAGCCGATCGGAATGCGGCCGTGATTGAGAAATGGCAGATACAGGAGTCCGAACACGGCTGCCGCCAGCGCAGCGTCGCGAATGCGAACCCGCTTCCAGTAGAGGGGCAAGAGTACGATCGGCAGAAATTTCACTGCTATCGCTAGCCCAAGCGCGACGGCCGCAGTCGCCCGCCATCGGCGCTCGAGCGCAGCGGCGGACACCAGCAACAATAACGCGCCAACAATATCAATGTGACCGCTTCCCGCCACCTCAATGGCCAACAATGGGTTCCAGGCGAAGGCCAGAACCAGGTGCGCTCCCCGCCGTCTACCACGCAAGACATCGAGCAACACGAGAACAATTGCCAAATCGCAAACTACAAATGCTACTTTCACTGCAAATATAGATTCGTGAACGGCGGTTACGGCGCGGAAGAAGAGCTGCGCTCCCGCTGGATATGGGCTCGGTAGATCCGGATTGTTCAAGGTGCGGGTTTCGGGGGTATGCAGTCCCTTAGCGGCAGGATCGCTGGGAACGACAATATAGGGGTTGTAGCCGAGCCTCTGCAGGCGTCCATCCCAAACATATCGATGAATATCATCATCGATACCCGGGGACACCCGGAGAAATTCAATGTGCCACACGGCAGCCAGGACGAGCCCAATGACGACAACGCGTCGGGAGAATCTTGGCGTCGCGAAAAACTCACGGATCGCTAAGAGGTACGCGATACCCGCAATCGTCAAAGAGGCCATGAAGTACGGCCCACCCCTGTCGCCGAAGTTGCGTGAGCAGATCGTTAGCGCCACGCACAACATGGCGCCGAGTAGGTACACTCTCCACGCCGGGGTGATCTTCACAATTCTCCCGTGCCCGTCCGTGATTGTGCCGCCACAAGCTCCCACTCTTTAAGCCACTGCGCCGTGCACGGCGCTCTTGTGGGAGCCAAACGCAACTCAGTTGCCAGCCGAGCCAGGTCTTCAGGTACATCAACATCGTAAAAAGGCTCTGCGAAACCTACAGAAAGCGCAAGATCTCGTGCGCGCGATAGAAGTGTCTCCAGCGCGCTGCTGGTGCCCATTCCGTCGCGTGCGAAAAGAGCAGGATGGGAAGCCTTTGCCCCTACGAGATAGTAACCTCCGTCGTGCGTTGGTCCGACGACCACGTCATGCGCGGCCAGCATTTCGAATGCGTCTTCGAGCACGGAACGCGGCAGGTGCGGGCTGTCGCTGTTGAAGGCAATGGTGCGCCGTTGATGATCTTCCGCGAAGTGCGCAAACACCGAAGTAAGGCCCGCAGCAAGGCCCTCACCCTTCTGTGCAACGACGCATGCTCCGTTACCTGCCAAACGAGCCAGTTCGTTGACATCGGATTCCGGGCACATGATGGCAACCTCTACGCTGCCCAATGACCGCGCTAGTTCCAGGGTGTCGTCCAAAAGACACCGATAAAACGCGGTGACGGCTTGAACAGGAAGGCTTGAAGCCAAACGGGTCTTGACCATGCCCGGCCTCGGCGCCTTCGCCATGATGACCAACGCGCGGTCGCTACGCTGCGAACGCACCACGGTCTGGATTGAAGATTCCATAGAATTGAATGCGGCGCTACTCGGGCCGCCGAAGTTCTGTTCTTCGATGCCTGAAATAATATCGCACGATCAGGCTGAGGATGAACCAAGCGGCACCGACCGTACCCTTCAGCGTGCCGCTGATCTTCGATGTTCCGATACGCGGGTAGTAACTCACGGGGACTTCAACCACCCGGAATCCAGCCATGGCACCCTTGAGGATCATCTCAACGGCCCAGCCATAGGTGATCTCTTCGAGGGCGAGGGCGCGAAGTACCTCAACGCGGCCAGCACGAAACGGACCGAGATCGCTGATCTTCAAGCCGTACAAAATACGGATCAGGTTGGCCGCGAGACGGTTACCAAAAACGGCATGCCAGGGAAGCGCGCCAGGGATGCGCTGCTTCCCAAGCCGTGAACCGAACGTAATGTCTGCGCGGCCTTCCATGATGGGAGCCAATAGAATCGGCAACTCAGAGGGGCGATCGCTGTAGTCGCCATCGAGAAACACGACGACGTCAGGCGCGTTGGCATTCTCGAGTCCCGTCAGACAGGCGCGCCCATATCCGCGGCGAGGTTCCCGAAGGACGCGGGCTCCCATATTTGCGGCGATTTCGGGTGTCCCGTCATTCGAGTTGCTGTCAACAACGATGACTTCCGTCGTTAGCTCGGACGGGAGATCGGCTAGAACGCGCTCAATCGCCTGCGCCTCATTGTGGGTGGGAATGACGACGGACACTCGCACGTGGACTTGGCCCGATCACCACCACGGAGAAGATGGCCACCGTTGCGACAGCCACGCGTCAACGCCCCATCTCCGGCCGGCGCGTCCGATAGCGAGCGCAAGGGATGCCAGCACCGAAACCAGCAGTTCCCATATCCACGAGGTACCCAACTCTGAAATCCAAAGGCTGCTGAGAAACAGAAAAGCCACAAATGCGGCTGGACGAGTAAGCAGACCGATGACGAGCAGAATCCCCAGAGAAATTTCGGTCGCCGCTTGCATGGGGGCCGCTACCGCGGCGTGGCTTGCCATCAGACCCATCATCGCCTTCCATGCAGCAGGCGAATGACTCGCCTTGATGTAGTAGTTGATCAGGCCTGCATAACCCGCCGGGGTGTAGAGGCCTTTCCCCCGATTCTCGAAAAAGACCCACACGAACATTGCGCCAATCGTCACACGGACCAGAGCCAGCCCAATTGCCGCTTCCCGTCCATGGATCAACTCTGGAGTTGGGTTTGCGTACCTCGTCATCGTCGACCTCGTGCCAGTTTGCGAATGCCAGACGCAAGAGTCATAGTGCCCATCTTTCTCTATGGAACAGCAAGCAGATATCTTAGGCCATTCTCCCGGTTCTTGCTACTGTATTGGCAAAGCCCCATTTCAGTTCCGCAGCTACTGCATGGTGACCCCTTCTGGCCCGGCCTGGTTTATCTACAATACTTAGAACTCGACACTGGATGAGGAGCTGCCTGATGTACCTGGTTGCGGAGGCAGCAGCCAATCTATCTAAGGATTCAGTGACCCCTGGAACTTCAGCCTCTCTGCAGGAGTGGAAGGCCAGGATGGATGGGCTGGCGCCTTCGACCGCGAACGTTCCTTCGCGTCTTTGCGAAGAGCGGGTTGCCGATTTGAGTTCGCTCCGGTAGGTCAGGCTATTGTGACCGGGACGGGAAGCTGGGCGACCTTCTGGCGACGGTAGGCGAGCAGGCCGAAGATCGCGATGTAGATGTAACAGACCGCTGGAAGAACGAAAGCATGTTGAACGCCGACACGGTCCGCGAAATGGCCTTCGGCGAGGGGGATGATGGCTCCGCCTACGATGGCTGCGACCATGAGGCTGGAGCCCTTGCTGGTGAGTTCGCCCAGTCCTGCCAGCCCAAGGGTGAAGATGCTGGGGAACATGACGGAGTTGAACAAGCCTACGAGGATGACGCTGTACATGGCCACGTGGCCTGTGCTGGTGATGGTGAGGACGACGAGGCTGCAGGCGATGAGCGCGGCTCCGGCGAGGACGATGCCGGTGCTTAGCTTGCGCAGGAGGGCTGAGCCGATGAAGCGGCCGATCATGGCTCCGCCCCAGTAGAGAGAGACGTAATGGGCTGCGGTCTTTTCGTCGAGACCGCCGATCTGCGGCAGGCCGAAGTAGTTGACGAGGAAGCTGCCGATGGAGACCTCGGCACCGACGTAGACGAAGATGCCGAGCGCACCCATGAGGAGATAGGGTTGCCTCCAGATGCTTCCTCTTTTTGCGGTGTCGTGTTCGCCGGGGCGGAAGTCGCGGGTGAAGTCGGTGGTGGGGAGCTTGACGAGCGCGATAGCGATGGCGAGGAGGATAAGCGTGAGGGCGATGGCGAGATAGGGGAGTCGCACGGAGGAGGCTTGTTGAGCGCGGTACTCCTGCAAGACGGCGGCGGAGAAGGAGTGCATCTTCTCCGGGGTGGCCTGGACGCCGCTAAGTATGAGCGCTCCACCGAAGAGGGGAGCGAGTGTAGTGCCGAGCGAGTTGAACGCCTGCGATAGGTTGAGGCGGCTAGCGGCAGTGGCCTGCGGGCCAAGGTTGGTGACATAGGGGTTCGCGGCTACCTGGAGGCAGGTGATGCCGGAGGCGAGGATGACGAGGGCGGAGAGGAAGAGCGGAAAGGAGGCAAGGGAGGAGGCGGGAAGGAAAAGTAGCGCGCCGGTGGCCATGACGAGAAGGCCGATGACCATGGTCTGCTTGTATCCTCGCCACTCGATGAGTTTGCCGGCGGGGAGGGCGAAGACGAAGTAGGACATGAAGAAGCTGAACTGGACGAGCATGGCCTGGCCATAGCTCAGTTGGAAGATGCCTTTGAGATGCGGGATGAGGATGTCGTTGAGGCAGGTAAGGAATCCCCACATGAAGAAGAGGGCTGTTGCGATGCTCATGGCGCGGACGTCAGTCGCCTGAGGGTCCCGGGTGAAGGTGGTTTGTTGCCGAGAGCTGGATATCACGGGCACGTCTTTCTGCCGGTGGGATAATTCCGGCGAGTCGAATTCTACCGCGATTCGGGATACCTCAAGAAGAGGACTGCTGCGGGACGAACACCTCGAAGCTGGGTTTGATCACGCTATACTTGCTGAACGCTGAAACGAGCGACGACTTCTCTCTCGGGTCGCTTTTCCTATAATTTCGGCAATATCACGCAACTCATTGAAAATGCACGCCACCAACCACTATGTAACACCATCAAATGCACAGATTTTCGCAGCTATTGAACTCTCACAAACACGTTTCCAGGACTAACTACAAAAGGATGCCAGGCGTCGAATATGCCCTTAAGAGCCACTCACTTCCGCTGAGGCTGCTTTAAACCACATGCGCAATCCGAATTCAAAGCGCTGACGGGCTTTCGTTCCCCAAAGACCCGCGCTGCCTTCAGGGCCGTCATTCTGTGCAGAAATGCCCACAATGCCACTGCCGCCCCTAGTCTGCCATCTCACAGGCGACTACGGTAGCCACGCTACGTTCGAGCGCGGATGCAGGAAGAATAGGTATCCCCCGCATCCACGAGTGAGATAAGTGTGGGAAGTTAGCAACTCCAGATTTATTCGCGCTAGAAAGTTAAGCCGGCCGAAATCTTCGTATGCAAGAATGCGTTGACTACTGCCGAGAATATGAAGGGCAGCTCGTCGCCAAGAACGCACACGCTCGAGCTTGGGTTCATGAAGAAGCCCGTTTTCTTATCTGTAAATGTCACCACAGTGCTTAAAATAAACAATTTTAATCATTCAATTGCTAGAGGTGTAATCGGAATGTCGACAAGGAAGTAAGGCACCTAAGCATTGGCTGACGTTCACAGCAGAAACACACACAGGGCGCCTCCGCTCTTTCGCGCAGCGCCAAGCCATTATCGGCCTGATCAGTCTCACCCTTGGCGGAATCGTTCCGCTTGCAAGGCACAAGTTATAGCTTCCTCCGAAGTACTTCGCAGCCGACGTGCCTACCGATAAGCAGCCTTTATGGCACGATTGGAGGTACTCAACGCAGCTGTCAATTTCAGCGTGGCCATCACTACGCCTGCTTGGAGAAAGCAACCGAGCTGGATGGTGATGGCGACAAAAGACAGAATCATCAATCCCGACCTGGAAAGATGGTATGCCGCACGAGCTGGCTGCCACACCACCGAGGTTGAGGGAGTCAGCCATTCTGTCTACGTCTCCAAGCCAAAGGAGGTCGCGGCGGTGTCGACGAGCGCATTCCTGGCGAGCAGGAGTACGGCACACTTGGGCTCGTAAACGGCGCCATGCACGAATCCGTGTGCGGGGGATTGTCATTCATTTGTCATTTGTGCGGCTTGTCGCCGCAGTTTTCGGCGCCGGTCGATGAGAATAAACGAGAGGTCCGGAAATCATGGCTATGAACGCGGATTTTATGGAAGATAGCATCGAACTCGATACGGTTCACACGGTTGATCCTGGGACGATCCTGATCATTGAAGATGATCCGCGCATACAGAAGGTGCTCCGCAGGATTTTCATCGAAGAGCATTACGCTGTTGTCGTTGCAGGGTATGGACAGACTGGCTGAGTTGTTTCGCACTGAGAGGCCGCTGGCTGTCGTCCTCGATCTCATTCTCCCTCGATTTCGGGCCGCGAACTTTGCCAGACTTTCAAATCGATCTCCAGCGAAACTCCGGTCATCGTGCTTAGCGCGATCAGCGAAGTCGTGGACAAGGTCTTGCTGCTGGAACTGGGGCTGACGACTACGTCACGAAACCGTTTAGCCCACGTGAGCTGACAGCCCGTATTCAGGCAGCCATTCGGAGGCAGCGCAGGCCCGCCATCGCTGCGATCTTCCGCTTTGCCGATTGGGAGATCGACTTCAGGAGTATGAGCGCCCGGCGGAATGGCGTTCCGGTCACGCTCAACTGCACACGAGTTCAGGCTGCTGAAGTATTTTACCGACAACATCGACCGGGTGCTTACGCGGGAGCTCCTGCTGAATGAGGTGTGGGGTTACAACTCCTATCCCACCACGCGGACGGTTGATAATCAGATATTGAAGCTGCGGCAGAAGCTGGAAGCCGATCCGGCCAATCCAAAACATCTGCTCACGATCTACGGTGCAGACTATAAATTTGTGCCATGAGTTTCCACCCCGGTCAAAGCCGGAAGACCAAATGATCAACAAATTAGCGGGTATCAACGAGAGAAGAGGGGTTCGGACCCACACTTTGCTGGTCGTCGCCATGGCCTTGTGATTGCAATTGTTACGGGCGTGTTCCTGTTGCCCATCCGTCATCGTCTACGCTCGTGAAACTGGCTCGCTATCTGGCGGTCCAGTTGACGGATTGACCAACGTGAACGAAGGGCCTCCTTCTCGTAGAAGGCTCGAGCCCTCTGCGTTCTTGGCCGAAAGTCGACGAACATATAACGACTAGGGCAAAGGAAATCTGGGGGCAATGTCCGAGAGCCAGGGTAATTTTCAGGCGGTGTCTGAAGAATCTTCCGTTCCGGCCAGCCCAAATAGAACCGTCTTGGTTGAGTGAGGTTGACGGGACCAAATCCCCGCCCGAACTAGCAGGTCAGGTCTTCACGAGCTGCCTATGTGGGCCCGGCCGTACTCTGCCCGTTCCTGGCCGTCAAACATGTAGGGGCTTGGATTGACACCAACCTCAACCTTGGGCGCAGCAGAGTCTCAACAAGACGGTGACAATCTCCTGACCCTGACATGACAACTCTTGGTGAGCGCTTGGCTACTCTTGACCCAATACCACGCATGGACTGCAGGGTGCGATCGATCCCGCGGTGGTGCGCCAGATAGTCGAGGTGATGAAGCTTTGCCGATGCTCGCCAACGAACAGTCTCTGCTTGAATGGGATATCCGGGATTCCGCGTCTTCATCTGTATTACGGCGCATGCTTCGCCGGAGCGTGGCCCAGAGGCAGAGGGAAGATTCAGGGAAACAGGTCAGCGCGGAACCGGCTGCGTTGAGCCGCGACCAGAGACTTCGGAGAGCGGTGCTGCTGAGCTTCTGTGATCCGTTACCGGTGCAATGCCTGGAGCTCCACGAGATCACTGAGAAGGAATGGCGGAGCCTGACGCATTGGCTGGATGTCAGTGGACTGGCATTGTATTTTCTCGACCGCTTGATTGGGTTGCAACTGACTCATATTTTGCCTGGATGTGTGCTTGCCCGGCTGCAGCAAAACATGCGGGACAACGCCGAGCGGACGCGTGGCATGATTACGGAATCGTTGGCCGTTCAAAATAGGTTTAAGGCAGCTGCTCTGTCGTATGCGGTGCTGAAAGGATTTTCACTCTCGCCGGAATCGGTGCCCAGGCTGGAGCTGCGTCATCAGTTAGACCTGGATTTTCTGCTCGCGGAGGAAGCCATTGTGGATGCGCGGCGGGTGCTCGAGCAGCAAGGCTATCGTTTGTACGCAGTCAGCGGCAGAAGCTGGGAGTTCAAGAAAGACGAAAAGATCGGCATCTCGATGGAGGACTTCTACAAAGACACTTCCGGTCGAACGATTGAGTTGCATCTTCAGGCGCGTATGGCGGGAGATGCGTCCCTGTTAGATCGCGTGGAAGTGCGGGCGTTATACGGGATCGACATACCTGTACTTTCGCCGGTCGATCTATTCCTTGGGCAGGGCATGCATGCATATAAGCACATCTGCGGCGAGTTCTCGCGCACTGCGCATCTGCTGGAGTTTTATCGCCACGTACTGACGCGGCGGCACGACAACGTCTTCTGGACCGACCTTCGATCGAGGGGCGAGGAGACCCCGAAAGCTTCATTGGGCCTTGGGATCGTTACGTTGCTGATCACGAGTGTTATGGGGGAGTTCGCGCCACGGGCGTTGACGGAGTGGACGGTCGACAGGCTTCCTCCAGCGGCGCGTCTTTGGGTAAGACTTCACGGACGCCGCGCCGTCTTCGGGGACGTTCCCGGGAGCAAGCTTTACCTGCTGCTGCAGCGCGAGCTTGAGCCTTCGGGTCATGCGATGAGCCGCTCTCTATGGAAGGCATTGTTGCCGCGCCGACTGCCACCGGAGGTGGTACGTGCAGCTAACGGCGAAAGCTTATCAGTACGGGTGCGAAGGTATCGCGTGCAATTGAAATATGTACTTCTTCGGTTACGCTTTCACGTGGTGGAAGGGCTCCGGTATGGCTGGGAGGCTTACCGCTGGAGACGCATATGGATGGGTTGATGCGATGATGACTCCTCTACGTCCAGCGGCTATCGCGTTCGATGCGATCGCTCCAATCTTTGACTCGCGCTTCGGTGCATGGCTCAGTGTGGCCGCGCAGCGCCGCGCGGTTCGAGCAGCCCTAATCCGCGAGTTCCCGGCAGCAGGGCGAATCCTTGAGCTTGGCGGCGGCACTGGAGAGGATGCGAGCTTCCTGGCAGAGCGTGGATATGATGTGCTCCTCACCGATCCGTCTCCTGCGATGGTGGAGGTCGCGAGTACTAAGCTGGAACCACTCGGCGCGCGGGCGGAGGTCGCCGCCGCTGAGGATATGGAGTTATTTGCGAAGCGATATTTTGCGGTGGGTGGAGACAGGTTCGATGGAGCGTTCTCCAACTTCGCTCCGCTGAACTGTGTTGCGGATCTATCCCCGGTGGCACGCGGTCTGGCGCGTCTGCTAAAGTCTGGCGCCCCGGCGATGCTGGTGTTGTTCGGCACACTGTGCCCGGGGGAGATGGTGACTGAGATGTTGCGTCGGCGGCCATACTTGGCGCTGCGACGCTTGATGCGTGGTGAAGCCCCGGCACGGCTGGCTAAGCGCGAGTTCCATGTCGTGTACCACCGTAGACAGGCGATGATGCACGCCTTTGCACCGTGGTTTGTGCTGGAGAGGCGCGTGGGCATTGGGGTGGCTGTGCCCCCCAGCGCGGCTGAGCCCTGGATATCGCAGCACCCGCATCTGCTCAGAGTGATGGAGGCGCTGGATCGGGGGCTTACAGGTCCGCTCGCGATGCTGGGCGATCATGTGCTGTACCAGTTCCGTCGAACCGGGGTGTCTTCAACAATGTGATGACCGATTCGAGACGATCTGGCGACACCTGTACGGAGCGCGCTGGCTAGGCTCCACATAGAGATTACGAATTGCTTCCGTTTCAACGATGACTGAGATACCGCGGCAAGTTTCGGAGATGACCTGAGTTGATGAACCTACAAAAAATTGCTGACATAAGTTTTCCAACACGCTGGGCGACCTATCGCCTGTTGGCATTTGAGGGCACTCACGCGGACGGGAAAGGAGTGGAGGCGCGGGTTGAGACGGCGCTCGCATTGGTTCTGGGAGACATCTACAGCACGCCTCCGCTGGTTAGGATTCATTCGCAATGCACGACCGGCGATGTCTTCCATTCTTTGCGATGCGATTGTCACGATCAGCTTCAACTGGCACTGCGCACGATCGCAGATGAAGGCGCTGGGGTGCTGCTCTATGAGCATCAGGAGGGTCGAGGAATCGGCCTGATGGAGAAGCTGCGCGCCTACGAGCTACAGGACCAGGGATTGGACACGATCGAGGCAAATCTGCGGCTGGGCCATGCGATTGACCTTAGAGACTATGCCCTTGCGGTGAACATCCTCCGGTTGCTGGAGGTTGGCCCGCTTCGACTGATGACCAACAATCCTGAGAAGATCTGGGCAGTGAAGACGTCGGGAATCGAAATCGTGGAGCGGTTGAGCGCAGACGTTGCCGCGAGTCCGCATTCTGCGCATTATCTCGCAACGAAGCGTGACAAGCTGGGGCATCTCTCGATGCCGACAAACATACCCGCAGAGCCTAACTATCGCTCGCTAGATCAGCGGTCAGCGGCGGGTGCGGCAGGCATGATGGCAAGCAACCCAAACGACAAAAGATGACATGGAGTTGACAATCGTGAGACAACTCCCCGCACCGTCCGAACTAGGCTAAGTCAATCAACGGGTCAGCCAGCTGCTTTCGGGGTCTGGCACGCCGGCGGCGGTACTGGCTATCGCCACCGTCGCATAAGTCTTCGAGGTGAATTGTGGCAGACATTTTAATTACCCATTCCTATCATCTGGCCTATGACCCGAAACAACTGCGCAAGATGCAGCCCTACGCTCCGATCGGGACTCTCTATGCGGCTTCTGCGCTGCGGGAGAAGGGCCTCTCGGTTGCGGTGTTCGATTCGATGCTTGAGGAGCCAACGGCTATGTTTGCTGCGATGTTGGAAGCGCAGCGGCCGAAGGCCGTGGTGGTCTATGAGGACGATTTCAATTTCCTGTCGAAGATGTGTCTCACGCGGATGCGAGAGGTTGCGTGGGAGATGGCTGGGGCGGCGCGCAGCATGGGCGCCGTCGCCATTGTGCATGGGTCAGATTCGACCGACAACCCCAGGTTGTTCCTCGAGAACGGCTTCGACTATGTGCTCTGTGGAGAGGCCGAGGAGACGCTGACGCAGCTATGCACTGCGATACTACTGCACGGTGATGCGATCCCCCCAGTCGATGGGCTGGTGAAGAGCGATGAAGACGGCCAACCGGTGCACAGTGCAAAACACCTTGCTAAGAATCCTTCGTGGTCACAGCTTCCGCTGCCGTCGCGCGATCTGATCGACCTGAAGCCGTATCGCAAGGCCTGGATGGATGCCCACGGGTACTTCTCGATGAATATGGTTTCGAGCCGGGGATGCCCATATCGCTGTAACTGGTGTGCAAAGCCGATTTCAGGTAACAAATTCCACCTTCGCCCGGCTGCGGCGGTAGCAAAAGAGATGGAGTTGCTGAAGAAGGCAGGGGCCCAGCATATCTGGTTCGGTGACGACGTCTTCGCGTTGAACCAACACTGGGTGGAGGAGTTTGCGGAGGAAGTGACGAGGTGCGATGCGGTTGTGCCGTTCAAGATCCAGTCGCGTGCCGATCTCATGACGGAACATACTGTCCAGCACCTGAAGGCGGCGGGATGCGCAGAGGTGTGGATGGGCGTGGAGTCCGGAGCTCAGACCGTGCTCAACGCGATGGACAAGGGGCTCAGTCTTCCTGCCGTTGTCGTTGCACGTGGCCGGCTGAAGGACGCGGGGATCCGGGCGTGCTTCTTTCTGCAATTCGGTTATCCGGGGGAGACCTGGAACGAACTCCAGGATACAATCGCATTCGTTCGTGAGAACCGGCCAGACGACATTGGAATTTCGTTCTCGTATCCTCTACCTGGCACCGTGTTTTATGAGCGGGTGCGGATGCAACTTGGGCAGAAGCGCAACTGGAGTGATAGCGACGACCTTTGCATCATGTTCAAGGCCGCGTACACGACGGACTTTTATCGCGCCGTACGCGATGCGCTCCATACAGAGGTGGACTCGTGGAGCGAGGAGCATCTTTCGAGCGCCACTGCGGCCAGAGTGGATGCACTATGGAGCACGGTGAATGAACTGGAACCGATGTGCCGGGACGATGAGGCGTTGGGAGGTCTTGATGAGCTGATGCCGCTCTCCTCACCTGCGCTGGTGAACATCAAACGATTCACTCCCTCCCGGGAGGTGTAGCGTGTTTGAGGCTGGCTTAGAAGACGGCATCGCGGCTGGTGATGGCTATCCCGATGGAGTGGAACTGCAATGTCCGCGCTGCCGAGCTTTCGTCGATGTACTGGACTGCGGGCAGTGTGGATTTCGGATGCGGATCAGCCGCGGGATCGTGCATGCGTTGCTTCCGGAACGCGCCGAGCATTATGCGCGCTTCATCAAGGACTATGAGGGTATTCGCGCGGCTGAAGGACGCGGTAGCAAGGGTGACGAATATTACCTGGGTCTCCCCTATGAAGATGCTTCGGGGAGGAATCGAGAGCAATGGCATATCCGGGCAAGGAGCTTCGACCACCTGATGGGGCAGGTTCTGGCGCCTATCGAACGCGGGAGCAGGGTACTGGATATTGGCGCAGGCAATTGCTGGATGAGCTTCCGCCTCGCTGTTGCAGGATACCAGCCTGTCGCTGTGGACCTGCTCACGAATGAGCATGATGGATTGGCAGCAGCGGCGCACTATGACAAGCATCTGCCGCAACCTTTGCCGCGGTTCCAGGCGGAGATGACGCGCCTGCCCTTTGAGGACGAGCAGTTCGATGCGATTGTATTCAATGCGTCCTTTCATTATTCGGAAGATTATGAAGCGACCCTGTGTGAGGCGCTTCGATGTCTCAAGATCGGTGGCCAAGTGATCATCAGCGACACTCCCTGGTATTCGCGGGAGGAGAGCGGTCAGCGAATGATTGCCGAGCGCCAGACTGCGTTTATCCAACGCTATGGAACTGCTTCCGACTCAGTCACCAGCCTTGAATTTCTGACCAATGAGCGGCTTCGCAAGCTGGAGATGCGACTGTCAATTCGTTGGACGGTTCATTCGCCGCAGTACGGCTTCAAGTGGAATATGCGGCCGGTTATGGCAAAGTTGCGAGGCCGGCGTGAGCCCTCCCGCTTTCGCATTTATGGGGCGAAGAAGCATGAGTGACTTGAATCGTGGATCCAAGAACGGCGGCGCGGTCATTCGTGGAGCGCGTTGCGCACAGCGCGCGGGGGAGAGTGCCTGGTACTCGATCCAGATCGACTCAGGCCGCGTGTCGCGTGTTGGAGGCAAGGTGTCTCCCTCGTCGATATCGCAAGCCGGATGTGTCGATATTGATCTGACCGGATACCTGGTTCTTCCGGGCCTCGTGAACGCGCATGACCATCTGCAGTTCGCCTTGTATCCGAGGCTCGGAGATCCACCGTACGGAAATTATGTTGAATGGGGGGAGGACATTCACCGCAAGTTTGCTGGAGTGATCGCGATGCACCATGGGGTGCCGAAGGATGTACGTTTATGGTGGGGAGGGATTCGCAACCTTCTCTGCGGGGTGACCACTGTATGTCATCATGATCCGCTTTGGCGGGTGCTGCAGAGAGAAGATTTCCTGGTCAGAGTGGTTCAGCAGTATGGATGGGGTCATTCTCTTGCTCTGGGTGGTGATCTTCTCAAGGCTCGTAAATTAATGCCCTGCGAAACTCCCTTTATCATGCATGCGTGCGAAGGAGTCGATGCACGAGCAGAACGAGAGCTGCATGAGCTCAGCCGACTTGGTGTTCTGGATGCGAGTACCGTGCTCGTTCATGGACTGGCGCTCGATAAAGCGGGGATCGATCTCCTGCAGAGCCGTCGAGTGTCGCTGATCGTTTGCCCATCGTCGAACGACTTCCTCTTCAAGCAGCTTCCTTTGATGAATATTCTGGGAGGAATCGAGAATCTGGCGCTGGGAAATGATTCTCCGTTGACCGCCGAAGGCGATCTATTGGACGAAATCAGGTTTGCGATCCGGCGATGCGACATTCATCCTGATCGGGCTTATGCCATGGTCACGGAAGCTCCTGCCGCCGCGCTGCGACTGCGCGAGCGAGAGGGGACGATCGGGGAAGCTGGTGTGGGCGACCTAATTGCAGTTCGTGATACGGGCCGTAGTCCGGCTGACACACTGGAGTCTCTCTCCATGCATAATGTGGAGTTCGTGATGATCGGCGGGTGCGTGCAGCTTGCCTCTGAAGCTGTGTGGGAGCGTCTCGCGTCTGAGGCAAGGGATGGGCTCGAACCACTATGGATTGACGGGATAGTCCGGTGGCTGCGCGCGCCGGTCGAAGAGTTGTTGAGCCAAGCGGAGACGGCGTTGGGTGTGGGGCAGGTGCGGTTGGGGGGACGAGCAGTTCGCAGTGCAGACAGTCACCTGAGAGAGGCATGAATGTCACACTTCGGAGTGTTGTCCTACAAGGGAGCCGGCCATCTGAATCCGCTGATTGCTTTATCGCGGCAGCTGGTTGCGCGCGGGCATAGGGTCACGTTCATCCAGTCAGCGGAGCTGGAGGATCACGTGCGTGCACATGGATTGGAGTTTTGTTCAATCGGTTCGCTTGGTGCTCGTCCTGCAAGGTGTGGCGGAAGGGGATACAGGTGGCAGGTTATGCGGGATATCGTTGCCCTGCGCGACGGCATCGACCGCATTATTTACGACATGGAGTTCTTCCTGCGACAAGCTCCGGGGGCGCTGGTTGCCGCTGGAATTGACACGCTCATCATGGATGAGATTGCGCTCGCTGGTACTACGCTGGCGGAGATGTTGCGCCTGCCATATTTTGTGGTGTCGACTTCCGTACCGCATAACTTCGGATGGGACGGGCCTCCAGGCATTGCGGCGGGGACCAGATTCTTTGAGCGGGTACAACATGCGTTGCTTCAGGTCTCGGTGGTGCGCATGAGAGGACCGGTACGCCGCAGGCTTGACAAGTTTCGGAGATCGCGGGGATTCGGATCCATTCGTCGGATTCAATCTGTATATCCGGAACTCGCTCACATAACACAACTGCCGCGGTGCCTAGATTTTCCGCAGGCGGTACTGCCACGTAACTTCCACTATGCCGGGCCGTTCGTGGATGAGACCGCGCGGCCAGCGATGGACTTTGCATGGGATCGCCTTGATGGTCGCACGATGGTTTATGCGTCGCTTGGAACCTCTCGTCGTAGTGACCTTGGCATCTTCCATTTGATTGCAGAGGCGTGTGCCGAACTCCGCCTGCAATTGGTGATTTCGCTCGGTGGACGCCGTGATCCCGAGAGCCTTAGCGGGCTACCGGGCGAGCCGGTTGTTGTGAGATATCTTCCGCAGTTAGAGGTCTTGAAGAGAGCCGACATCGTCATCAGTCATGGCGGGCTCAATACGACGCTGGAAACATTGAGGGAAGGGAAGCCGATGATTGTGATCCCCAAGGCGTTCGACCAGCCGGCGGTGGCAGCTCGCCTGAAATGGTGCGGTGTTGCTGAGGTGCTGTCGATGAAAGAACTTTCTGCGAACAGGATACTTGGGGCGCTTAGGAGGATTCTCAACGAGCCTGGCTATCGAGATTCGGCTATGAAGCTGCACGTGGCGATTCGTTCATCGCGCGGGCTGGAACATGCTGCCGATGTTATCGAAGAGTCGTTGAGATGCATGCGGTGGCGCAAGGAATCTTGTTGAACGGTGGGAGTGAGCACGATGGAGTCAATGGACGAGCAGAATCCCGCATGCCTTTCGACGACACCCGAATGACTGCGCTCTGTTTTTCGTTGCATGAAACCTGGATTTCGGGCAGCACTATGTGGTGCTTCTATTCCTGATTGTTGAAGCCTTGCTGGGCCTATCTTCGAGGGGTTGCATGCGGTGGCTGTATGCTGTGGCGGTTGCTGCCGCTTGCATGATCTTTCCGGTCTTGTTCTTGTATTCTTCCTCTGGCGCAAGGCGTGGCGAGCCTTGGTCTGAGCTGTGGCAGCGGGGGCGATACCTATCTGCAGGAGATCTTGCCCTGAACCCTGCATGGCGAAGCGATGCCACCGTGTGTGGCGAGTGCTTCGATCTCAGGCGTGCGAAGGAGCTTCACCTTGTCCCGGACCCCTAAGTGCTTTGGACCAGAAGGCCTAGTTGATCGATCGCATGATCAAGGTCGCGATATTGGAGCTCGAATGTAGGTACGGACGAGAGGATCTCTAGGATCTTCTCGTGTTTTGCGCGGATCTCTCCTGCCGAAAAGAGTTCATTACGGGTGCGTTCCGTCGCTGTTCCATTCGGTAACGAGACAAGCCTACTTAGGGCGGATTGGCCACGGTTCAGATAAACGATGGAGTGAACTCTCGCTTCAGCGGCGGTCGAGAGTACGGGCAGCTCGGAGGTAGGAATTTCAAGCGAAGGCTTGCCTTCCATTCGCGGTGTCATCTCGTATTTTGTGAGCTCGGGAAAGAGATCCTTGGCGGCGGGGCGGAAGCGCAGACGATGCGAGTGTCCGATGACGCGAGGAATCGCGGAGTCATTGATCAGGTAGCTGGTGTCATCGGAGGTATAGGTCCATCCGGCTCGGGCACATGCGTAGGCGAGGGTCGACTTTCCTGCACCGGAGTCACCGCAGAGGAGGATTCCTTTCTTCCTCATGCTGACACAGGCGGCATGGACATCAGTGACGACGGACGCGCCAAGCAGGAGGTAGACCACCTTTTCGAGAAAGTTGTAACGAAGGTAGAGCCTGTTTCTGACGGACGACCGATTGAGCCAGACGAAGCTGGTACAGGTCTTGAGATCAAGCACGGCATGGTTTTCGGTGTCAGCAGTAAGTGAGTAGAGGTGATTGTATTCGCGTCGGGTGGGCTCGGGGGGGCAGCCAAGGCCGCCCGTCTCGCTGACACCAACGCGAATCTGCAGGGCAGTATCGCCGCGGCGCAGGCGGCGATGGCCGAAGCTCTCGTGGGCGGCCAAGAGGACGTCGGGGTCATTGGTCAGGATGTCGACCGCGAAGCCGAGCGGATAGAAAGTGGCACGGAGTGGAAGCGCCATATCGTAGAGGAGCGCGTCTTGAGGCCGGTGCGGTTTGAGCGTGACGCCGTTGTGTTGTGTGCCTTGTAGAACAAGTTTTCTGGCCATTCCGTTGTCCCTTTTTCACATAAAGCTAGAGCTGCCGCGAGGTGCACGGGCGCATGTTCTGAGCTTAGTGAAACAGCCGCCTGTGGCTTGTCATCTCCGGGTCAATGAATTGTCACTGTTTCATTACGAAGGTTGGTGGGAGATCCGATGCTCCGCTAATTGCGCGTGACAATCAATTGACGAACGCAAGACGATCCAAAGACACGTTTGAAGGCGCACTTGACTATCGTCGCTACTAGCCCTTGAGTAACATCGGTTTGCTGGAGGAGATACGCGTGAAGGCTTTCTACGAACTTAAGAAATCTGAACTCAATCCGACTATGCTGCAGGACGAGATCGGCACGAAGGGTTATGTATTAGTCCGGGACTTGCTACGCAGAGAAGCCGTCGACGCTGCCCTGA
Source organism: Edaphobacter sp. (assembly GCA_025462645.1). Classification (GTDB taxonomy): domain Bacteria; phylum Acidobacteriota; class Terriglobia; order Terriglobales; family Acidobacteriaceae; genus Edaphobacter. The sequence goes on along the minus strand of JAOAPB010000074.1, from coordinate 47,996 downwards.
CTGATGTCACGCGGGTGCTTTCCCGTGCGGGGTGGCTACAGCCGGAGCGTGATCCGAAAGAACGAATCCCAACACTCGGCGTAGCCTACGGCGATCCAGACCCCAGGTTCAAGCGGGTCTACCAGGAGGTATTCAACCTGGAAGGGTTGCATAGGCTGCCGCATGAGCTTGCCCTGCAGAAGGTGATGAAGATGCTTGCAGGGGAGCAGGTGCTGATTCATCCGAAGCCGATCGGTCGACTGATTTTTCCCAATTGCGAGCGACTTGTGACGCACGCTCACCAGGACTACGAATTCATGGGGGGAGATCCGGAGCTTTATACGGTGTGGATTCCTCTACATGACTGCCCAATCGAGATCGGTCCGTTGAGGATCCTGGAAGGATCCCATCGTCACGGCATTCAGCATCATGAGCGCGAGAACCTACATGTGCCCGAGATCCCGGAAGGAACGGCAGCCGGAGACGGATGGGTTGGCGGTCACGTGAATGCGGGTGATGTGCTTATCTTTCACAGCCTGACGGTCCATGCAGCTTCACCGAACCTCTCGGATCAGATGCGACTCTCGATGGATTGCAGATTTCAAGATGCTCGGCGAATTGTCAATCCCGCCAACCTTGTGTTCGCTGGCGAATCGGGCAAGTCGTGGGAGAAGACCTATGCGGACTGGACCTCGGCCGAGCTGAAGTATTACTGGAAGAAGCTACCGTTAATGCTTCAGCCTTCGAAGGAGGAGTTAGTACTGCTGGCGGAAAGAGCAGAGCCGCCGGCTAAGCGCGCAAAGTATGTCAGGATGGTCAGTCAGCTGGAGTAGATGGGAGTCCATGGTTCGTGCTTGCCAACCGGGAGTAACGGTGAAGGCGGTTACATTGTCCTGACATTCTGACGACCGAGTCCTGACAACTGGCTAAGCAGCAGGCTGTAAAGTCGGCCCATGGCAGGTGGATCAAGCGCAGATACAAGAGACGGAACGGAGTTGAAGCGGTCGTATTTGTGGCCGCTTCTACCCGGTCGGAGAGCCCCGCCCGCAATATATCTTCTGAGCATCAGGCAGCGTATTGTATTTGCGGTGCTCGTCTTGGAGCGGGTGATTGTAGGATGCTGCGACCTGCTGCTTGCCGGTACGATGTACCTCTTGTTCATGCTCTTGCAAGGCATAGTGCCGGCTCATCATCGATGGTGGACGACTACGTCTACGCTCTCTGCCGCCATGACGACAGCAGCGTTGGTTGTAGCACGAGCCGTGCTGGATTTGGCATCGACGCGTTCTGCCGTCGCGCATATTCAGAACCTGTGTACAGACCTATTGCTGCGACTGACACAGGGCTATAACGAGCTGCAGTGGGCCCGCTTCGCGCAGCGCAATCGCAGCGATCTGCTGAATCACGCAATGTCCACGGTGCACGAAGCCTCGAACTTCTACCACCTTTCGATCGAGATCGCGGCCAGTGCTGTCGTGGTCGCACTGATGACGTGCGCGCTTATTTATCAGAGTCCTCCGGCGGCTTGTGGTCTGGGTGCAACGATTGCTACGTTTTATGGACTACACAGATTTCTTATCCGGGTGAAGCTCCAACGGGCTGCCGCGGAGCACGACGAATCCTTGCGCGCCCTTCAACGGACTCTGGCGGATATGTTTGCGTCTGCGAGAGAGATTCGCAGCTATGGGATTGGAGCGTTCCTACAAGAGCGCATTCGTGGGCAGGCCCGGTCGGTAAGGGTAAGCTTTCGGCGAGTTGTCTTTCTTCCCCAGGTTGCGCGAATCCTTGCCGACCAGGGAGTGGTGCTGGTCTTCTTGGGTGTTGTCATCGTGGTGCAGCTACGCCACGGGGATTCGCGGCAACTCTTGTCGCTTCTCGTGTTTTACTTCGTCCTTTGCCGGCGGCTGCTTCCACTGATCAGTCAACTGTCGTTCCTGGCTGGGCAGATGGAGAGGTCTTACAAGAGCGTGCTGACTGTCTGCGATGAGTTGGAAGATTGCTCTGTGAATCGCACTGCTGAAGCAACGATACAAGAGGCGCGGGGAGACCTGATTCTAGAGCTCGACCAAGTTAGCTTCTCCTTTCGGAATGGTGTGAGGATTCTCGACAACGTCAGTCTTTCGATCCGGCAGGGCGAGACAGTCGTGCTTTGCGGAGTATCGGGAAGTGGCAAGAGCTCGCTGCTGAATGTGATTGCCGGCCTGTTGCAGCCTGCTTCTGGTGTAGTAATGGTTGAGCGCGGACGCGTTGCCTACGTTCCCCAAGAGGTCGTCTTGCTGGACGATTCGATACGCAACAACCTGCTATTCGGGATGCCTGGCGTGACCGATCAAGAGCTAATGAGGGCATTGGCCGTCGCTAACCTGGCAGAGTTCTTGGTAGCTCATCCTCTTGGGCTCGATACAGGGGTGGGCGATAATGGGGTTTTGTTATCGGGCGGTCAACGGCAGAGGATCGGCCTTGCACGAGCGATCCTACGCGGTGCGAGCCTGCTGCTGCTGGATGAAGCGACCTCAGCACTGGATGAGGCGAATGAGGCTCGCATCCTCGAAAATCTCAGGGCGTCCGGAGTGGCTGTGCTGTTGGTAACACATCGCATCTATCGAGAGGCGCGAGACCTGCGAATACTGCGACTTGAGAGGGGCTGCTTGGTTGACGACGCGAGCGGGAAGATGCGAACTGCAAACGTTGAAGGACAAACTGCCAGCCCGGCGTGGTAGCCGGCGAGCGTTGAAGAGCGAATTACGGGAACAGAAGCCGACACCACCGAGAGCCTCTACTCAAGCTCCGTCCCCCCAGATTGGCGAGACTCATGCAATCCGCTGCTCTATCGATAGCGCGTCAACGTGATCGTCACCTATTGCATGAACGCCGAAGGCTCGTCAAAACCTAGACCTTACAGGGACCATTCGCTTCAACTCCTCGTCACGGATCACTTGGCAACAGGAGAGTGACATTTTCCTTACGCCCATGTGACAACTGAGAGTCGACTGTTGGTTAGAGTCGGGATAACTCGTTCCCGTAAAAGCGAGTGAAAGCCGAAAGGCTATCGTCAACTCCCGCCGAGGTCCGTCAACGTTGTCATTTCCTTCTGCAATCACGACATTTCAATCTACGGTGCTTTCCTTCGAAGATCGGCTTCAGAGTGCGCTCGAGGACATGCGCGTGGGGCGCCCTGTCATTCTGGTTGATGATTTCGATCGCGAGAACGAAGCAGACCTGATCGCTGCCGCTGAGACGATCTCAGTACCGACGATGGCTCTTTTCATTCGAGAGGGAAGCGGGATCGTGTGCCTGTGTCTGACGGTGGAGACGCTTGCACACCTGGAACTGCCGCAGATGGTATCGAGCAATGAAAGCTGCTATCAGACCGCCTTCACCGTCACGATCGACGCGCGAGATGGAATTACGACCGGCGTATCCGCACAGGATAGAGTAACGACGATTCGTGCCGCAATCGCACCCAATGCTCAGGCTTGCGACCTGACGCGGCCAGGGCACATGTTCCCCCTGCGGGCCGCACCTGGAGGCGTGCTGGAGCGTGAGGGGCACACTGAGGGATCGGTCGATTTAGCGAGGATGGCTGGACTCAAGCCGGCAGCAGTGATCTGTGAGATTACAAACCCGGATGGAAGTATGACCAAGGGGCTCGATGTCGATCGATTTGCGAGACGGCACGGTCTGGTGATGTTGAGCATCTCGGAGTTAGTCGCACACCGGAGCTTTTATCCGGAGGCTGTCTCGCGATGATGGCTCACTGAGTAACGCTTGCCGCCGATTGGCCGTGAGGTGTTTTGCAGAGCCAAATAACTACGAACCTAGTTTATTCGAGCAGCTAGGGATGAAGGGAAGCACGATGTCTATTGAACTTCTCCACCCCACTGTTTCGGGTCACCCATTTTGCTATGCCGTTGTCTTCAGCGAATTCAATTCATTCACCACGGATCGACTGCTGCGCAGTGCCTTGCATATGTTGAAGGCGCACTAAGTGCCGACATTCCTATATCGAGGTTGTCCATGTGCCTGGGGCTTACGAGATTCCGATTGCGAACTGCCATCCGTTATGTGTAGCGGCGATTCTTAGTCGGCGCAAGAATGGCAAGTCGAGCCCTCATCCGACGCAAACAAGAGAATGACATTTGCCTGACGAACGCATGACACCGCGGCGGTTCCAGTTCTTTAGGGTAAGAGACGAAGAGAAAAACTTATGCTGATATCCTCCATTTCCTTCCGTAATTGCAAGCTGATTCCAAGCTTTGCCTCGCGTGAGATTGCCCGCCCTGGTCGTGTCTCGCGTTCGCAAGAGGTCGCAGCAGCAGCCTTGCTGGGGATTGCTGCGATGCTGGCGCACCCAGCACAGGCTCAGGGAATCTTCCCTTCTTCGTCCGCGCAGAGTACGACGCAGTCGTCTTCAGGTCCAAGTCTCGGAACGATGGGGGGACCCCAGAGCGACAGCTCGCAGGACGATCGGAGCAACTCCTCGAGTGGCAGCAGCCTCGCCGCTCCTGCCACTCTCTCGTCGGACCAGATCATCCATATCCTGCAGCAGAACCCGGATCTGGTTGTGGAGTTGAAATCCCAGGTAGCCGATCGCCTGCAGCAGCAGGGCACGTCAATCGATGCCAACGACATCTCCGACCAGATGCTATACAACCAGATCGCGACTAACAGCGATCTGCGGGCGAACATCACGATGTTTCTTCGCGCGCGAGGATATGTCTCGCAGGACGACCTCCAGAGTATGGGGTCCAGGTCGAATGTTGGAGCCGCAGACGGCAGTGGAGTTGCAGGGCAAGTTGCTGTGCCCGGAGGAATTGATACTGCCAAGCTTGCTGCCGCTGGTCTCCCGTCGTCCGACCAGAGCGATGCTTCGACGGACTCAATCCAGTTAATCGGCTCGGCAGGCAACCAATCCGGTAGTACGCAGAAACGCGGTAGTGAGACGGTGAATGCCTCGACCGATGCGCCGAAGGTGCTTCGCCAGCCTGCTCCCTATAACCTGCAATCGATGCGTGATTTATATACGCAGATCCCCGAGCAGACAGCTCCGCTCAAACGATTTGGTTCCGAGGTATTTGTGAATCGCGATGTCTCTGCGATGGCTCGTGGCGGCTCGGGCCGCGATACCCCTCTCGACGTGGCGCTGGGCCCGGATTACGTGGTCGGCGCGGGTGACACACTCACGATCAACATGTGGGGCGGCATGACTCAAAGTCTAAGCCGCGTGATCGACCGCGACGGGCGGATTCTGTTGCCGGATGCGGGTTCCCTTGACGTAGCAGGGCTTCCGCTCCAACGCGCGGAAAGCCTGATCGAGGGTGCACTGAAGAAACAGTATCGGGATGTGAAGGTTACCGCGACGGTGTCGCGTCTTCGCTCGGTGCGTGTGTACGTTGTCGGTGACGTGCAGCGGCCGGGTGGCTATGACATCAGCTCGCTCGCAACTCCATTGAGCGCGTTGTATGCCGCCGGCGGTCCAACATCGGTCGGGTCTCTTCGCGTGGCGCGGCACTATCGCGGAGAGCATCTCGTCGAGGAGATCGATCTCTACGACTTCCTGCTGCATGGAGTTCGCAATAAGGGCGCTCGCTTCGAGAGTGGCGATACCTTGCTGGTGCCCCCTGCAGGAGCCCAGGTTGCGGTGTCGGGTGCGGTCAAGCGCCCGGCGATCTACGAGGTGAAGCCTGGCGAATTGACGTTGGAGTCCGTGATCAACGACGCTGGCGGTTTTACTGCAGCGGCTTCCCTTAGGGACATCACGATTGAACGGATTGACGCCAATCGGCAGCGCGAGACGGTAACGCTGAAGACTGCGGGAACGGGAGGCGTAGACGCTGATCGCACCGTCATTGCCGCGTTCCAGGTGAAGGATGGGGATCGCATTCGGGTTGCACCGATCCTCCCCTACAGCCAGCGCGCGATATATCTTGAAGGGCATGTCTTACGTCCCGGCCGACGATCGTACAGCGACGGCATGCACCTTAGCGACGTCTTGCACAGCTACCAGGACCTGTTGCCGGAGCCGGCGCTCAATGGAGAGATCATCCGTCTCGTGCCACCGGATCTCCACGCGGAGACTATCAACTTCAACGTACCGGACGTGCTGATCGGGAATGGAAACCTTGAGCTTCAGCCGTTCGATACGATCCGCATCCTCGGCCGATACCAAGTAGATGCTCCGAAGGTCACGATTCAGGGTCAGGTACTGCGGCCATCCGCGTACCCGTTGTCCAAGGGCATGACAGCTGCGCAGCTGGTCCGTATGGCTGGTGGATTCAAGCGCGACGCCTTGCTCGACAACGCGGATTTGACCAGCTATGGAGTGCTGAACGGAAACCGGGTTACGGGGAGCCTCGCCACCGTGCATATCGGTGCGGCTGTGGCGGGGACTGAACCGGGGGCCGATGTTCCACTCAAGCCAGGGGACATCCTCACCATTCACCAGATTACGGGCTGGAACGACATCGGTCAGTCGGTACGAATCGAAGGGCAGGTCGCTTATCCCGGGACGTATGGCTTCCGTGACGGTGAGCGTCTCAGCTCGGTTCTGCGCCGTGCCGGAGGGTTCCGCGAGACGGCTTATCCGGCCGGCGCGGTGCTTGTGCGTGACCAGGTGCGCGAACTTGAACAGAAGAGCCGCGAGGAACTGATTCGACAGATTGAGACGAGCTCGGCTTCGGCACGTCTTGCGCCAAACCTCGGCGGGGGAGATTCCGGAACAACGCTGAAGTTGATCCAGGTGCAGCAGGACCAGGTGCTGGCGCGCTTGAAGAGCGAGCCGCCAAGTGGTCGCCTAGTCGTACACATCACCGAGGATATCGATAGCTGGGCAAATACCCCGGTGGACATCGAGCTGCGCCGGGGCGATGTATTGACAATTCCCAAGCGTCCCGGGTTTGTCCTCGTTACCGGCCAGGTTTATAACGCTACCGCGCTGACCTTCACGCCCGGCAAGACCGCGGGCTGGTATCTGCAGCATGCGGGTGGCACGAGCGACACGGCGAACCGTAAGGAGATCTTCGTGATCCGTGCCAATGGATCGATCATCGGTCGGCATTCGGTCGGACTCTTCGATCCAGCTGTCCTCTCCACGAAGCTTGATCCCGGCGACGTTGTGGTTGTACCGCAGAAGGTGATTGGGGCCTCGCTCTTCTGGCGAAATCTCCTGACCACCGCGCAACTCGCCTCGTCCATTTCCATCACCGCAGCCATTGCGCATATCTAAGGTTGCCATGTTACTCAATGCCGCACTCGTCCTTGCTTCCCTTATGCCCAACGCGATGCTTCAAGCCAGCGCTAATCCGAGCAGTCCGCAAGCGCACCACAGCGTCGATCCGGCGTCGACGTATGTGCCGATTGAGAGCTGGGTTTACCCTGCCTTCGATCGGCTTGCGGTAGAGGGATATCTGCCTGGAGCTTTCGTAGGTCTGCGTCCGTGGACACGCATGACCTGTGCCCGGCTGGTGATCGATGCGAGGCAACGCATCAGCCGCGATCTCAAACCGCCCGACGATGCTTCTTTACTTGTGCGCAGTCTCGAAGACGCGTTCGTGTTGGAGCGGCAGCGCATGAAGGGAGGGCGCAACGTGGAGTTTCGTCTTGAGTCTGTGGAGCAACGAAGCACATCGATTGCCGGCAGGCCACTGACCGACGGCTACCACTTTGCTGAGACCATCGTGGACGACTACGGCAGGCCTTTTGGGCGAGGAGAGAACGACTACTTAGGTGTGTCCTTTCGCGCGACGGCTGGCCGATTCGCAGCTTACGCGCGTGCGGAAGTACAAAGCGTTGCATCGGCTCCGGGGCCGAGTTCCGCGACCCAGGCGGCCATTGCTGCGGCAGACTTCACGGCACCAGGTGCGTTCGGTCCGCCCTCGGACTTCACGCGCGGCAGAGTCCTCGACGCTAACGTTTCATACACCTGGGCTGACAATCAGTTTATTTTCGGCAAGCAGAGCCTATGGTGGGGCCCGGCACGAAGTGGCTCAACACTGTTCAGCAACAACGCAGAGCCCCTGACGATGTTGCGTTATGACCGCGTGGAGCCTTTCGTGCTTCCAGGCTTCCTCTCAAGGCTGGGCAAGATTCGGACTCAACTGTTTGTGGGTCGGCTCTCGGGTGCACAGTTTGTGCAGGCACAAGGGCGCATCATTGGAAGCCCGGGAATTGCGCTGAGCGACCAGCCTTTCATCCATGGAGAGAAGTTCTCATTCAAACCGACGGAGAATTTCGAATTCAGCGTGTCGCGTACAGTGATCTTCGGTGGCGCGGGTGCACCGGTGAATACGCATACCTTTCTGCGTAGCGTATTTTCCGTCTCAGGCGGAGTGGAGCAACTGGATCCTGGGGATCGCCGTGTCGCTGTGGATGCGCAGTATCGGATTCCCGGTCTGCGGAACTGCTTGACCGGGTACGTCGACGGGTTCTCGGAGGACCAGCCTTTTCCGGTCGTGTATCCGACCGAAAGCGCATGGCTTTCCGGATTCTTTTTGCGCTGCGTTCCAGGCTTGCCGCGCATGACAATACGGGCCGAGGGTTTACTATCACCTCACCGCAACCTCGCATTTCCCGGCTTCTTCTATTCCAACGTTCACTACCTGAGTGGATACACCAACAATCGCCAGCTGATGGGATCTTGGATCGGACGCGAAGGCGATGGCGAACAAGTGTGGACGACCTGGAACCTCTCCCCTCACTCGTCGATTGAGGCCAGTTTTCGCGGCATGACCGTAAACCGCGAGTTTCTGCAAGGGGGAGCCCTGCGGGACTTCAACGTGGTCGCCAATCTTCAGCTCCGTCCCGAGTGGCAGCTTCGACTTGAGAATCAGGCGGAATGGTGGCGCTTTCCAGCTCTTTCGGCCACACCCCAGCGCAACGACGTACTAACTATTCAACTCTCCTACCACCCCTTGTCGAGAACAAAACCATGAGCCACAGTGTCATGACACCATCCTCCGAATGCACCGCGCCGTCAGCTCCTGCGGATTGGCTTAGCCGTGCAAGGCTGCTTTGGCAATACCGCCATACGCTTGCGCGCGTCACGGCCATTGCCCTAGTGGTAAGCCTCGGCATCGCATTCGTCATCCCAAAACGTTATAAGTCCATCGCGAGGATCATGCCGCCCGACCAACAGGGCTCAGGTGCGATGCTGTTGGCGGCGCTGACGGGACGCTCCGGTGGTCTGGGCGGCCTGGGCGGCCTGGGCAGCCTGGCGGGTGGCTTACTCGGCGGCCATACCAACACTGCACTTTACGAGAGCCTGCTTGAGAGCGGGACCATCGGGGGCCGGCTCATCGACCGGTTCGATCTGCAGAAGGTCTACCGCTCCCGCTACCGCTTCACTACGGCCAAGCACCTTGCCAATATGACAAAAATTACGGACGACAAGAAGAGCGGTGTCATCACCATTGCGGTGCAGGACACTGACGCGGTGCGGGCCCGTGACCTGGCGCAGGCTTACCTGGATGAGTTGAACAATTTGCTCACGCGAACGAGCTCGTCCTCCGCGCGGCAGGAGCGCATCTTCATCGAGAGTCGCCTTCGCTCGGTGGGGGCAGATCTAGAACAGGCCCAGCTTGCGTTGAGTGAGTTCTCGAGCAAGAACAGCACGATCGATCTCAAAGAGCAGACACGCGGACTGGTTGATGCAGGCGCGAGAGTACAAGGGGAGCTACTGGTTGAGCAGTCCGGCCTTCAATCGCTGCGTCAGATCTACGGCGACGGAAATGTACGGGTTCGTGAGACCGAAGCTCGCATCGCATCGCTGCGGCGCGATCTGCAGAAGATGGCAGGAACTTCTGCTCCCCTGGCTGCAGGGGATGCGGTTATCGGCCACGCCCTGGCGAGCGCCGACGATAAAGGGGAACTTTATCCGCCACTGAGGCAGCTTCCACGTCTTGCGGTTCCGTATGCCAACTTGTATCGTCGCGTGCGAGTCCAGGAGACAGTGTTCGAGCTGCTCACACAGCAGTACGAGATGGCTCGCATCGAAGAGGCGAAAGATGTTCCTGTCGTTACAGTCCTTGACACCCCGGGCATACCGGAGAGGAAGTTCTTTCCGCCGCGTCTGCTGCTGACTCTGTTGCTTACCTTCCTGGCGTTTGCGGCTACGGCGGCACTGATTGTGAGTCGGGAACACTGGCGTGCGGTCGACATCTGCGACGCGCGTAAGGAACTGGCAATCGAGATTCTATCGGTTGTGCGCAGACGGCTTTTCTGGACGTCCCGACGGGGGCATGGTGTCGCATGAAAAAGCACCTCGTCAACGCCGTCTATGGAGTTCTCGACTATGGCTCATACCCGTTCGGGATGCTGCTGGTAGCACCCGTCGTGCTGCACAAGCTCGGTGCGGCGGAGTATGGGGTATGGATGGTCTCGACGGCACTCGTCAGCGCTGGCGGCATCATCGCCTCGGGATTCTGTGACGCCAACATTCAGCGCGTTGCGAGGCTTCGTGGAGCAGGCGGAACGGATTCGATGGTTGATGCCGTACGCAGCATGCTGGGAATCAACCTGGTGCTGGGTGCGACGCTTGCGATTGCTGCTTGGATCGCCGCACCCTATGCTGCGCGCCACATCACGGTCGCATCGCTTACACCGGTACGCGAGTGCCTGATCTGCCTCCGCATCGCGAGTGTGCTGATCCTGGTACGCGCCGTCGAAAGCGTCAGTGTAAGCACGCAGCGCGCCTTTGAGCAGTATCGCGATGCCGCGCAGGTTAGCGTCGGCGTTCGACTCTTGACGCTTGCTTCGGCCGCGCTGCTAGTCCAATCTGGCCATCGCATCGTCGCCATTCTGGCGGCCACCGCGATCTTTCTGATCTGGGGTACCTACCTGCAGTTTCGCCAGCTCTGGAGGCTACTGGGCAAGCCTTCCTTGTGGCCGGCCTTCCATCCCAGTGAGACGCGCTTGCTGCTGGGCTTCGGCGTCTTCGCCTGGGCACAGGCTCTGGGCGGCATCATCTTTGGACAGCTCGACCGGGTGATGCTGGGTATCTATCTGGGCGCAGTAGCTCTGGCTCCTTATGCATTGTGCATACAGTTTGCGCAGCCCATCTTCGGACTCACCGCTTCGGGCCTTAATTTCCTGTTCCCTTACATCTCTGGACGTGCGATTGCAGCTTCACGCGAAGAGCTGAAGCGAACAGTATTGAAAGCCTTTGCTTGCAATTTGCTACTGGTGTCCGGCAGTGCGGCCATGCTGCTTTCATTCGGACCCCGCTTGATCGGGATCTGGGCCGGAGCGGGACTAGCACGTAGCGCCGCGACCATCCTTCCGCCGATCGTCGTTGGCTCGGCCTTGATGGGTCTGGGTGTGACTGGCACCTACGCCATGCAAGCCTTGGGGCTGTTTCGGACGGTAGCCTGCATAAGCCTTGGAGGAAGAGCGGCCATGCTGCTTGTGATGATCTACCTGCTGCGCCATATGGGACTTGAAGGGTTAGCAATAGCGCGCGTCGGCTATGGCTCGATTGCCCTGCTGGTGTATCTGCCGCTGGGTTACAAGCTGGGAATTGGACGAATGAAGACGGCGGCTGCTTCATCGCTTGCGATTGCTCGCGAGCTTCACGAGGAGTCCGGCCTATGAAGATCCTGGTCACAGCCGCTTCCTACTCCTCTTACATCTCCGGTGTTCAGCGCCACGCCTTCAATTTGGTGCGCTGCCTGTTGCTCCATCCGGATATCATGATGGTGCACCTGGTCCTCGCGCCGTGGCAGCGCGAGATGGTCGAGGCAGCTGGACTGGGTTCGGACTGTCGTCTTGCGATCCACTATGCGGAGATGGGCCGAGAGTCTATCGCTCGAAATCTATGGTATTACCGGCAGCTTCCGGAGCTTGTCTCCCGGTTGCGACCCGACCTGGTTCATCTCTCTTATCCGATGCCGGTCGACACAGGGGCGATCGGATGTCCGACGGTTCTTACCTTGCACGATCTGTATCCGTACGAGATCCCGCGCAATTTTGGGCTGCATCAGTGTCTCTTCAACCGTATCATTCTGCGGCACTGCATCCAGAGCGTCGACGCGATCGCCTGCGTGTCTGAGACGACGATGACTCGGCTGAAGCGGTATGCTTCGAGCGAGACCTATCGCAAGGCAACACGTATCTATAACTGCGTTGAGCCGGAACCTCTTTGCGCGATGCAGTCCCCGCTTCCAGGATGGCAGGGTGAACCGTTTCTGCTTAGCGTTGCTCAGCATCGCCGGAACAAGAACATTCCTCTACTCATCCGTGCGTTTCATCGCTTGTTGCGCCAGGTACAGATAAGTCCGGCGACGCGGCTGGTTGTGGTCGGAATCAAAGGTCCCGAGACACAGCGGATCGAAGAGCTAGTGTCTCGATGTGGGCTGGACGGTAGCGTGTACTTCCTCGAGGGATTGTCAGATGCGGAGCTGCAATGGTGCTACTCGCACTCTGAGGCGCTCGTACTCCCGTCGAAGACGGAGGGCTTCGGGCTGCCCGTCGTGGAAGCTCTTCTTGCCGGTTGTCACGTGGTCTGTTCGGATATCCCGGCGTTTCGTGAGGTCGGCGGCGGACATTGCGAATTCGTTGCGCTGGGAGCAGATGCCGAGGAGGCCCTGGCGACTGGGATCAAGATCACACTGGACAAGCCAGCCAAAGAGCCCGTACCGCTTCCACACCTCTCCGCGGAGGTCCTTGCGAATGAGTATGCGAGGCTCTATCGCGGCTTGATACCGGTTGCCGCAAACGCAAAGAGCATGGCATGCGCAGCTTCGATCCAACTGGCAACAGCAGAAAGGCAATCCCCATGAAGTCAAGAGAAGGCAGACCCGCGGCCCATGTGCTCGGGGTGGATGTGGACGCGATCGACATGGAAGGAGCGCTCAAACGCGTCATTGCTTCGCTGAACAGCTCCCGCAAGAGTTATGTGTGCGTTGCCGGCGTACATGGAGTGATGGAGGCTCAGCGAAACCCACAGCTGTTGGACGTATATGCGGGTTCAGAGATAACCATTCCAGATGGGATGCCGCTGGCGTGGGTAGGCCGCATGCAGGGGAACCACACCATGCAGCGCGTGACCGGACCCGATCTGATGCTAGAGGTGTTTCGCCGGAAGGAATTCGCACACGTAACGCACTTCTTCTATGGCGGGCGTGAAGGGATCGCAGAAGAGTTGCGCGATAAGCTGACGGTCCAGTTTCCTTGGGTAAAGATCCTCGGCACTTATACGCCTCCATACCGGGAGCTCTCAGATTTGGAAGCAGCGGGATTTATCGAGACGATATCCACGCTGAAGCCGGACATAATCTGGATCGGCATCAGTTGTCCGAAGCAGGAGCTCTTCATGGCCCGGTATCTGCCGGAGTTGGAGACGAAATTAATGTTCGGTGTGGGTGCCGCGTTCGACTACCACACCGGCCATATCCGCGATTGCGCCGACTGGATCAAACGCGCGGGTCTACAGTGGCTGCATCGGTTGCTGCAGGATCCAAGGCGCTTGTGGAAACGCTACCTGCGCAATAACTCTGCTTTCGTATGGCACATCACACGACAGTTGTTGAAAGGGCGGAGGAGCACGCCAAGCTGTGAGGTGCAGGCGCCGGAGACGCGGGGTCAAGTCCAACTGCGCTGATGGCTGCCATCTCTAGTGTAGGGCGGAGATGTACAACCATTAATCCACAAGCGGGCGAGTAACCAATGAAAGCCGATAACAACCCTATGAACGCACCACAACAACAGATGCCGAAGGCTTCTGCACTTGCATTCTGCGTTGGGTTCTATTTTGCGGTCCGCGTCGTTATGACGGTATTCCTGGTCCGCATTCTGGGCACAGAGCCACAGGTGGGTGCTGAGACAGTGTTGGCTTTGAACGTCCTCCTGCTGGGCTTCATCTCCCTGTCGATGTTGGGGAATTCGAGTGGCGAGCCCGACTTCATGCTAAAGCTTGCTAATATTCGGTGGGTCCTTATCTTCCTCGGGTTTTCGGGGTGTAGCCTGCTGTGGAGTGCAACGGCATCGCCGGTGGTCTCGGCTGCATACTGGTGCGGCACCGCCTCCGACGTTGCGATGATGATTCTGCTCCTGCGCAATGACTCTGCAACGGTGGCAGCGGATTCTCTGATGAAAGGTTTTGTATGGGGCTGCTGCTGTATCGCCATCGTCGCCTGGATCATGCCGGCCCAATACGACATGCGTCTTGGAGACGAAGACTATCTCAATGCGAACACCATCGGGAATCTCTGCGCGTTTGGTGTCTTTTTCTCTCAATATCTGATGCGGTCCGGGAAAGGCCGGTGGGGACTCGCGATCTTCTTCCTTGCGGTTACGCTTGTTCGCAGTCTAAGCAAGACAGCGATTGTGGCCTTCCTGATTAGCGAAGGCTACCTTATCATCCAAGACCGGGTCATGAGTCGCCGGACCAAGATGTATCTGACGATCGGGGTAACTGTGGTTGTCCTCGTCTTCTGGGGCCTGTTCGAGGCGTATTACAACTTCTACACGACGTACGGCAATCAATCGGAGACCCTGACGGGGCGCACGGCGATCTGGGCCTACGTGGTCGACGCGGCGCTTGCGAGGCCGTGGATCGGAAATGGCCTTGACTCCATGTGGAAGGTGGTTCCTGTCTTCGGGACCTTCGAGGCAAGGCACGCCGAGAACGAAGTGTTGGAGCAGTTCTACTCCTATGGAGTAGCGGGACTAATAATGCTGTGCGGTCTCTACGGAGGTCTCTACCTGAAAGTTCGCAAGCTTTCCGAAGGTCCGCTCAGAATGATCTTCGTCGGAGTGCTAATCTTCGTCATTGTCCGAGGCTTTGCTGAGGCTGAACCCTTCGATCTTTTGCTTCCCTTATGGGCTAACGTCTTGCTTATCTCGCTCGTCACTCGTGCTGATGCGGCCGGGCAGGGAGTCCGTCTCGCTACGCTCCCCTCGGGGCCGGTGTGTCACGCCGGGTTCAAATCCATAACTGAAGACGCCGTCTCGCAAGCTCGTTAGGAAACGTCGTAGGTCCTAGAGCCTGTTAATGAACTACGATCACTGCTTCCCAAAGTACCCCCTCCCCCCGGGGGTACTTTGCCTGCAAGTCATCTGAATTCATATACTTAGGCGAATCTATTGCCGCAAATTCATCATTCTAAATAGGTTACGGCTAAAGTCGTCTTTCTAAAAGGTTTATTGGTTAAAGAGAGAAGCCTCGGTGTTGATCGGGACTTTTTCTGACTCTGTACTAACTATAGTCGATTGAGTAAAACTACTATGCCACTTCGCGGAAGACTATTTTCAGAGGCTAAGGTCTTGTTTTTGTTTAACTTGCGTACGGAGCTGCGTCTTAGTTTCGGCTGCGGGGGCTTGACAGGAAAAACAGGGAGCTGGGCTCAAGGGCAGAGGACAACACTGCGATTTATTGATGCCGTTCCATGTAGTGATCCGGATGCGATACGTAGTGAAAGTCGAGACCAAGATAAAAGGCCTGCGCATCGTGGGTAATAAGGGCAACCCGCTTCAGATGCTTCAGGTCCGGATGTTCGAGAACGCAGCGGACAAGCCAAGATCCCAGGCCCTGTCCTCTTCGTTTTTTCTCTATGTAAACGTCGCAGAGATAGGCGTAGGTGACGTAGTCCGTGATCACCCGGGCCAAACCGATCTGCCGGCCACCTTCCATCAATGAAAAGCAGAGCGAATTGCGGAGAGCCCGGTCAAGTGATTCCCGGGTCAACTCCGTCCACCACTTTGCCTGTGCGAGAAACCCGAATACTACATCCGTATCCACGCATCCCGGGTCTGTTGAGACAACAAAGCTATTCCTCTCTCGAAGAAAATAACTAACATTAAGCACGGCAGCTTTCATCCTTTTAGGTTCGCTCTATCTGGGCGAGTCAGCAACAAAAGTATTTTTATGATGTAGGTAAAGCATAACGTCTTCTTGAGCTTGTTATGTTAAATATTAACAATTATATGGGTATCAGCTCATCTTCAAGCTGCAATCGATTTAGAAGGCATAGTCGAATTGAAAAAGTATGAGCGTTGCAATGAGGACAACGGCCGATCCCAGGAGCGTCCGCGGTGCGAGTTGTTCTCTCAGTATGCCAAAGGCCAGGGCTACCCCGAAGAGGGGCATCAGGTAAAGCGACGCAGATGCGATGACGACATCGACCGTGTCGAGCGCCTGAAGGAAGAGAACCATGGAGACGCCGTAAAGAAAGATGGCGAGATAGGCAAATGCCGCCCATTGCATCATCTCAAGATGAACGAGGATTCTGAGACAATGCGGCTCCAACACAAAGAGTATGGGTATGCTGAAGACGCTGGTGGACAGATAGCTGAAGAAAAGGGCATCGATCCCCGAGAAGTACTCCAGCAGCCGTTTGGAGTAGACATTGTAAAAGGCGGAGCCGAAGCAGCCGATGGCGATTAGGAGGTTTCCCGCGAGTTCATGGGTCCGGGTCCCAGGTCCGGACGTTCGATGCAGCGGTGAGAGCAGAAAGACTCCAGCAAGACCGAGTAGCAGAGCTCCGACGCGAAGAGTTGAAAGCCGTTCGCGCAATAACCAGACGGCGATCAGCGCACCGAAGATTGGAATCAGAAGGCTGAGGATCGCACCATTCGAGGCGGTGGACCAGCTAACGCCAAGCGTCATGCCCACCTGCGCCATTAACTGACCACAGATGCCAGCCAGAAAGAACTCGCGCCGCAGTCTCCACGCGACTCGGAACTTCTGCGCAACCTCTCCTCGGAGGGAGAGAATCCCGAGGCCGAAGATGGTAATGCAGTAGAGTGGGAGAAGCGCTGTGGCAAGTGGACCCATGCTTCCCGCCAAAAGCTTGACCGCCACGCCCTGCCCCGCCCACAGGAGATTCGCGACCATCAGCAACATGACCGCAGAAGGCATACGTGCTCTTCGCGAGGGACACATTATGCCGTGCCTCGCGGGGGGTCAAGTTGCACGATGCGAACGCCGAAGATATCCACGCCGCTGGAGCTGCCCTCAAAGATGTGGGGCATGGCTCCGTAGCCGGCACCGTACTCCTGCGCGAGCGCATGGATGGCATGCAGACTGGCGGAATTGGAACGACCGAGGATAGCAATCACGCCGCCAGCGCCACCACCGGTCATCTTTGCTCCGGGAAAACCCGCTTTCAGAGCGCGTGACATCAGTTCATCGCAGGCCTCGGAGCCGAGGCCACACTCGGTATAGGCGACGTGCGACTGACAGAAGATCTCGCCGATGAGTTGCAGCAGGCTATTCGATTCGCTCCATGAATACAGTTCGAGCAGCGTGTTGACCGTCTGCACGCGAAGATTCTCCTCCGTTGCGTATCGAACTGCGGCACGAACGGGATACTCTCTGCCGGGATCGATCGTAGTGAACGGATCGACGTGCTCTCCGGCGCGCGCCAGAAACTCACTCCCGCTGAGCGACTCAGGCAGCAGTTGCTCGTACCGTGAACGAAACTCCGATGGTGCAAGATTCGATAAGTAGCCGTTCCAGCGTGAGTCAGTGAACCGCGGTATTCCAGATACTTCTTCCCTGGTCACGTCGATCCCTTCATGCTGGCAGATCAGTTTGTATCCGATAAACGCCGCAGCACGGGCGGTCTCATAGGAGACGCCCGATGTCGAACGGGAGACCATCGAATCGATACCCCATACAACGACACCAGGGGGCAGTCTCACTGAAGGAGACGGCAGGCATAGTTGGCAGAGTATCGGTAAGAGGTGATTCTCCTTGCCAAGTACGATCGCTGCTTGATCCATGATGCCGCAGGCCGCGTTGACGACGACGTTTTCCACCCACTGCCCGGCCGTCGCCAGGGCCACACCGCCGAGCAAGACTCCCCAAGCGGCGGATACTGCTTTGAGAGTTGCCACCTCGAGCGCTGCCGACGAGCTGACTCCCTTGTTCGGTGGAAGGTCCGATGCGATGAAAATATCTATTCCGCAAGCCCTACCCTGACTATGACGGCTCTTCAGGAGATAAACCGAGCCCACCACATAGGCGCCCCACTTAGTATTTTCTTTCTGTCCGCAGAGAAAGCGTACGGTCGTAGGATCACTTAGGCTGGTGAGACTGAACTCAAGACAGGGAGCCCAGCCAAACTGTGCGGCGCCAGGATTGAGAACGCGGATCATGTCGTCCGTTCGACGCTGAACCGCTACCCACACGGCCTCGCGAAGGAGGCTCTGCAACACATGGCCCCCGGTATAGTCGACATTCCCACCCATCACATCGAGACGCCCAGGGGCCCGTGTTACCCAGATCGGCTTCTCGGGAACAAAAAAGTCATGGGCTGCCAGCGTCTTGACAACCTGATCTTCGAAGGGGCTCATTTCAAGCTGACTCTCAACAAGAGAATGGGAATCTCCCTGTCAGGTTACCGAACTGGTGTACACAGAGCATTAATAAAGATTCATTCAGCGACTTGTATCTGTGTCATCTGACGCAAGCGTGCGAGATCTTCTGCAGAGATACCCCTGTCAGTCAGGACTAAATCGCAGTCCTCGATGCCGCAGAGGCGATAGGTAGCTTCGGTCCCGATCTTGCTACTGTCGACTACCAGAACCCTCCGCTTTCCAGCCTGGAGCAGTTCATGCTGCGTGTCAGGATCGTGAACCATGACGCCGCGTGTGAAGGAGATCGCAGCTGCCCCGAAGATCACCGTGTCCGCATAGATTGATGTCAGGCTCTTCGCGACAGCATGACCGATAAGGTCGTGGCTACTCGACCGGTAAACGCCGCCAGTCAGTTCGACGCGAATGTCTTCAGCAGAGGTAAGCTCCTCCAGGACGGCGAGCGAGAAGGTAAAGACAACAACATTCCGACGGGCACGCAGCTCTCTAGCAACGTAGAGCGTGGTCGTACCCGAATCTAGAACCACGGATTCTCCATCGCGTACCAACTCCGAGGCCGCTCTGCCTATGCTGTGTTTGGCATGCGACATCTTCTGGAGGCGCTCGAAGAAACTGCGTTCGGCTCCCCGCCAGTGTTCGATACGCGCCCCCCCGGGAATGCGAATCACCTGGCCTGCCTCCACCAGCTTCTGGATATCACGGCGAATCGTCATCTGCGAGACATGAAACGTCTCTGCGATCTCTCCGATCGATGCAGATGTGTTCATTTTTAACATGATAATGATCGAATCCAGTCTGGAGCGGTCGCTAATATCAGTCATTTTTGGTCATTCCAAAGGAAGAATTTTGGGATATATCTGTAGTTTTACACACTAAATTACATAAAACACGATAAGAACGGTTTCCGCAGGCATAGAGTCGTTAGGGAATAACTGCCGTTGCGATATGTAATTTTTTCTCATAAGTTCCCAAAAATTTGTCCCTTATTAACATTCTCTTGTTAAGGTTTTCATATCGCAACTGAACCACACGAGCCAGTAATCCGTGCACACGGATTACCTACAGCTTCGTCACTCCAGGCCTTGCAGCCTCGCTTATGAATACATCTTCCGAAATTCTCGGGGTCACTATGAACTGCGCTTTGTATGTCTCTCTTGTATCCGTCCGTCTGCGATACAGTATCGTCCGCCGATCTTATGGTAGCGGCAAACTAGTTCGCCAAGTCTCCCAGTTCGCAGCCAGCCTGACTTTGCTGCTGACCCTCATGGTTCCCGGCAACCTTCTCCGAGCCCAGACCTTTTATGGCTCGGTCAGTGGCGTCGTTAAAGATCCCAGCGGAGCGGTCGTCCCTGGGGTGGCCGTTACAGTACACGAAAGCAGTACTACGACCGAATACAAGACCGTAACCAATAAAAGCGGAAGCTATCGTGTTTCCTTCCTGAAGCCAGGTGGCTATATCGTCCGCTTTGAGAGAGATGGCTTCGCTCAATATGTCACAGAAGAGCTCAACATCGTACTGAACCAGGAGTTAGTCGTCGATGGAGTGTTGCAGCTGGGGGCTAACTCCGAGGTCATTACGGTTACAGGAACCGTCAACTCGCTGAACAATACTAATTCGCAGATCGGCGGCGAACTAAGCACCAGTGAACTCATCGATCTTCCTGAGAGCACCGGCACGAAGGGTGCGAATGAGTTTCTGATCACCAAAACCTTTGCCGGCGCATCGAGCACAAGCCAGGACTACTCCAACGTCAACAATCTCTCACTCGGCGGGGGAAGGCCGGTCTCGAATCCGATCATCATCGATGGCCTGCCCAGCAATATGGGTGTCGATGGCACCTATGGCCTTATCCCCACCCCGGACTCGACAGAAGAGCTTCAGGTCTTGACGGCCCCGTTCTCGGCCCAATATGGCCAGAGCGGTGGTGGCGCCATCCTAACCACAACCAAATCCGGGACAGGAGCATTCCATGGCAGCGCCTTCGAATCCTACAGCTCGCAGGATCTTGTCGCGCTTGGCTACTTTACCGCACCCGGTACGATCGTAAATCCCTCCTCCTTTCACTACTTCGGTGGATCGATCGGCGGTCCCGTCCTTATCCCAAAGCTCTTCGACGGCCGCAAGCACCATCTTTTCTTCTTCACTGACTGGGAAGATACGCTCTCCCATGCAAACTCCTCGTTTAATACTGTTGTGCCGACTGCAGCTGAGTTGAGTGGAGATTTTTCCGGTACCTCACCCCAGGGTGGGCCAACTCCCACAATCTACGATCCACTGTCGACAAAGATCGTCGGCAAGACAATCGTCAGAACTCCTTTTCCAAACAATGTGATTCCGAAGTCACGACTCGATCAGATCGGCCTGAACATCGCCGCGTTCTTTCCTCAGCCGAATTGCAACTTCAATAAAAATAATTATTGCGTCAATCCCGCATCGGTCAGCAGCTATCTCTACAACGCCGATCGCATCGACTATAACGCCTCCGACTACGATCACCTATGGGCAAAGTTCTCTCGCGACGGGCCGACGAACCAAGCTGTCATCAATATTCCAAATGCCGCGAATACCTCAGCGCTGGGCGGCTGGGTCGACGATCACTACGAAATATCGTGGAGCCATATCTTTTCGCCACGAATCTCCAACGAAGCACGTTTCGGCTACGTCTCGGAGGAGAACTTCAGCTCCCCGGTGCCAACCAACGCAAGCTCCATTGGCTTGCAGGGTGTACCTCTGACCCAGTTCCCAAAAGTCTCGACCACCCAGTACGCCAGCTTTGGAGCAGGCGGCTATTCCAGGACGAGAGACGGCCACTACATCCTGAACGATGCCATGGTGCTGCAGATGGGGCGTCATAGCCTCTCCCTGGGCGGCGAGTTCATGCGGTACGCCTATAGCGTCTACAGCCCCGGCGTCCTCTCCGGGAGCTATAGCTTCACTGGAACCTTTACCTCAGCCGCGCCAGGCCAGACCGGAATCGGCCTCGCCGATCTTGAACTTGGCCTGCCTGCAAGCACCAGTATCAGTACGACAGATACTATCTTCCACGAAAACCTGAATTACTTCGCGGGGTATATCCAGGACGACTATAGACTCTCGTCGAAGCTCACCGTCAATGTTGGCTTGCGTTGGGAGTTCGATGGGCCGTTCTCCGAGAAGAACAACAATATGTATACCTTCAACCCAAACATCATCGATCCCACGACTCAAAAAAAGGGAGGAATCCAATTCGCTGGAGCCAACGGTGCTCCCCACAGTCTGGTGGCGAATGTGTATACCGGATTTCTTCCCCGCTTCGGCTTCAACTACCATGCCTTCCGCAATACAGTAGTCCGCGGCGGTTATGGAATCTACCAGTTGCCTAGCATCGGTTTCGGGACGGTGGGACTCACCTCGCCTTCCACCGTCAATGCCACCTTTCAGAGCCTGGATGGCGGCGTTACCCCAGCCTATCAACTCAATCAGGGAGTTCCTCACTACTCTCCCAACGCCGGCCCGGATGGTCTGCCTCTGATTCCAACGAGTCTGACCAACCCTACCTTCAGCCCCGTTCAACGACAGCTAACCCCGGTTCTACCCTACGTGCAGGAGTGGCAGTTGGGCATCCAGCAGGATCTTGGTAATAACTGGATCGCGGAGATCGACTACGAGGGAAACCATGGAGTCCATCAGCCTGTCTCCCTGCCGATCAACCAAATTACTCCAACACCTGGCTGCTGCCAAGGCGTGAAAAATGCTCAAAGTCTACGTCCCTATCCTCAATTCCTCACCGTCAGCTATCTCACAAACGGTGGAGCGTCAGCCTATGCGGCTCTGCTCGCAACGCTGAGCCACCGGTGGAGCAACGGCATCTCGGTGCGTGCCGCCTACACCTGGGCTCATACACTTGACGATGTCGACGGCCCCTCGCGTGCGGACGCCGCCCCCATCCAAAACGTGTACAACCTTCACGCGCAGTGGGGAACGGCAATGATAAGTATCCCTCAACGATTCTCTCTCTCAGCGATCTACGCGCTCCCCTTTGGATCGGGCGGAAGATTTCTCGCTCACACGCCAGTTGTCTCTCAGACAATCGGACATTGGAAGCTCAGCACTGTGGCCCAGTTCCAGATCGGTTACCCGTATAACATCTCGCAAGGAGATACGCTTGGCATCTTCTCGGGAGGCCAGTACGTAACGAAGATAGGAAATCCCCGTATCCAGCGCTCCTCGCGCACGGTACAGAAGTGGTTCAATCCTGACGCTTTTGCGCTGACTCCTGCTAACACTTTGGGCAATGCGCCACGTGCATCCCTCTATGGCCCTGGCCAGAATGTCTGGGACATCAGCCTGATGCGCGACATACCTCTATGGGAGCACGCGCGATTTACCTTCCGCGTCGATGCGCATAATGCCTTCAATCATCCACAATTCTCCGGGCTGGGAACATCCCTTGCCAATTTGAAGACCTTTGGCACGGTCACTGGAGCACAGGACCCGCGTATGGTGCTGCTCGTCGGACGCCTCACCTTCTAATTTGGCACCAACTTATCAACCCGCAACGAAAGAGGACTAAGACATTGCTGAAAATGACAGTAGCACTCCTGATCGCTTCCACCCTAGGAAATGGAGCCGCACTAGCCCAGGCAGCTCCGGCATCGCAAACGGATACGAAGAAGATTATGGTTATCTCTCATCGCGGCGAGCACCTGCATCACCCGGAGAACACAATGGCCGCCTTTCAGGCAGCCATCGATGCCGGTGCCGATTACTTCGAGTTGGACGTTCGCACCACCTCAGACGGCAAGTTCGTGATCATGCACGATGGCACGCTCGATCGCACAACCAACGGTAGTGGCGAGGTATACAAACACACCTTCGACGAGATTCGTTCGCTCGATGCAGGCGTCAAGTTCTCTCCCGCTTTTGCCGGAACAAAGGTGCCAACTCTCGACGAAGCTTTCGATCTCGCACATGGCAAAATCAATGTCTACGTCGATACAAAGTATGCAGACCCACAACAACTGATCGACACGATTGTTAGCCACGATATGCAAGACCACGTCGTGATCTACGGCAATCCCTTCTTCCTCTATGAGGTGCATAAGATCCGCCCCACGTTGAAGGTCATGCCTGAGGCGATTAGTCCGGATATCTGCAAATTCCTCGTCCGCGCGATGCAGCCGCAGGTCCTGGCTTACGATGCCCACGACTTCAAAGATGGTGTTATCGATTGCGCCAAGCAGGCAAACGCGAAGATCTACGTCGACCGTCTGGGAGATGCCGACAATCCTGAGACATGGCAGAAAGCAATCGATCTGGGAGCCAGTGGTATCCAGACAAATCTGCCTGCGGAGCTAGCCGCCTATTTGCACGCACACAATATGGCCTCTCACTAAAATTTTCTCCGCACACACGTCGGGGAGCGGTGGTGGACATGCCATCACCATTCTCCATGAACATCGCCTACAAGGTTCAAAAGGTTGCTGCCGTTCACGTCCTGCACGAACGCAAGTAGTTCAGTTGGTTCAAATCACCTTTGGTAATGAGGACTCCAGCAATTTCTCCAGGCTGAGCCCGCTCTTAGCAAGAGCGATCGTCGTCCAGTCTTCTTTGAACGTTGCAGTCGCCGATTCATCGTTTACAAACGGTATTGGGGCAATAGGTGCATGGGCGCACATCAACCTGGCCGAACTGGATGGCAAGAGACATCGGTGTAACCACCGGCGCGGCGATCCCCACATACTCTCCAGGGCGAAAACTCTGCCATCGCCGCATCCCGCTGCACAACAGTTCTCATCCCGGATTCAAAACCATGTAGTAAGATCGGCAGCAATTCGGAGGCCCCAGACAGCCTTCACTGTCCAGCACCCGAATTCTTATCCCGGCGCCAATCTCTACCAGAGGAATTCGAGATGAAGAAGCCTGCAACCCCAAAAAACACCACGAAAAAATCCACTGCCACAAAGTCCAGCGAGCCCCTCCGCTTCGCTCATCCCTTCTTCACCACCACCCCGGTCTCCCAGCGCACCGCTGTTCCCGGCGTCGGAACTCAACTGCTGGACTACATCCAGGGAAACCTCCAAGCCATCCCGGTGCCCACCCGCATCACACCCTTCACCCTCGATCAAATCATCGGTACGCAGGGGGCACAGCAGATTCAAGCCTCCGGCTCCATCCGCTTCCACGCCACCGGAGACACCGGCCACGGCTCCAACACCGCCCAGGGAGCCGTCGCCGATGCCATGCAAACCGACTTCCACATCACCACGCCCGAAGTCTCGCCCGCCTTCTTCTTCCACCTCGGCGACGTCATCTACGGCCCCAACAAAGACCAGGACTACCGCCCCGAATTCTACGAGCCCTACGTCCACTACCCCGGCAAGATCGTCGCCATCGCCGGCAACCACGACGGTGAAGTCTTTCCCACCACCGACCCCGTCAGCCTCCGCGCCTTCCTGGCCAACTTCTGCGCTCCATCGCAGGTCGTCCCACCCATCGCCGGAACCATCTTCCGCCAGACCATGAACCAGCCCGGCGTCTACTACCTCCTCGACGCCCCTTTCATGCAGATCGTTGCCCTCTACTCCAATGCCGCCGAGAATCCGGGCTTCATCTCTGGCCCCGTCCCTGGCCAAGCCCAGAAGACATGGCTCCTCAAGACTCTCAAGGCCATCGCCGCCCAACGTAAGGCTGGCACCCGCAAGGCGCTCATCTTTGCCACCCATCACCCGCCCTTCACCGCCGGCGGCCACTCTCCCAGCACTGCCATGCTCGCCGAGATCGACTCCGTCTGCCAGCAGGCCGGCATCCAACCTGACCTCTTCCTCTCCGGCCACGCCCACAGCTACCAGCGCTACACTCGCGAGATCGCCGGCAACGGCAAGACACTCCAGATCCCCTACATCGTCGCAGGAACCGGGGGTATCGGCTCCCAACCCGTCCCCGCCGCCACCGGACAGAAGACCGGAGATCACACCTTCGTCAAGTCCCTCAAAGGCTACGGCTATCTCCTCATCGAGGTCTCGGCTACCACCATCAAGGGGATCATGTTCGCCGTCGATCCCAACACTCACGCCAAATCTATCTTCGAGACCTTCACCGTCGATCTCGCCCACAGCACCGTCGCCTGATCTGACTCCAGATTGATAGAACTGGCATAGATTGCTTGCACGTTGTCCGTTGTCACAGTCCAAGTGCATACACCAGGAGTGCCGAAATTCATCGATATCGGGCCGCCAGTTGCCGTATACGTTCCTTTGATCGGGCTGCAAGTGGGATGCAGTAGTCTGCTGCAGATGGAAGTGAAGTTTTTGTACTCCAACTCGTATGTAGCCAAGTCGTTTGGGTATTGCTTTTGAATAGCCGTCTGGAGTTGACCAAGAGCATGAGGTACACCCACGCTGATTGAATATCGGTCCGCTGCTACAGCGGGGGCCGACTCCCCTGCACTAAAAGAATCCTGTCGTATCCCTTTTTCTCCTGTCAAGCCCCTGGAGCCAAAACTAATACGCAGCTCCGCACGCAAATCAAACAAAAACAAGAGCTTAGTCTCCAAAAATAGTCTTCCGCAAAGTGGCATATTAGTTTTACTCAATCGGCTATAGTTAATACAGAGTCAGAAAAAGCCCCGGCCAACCACCGGGGCTTCTCTCTTTAACCAATAAACCTTTTAGAAAGACGACTTTAAGCGTAACCCGTTTAGAATGACGAATTTGCAGCGATAGATTCGTTTAAGCCGCTGAATTCAGATGACTTGCGGCCAAAGTACCCCCCGGGGGGAGGGGGTCTAGAGGAAGCAGTGACCGTAGTTCCTAACAGGCTCTAGAGCGTATTTCAGTTCGATATCTTTGAGGGTGGTGTCGTTCGTAATCTCAGGCAAGGCGGGATGTCGAATTAGTATTGACTATTTTCCTACCCATCCACCATCGACGTAGAGAGATTGTCCCGTGATGTAAGCCGCCTCATCGGAGGCCAAAAACGCTGCTGCCGCACCAATTTCGCAGGGCAGGCCAGCTCGTCCAAGGGAAATCTGTGCGATGACCTGAGGAAGGATATCCGGACTTTGCAGAACCCACTGAATCATGGGTGTGTCAATCAGACCTGGATGGATGCAATTGACCCGGATTCCCTGAGGGCCGACCTCGGCGGAAATATTGCGTGTGAGAGCTTCGATTGCCAACTTGCTGGGTGCATAGTGCGTGCGTCCGGGGAGAACTCGCGCCGCTTGAATGGACCCGATGTTGACGATTGCGCCTTTGCGCTGTTCGGCGATCAGGCGTTTGCAAAACGATTGTGCGCACATCCACCCGCTTTTGAGGTTGGTGTTGGTCACCGCCTCCCACTGTGCATCAGTAAGTTCGGTGAAAGGGACGATTGTCTCGATGCCAGCATTGTTAACCAGGATGTCTGCAGGACCAAGCAGTTTCCATGTTTGATCGAAAAGATTCTCCACATCCGCTCGTTTCGCTACATCGCCGGCTATGACCTGACAGCGGACACCCTTAGACTCGACCACCTTTTTAACTTCAGCGGTTCTGGAATCTGCTTCCAGATCATTGATGACGATATCTGCACCTTCGCTCGCGAAGGTCTCAGCGATTCCGCGTCCGATGCCCTGACCCGCTCCCGTAACAACGGCGATCCTGTGTTTCAGCCTCATCAGTCCTGTCCTTTTAGGCGCTTAGTTTGCTTGATGGTCCAGCGATCGTCAATTAGCCAATATCAGTGAATCGTCCAACCGCCATCGACCATCAGCGTGTGGCCAACAATCATATTGGCGAAGTCGCTACACAGGAATAGAACGGCGCCGACGATGTCTTCGGGTTGATTCCACCGTCCCCGAGGAATCATCTCTTGCGTGACCCACTCTTTATATCCCGGCCGTTCGAGAATATTTTTTCGGGATTCAGTCTCAGTGATGCATGGGGCGACGGTATTGACTAGCACTCCTTTATTGGCCCACTCCAGTGAAAGCGCCTTAGCCATGTGATGCACAGCGGCCTTAGCAGCTGCATACACAGCCCGTTTCTTGAAGGCGACCTCACCGAAGTTCGAACCTATATGAATGATTCGTCCACCACTGTCCTGCTGAAGCATGACTCGGGCTGCTGCTTGCGAGGCAAAAAATACACTCTTGACGCTGGCGTCAAAGGTCCGGTCGTACTCTTCCTCCGTAACATCGATCGCATCGCCAGTTCCTGTCCAACTGGCATTGTTCACGAGGATATCGATCCGACCAAAGGCGGCTACCGTCTTCTCCACAAGAGAGCGGCAATCTTCGACCTTGTTGACGTCGGTAACAACGATCAGGGCCTTGCGACCCAATGCTTCAATTTCGCGCTGCAACTCTTCAATCTCTGCCATTCGAGGTCCTGGATATTTTGCGAGGACCAGATGAGCGCCTGCTTGTGCGAGTCCAACAGCGATTGCGCGTCCAATCCCTTGAGAGGCTCCCGTGACGATCGCAATCTTGTCATTGAGTCCAAAGCTTGTGTAATTCGGCAAGGCAACTCCTTTTGTGAATTTCAGGTGCGAGTCTTAAGAACGCTGGTGAGGTTGCATAAAGTAAATTGCGTAAAAAGAGAGACATATTGCGTATAGCGCAATATTGCCCAAATTTTATTGACTGAATGAGAATTGGTCAAGCCTCATAATTGGCTCCCCTGAGACATGAGACGAAAGGTTTCTTCCGTGTGATCTCAAACGGGAGTGTCCTTGACAATGGTAAAAATGTCGTAGAAAAGTTATTGCGTTGATCGCAATATAAAGTGCGTTTTATGCAACAATAAAATGCCGCTAGACCAGGAGGCATCGCTTGAGTCGAACCTATACCCGTCGTGATTTGCTGGTTTTGATCGCAGCTGCCACCGCGATGCAAGCCGCCAAGCCCAGCCTTGCTGCCATATCCAAGAAAATGGGAATTCATCTGGGCTATACCGGAATCACCTGGATGAATGATCAGGTCGATCTGGCGATTCAGTCGATCTCGTCGCTAGGCTTTTATGGATTTGAGACTTTTGGCGACGTACTTTCGAAGTGGGAGGATAAGGGGGGACTCGAAGCTGTTCTTGAAAAGAATCAGCTTCCTCTTATCTCAAGCTATTGCACTATGAATCTGACGGAGCCGTCACGAAAAACCGATGAAATAGCCAAAGCGAGGAATTGGTGCAGGCTGATCAAACGGTGTAAGGGTCGCATATTTGTCGTTGGCCCAAATACGGTTGAGCGAAAGACCTACGACTTCTCCGCGAATAAAAGAAATATTATCAGTGCCTTGAACGAGATCGCAGTTGTGGTAGAGCAAGAAGGGCTGACGCCGGTTTTGCATCAACACACTGGTACCTGCAT
Organism: Edaphobacter sp.; assembly: GCA_025462645.1. Taxonomy (GTDB): domain Bacteria; phylum Acidobacteriota; class Terriglobia; order Terriglobales; family Acidobacteriaceae; genus Edaphobacter. The sequence continues at coordinate 19,378 of JAOAPB010000074.1, read as the reverse complement.
AGAATCAAGGGATGAAACCTACGCGGTGCTCGAATCGGTAGATACCCGACACCTGAAGTTTGGCCCTGATGTGGGCCAACTCACGAAGGGTGGTCAGGATGCGGTGAAGGTAGTTAAGGACTTCCTGCCGATCGTGCAGCATATGCATCTGAAGGACTACAACGGAAAAGACGAGCATCTTGTTGGGTATTGCCCCTTGGGGCAGGGCAAGGTTGACGTCCCGGCCATTCTGGAGATGATGGAGGGCAGGAAGATTAGTGGTATGGTAATGGTCGAGTTAGATAATGATTTCAAAAGTCCCTCCCCTATTTCTCCCGTCACTCTGGCAAGAGAAAGCAAGGATTATCTCCGGACGATAGGAGTCGAATTTAGAATGTGAGCGCAAAGGTAAATGGCAAAGAAAGTAGTGCAGCTTCCATTCATTCAAAGCCTTGACCGTGGCCTAACGATTCTTCAGGCTGTGGCAACGTCTAAGCAGCCTGTGAATCTGGGTGAGCTTGCCGAGCTTCTGAACGTAGATCGAAGCAGTGCCTTTCGTCTTGCTCAAACTTTGCGTCGTCGCGGCTTTCTTTCCACTCCCGCAGGGCGTAAGGACTACATTTTGGGTTCGGCCATCTGGACGCTCTCCCGTCAGTACGACTGGAGCAATATGCTCGTCCGGGTAGCTCACAATGAACTTAAGGCTCTCGCAAACGGTCTCAATGAGACCGCGCATCTTGCCATTCGGGAAGGTAAAAACGCCTTATTCATCGACTCCGCGCGCGCACGCCATGTTATTCTAGTCGCCGGCCAGACCGGGGAATTTGTGCCTCTCTACGCCACTGCTCATGGCAAGGCCCTTCTTGCAGATGCTAATGAGCAAGAACTGAAGGCGATTTTCGGCGGCGGTCCGCTCCAAAAGTTCACTAAGGCAACAATCAAGAGCTTTCCCACACTTGTAAAGGAGTGTGTCGCAATTCGACAGCGGGGCTACGCACTCGACGAGGCTGAGTTCATCGAAGATGTGCGCTGTGTTGCTGCACCGATCCGTCTGAGTGACGGCGTGATCGTCGGATCGATTGGAGTATCGGCGCCTGCATCGCGTTTTCCTAAGGAACATTACCCTGCGTACTCCAAAAGAGTTGTGCAGTGCGCAACTAAGATCGGCGAACTCCTCAGCGAATCGGAAGATGTGGCTGATGAGAGGGTCTGACCGTATTTAGCTAGAACAGTAGCAAAAGCACTCGCATTGTCGGTACTAAAGTTTGTGCCACCAGTCCCTTTCTTGACCTGCTCTTGGTATGCTTATAACGCACATCATCTTGCGTTATAAGCAACACGGAAGAATAAAATGGCAAATCCCGTTCTGGATTTTGAAATCGATACATCTAAGCTGCAATACGTCGGTCAAGGACTGCAAAGGCCCGAATGCATTCTCGCTGAAAAAGATGGAACCTTATGGTCGGCAGATTCGCGAGGGGGCGTGGTCCGAATGCGTCACGATGGAACGCAGGAGATCATTACGCAGAAAATATCCTCTCATTTCACGAACGCAGATAGTGAGGCGACACGGTATTTGACCGGCACACTTCCCAACGGGCTAGCCTTCGCTGCAAGCGGTGACATTCTGATCTCGAACTTTGGTACGGACCGTCTCGAAATCATGACACGCTCGGGTGAATCGAAGGTGCTTGCAGACAGCATTGATGGAGAGGCACTTGGCAAGGTGAATTTCGTCCTGCGCGATTCAAAAGGTCGCATCTGGATCACCATTTCGACCAAAATAAAGAACTGGATGCACGCGCTGCGGCCCGATCTTGCGGACGGCTATATAGCACGGTACATTGAAGGGGAGTTCCACGTCGTTGCTGAAGGCTTTCACTTCACCAACGAGATCCGGATGGACGCCAAAGAGGAGTACATGTACGTCGTAGAGACGACCGGCGGATGCATCAGCCGTCTACGCGTGCGTGAGGATGGCTCCCTGGGTGAGCGGGAGATATTTGGGCCCAGTAGCTTGGGAATCGGGGCTTGGCCCGATGGCATCGCCTTCGACAGTATCGGCAATTTATGGGGCACATGCGTTTATTCAGACAAGCTCTTTGTACTCACTCCGCAAGGTGACCTGAGAGTCCTTCTCGATGAAGGTGACTCGGCAAAGGTGAAGGCCCTCGAAGATCAATTTCGTGCAGGTGCCGTAACGGAAGAGGTTTTATTCGCGACAGGCCGCGGCATCGCCCCATGGATGGCGAGCATTACCTTCGGTGGACCTGACCTTCGAACGGCTTACATCGGATCGCTACGTGCGCACCGTATTCCATTCTTCCGCGCGCCAGTGCCCGGGCTTCCGATGGTCCATTGGAATGAGAGCAGGTAACTCCCACACTGAAGCTGTGGTGTTGTTTGCGGGCTCTATTCGCTATGGACAACACTGCCTTACAGCCTCCTGAACTGCTTCAAGCAGGTATATCTGAGCTGGGAGCTGAGCAACGTTCGTGCTTTCATGATGCTTCAGTTACGAGAATGGCTGTGTGATCCATATAACAACTGCATCCTTCTCGATAATGGCCCTCTCCCACTGCCCGGACAGAGTGCCATCCTCAGCCAACCGTGGTGTATGCTACGTGCCAATGTGCCCGGAACCCAATAACAACTACACGCATACTTCTCCTGTCTCCACGACGGAGCGAAAACGCCTGATGATTGTTGCGCGAATGAAGTTGCTGCTCTCTGCTTGACGGTTGTACATGCCCCCTCCTATACTGTCCGTCAAATTATGCAAATCAAAATGCGCATTATGCATTGCTGTCTATCTCAATCAGAAGGACCAAATGCATGAGCTCGCCAGCATTCCCTGTTACCGAGTCCAAGGTGTCCAATCGTGACATGTATCTGCATCGCGACGCCCTACTCCGGGAGGGCATGCTGAAGTTGCTTGCTGTTAAGGATTCCGACATTCGCATCCTCACACTCGGACAAAGCCGTGATGCCATCGATAAAGGTCTTCATTCTGGCGGAGCTTTCTCAGCCATCCTGCCGCTCGTTACCCTCTTCTACGGTGGCTTCATCAGACTGAATATCGAGGAACCGACGCGGCGTGGACAAGACATCTTTACGCTCAGTAAAGGGCATGCCGTTGCAGCCATGGCCTCTATCTATGCCGAACTGGGATATTTTCCCGAGTTGACGCTGCGAAACTCACGTTCACACGCGAGCCTTCTAAATGGTCACCCTGGCCCCATCCTACCTGGAGTCCATATAGCGACTGGGCCCATGGGGCAGGGAATCGGTGTCGCACAGGGATTCGCGATTGCGGGCAAGAGCAGCCCGCAATTTGACTCTTACTGCATGGTGGGTGATGGAGAACTCCAAGAAGGCTCATGTTGGGAGGTGATTATGTATGCCTCTCAACATGGTCTGGACAATCTCTGCGTTCTCGTGGACAGAAATAACGGTCAGTTGGACATTCATGACAGAATGCTCTATCCGATGCCTCCTCTTGAAGAGGTCTTCCGATCGTTCGGTTGGAATACATTCAACGTCGATGCCACGCGGTACGACGGTGTATTCGAGGCCCTACAGAGTTTCCGTTACAACGCCCGCAACGGCAGGCCAACGGCGATTCTCTGCAATTCGAAGAAAGGCTTTGGTGCCTTCTCCGACCTTCTCAACAAACATAAGGTCACTGTGTCTGACGCGCTGTTCGTCCAAGAACTGGAACTGCAACAACAGCAGCGGATGAGTCGAGTAGCTGAATTCACCGCCTTTCTTGAACGGTTAGCAGATACGCCAGAAGCAGGAGAGATGCGCGAACTCCTTCTAAGTGAGGCAGAGCGCATGCATCTCCATGTGACCGAATCAAAGGGACGGGATTTCCTGAGCCACGTAATTGGACCTGTTCTCACAAAGCGTGTACCGGCAAGGGACAAACAGATTCGCTACAAGGCATCTGATCTCCCTAAACTCGATCGCAGCAAGAGCTACAGCGCAGCTGAAATCATTACTGCCGGAATGAAAGTCTTCGCACGCGATAGTCGAGTGATGTCCATTGACTCCGATCTGGCGTCGACTAGTGGGTTAGAAGCCGGCGTAGCCGCGGTCGATCAGACGCGCGCCCTCAATGCTGGCGTGGCGGAGGCGAACATGATGCTTATCACCGAGGCCTTCGCCGCTCTTGGATATAACTCATGGTGCAGCACTTTCTGCCCGTTTTTCAACTGGCAGGTGCTGCGCCGTATCGCTGTCGGCCATCAGGAGCGCCTCGAGGCGATTGAATCAACCAACGGGTGGCTCAGTGAAGGACATGGCCTGGATATTACGTTTCTTGCGACAGCTGCCAACTTCGAAACGCGGACAAACGGCGCAACCCATATGGGGAACGACGACGCTACAACTTTCGACGCTGTTGCACATTTGAAGATCATCGATGTTTCTTGCCCACAACAAATGCTCTCGATCATGCGATGGGCGATGGAGGGTAACAAGGGCCTCCTCTATGTCAGGGTGATGCGTACGGGGTCCGCAGTGATTTACGGTGGCGACTACGAGTTTGAATACGGAAAGGGCTATGTGCTGCGCCAAAGCGAGAATGATAGCGCTATCCTGATCAGCAGCGGCCGGGGTGTCCATGAAGCTCTTGCGGCCGCTGAACTATGCTCTGGGAGCGGTATCGAGGTCATGGTTGTCGACCTGCCATCCGTGGATAACGAGCTGCTGATTAAACTGTATGAGACCGGGCTGCCAATTTTCTTTGCCGAACAGAACAATGGCTACCTCTGGCAGAATTTTCTAAAGGCTCTGTATCGGCATCGCAGCGAAGTAAGTCTCGGAAAACTCGATCATATTGAAACCATCAACACATTGGATGCGGAAGGCAACAAGCAGTTCATTCACTCCGCAACCTATGAGGAGTTGATTGAGGTTTTTGGCCTTAGCCCGGCAGCAATTGCTGCCAGAGTTAAAAAGGCGCTTGAGCGCTGAGGATGGGAGATACGGAATGGCAGTAAAGGTTATCGACGAAGCGGCGGTTGAAGAACTGGATCTTCCGGGCCGGAAACTACGCTGGGTTGTGACTGGCGAAAATACCGGTTCGCAATACTGCACCATGGCAGTGATCAGTGTTGCACCTGGCCATAAAGTTCGTCCGGCCCACTCTCACCCAGATGGGGAAGAGGTGATCTATATCCTCAGTGGGCATGGACGCGTCATGGTCAACGGCGAAATTGCACCAGTCAAAACCGGAAGCGCGGTGTTGTTTCCCAGAGGAGAGATTCATATGCTTCAAAATCTTTCTGATATCGAGATGAAGGTGGCATGCTTCTTTGCCCCCCCTGCAGGTCTGGAGAACTACAAATTCTTTGACGACATCGATTTTCCAGACGCATTTGGTTGAAGAGGCGCATCTCAGAATCTTCAAGCAGGTGGTATGAATAACATCTATTAGCTCCGAAGACAGGAAAGCCCCGAGTCCATCTCGGGGCTTTCTCTCCAATGTATAGAGTGATGGTTATCCAAGCGTAGGCATGGTGGTATCGACGCCTGCGCGGATACCTTTGGGCCAGCGCGCCGTGATGGTCTTGATGCGCGTGTAGAAGCGGATGCCCTCCGGCCCATAGATTGCGTGGTCGCCGAACAGCGAGCGCTTCCATCCGCCGAAGCTGTGAAAGGCCATCGGCACCGGGATCGGCACGTTGACGCCCACCATGCCCGCCTGCACCGAGTGCGCGAACTCACGCGCCGTGTCGCCATCGCGCGTAAAGATCGACGTGCCGTTGCCGAACTCGTGCTCGTTGACCAGATCCAGAGCGGTCTTGAAGTTGTTCGCACGGACCAACCCCAGCACAGGCCCAAAGATCTCTTCTTTGTAGATCTTCATCTCCGGCTTCACATGGTCGAACAGCGTCGCTCCCAGGAAGAACCCCTCGCCCTTCGGCAGCGCTCTCTTGCGGCCATCGACGACAAGTTCCGCACCTTCCTTGGTACCGGTCTCGATATATCCGCTCACGCGGTCCAGGTGAATCTTCGTCACCAGTGGTCCCATGTCGGAGTTCTTCTCCATGCCTGGAGCGATCACCAGCTTCTCGATGCGCTCGATCACCTTCGCGCGCAGCGCGTCCGCCGTCTCATGGCCCACCGTCACCGCAACCGAAATCGCCATGCAGCGCTCGCCGGCCGAGCCGTACGCCGCGCCTACCAGCGCATCCGCCGACTGGTCCAGGTCCGCGTCTGGCATCACGATCATGTGGTTCTTCGCTCCGCCCAGTGCCTGCACGCGCTTGCCGTGCGAGGTCCCCTTCGCGTAAACGTACTCTGCGATCGGCGTCGAGCCCACAAAGCTGATGGCCTTCACATCCGGATGCTCCAGCAGACCGTCGACGGCCTCCTTGTCGCCGTGCACCACGTTGAAGACGCCGTCCGGCAGCCCGGCCTCCTTCAATAGCTCGGCGATCAGAATCGACGCGCTCGGGTCGCGCTCGCTCGGCTTCAGCACAAACGTGTTGCCGCAGGCCAGCGCCACCGGGAACATCCACATCGGGACCATCACCGGGAAGTTGAACGGCGTGATGCCCGCCACAACCCCCAGCGGCTGGCGCATCGACCAGCTGTCGACGTCCGAGCCCACCATCTCCGAGTACTCGCCCTTCAGTAGATGCGGAATGCCCGTAGCGAACTCGACCACCTCGAGACCGCGTGTCGCCTCGCCCTTGGCGTCGGAGAAGACCTTGCCGTGCTCCGATGTAATCAGTTCTGCGAACTTGTCCATGTTCTGTTCAAACAGCTCACGGAAGCGAAACAGCACGCGCGCGCGACGCAGCGGCGGCTGCGAAGACCACGCCGGGAATGCTGCCTGCGCCGCGGCGACGGCGGCCTTCAGTTCCTCGCCGTTCGAGAGCGGAACCTTCGCCTGAATCTTGCCCGTCGCCGGGTTGAAGACATCGCCGAAGCGGTCCGATGCGCCTGCCACCCTCCTGCCGCCAATCCAATGCGCAATCTCGCGCAGCTTCCGACTATCGGATCCAGTGACTTCAGGTACTACTGCTGTCGATGACATGTGTGATCCTCGATTCCTTCCAGATAGGACACCATCTTCTTTTTCTAAATAGATACGCCGGTGTGCTGGAGGCAGGCGGGCGTTCTGTCCATGAGTTTGTTGGTAACTCGCATTAGTGAAAAGACATTGACATTACTTGGTGGTAGCAACATTCACTTCGCTTTCTCCGGTAGAGCAAAAACAACGAACTGGTTATGTACCTCTACGGGCGGGACACCTATTTTAGCTTGACCTTTGGGATGGGCTACGCCGCTACCAGCCGGAACTGCAATGTATTCACGACCATTGACCGAGTACACTGCCGGAACACCGACGGCCATTTCTGGAAGATCTCCTTCCCATACTGTCTTACCCGTGTCGGCATCGACCGCCATTAGCTTTTTCAGGCGTGCTTCGGGAACAAACAGTAACCTGCTGGCCGTAACGGCGATGCCTACCTTGTTAGTATCTCCGGTGCCCGTCTTGACGCCCTTGATGGGATAGCTCGGATCGCTGTCAACGGGCACCTGCCACAACAGCGCGCCCGTATTCATGTCATAGGCGGAGAGGGTCGTCCACGGCGGACGCATGACACCGTTGCCTGATTTGGAATACCAGTAGCCATAATCCGTGCGCCAGCGGGGCTCCCCCTCTGCTAACCCCTTCATGACCTTGCGTGGTGGTGTATCACTTGGGACGAATCCATTGTTGACATATGTGAGCAGGTCCGTCATCGACTGCCCAGTGATGTTGGGAAAGCCCGGCATCGGCTGCTTACCCGCGTGGATAAAATCGACCAGTTGCTCGTTGTCTAGGCGTGTATTAACCCCAATCAGCGATGGGAAGGTTGGAGGGTGACCCGTTCGATCTGCACCGTGGCATACAGCGCAGTTCTTCTGGTACAGTGAGCGGCCTCGTTCCATCGGGCTATTGCCCGCACCAAATTGTGGTTTGGACTTAGCCATCTGTATTACTGCGGGGATATCGACGCCGACTACGTAAACGCGACCTCGGACGGGATCGGCCGCGGTCGTGCCAAAGTTGGCTCCCCCGTTACTGCCTGTCGCTTCGAGAGTAGGTTTTGTGGATGGGGGAGTAAATATACCTTCCCAACGCAGGCTTCTAAATCGTGCTTGTATCTCGGAACGCTCTGGTTCTGGAATTGCTGGATCGATGTCGTCCACCGTGAAGGTCTGTCGCACGAAGGGCTTCAATACGGTGGGAAACGGCTGTGTCGGCGAAAGCATTTCCCCCTCCATGTGCTCTCCCTGCGGGACCGGCCGCTCTTCAATTGGAAAGAGCGGTTTGCCAGATACGCGATCGAAGGCGAAAAGGAAGCCAGTCTTTCCAGCAATAGCGACGGAGTCAACAGGTACGCCCTTGCTCCTGGCAGTGAAAAGAACAGGTGATGAGCCCAGATCGTAGTCCCAGAGGTCGTGATGCACGTCCTGGAAATGCCAAAGCAGCTTGCCAGTTCGAATGTCGATGGCAAGCAAGCAGTCAGCATATAAATTATTTCCAGGTCGATCGACTCCCCAGAAGTCATATGTGCCAGAGCCGGTCACCGCATAGAGGATGCCACGCTTCTCGTCCACCGAGGCACCGGTCCAGGAGTTTGCTCCTCCGTTGAAGGCACGTGGATTCGGTCCCCAGGTTTCGGCTCCAGGCTCTCCGGGCGCTGGAATGGTATGAAATTGCCAGATCAACTTGCCAGTGTTCAGATCGAAAGCGCGAATATCGCCTACAGGAGATCCATATTCCTCACCTGGGGCCGAACCGACAACTAACGTGTCGTTCCAAACGCGCGGTGGAGAGACGCTTTGCACGTTGAAAATGGTTTCTGGATCACGTTCCAGTCCGAGCTTGAGGTCTACATCGTAAGTCGGGTCTAACTTGCCGGTCGCTGCATCGATTTGGCGAATGTGATTGGCTCGATAGAAGACGATGCGGCGCTTCTTGTGGTCCCTGCTCTCCCAGAAGGTTAGGCCGCGCTGGCGAGCGCTGACCATTTTGGATTCCGAGACCCAAATCTCTTTTCCATTTGTGGCATCAAGGGCCGAAATAGCTCCCCCGTTTTTGCCGCTCAGGTACATGACGCCATCAACGATCAATGGATTATCGATCGAAATGGACTCGCCGATGTTATAACTCCATGCAACCTCAAGGTTCTTGACGTTCGAATGATTGACCTGAGAGAGAGAGGAGTAGTGGTTCGCGCCTTGCGTTCCTTCATAGGTCGGCCAATCCACATTCGAGCGTTTATCGGCCGTCTTATTGGGAGCGGCTGCAGGTACTGCGAAGACGGAGATTGTTGCGATCCCTGCACCAAGAGCGACCGCGTTCAAGCTGCGGCGAGATGTGAAGATGCGCCGCTGAAGAGATTTCATGGATGCCTTTTCAATTCAAATCCTCTTTGCAGTATGTCCAGCGAGAGTACCGAAAGAACCATTTCGTTTTGAAAAAAGTTTAGGGATAAGTCATGGGCGTAGCCTGGCAAAGGGAATGCCAGACTACAGCCATGGCCGGTTAGAAGATAAATCTTGCATGCATCTGAATCTGACGTGCGTCGAAGCTGTTGACGTTAAGTGTTCCGAACGTGCTGCTCGTTCCAAGCCCAGGAATGAAACCGTTTGCAGAGTTGTTGACAAGATTAGGAGATCCAAGCGCTCCGACGAAAGTTCCGTTGTACTGGGCGTTGTTGAGCAGATTCGACACCTCAGCTGAAACATCGATCCGGTACCGCTCATAAATTGGGAAGGCACGACGAAGACTAAAGTCGACATTGTAGCGGGCCAGCCCACGCATATCGCCGCTAGTTTGTGAGTGGTTTCCAATCCAGTAGATATCCGGCACAATGCTTCCATTCGCAGTGGTCAGTGTTCGTCCTGAGAACGCGCAGGCGTTGTACTTCAGTAGCTGGTATTTACCTGGAGTGACCGTCTTTCCGCAGGGAAGTGTAACGGTCGTTTTACCATCATAGCGACGCTGCAAAGCGGTCGGAACCTGGATAGGCTGTCCCGCCACCCGATTGACACGTGACGTCAAAGAACCACTATTTGCCATATTGACAACGACGGGCATACCACCTTGCAAGCTAACCACCGAACCAAGGCTCCAGTCGCCCAGAAGAAAACGTCCGATTGGGTTACTAAATGCATGCTTCCCGTTTTTGCCGAATGGAGAGTTGTACACAACCGTTGCGACGAAACGATGTGGCACATCAGCTAGACCATAGTTTCTATTGAGGCCATTGTTAATGATGTCAGGCGTGCCAACGGTACCGCCAGAGTTGACGCCTTGGCCGTCTTCTATTGGTGTTGTGACGTAGTCCAGTTCCTTACTCCAGGTATAGTTCAATTGCAGATTAAGACCAGAGGTGAAGGAGTGAGCCAGCCGAGCCTGCAACGAGTTGTAGCTCGCGTATCCGCGCGAACCGTCAAGCGATGCGCCCCAGAGAAGCGGGTACGGCATATATGGTATCTGCTGCTGGATTGTGCGAGCCGATAATGCTCCCTGGAAGGGAATCAGTGAGCTGCCGGTTTGATAGGGGTTAGAGACCAGGACGTTTGCCGGGTTCGTCGCACCATTGCTTGCTACGTACTGCGATTTCCACGTGCCTAGCACTGTTGGGTCAACACTCTGGAGGTTCTGGAAGGGTTGGCTGCGTGTGGTGAGGTTGTTAGAAAACGAACCGCTCCAGCCAAGGGACATAATCCACTGATCGCCCTTGCCGAATGCTTGTTCCACAAAGACATTTGCCTGCTTGGCGACCTGATTCTTTAGGTGCCGGTCGAAATATGTGGTTGATGTTCCGTAGATCTGGGGAGCAGCCTGGTTTGCGCCTACAGCAGCTACTAAGGGAGCCGCATCTGACAGGCGTGTCACCGGTACACCATTGGGATTGTTACCGTAGGGAAGTGCCTGGTTTCCTGCGGCGAATGGAGCGCCACCGTAGTCGTTCGAGCTGGAGAAATAGCCAGTGTTGCTTGGCATATAGGTGATACCAAATCCGCCGCGGATCACGGTTCCCGCGAGCGGCTGATAAGCAAATCCGACACGTGGTTGAAAGTCGTGGTACTCGGTATCCCAGAGATTTCGGCTATAACCATTTACACTGGGGAAGGCGAAGACTCCCATGGATCCAAAAGGATTCTTCTTTGTTAGATCGACTGCCGTCATTCGGTTATATCGCTCTGTAAGTCCAGGTTGCACATCCCAGCGCAGGCCTAAGTTGATCGTCAGGTTTGGCTTCACCTTCCAATCATTCTGAGAGTAAACAGCGAAGTATTTTGCTGCATACGACGGTTTGAGGTTCGCACCTGGACGGACAAACCATACTCCCTGCCCCAGCAACATGGTTGCTCCATTGATGCCACTTACCTGTGGGGATGTATTGTTGGGCGCAGAGCCGCCTGAAGCGGTCACATACTTGAAGGAATAGTTTCCACCTGGATCCGAAGCGCAGCATCCGCCGATGTTTGCTGAGCCCTCCTCAAAGTCGGTGTAATTGGCCAGCATAACGCGATACTCCGCGCCCGCTTTGTAGGTCCAGTTACCCGCCACCTTTGTGACGCTGCCGTTGACTGCATGAGCGATCTGATACTCGCGCTTGTTCGCAAACTGTCCGCTGGCAAGAGCCGACCAGTTGCTTCCTCCGCCCGTTTGTGTGGAGAAGCTATTTGCGCCTGGATTGACGACAGGAGCGGAACCCATGACGGCAAAGAGTGCTTGCGTCGCGGGCGCGATGCCGAAATCAGCATATTGGGTGAAGCCCGACTGATTACCGGCAACGTTGATTGTATTGATCCTCGTAGCACCATAGCGGACGTCGACGTAGAGGGTGGGCCTCACAATGATCGTGTCGCCAATCTGCGCATAGTAGTTGTTGTCTTTAGTTGTTGTCGGAGCATTGTTGAACGGCGCCGTGCCAAAGGCACGTGGCTGCTGAATGGTTCCGAAGTCGAGACCACCGCTGCCATAGATTGAATGTTTGCCGAGCTTGTAGTCAACACGATTGCTGAGCGTATGTCTACGCACCGAGTTGGCTACAGTCGAGGTGTAGTTATTCGTGTTATACACATCGTCCGGTGTTCTATTCGGGACCGGATAGAAGGTATACATCAAAAGAGCCACCGGATTTGGGTTTGGAATGATCGCGTTCGGAATCTGGGCTCTTTCATAGAGATTCGTCCCGATTTGAGTCACATGGTACGGATCGAAAAGCTGTGCCGGTACGGGCCGTCCACTCGCATCCTGCTGCAAGGTTTGGCTGAAATTGCCCACCCGTTCGAGGGCAGTCGGTACCGTCTGTAGATAGGTCTGGCCCTGGTTGAAACGAAGGAAGTGGTAGCTCGACGAAAAGAACAGTTTGTTTTTGATGATCGGACCGGACAGCCCACCTCCAAAATCATTCACCTTGAAGGCAGGTCGGCGAATTCCTTGCATTTTATTTCCCGGTGTATTTGCGTTGAGAGCTTCATTGCGAATCATGTAAGAGGCTTGGCCATGAAACTGATTGCCGCCCGACTTGGTATTAATTGCCATCACGGACATACCGCGTCCATAGTCGGCAGTAAAATTATTGCTGATAACCCTTACTTCCTGGATGCCTTCCTGGTTAGGAATGATTGCCGCTTCGTTGAAACCGGCACCGGTAATTGGAAGCCCATCAAGCTGAATGTCATTCTCAAATGCACGACCTCCATTGACTCCGATCGAAGAATACTGAGAGCGGCCGGCAACACCGATGCCGAACGAATTCAATGTCTGGCTGTTTGCAGTCTGATTGCGGGGTTGGACGCCATTCTGGAGCGTGGCGTAATAGAGCGGGTTCTGCGTGACGTTGGGAATTGCATCAATTACCTGCGCACTAATTGCCGCTGTGATCGTGCTGCTTTCCGACTGAAGCTGAACCGTCGACGCTTGAATGTCAATCTGTTCCGTTGCTGTGCCAACGCTCAAGATTCCATCGACTTTTACGATTTGCGAAGCGCCGAGGTGCACTCCCGTAGCGGTGTATTTCCGGAAGCCGCTCTTATTGACGATGACTGTATAGGTTCCCGCCGCTAGGTATGGAATAGTGTATTGTCCTGTCTGCGTCGTCTTCCCCGTATATTCAACGTTCGTCGATTCATCCCTTGCTATGACATCGGCGTCGACAATGACGGCTCCGCTCGAATCGGTAGCTGTACCTGTAATCGTGGCTGATCGAACTTGGGCACCAGCTACTGCGGCCGTCAAGAGCAGCACAGTCGCACATGCATTCACGAAGTTTTGCGAATTGAATTTCATTCTCAGCGCCTCCTAAGACGTCACAATGTTCTTTATAAAAATAATTGCGTAATACGCAATGTATGTTGCATCATTAGCGAGAGCATCGTAACAATGAAAAAGAACAGCCGTCAAGAAATTATGTTGATGTGGGGGTCGACGTCGGAGGTTGACAAATGGGTATACCTCTTCCCCCCCAAAACCCAGTTTTAAGTAAGGGCAGCGGAGGAGATCGAACGAAACGTAAGTATTGCCATGTGCCCAAGGCACAAAGTCAACTGAGTGACTACTTAAGTCCGAGATGCGTTAGAAAGAAAGTAGCAATAATACCGTTGGCTTCTCTCGACTCGGGTAGACCCGCTTCATACCAAAAGCCGTGATTCAGTCCTTCGAAGATCACTAGCCTGGCATCGACTCCGGCCTGTAGGAACGCCCGATGTAGAACCGTCGTAGGACTTAGCATCATGTCTCTAGTGCTGCTGAGGAAGAGTGTAGGCGGCATTCCTCTTAGGTCGGCACGGAGTGGAGAAAGGATGGGATCTCTTGGATCTGCCGATCCGACATATTCCGTTAAAAATTGGCGATCACGACGAGGAGGATTGAGTCTTCCTGCTACGCCTGTAACGGTATACATCGCCTGTGTATCTCCCCCAACAGAAAAGTCGCCAGTGGTCGAGAACAACCCAAGCGCTGCGGGTAGTGGAAGACCTAACATCTTCAGCTTTAAGGCCATCTGGCCGGTAAGGATCGCTCCAGCAGATGCCCCATAGACGACAATGTGGTTGGGCCGATACGTCTTCAGGATCTCGCGATACACCGCGACAGCATCTTCGACGGCAGCAGGAAACGGATTCTCCGGTGCTAAGCGATAGAGCACTGCGACCACCTTTGTACGCGTAAGGCCAGCGATAGGCACGGACTCAGTTAGCGACCCGGAATCGGTCGTGAATCCTCCCCCATGAAGATTGATGATGACACGATCCTTCCTGTCAGCAGCAACGCCGGTTGCGGGAGTAACGACCCGAGCAGGCACTCCTCCAATGGAGCTCTCTTCTATATGCGATGGGTATAACGCCAAATATGCTGCCGTATCGGTGTGATGATATGCATCCGTGCGCGCACGCTTGGCCGCCAGGGTTTCTCCGATGGGTGGATTAACAACCGGTTTCGCGAGAGATGTTCGCGCCTCCGGACTAACGGTGTATGGGACCGGCACAACGCGCGTGAGGTGAGCAGTGCCATCCGCATCGACTACGCTCTGATCCTCTGAGATCCTCGATTGAGCCTGTTGAGCTGATGTGATTTGTTTGCCACTGCACAGCAGCAGAGAGATTGTGAATGAGGTGAGATATCGATGCATACAAGCCTACTTGAATAGAAACTTTTGAATGATTCAAGAATTCCTTGCCGACCGGTTTGAGGCAGCGATTAGTCGGAGGCCGACACCTTCAGGATCGCGTTTCACTCTGCATGGAGAATCAAAGATCATGGTCGATTTCGACTCGGCATCGTAAGCGGGCCAGTGAGGCAGCTCTCCATGATTTGGATTGCCAGTGCGCGCAAAGGCAACCCAGGCAGCGCCCATCTGCCGAGAGAGCGTTAGCGCTTCTGGCGCGCTGGCGCTGTAGTGATCGCAAAGGGCTGCGTTGTCGAATGCAAATGAGATCTCAGAGGCATGAAATGTACCTACTCGGTCGTCAAGTACTGGGGTGCGCCACGAATAGAGATACGAGTAGGACGGTGCACGCCCCAATGCGGCTTTTTGAGCCGCCTGCTCCCCCGACGGTATACGGAAGCGCGAAGCAGCTATAGCCGCATAAAGAGTGAATGGACTGGCATTTGGATATTCATTCCTGTAAGCGGCAATGATTGCGGAGGTATCGTCACCGAAACTCTCCCGGACGTGCTGCTCCATCTGCTCCGACGTCATCGATTGAGCATCCTGGTGGTCCAGACCGCTGACGAATTCGTTCAGGTTAGTTCCTGTCATTAGTGGAACATCTGCAGAGATTGCGGGAGCAGAAGGATCAAAGGGATGCGCTGGGAGGATGTGTCCGTCTACTGTTGGTGCCCACCCGGTTGCGCCAAAGCTGTCTCGTAGAGTAGACGGCCTTTTGGACAACTTCCGCATCACTTCGGCGGCCGCCGCAGAGAGACGGCGCGGTTCCACCGTTTGCAGATCGCGAATACTCGCCTTTGGGATTTCCAATTCGGCCATAACTTTTTCCGCAACTTCTGTTGAATAGTCCGAAGATAGCATTCTCAGATATGGTCCGCTCTGCACAATAGCGCGATGGAAGAGTCCCTTTGCAGCGGGGATCGCCATCAACGCTACAACCTTGCCGCCGCCGCCGGACTGGCCGAAGATCGTAACATTTTCTGGATCGCCGCCGAAGGTCGTTATGTTCTCTCGGACCCATTGCAACACAGCAACAAGGTCCAACAGACCGCAGTTGACGGAGTTCGCAAATTCCTCTCCACCAATACGGGAAAGGTTGAGATAACCGAATGCGTTCAGCCGATGGTTGTGATTTACCACCACCGCATCGTGATTTTGAGCGAGACTCGCCCCTTCATACGAAAGCAAATCGTGTGCGCAACCGTTCGCGAAGCCTCCGCCATGCATATAGACCATGACAGGACGTTTGTGAGAGCCACGAATCTCCGGAGTCCACAGGTTCAAGCGCAGACAGTCTTCCCCCGGGACCATCACTGCGGATCCACGATGTAGTAAAAACGCGTCTTCGTCGGTCGCTGCAAGATTTCTGTAATCTGTTTGAAGGAAAAGCTGATCCTGCATGAAGCAGACTGGGCCGTAGTGAAGAGCATTGCGTACTCCTATCCATGGCTCTGGTTTCGCGGGTGCCATGAAACGATTACGGCCCGAGGCGGGAGCTCCGTAAGGAATTCCTTTGAAGACATAGACACCGTTGTGTCTAAATCCACGTATCTTACCCGCGCTGGTCTCTGCCACGGTGGAGTTATCGGATTCCGTTAGGTGGCGCGATTCCTTCGATACCCGTACTCCCTCTAAGGGAGAGGCTAGAGACGCAGCGAACCCGACAGTAGTGCCTGCAAAACCTCCGATGAAGGCACGCCTTCCTAACAAGGTTCCTTCGGTAGAGACGGATTCGTCATCTCGCGGCTTCATCTTCTCACTCCTAAATGTTCTAGATTTAGCCGTAACTATTTCTTTGATCGAAGCACAACATGGCGTGGAGTTCCCCAATAGATAAAGCTTCCGAATCGCGTAGATGTCACGATATCCACTGCCCCATCGTGGTTGAGATCGACTGCCAGCACATCTGACCCAACCCCGCTATGGGTATCAACAAGCTCTGGAATCAACTCTGCTCCTCCGGGGGCATTACGGTTTCGAACTGTCTTATACCAATAGAGAACGGGGGCGCCTCGTGGGTCGGGATCGAGATTTGTGTCGAGATGTGAGAAGTAGCGTTTTCCAACAATAAAATCCGGAATACCATCGCCATCGACATCGGCGAATCCCGTGCCATGAAGCTCTGAGAACGTAACGCCTCCGGCATTTTTTGTCGAGAAATCGTCCATCACCATGTGTTCTATAAACGTAATGGCGCCTTGCGGATCACGCTTCTGTTCGTACCACGCGAGTCCCCAGCCGTGTGCATTCAGCGAGGTGACAACGTCATTGAGCCCATCACCGTTCACGTCGTAGACAGCCATCACACTCCCACCCATCATCCCTCGCCCAAAATGAGCGAAGGCCGCAGGATGGTATATCCATGGGCTGGAAGAAGCTCCGGCCGCAGGCTGTTCCCACCATCCGTAGGGATTCACAATGTCAACGCGGCCATCGCCGTTAATGTCGCCAACGCCAATGCCATGACCTGCACCATAACCACTTTCTGACACATCGTGCACTGTCCACTTATCTGTAGGGTGGGCGGGATCGGGTTTTGCAAAGCGCACGCGCCCATCCCCGGAGTAAATCAGTTCGGGTTTACCGTCGCCATCGATATCCTGTAGGACCGCGATCTCACTCTGTACACCTGTCCCGACCGCAAATTTCTGCCAACGGCGATTCTCGCCTTTCGGGTTAATGTAGAGTTGAACTCCAGGGCCGCCTCCAAACATAACCGTGATCACGTCAGGCCAGCCATCGTCATTGACATCAGCCACGAACTCCATCGTGGAGTCGGTTGCAAATTCAGTTGTCGGGTTGGAACTGAGTGCGTAATAGATCTCCCGAGATTTTCGATAGTCTGGCCCGTAGTAGATATAGGGTCCGGAAATGATATCGAGCACGCCATCGTGGTTGAAGTCCGCAGCCGCAGTACCCCAGGAATAATAAAAATCGTTCAGTCGCTGCTTCCTAAATCGAGGTCCGACCTTCTCCTCATCGCGTATTTTCAATGACATGTCGGTGTAAGCAGTGCCACGAAATTGTACTGAGCCTTTACCGCCTGCGTACAACGCGATAGAGCCATAGCCGTCTTCCGCGATTGCACCTTGTTGATGCCCATCATTGAGGAACGACCGGATCGTATTGGCGTCGAAGAAGATTTCAATGCTGTTCCATCCATGGGCACGAAACGAGGTGTCCGGAGCTTTCAGCGGGAGATCGATATTTGACCTCTGCGGTCGTGGTCTGTTGTCACCCTGGGCTTGCGAAGGGGGAGGAGGAGTCACGCGAGCCAGTAGGCCGCCTCGCGGCGATTTGTCACGCTTTTCGATCTCTCCGTTGGGGCCAATAATTACCGAGTACGTGGTCAAGGATGAGTCGTTCAGCGAGATATAGAAGCCTTTCATGCCTCCATTCGGCAACTTTTCCGCACGTAAAAGAACTCCTGTCTCGCATCCCTCATCGCAGCGGAACTCTGTGTAGACGCTGATGTCCTGGTAGGATTTATCGAGAACCAGCCATCCACCGCCCGCACTGTCCGGTGTTCCTGTGATTGTCCCCGCATTGGCAGTCCATTTCGCTTGACCAAGTGGGTGCCAGCCTTGGGTCGTGGACCCCGTAAATCTGGCGTCGGGTCGAAAGGAAGGACCTGTTGAGAGGGCGGCGGTCGTTATGAGGAGTACCGCGGCAAAAGCTAACAGGTTTTTCTTCATCGATATCCTCGCGATCATTATCGGAAACCAAAAGACCGTATATACGGCTTAGGTTTGGTCGGTTAGTAAGGTGTCAAATATTTATTGCATAATACGCAAAAATTTATGCTTATCGTGCGGCAGCAAGTATAAGATGGTGTTGGGCCATCGTCAAACTCCATTTTGAAGATCGCCTATTCGAATGACCGATATGATTGCGTGCCCAGCAGAGCATTTATGGAGTTCACCCCAGAAATCTCCAAGATTGGCGCTTGTGCTCTCGAAAGGGTGGGTTAACTGGATCGGGGACATCAAGTTCCACGTAGCACCATGGCTCGGCACCCCTGCAGAATAAGGCAGTGAGCGCAGTGCTCTAAAGATCGCAAATTTCACTCTTGCGGTCGACCTGTACAGTTACGATCTCGTATGGATGCACAGGAACAATAACTATATTGCCATCCTTCAGGGAAAGCGCCGAGCCTTCCGACTGCTCCATCAGGTTATCCAGTTGGACCTTCTTTGCCCCTGCGGGAACCTTCCTCTGGACATCACCGCTCTTTCCTGCCCACTCATACAACCTGAAGACGTGCATCGCTGCCCTCGGCCCTTTTCACCGTGGTAAGCACCACATTCTCGGCCTCCGGCGCAGCGAAAGAGTACTTCGATGGCAGAGCTTCCGTACTCGTTGCGTGAATCGGCACTCTTGTCCGGCCTAGCGACCGAGTTTGGTGTAAAAGATCGATGGCACAAACCCAGCTACGAGGGGCACAGAAAGGGCACAAGGCCCTAGTTTTACCCGGTTACAGGGTCTTTTATGGCGGCTAAGTCCCTGTATCTACATTAAATTAGTCGATTCACACCGGTGGTCGTAGGTTCGAATCCTGCTGTGCCCACCGTATGCTTCAGGCGAACTTGTCGCTGGGCCACGTAGATCAGACCGAGGAAGGTCACGGCGAGCAGCGTGAGTGCGTACATGCCGTGCAGCTCCGGCACCTCTCCATAGAGCAGGGCCAGCCCTATGAAGAC
>JAOAPB010000075.1 GCA_025462645.1 Edaphobacter sp. | reverse complement strand
GCCCCTCCCTTTAAGTATTTGACCACCAAGGCCGCCAGCACCGCCCCCATGACCTGAAAGATCATGTACGGCGCTACATCCTTAGCCTCGCACTTTCCGCGCAACCAGACGCCAAGCGTAACCGCCGGATTGAAGTGACCTCCGGAGATATGACCGCCCGCGAAAATCATCACCATGAGCGCGGAACCGATTGCCAGCGGGGCGAGCGGACCGGCACCGTGGCCGATGACCGTGCACCCAATGGTCAGAACCAGGAAAAAGGTCCCGATAAATTCAGCGATGTACTTGTTCATAAACAACCTCCTTCTACTCCGGATTGAAACGTCTTCAGCTGACTGCAATCTCTGGCCGACCGTGAGGTCATTCCAGAGCGCCGTATCCATGCGAAGGGCAAAAGAACCGTTACAAATCTAGGTGTTCGAGTGGCCCTGGCACGTATGAGCAAGAAGCAGTCAATCGCAGTTTTTGGTGCGTTTAGGTGTGCCAGGCGACGTTCTTGCTGCGCCGGTACTCGGACATAGGGCACTTGGCTAATTCATGTGGCAGTCGTCATTTTCAAAGCTCCTCACACTCCGGTCTCAGCTTGTTCAATTTGCAAAAGCGGATGCTATGTGGCGTCCAGTTTCGCGCGCGCGCTCGACCACCACTGGTGAAATAAAAGCATCTGACAGTGAAGTCGTTCTTCCAACACTTGTTCATAAGATGGGTGGCTCATTCGCAAGGAAGCGATACTTTGTACGTACCACTCTGATAGGAGAGGACAATCAGCATGGAGCTTAGACACTTGCGTTATGTTGTCGCAGTTGCAGAAAGTCTGAACTTTCGAGAAGCGAGTAGGAAACTTCACGTCTCTCAGCCATCGCTTAGCGTTCAGATCAAGCAGCTAGAAGACGAAGTGGGGGTTCGGCTCTTCGATCGATCGAAACGTCATGTAGAGATCACACGCGGGGGTGAAGTCTTCTTGACCACCGCTCGCGAAGTCTTGTCCATGCTCGAACGCAGTTCATCCACAGCCCGTCAAGCGCAGCAAGGCGAAGTTGGAACGATCCGGATTGGATTTGTTCCAACTGCAAGCGTCGCGATTGTTCCCCGGCTTCTCGAAGAGATCAAAACGCAGCTGCCGCTTGTCGAAGTGGAACTGAAAGAGTGGCCTGAAGCTACGCAGATTAGTGAGCTTCAGTCGGGAGCGTTGGACATCGGCATTTCCCATCGGGAGAAACTCTCCGACCGACTCGAAAGTATGCTTCTGCTGCGAGAGCGCCTCATTCTCGCTCTTCCCAAACACCACCAGGCAGCTCGGAAGAAAGCTGTCAATTTCGACGATGTACGTGACGATCTCTTGCTGATTCCGCGAAAGGACCTTTACCCGACTTTGCATAAAATGATCATTGGGACATTCGTCGCCGGTGGGGTTAGGCCTAACAGGACTCAGGCTATCGAGCATCTTCAGACTGCCATCGCACTTACTGCCGCAAATGCAGGCTTCGCGTTCGTTCCCGAGTCAGCTGACAAACTTTGGCCCCAGGAAGTCATTTTCCGGCCGCTCGACGCTGGCGTCCCAAGGTTCGAGACTGTTGCTCTTTGGTTGCGAGGAAGTGCGGACCCTCTCATCAGGCGCATTCTGGAAATTCTTAGGCAAATTTACGCAAAGCCTGACTCGCTGGCTCGAAGAGAATCATGATTAAGAGATGATCCGGAGGAACTGCCTTCGTGCGGCAACACCGGTCCCCACCATCCGATCTACTATGCTGCGGCCACTGAAGTTTTTCCGCTTCACGACCGCTGTGCGTCGTATTTGGCTGTCCATGCTCCGCCTTTGCGAATTTATATCGAGTAGGAGCTTATGATCCCACGCACACCTATAGTTGGAGAGCGGGTTCTAGCTGACGGTAAGGAATATGTCGTGACCCGCGTTAGCCCCGACGGGTCCGAAGTTGACTTGGAAATAGCGAATATCTTTTTGGAGCGCTTCCGCATTCCCACCTCGACGCTCATCTATCCCGAGAAGTGGGATCATGCTGCCCTCCATGATCCAACCGGATCATGGCGACCAGACCAGACAAAGACACGCCTGATGAGCGGCCGGATGTGGACACCACGTCTGAGGAGTACGCACTTGGGTTCCAGGCAGGCACGGACGGAAAGCCATGCGAAGGCGAGACTCGCGAGTGGCAGCGTGGGTGGGCAGATGCGCAGCAGTAGTTCAATCCATTGGCATCCATGTTCCGTAGGAGGCACGTATGGCAGCAAACCCTGAAGATTTTGATACCTCAGACTCAAAGCTCACACTGGCAAAACAATTGGTACACCTGGTCTGGGGCTCAGGCGAGATTCCGGCAACCTTCGATATTGAATATGAAGGCGCAAAGTGGGAAGTAGCCGTGCGGGTCAAGCAAACCGAAGATGCCTAACTTACGGGGGACAGCGAAGCGGATTTTATTGAGAGGCTACCGGAGTAGCTCATGCCCTCCTCCGCAATGGTAGGCTGGCGTGACCTATTGAAACAGGTTTCCAACCCTTGGTAGCCTTTGAGTCTAGCTTTCTTTCTTGTCGGTGCCGTTTTCATAGGGATTGGCAAAAAATGGCGGGGAGACAGGAAAAAAACGCCTTATCTGCGTAAGTATCATTATTCCCGCCGATCACAAGGATTCTCATACAAGATTGGATGAACAATTCCGGTGAAGCTGCACTGAACTCCACTTACAATGTGGAATACGCCGGGCACTTCAAACATTCAAATGTACACAGACAGTTTATGTTCCGATACCGGCTACTTCGCGAGTAGTCTGCTCCAGCCAACTCCCGTGTAACCCGTTATTCGGGGGTAATCCGTTATTTCCCACATGCCGACTCCTGAAGAACAGCACCTTATGACCGATTCAGGTAGGTATAGCTGATAGTCGGGGTTGGCAGCCCCGTCGAATTGAGAACACGCGCTAGCATCGGAGCAATCGCTCCACGATCAGTGCGGATAAGAGCCTAGGTGATTCGGCGATTGCGTAGTTGGGGAATAGATGCGGGAATCTTCGCGCCTCCCATTGGCGGCATCAGCCGTCTTGCTGAAACGGCCAGAACGAATCTTGACTTGTCCGGCCTTCTCATGGACCGAGTCTAGAGGACCTTTCCTCTGCTTATTGTTTTTCTGGACAGGGACCCAACCAGGATGCGAGGCAGAGGCATTTGCGAAATCGCGACACGTCGATCCCAACCGATTTTAGTAGTCCGTCATCTGCGGATCACTTCACTTGCTGAGGTGTAGATCCTGAGTTTGTACAAAATAATCCTACGGATCTTCGGGACGCTTTACTCGGCGGGCCATGGCAACTCATCGCGAAAAACGAACGTAGCGTAACTCTCCCGGTGTTCCAAAAGGAACTCTACCGGGAAGAAGACGGACAGTCCGTCTTCGAAATGCACCATGATTCCATCAGGGAGGCGCTCGGAGAAGACAATGCGGGGATTTCCGGACGCGCTCATGCGGCAGTCCTATTCTACCTGCAACGGAGCAGGTTTCAGCACTTGATGGAGCTGTAATGGACGAAGACGTCGGCCCCACCGTCATGACCGAGGAACCCGTAGCCTTTTGCATTATTGAACCACTTCACGATTCCCTTGTACTGTGACACGGCGCGTTACCTCACCATTAGTTTGCACGGTGGAGAAAGAAGACTGCCGAGGCGAACGGCAATACCTCCCTCTAATGGAAGAGATACCCAAACGCCCCCTATCCTTTGTCAGACAGCGAACGTAATGAGCAAAGATCTTGTACGGTGGGAGATCTCAGCGGTTTAGACTATCCTGAAACGTTTACCCGAGGGCCAGGCGGACGATTTCCGTTAGCCACCGCCCACTCATTCAAGGCCCATTCTCTTTGGCATCTCCCACCGGGCCGCGGGCCCGCTCCGGCGTCAAGCGATATCCTGTGAACGCAGCACACCGAACCGGTCCGCTAGAATGTAGAGCTGACAGCGGACTCCGTGCTTCTGCCGAAGTGCTCTTTTAGAACCTGATAACATTCGCACGCCCTCTGTTCCGTGCGTTTATGGTCAAGAATGCGCATGGTTCCCCGGCAATATTCAATGAGCCCCCGGTGCCTCAGAGCGGCCGCAGCCATAGAAACCGTAGGCCGCGTACTGCCCAGCATCTGAGCGAGAAACTCATGTGAGATCGTAAACTTGTCCGACCTCGCACGATCCGCGCAAAAGAGCAGCCATGACGCGAGGCGCTCCTCCACCTCATGTCTTGCATTACAACCTGCGGCTTGTCTGGCTGTGGTGAGTTGCGCCTGGGCGTCACGCAAAACGAGACCATGGAAGCGGTCATGAAGATCGAATTCTTTTGCGGCCGCCTTTATGTGGGAATAAAAACCATGACCTCCGAGCTGCATATAGACGCGATTCGGAGACCGTTTGATTCCAAGGAGGGCTGATGTCCCGATCACAGATTCATAACCGAACATCGCGACCTCGACCTGAGCGCCATCGTGGAACGTGGCCGTCATCGAGGCGAATCCATCTTCGATGAAGATGAGGTTATGGACCAGGTTGCCGGGAGACTCGAGCTCCTGCCGGAGCGGGAGAGCCGTCGGGCGAAGGCCGAGACGCTCTATCGCGCTTGCGTCGAGATTTCGAAGCAAATTATTCTGAAATGGGCTTGTGCGCACATTGAACCTTCATTCCCGGGAGAAGGAGGAACTCGCCTGGTCGACGAGTATGAACCTAAGGGAATCTCTTGTACAGACCGGATTGCGGGGCGCAGCAGCAGAATGAGTTGCGCTGCAGGTGCGTAGCTTCAGTTACAGTGAAACGTTCTCTTGTCCCTTTGAAGTAGAGCACGAGATCCATCCAATCCGACCACGACCTGATCGGAAACCGGAGAGTCACATGCCGTTGTGTCGGAACTGAGAGCAAGGACTTTCAGCCGAGGACATATGTGGTGTACGAGGTCAGCCGCTTTACGAAAGTCATGTCGCGACAGAGAATGGCAGAGGATGAGCAAATCGAATCCGCCTCCCTCAGCCACTCGCTCCAGATCGCTGAGGCTGGACACATAAATCGATAGAAAACGCCTCTCCAGGATCCATTGCCTGGTCTCAAACAGCATCAGATTGTGACCGAAGCAAAGAACGCGGTATGTGGAAGCCATACGATATGTCTCCTGAGTGCGGAAGAATTCGAGCAAACACCCGACCAGTCCAGACGCATCAATGTGGTCGAGCAGGACACAGCTTCATAGGGCAACGGACTTGCGTGCCGCAGGTAGTTTTGTGGCGTGCAGCCTAGCTGCTGAAAAGAGGTTTTGTACTGATCTCGTTAGCGCTACGGGACCTCAGAGTCGAAAACCACAACATCGAAGAGCGCTTCGATAAAGCTTGGCCGCGATGTCAAGCCGACAACGAGCAGAAGCTTTGTGCGAGGATTGCTTGCGTGGGCGGAGACAGCCAGCTCGGCTGTCTCCGCGTCGCACAGGTTCTCGTCAAACAAGACAACTCGATAGAAGTTCGCAATCGCCAGATTTGAAACCGCCTCCGGCGTCGCGGACTTTACGGAACACCCGGTCGCACTCCTGAGATTCCAGGCACGCGTCGAGGGCATACTGGCATCCCGTCCGATCGACAGGATGCGCGGCGGACGCGCCTTGCCCCCGAAGTCGCAGGAGGCAAAGTCTATTGGCGGAGAACTGTAGTCGGGGAAGAAATGCCTCTGAGCAATCATTCGTTTCCTCGAATTTAGATTGCGTTCTCTTGCGTATTTCAACATGGATGGAGGGCTTTAGCTGGCGCGAACCAGACAGCGGGGATCTACTGTCACCATGCCGATGCCATCCACATAGGCGGAAACAGAGTTGGCGGAAACAGGGCGCTTTCTCGTGGCCGTAAAATCTCGAACCCAAACTTCTCGTCCCTTACCTAGAACGCCTCCAGGCATCGTCCCTTCGCAGAGTTCATCTTCAAACTGATAAGGAATGTTCCGAACAATCATGCAGTTTTCGTCATAATTCTGGGGTTTGCTCATGAAAGGCCTTTCTGTCATCTGATTGGTGACGAGAAAAAGGTAACCGTCCAGGTACTGGGTCTGTATGTTCGATACCTTACATCGAACCAGAAATGCGAGCGCGGATGCTTTGGGGACACCTCATGGTCGATGCTATGAAAATGAATTGTAGATAACAGAGATGCCGACGACGAGCCCTACCACCGCAGGTTCCGGAGCGTCTAGCCTTGAACCGCCAGCAATGAGAAACGGAGCTTGTTGAAGAGGGATTGGACGGTGCCTGTCGATACTTCGAGAAGAATGGTGTTCCGTCGCTAAGACGTAAACCCGTTCAGGCAATCCTTGCGCGAGTTGGCCTGCTTACCCTGAATCGCTCAAGGGATTGCTCCCGAATGGTCGGGCATTCGGAAGATATCCGTCTCTTCCGGTTTGTTTGAATGTAAGTCAGTGTCAAGAGCACGAGGTGTTGCAAATGCCGGACTCAGCGATGAGGCTGATTCAGAGAACGACGTCGGAGGCTCCTATGTATTACATCGGACTGGACATTCACAAGAAGACGATCAGCTATTGCGTGAAGGACGCGAGCGGTCAGATCCATCGGAAAGGCAAAATCGGATCGACACGTTGCGAACTGGACAGCTGGATCAAGACACTTCCCCAACCTCGCATGATCGCGATGGAAGCGACAATCTTCACCGGGTGGATTTACGATCACCTGCTTCCGCATGCGGAAAAGGTCAAGGTGGCAAATCCTCTGATGTTGCGTGCAATCGCAGCAGCGAAGAGGAAGAACGACCGGATCGATTCCAACAAGATCGCCGACTGTCTGCACTGCGATTTCCTGCCGGAGTGCTATATGGCTTCCACCGAGATAAGGGATCGGCGCCGGACCCTTCGCTACCGAAACCTTGTGCTAAAGCAGATGACCCAGATGAAGAACCGTATTTCTGGTCTGCTGATGGAGACTGGCGTGAGCTACAACAAACAGCGGTTGCACAAGCTGGGCTACTTCATAGAGCTGATGTCGTGCAATGAAGAAGTAAACGAGAGTATCCGACCTTTGCTGAAGCTGAGCCGAGAGACCGTCGTTCGATCGCAACGGCTCGACTATGCCCTGATCCATTCGCTGGAACGAGACCCGCTGCTGGCCGAGAGGCTGAAGCGGTTGCGGACGATCTCCGGCGTTGGGCCAATCACTGCTCTCACCTGGGCTCTTGAGATCGGCGATGTCTCCCGCTTCCAGTCGGTCAAGCAGGCCGTCAGCTATTGTGGGCTCTGTAGCGCGGAGAGAAGCTCCGCGGACAAGCTGGTTCGAATGCCTATCTCCAAACAAAGGAACAAGCACATGCAGCAGGTTCTCGTGGAGGCCGCGAAACTGGCTCCTCGATACAGCCACGAACTGGCTCTGGTCTATGAGCGAGAGCGACTATGAGGGAACAAGAATCGGGCGACGCTCGCCGTAGCATCTCCGCACTCAGCGCAGAACGCTGTCGTTTACTCAAAGATTCTCCAGAATCGATCGGCAGACTCGTTGATAGAAGGAGATTCCATGAAGACTTCACCATGCCTTTTCGCTACGCTCGCTTTCTGGCGCGCCCCTGAGTTCGCTTCATCGGGTATGTGGACTGGGTCGTCATTAAATTCTGACGATGGCTTTCGGTTCAGCATTCGTTAATCCTGCGTTCCTTATGGTAACGAAGTCACCACCCGCCCGGAGCGAGTCAAAAGTGATGATCTGCATACTGGGTTTTTGGCACAGTGCACCTGGAGGAGTAGCTCTTGCTCAATTGTCCGTTGGAGAAATTGTGAAGTATTTCTATGCGGCAATCGTGGCGTATCTCGGATTGGCGACAATTGTTGATCCAGCAACTTCTCTCGCGCCGGAACATGTGCCTGGACAAGGGTCACGAGTCGTACGGAGCTTGCCGCTGAACCCAAGTCCGCAGAAGACTGACTCGCCATTGCAGGAGGGCACAAACACAGAGCATAGTCCAACATCAACAACTGCAAAGTCCGGTACGATACTCACACTTACGCTGTCCGATGCGCTGGTGCGTGCCAAGGCCATGAGTCCCACCCTGGAGCGGGCGCTGGAGAACGTCAAGATAGCCCACGAAGACAAGGTGCAGACTCGGGCTCTCAATCTTCCAACGGTTTCGGCCAATTCTCAATTTCTCTACACCCAAGGCAATGGCACTGCTGCTGGCCGCTTCATTGCGAACAACGGTGTGCACGAATATATCGCGCAAGGCGATGTGCATCAGGTGCTCTCAATGACGCAGGTGGTGCAGTACCGGCACAGTGTCGTCATGGAGGTGCTGGCACGTGACCAGGCGGCGGTCGCCGAGAGGGACTGTTGGTCACGGTGGTGCAGAGTTACGCTGCGTTAGTTGCGGCCGACCACAAGTACAAAGCCGTGCAAGACGCCACGGTAGCGGCGCAAAATTTCCTGACGGCGACGACGCTCTCTTCTTAGGCATGGGGTGGCAAAGGCAGTGTCTCGGAAACGGAGCCGTCTTTTCGATACCCTAACGAGCCGGAAAAATGATGGTGAGGTGGCCCGCCACGAACCAGCTCACGGCCCACAGATTTGGTGTCAAATTGGTGTCAAAGATCGACGATTAGGCAGGTTTTTCCGGTTTTTCCGTCTCCTAAACACTTATCCGCCAATAACTTAGGATTTTGACAGTTCCATGGCATGGAAGAGGTCATCGGTTTACAGCCCTGCAGAATGTGAACAAGGAAGGGAAGTGGTGGATACCGGACGACCACAATCGACTAAAAATTCTCGGTCAAGTATCACGAGGGCACAAAACTCGGGTGCGAGGGCACAGAAAGGGCACAAACTCGCGTCTTGGACGGCTTAGAGGGTCTTATATGGCAGCTAAGTCCCTGTATCTACATCAGGTTAGTCGATTCACACGGTGGAAGTCGTAGGTTCGAATCCTGCTGTGCCCACCATCTTTTCAGTAACTTACAGGTATCGCGGATTGGTGATTA
>JAOAPB010000038.1 GCA_025462645.1 Edaphobacter sp. | reverse complement strand
GGTTGGTCTCCGCCGCCAGGGCTTTACGCGCCCGTAGTCTCGGCACGATCCCGGTGATAACTAGTACAGCCACCACGACCACAGCAATCAGCAGGATCGTTATGCTACGACCTCGGGAGCCCTTCCTATAGCGCCTCGAACTGCCATCTTCCGGCTCCCTGCTATGGCTCCGATTCAAAGCCTCCGAACCATCTGTGCCGATAACATTGTTCGCCTGCCTCTGCGCTGCATCGTTCGTCATGGTATCTCTCCTGCGAGTGCGGCCGTTACGCCAGCACGAAATTAGTCGTTGAACTCAACTGTTTTGGGCTTGTGCTTCGCATGAATCAGGCTGAAGAATGTCGGCACAAAGAACAGCGTAGATGCTGTCGCCAACAACAATCCGCCGATCACTGCGCGGCCCAGTGGTGCGTTCTGCTCGCCACCCTCACCCATACCGAGCGCCATCGGCACCATGCCGATGATCATCGCCAGAGCGGTCATCAAAACCGGTCGAAAGCGTGTAAACCCAGCCGCCAATGCAGCCTCAGTTGCGCTTGCCGCTCCTTCCATCTGCTCTTTGGCGAAGCTCACGACCAGGATGCTGTTCGCCGTCGCTACGCCCATGCACATGATCGAACCGGTCAAGGCCGGGACGCTGAGCGTTGTGTGTGTGAGGAAGAGGAACCATACAATTCCAGCCAGAGCGGCGGGCAGCGCTGCGATGATGACGAATGGGTCCATCCAGGATTGGAAGTTGATCACGATCAGCAGATAGACCAGCACAATCGAAAACGCCAATCCACCCAGTAGACCAAGGAAGGAGGCATTCATCGTTTGCACCTGACCCCGAACGATCACTCGCGTTCCCCGGGGCAGGTCTTTCTTGGTCTCTGCCAGAATCTGGTTTATATCTTTCGACACGCCGCCAAGATCGCGTCTCTGGATGGATCCATAAATGTCGAGCACTGGTTGCACATTGTAGTGCGATATGGTTCCTTGTTCCTGACCGGGACGTATCGAAGCCAGGCTGTTCAGAATCTGCGGTGGAGTTCCAGCCGAACTGGTGATCGGTAGATTGCCCAATCCCTGTAGCGTGTCGGTCTGATATTGCGGTGTCTGCGTAGCGATGCTGTAACTTACGCCGTTCTTCGGATTCAGCCAGAACGTCGGCGATGTCTGAAAGCTTCCGCTCAAGGACACCAACAGATTGCTCGCGACATCGCGCGCTGTATAACCGGCCTGCTGAGATTTGGTCCGGTCGATATCAACCTGCAGCTTCGGCGCATTGAACGGTTGTTGAATTCTCAGATCGGTTGTACCTGGGACGTATTTGATCCTGTTAAAGAGCTTGTCAGCATACTGGCGATTCCCTTCGATATTCTGGCCAACGATCTGAATGTCGATTGGCGCTGGAAGGCCAAAGTTCAGAATCTGACTAACGATGTCGGCTGGCAGAAAGTAAAAGGTCAGCCCTGGAAACTCCGTCGCAAGTTTGCCTCGAAGCGCATGAACGTACTCCTCCGTTGGCTTGTGCTTCTCCGCCAGAGATACCTGGATGTCTGCATCGGCAGGACCGATCGCGGCAGAGTTGCTGTACGACGTATTGATGCCAGAGTAAGGCAGCCCGATATTGTCGAGAATATTCGTCAGCTCACTCTTCGGAATCTCCCGGCGGATACTGTCTTCCACCAGATCGCACAGTCGTGCTGTCTCCTCGATTCGGGTGCCGGTCTGCGCACGGACGTGCAATTTGAACTGTCCACTGTCGACAGCAGGAAAGAAGTCTTGGCCTAGCCACGGGAACAGCGCGAACGATGCAAGACAAGCCGCAAAAAAGCAGATGGTGAACAGTACCGGATGCGCCACTGTTCTCTTGAGCAGGTTGTGATATCCATTTCTCAGTTTTTCAAAGTTGTGTTCGAAGGCGACCTGGAAATGGACGAGGGGATTGCGGCTTTTCTTCTTCTGTTCCTCAGCGTGCTCATCATGCACCTTCAGCAGATACTTGGCCATCGTCGGGACGATGGTGCGTGAAAGCAGATAAGAGGAGAGCATGGCGAACACCACAGCCTCTGCGAGGGGAACGAAGAGATACTTGGCCACTCCGCTCAGAAAAAACATCGGCACAAACACGATGCAGATACTAAGCGTGGAGACGAAGGCGGGGACTGCGATCTGAGCTGCTCCATCCAGAATGGCCTGCTCGATCTCCTTGCCTTCCTCCAGATTACGATTGATGTTCTCAATCTCGACGGTTGCGTCATCGACGAGGATACCGACAGCCAAGGCGAGACCGCCCAGTGTCATGATGTTGATTGTCTCGCCCAGCGCGCTCAGGGTAATGATGGAACATAGAATCGACAGAGGAATCGACACCGCGATGATAATCGTGCTGCGCCAACTACCCAGAAAGATCAGGATCATGATTGCGGTCAGGCATGCAGCAATAATCGCCTCCCGCACCACACCATTGATCGAGGCTCTTACAAAGATGGATTGATCCCCGATGGGGGTGATGCGCAGCTCCTCTGGCAGCGTGGAAGCAATCTGCGGAAGCAACCCGCGAATGCCCTTGACGATGTCCAGCGTCGAGGTGCTACCAGACTTCAGGACCGTCATCAGCGATCCTCGTTGCCCATCAGAACGGACGATGTTCGTCTGCGGTGGGAATCCGTCGCGTACGTGAGCTACATCGCGAACGAAGATGGGGACGCCATTGACTACTTTGATCGGTATGTTGTTCAGTTCGTCGACATTATCAGGGCTACCATTGATCTCGACGTTGTACTCGAACTGGCCCATCTTGGTTGTGCCCGAGGGTAAGATCAGGTTTTGATTGCCGATCGCGGTCGTCACGTCGGATGGCGCAAGCCCTTTGGCCTGCAATGCCTGTGTGTTCAGGTCGACCTGCACCTGGCGCTGCTTACCGCCATACGAGTAGGGGATCGCTGTACCCGCGACCGTAATCAGCTGTGGGCGAAGAAAGTTCTGCCCCAGGTCATTGAGTTCCTGCTCAGAGAGCCCTCGTCCGGACAACGCCAGCTGCAGGATTGGAACGCTGGATGCGTTATAGGCGATGACCAGCGGCGGAGTTGTCCCTGCTGGCAAATTTCTCAGCTGAGTCTGCGAAACGGCGGTGACCTGAGCGATTGCGGTGCTTATGTCTGTATGCGGCTGAAAAAAGATCTTTACCACGGCAATGCCATTCAAAGACTGCGACTCGACATGCTCGATATTGTTGACCGTGGTGCTTAGCACTCGTTCGGTGATGGTCACGATACGCGACGACATCTGATCGGCAGAGAGCCCGGAGTACTGCCAAACGACGCTCACCACTGGAATATCAATGTTGGGAAAGATATCCGTCGGGGTACGCAAAATCGTTACCGGCCCCATGATCAGCAACAAGATGGACAAAACGACAAAGGTATAGGGGCGTCGTAACGCTAATCGTACGATCCACATAGGACTTTCCTTGCGATCAATCGAACGGAACTGATTGATTGGTAGATGCCTTTGTAAGTCAGAGCCTTACAGGCGACAGAGTTGAAGAGCAGAGGTCGAAATCTCATTTTTCCACAGTCGGCAATTACCTATGATCAAATTATCGATAAGTTTCTTTTAGACGTTTCGACTTGTCGCAAAGATTCAGGCATTCACATAAATTTCTCTTTGGCGTTCGATGACGACTAACCCGACGCTAATTCTGCGGGGATCGCACCTGTCATCCCCGCGAGCGATTGAACTATCCAGACCAACTGAAAGGAGTAGAGAATCGCGGAATATATCGTCTATCAACGCCACCAATCGGCGTCCGTCCGTCATATAGGCTATTTATCCTATAGCGGCAGCAGCCTTTTGCCCGATGACAACGTATGGCTCAATGGCGTCAAATGCATCCATCTTACTTACATCCTTCTACAGGGTCTGTAGTTTGAGATCCTGCTCGTTTCGTTGGCAGCAGACAAGGAGTTCCGACGTGTCCCTTTCCATTCCTCAAAAAGCTGGTCTTTTTTCTCGTCGCAGATTCTTCCGTTGGACCAGTTCACTGGCCGCAACCCTTGGCGCGGCGCCTTTGCTACACTCTGCAGAAGCCGTCGCCGCACCTGTGGCTCACACTTCAGGCGAGGACTACTACGAGAAACTTGGCGTAGACAAGATCATCAACGCAGCTGGCACATACACCGCTCTCACCGCAGCCTGTATGCCGCCCAACGTCGTTTCAGCCGTACAACGCGCGGCGCTGCATCCCGTTCGCTTACACGATCTGCAGCAGAAAGCTGGGGAGTATCTCGCCCAGCGCTTAAAGTGTGAAGGTGCCATCGTCACCTCAGGGGCCTCCGGTGCCATCACCCTCGCCACCGCCGCATGCATGCAGAACGCGAACAACAACAGTCCAGTCGATCTGCCGCAAAACGCTGACGGTTTGAAGAAGCAGGTCATCGTCCAGCGGGCACATCGCTATGGCTACGATCACGCGATATTCCTTACTGGAGCGCGGGTTAGTGAAGTCGTCACCATGGACGACTACAAGCGCGCCTGCGAGAAGGGTGACGCCGTGATGACCAACTTCTTCAACGCTGCGGAAGAGGAAGGCGGCATCGCCGGAACCGCGCAGATCGGCCGCGAAGAGTGGCTGCGAGTGGCACACGAACACAATATCCCCTGCCATATCGACGCCGCTGCAGACATGCCTCCCATCTCAAATCTCTGGAAGTACACCGGTATGGGATTCGACCTTGTTTCGTTTTCAGGCGGCAAGGGAATCCGGGGACCGCAGAACGCCGGTCTCCTCCTCGGCAAGAAGCACCTTACCGACCTCGCGCACCAGAATAACAATCCTGGGGAGGGTGTAGGCCGTGGCATGAAGGTGGCGAAGGAACAGATCGTCGGCATGGTTGCCGCTATCGACTGGGTCCTCTCGCACACAGAGGAGTCCATGCAGGGCGACTACCAGAAGCGTGCAGATCTCATCGCATCCATGGTGAAGAATGTACCTTCGGTAAAGACTGAAATGGTAGTCCCCAAGATCGCGAACCACGTTCCGCATCTCCTCATTCGCTTCGATCCCTCGGTCACCGGCGTCACGACGAAGCAGGTTGTCGAGCGTCTCCGCTCTGAGAAGCCCTCCATAGAACTCAACCCGAACACCGGACACAAGCCCAACCAAGGTATTCCGTCAGATGCGAACACACTTGTAGTCGGAGTCTGGATGTTGCAGCCCGGCGAAGACGCTATCGTAGGCCGCCGGATTCGTGCAGCTCTCACCCAAAAAGCTTAATCAAAAGTAGGAAGGGAACCCTTATGAAAATGAAGTACCTTGGCACTTCCATCCTTGGTTGTGCCCTCCTCTGTTCCTTCGCGGTTGCACAAGGTGGTCGTCGCAGACCCGCACTCCCCCCCAACACACTGCCATACGATCTCATACTCCAGGGTGGTCACGTCGTCGATGCCAAGAATCACATCGACGGTACCCGTGACGTAGGCATCAAGGATGGCAAGATCGCTGCCGTCAGTGAGCACCTCAACTCCCAGGATGCCCTCAAAACCATCGACGCCAAAGGATTCTGGGTCACGCCCGGCCTCATCGACCTTCACACCCACGTCTACACCGGGACCGGCGAGCGCGGCTCCTATGCCGGCGACAGCTCCGTCTATCCCGATGGCTTCACGCTTCGCAATGGCGTCACGACGATCGTCGACGCGGGCTCCTCGGGCTGGAAGAACTTCCCCGACTTCAAAGACAAGGTCATCGACCGGTCCATCACCCGCGTTCTCGCCGAACTGAACATCGTCGGATCCGGCATGCGTGGCTCCAAGTACGAGGACAACCTCGACGACATGGACGGCAAGACCACCGGCGAATTCGCCCTCAAGTACCCAGGCGTTGTCGTCGGAATCAAGAGCGCGCACTTTACCGGACCCGAGTGGAAGCCCTACGAACAGGCCGTCATCGCCGGCAACACCGCCAACATTCCCGTCATGATTGATTACGGCGCACGTCGTATCGAGCGTCCCCTCTACGATCTCGTCACAAAGTACCTGCGCCCTGGCGACATCTACACCCACTGCTTCTCCGGCAACCGCGGCGAGCAGGATCCAGAGACAGGCGGTCCCTCAAAGGCCCTGATTGACATGCGCAAGCGCGGTATCTACTGCGATATCGGCCACGGTGGCGGATCCTTCTCCTTCTCCGTTGCCGCACCGATCATGGCCGCCGGATATCATCCGGATTCCATCTCCACAGATCTGCACATCACCTCGATGAATGGCAGCATGAAGGACCTGCTCAATGTCGCCGACAAACTTATCCTCCTCGGCGAGACGATACCTGAAGTCTTCACCCAGATGACTGCCAATCCCGCGCATGAGATCAAGCAGGATCAGCTCGGGAACCTCTCCGTCGGCTCCGTCGCAGACGTAGCCGTCTTCTCGGAGGAGCATGGAACCTTCGGCTTCTTCGATATGTTCGGCGCAAAGGATATCGGTCACGTCAAGCTTGTCTGCGAATTGACTATTAAGGACGGCAAGATCGTATACGACCTGAATGCCATCGAGTTCGACAAATGGGATGCTCCGAAGCACACCTCCAACCCTGCAATGGCGGGGCATTGGACAACCTTTAGTGAGCGTCCGTTCGGCATACAACAGAGTACGCGCTGGCCGTCCTGGGTTCCGCCATCGCAACGCAAAACAGTAGAGAGCGGACCTCCGGACATCTACAACATGCGCACTCCGACCACGCCAACACCCGGCACATCGACACCAGCGCCCAAATAACTACTACAGATCAACCGCAACGGCGTCCGCTAGGGCGCCGTCGCTTTTTCTCATGTTCACCTGAATCGACGTCTACAGCGCAAAGAACCACTCCGCCGAGCGCATCTTGCCAGCCGCTGGACCGCATCTATTCCCCACAAAAAGTAGCCCAGCCGCATCTAAATAAACCAGCGAAACGTCTATACAGCAGTAGCATCTGGAGAAACGATGAATCGCCTCGCACCCATCCTTTTCAGTGCGCTGCTCTTAGCAGCGGGTCCTGGGAGCCCACCAAACGTCTCGTGGTCCACACTCAAGACACTCAACTCCGCCCAGCCAAACTCCCCCGCCAGCGCTCTAAACGACAAGAACATTGCGATTCCAGGCTTCATGGTTCCGCTTGAGGATGACGCGGACGAGGTCACTGAGTTCCTTTTGGTTCCCTTCGCCGGCGCCTGCATCCATGTTCCGCCACCGCCGCCCAACCAGATGGTCTACGTCAAGCTCACACGCAACCAGAAGGCGAAGATGTCCTTCACCGACCCTATTCTCGTCACTGGCCACCTCCACGTCACCACTGTGCAGAGCCCGTACGGTGACGTCTCCTTCAATATGGATGGCGATTCGGTGCGCCCCTATGCCCAATAGCCACGTAGGCAGCAACACAAATGCCATCGCACTCAATGACGTTCGGTTCTCCTACACTCCCGGTCACCCCATCCTCCGCATCCCATCGCTCGAGGTTCCCTCTGGACGTCGCATCTTCCTGCACGGCCCGTCCGGCAGCGGCAAAACCACGCTCCTCTCCCTGATCTCCGGCATCCTCACACCGCAACAAGGAACCGTGCATGTTCTGGGTCGCGACCTTACGCGTCTTTCCCCGTCCGCGCGCGACACCCTTCGTGGAAGCGAGATCGGCTACATCTTCCAGAGCTTCAATCTCATTCCCTATCTCACCGTCCGCGAGAACATCGCACTTCCCTGCCACCTGCATGCCGAGCGGCACAAACGTATCACCTCTTCCACCCTCGCGGAAGAGGTTCGCCGCATCGCAACGCGTCTTGACATCCACGCCAATCTCGACGCCCCCGTTACTCATCTCTCTACCGGTCAGCAGCAGCGTGTCGCCATCGCCCGCGCGATCATCGGCTCGCCTGCGCTTGTTATTGCAGACGAGCCCACATCGTCTTTGGACACGGATCGCCGCGACGCCTTCCTCGCCCTGCTCACTGAGGTCATCGGGGAGACCCGGGCCACGCTTCTCTTCGTCTCGCACGATCGAAGCTTGGCCACGCACTTCGATCAGACCCTCTCTCTTCCTACCATCAATGAAGCAACAATCCAGGACGCCGCATGACGCTCCTCCGCCTCGCCTTCAAATCGCTTCGCAGCCGTTCTCTCACAACCACCCTCACGATCTTCTCTATCGCCCTCTCGGTCATGCTCCTCGTCGGCGTCGACCGTCTCCGCGATGCCGCACAAGTCGGCTTCTCCGGCACCCTCTCCCGAACTGACCTCGTTGTCGGAGCGCGCGGCGGTGGTCTACCGCTTCTGCTCTCGACGGTCTTTCACATCGGTAACGCGTCGAACAATATCTCCTGGGAGACATATCAGCACTTCGCCCATCACCCCGCTGTCGCCTGGACCATTCCCATCTCCATAGGTGATTCCCATCGTGGCTACCGGGTCGTCTCCACCGACGAGAACTTCTACGCGCACTACCAGTACCGACGCGATCACCACCTCGCATTTGCGCAGGGGCGTCTTCCTTCTTCGCTCTTCGATATAGCCCTCGGCGCGGAAGTTGCATCGCGCCTCCACTATCACCTTGGCCAGAAGATCATTCTCTCTCACGGCATCGAAGAAAAATCTATCATTCAGCACACGAATACATCCTTCACCATCGTTGGCATTCTCGCGCCCACGGCGACGCCCGTCGATCGAGCACTTTACATGACTCTGCTTGGCGACGAGGCCATGCACTTCGGATGGGAGGGTGGAACACCGCCGGCCATCGGGGAAGACACGCCCAAGCTCGATCCTTCCAAGCTTAAGGTCGACGAGATCACTTCCTTTCTCCTCGGAACAAAATCGCGCGTCAGCACCCTCTACCTACAGCGAGAGATCAACACCTACAAGCCCGAGCCTCTCACCGCGATCATTCCGGCTTATACCCTGCAGGAACTTTGGAGCATCCTCGACTACGCGGACAAGACGCTCTCCATTGTCTCCGCAGCCGTCCTCGTCGTAGGCCTTCTTGCGATGCTCATAGCGCTCTATACCGCACTGAATGAAAGACGCAGAGAGATCGCGATCCTACGTGCCGTCGGGCTGCATGCACGTCAGATCTTCGCTCTCTTTCTCCTTGAGTCGACCCTCATCGCTGCAATCGGCACCGCCCTCGGCATCGCGGCCGTCTATGGCCTTCTCTTCGTCCTCCATACCACGATCGAAAATCGCTTTGGTCTTCCCGTCGCCCTTGTAGGGCTCTCCACTCGCGTTGAAATCTACGCTCTTGTCACTCTTGTAAGCGCCGCCCTACTCGGAGCCATTCCAGCCTTTCGCGCCTACCGCAACTCCCTCGTGGACGGCCTCAACGCCCACTGAGTTCGCCACTGTCCGCCAGCCAGCGCGTTCCGTCTGACGACCGAGAAGACTTCAACTGTCGGCCAGATACCAATTCTCAGCATTGCCCATATTTTTGCTCTCATCCATCTTTCGTCTTCGCCGATGAAAGAACTGTGCTGCAACGCACATCTTCAAACAGCAAATTCGGGGGAGATAGAGAGATGATCCGGCAGGCAATCAATTGCGATATGTGCGGAGCGGAAAAGCAGGAGGCCACGAGTTACTGGTTCGTGGCTTATGAGCAAGGCGGTGAACTTAAACTGCGTGGGTGGGAGTCTCCGAAAAACTCACGAAAGGACGTAAAACACCTGTGCGGACAAAAGTGTGTACAGCGCATGACCGCAAACTTCACGGCATCCGTGATGGCTCCAAGCGGCATTGAGGGTAGCAAAATCCCCATGCCCGAGAGCGTGGAACAGAATACCGTAGAGCCTTACGATTCTGAAGAAATGCCTATTCTGGAGCGCATGGGCTATGACCGCGCGACCGCGACTCTGATTGAGGCAGAGTCCTGGGCTGGGCCAGCCAAACCTAAAGAGAACTCGCGGAACGCGGAAGGCAAGCTGAAGATCGAGCGCGAACCCTTTGTCAATGCAGCTCGCCTCAAGCCACAGATTGCCAGGGCTTTTCAGCGCATGGCCTGAGAAGGACGCCCAGCGTCCTCTCACATGTAAATCAGCAAATCGCCGACTAAACCGAGGAGGCATGATCTGCCTTCATGTCCTCCCCACCCCAAATCTTCACCGCCGTCCAGGGCTTCGCTGCTCCAGACCAGAAGACATCACTCGCTGGAAGGCCCAGTGGCAGCCACGCCGCCGCACACAGATAGCAACTCCCGGTTGAGATATACGTCTCACCCAAATCCGGTTGATGTCCCGCGAAGCCAATCGTCAGCCAGCCCTTCGCGTCAAAAGTTCCTGGCCGCTCGATCATTCTCCGCATCACTGCCGTCAGAGCACATCGCACCTGCTCTGGTGAAATCTCCTCCCGCAACTGACGCCGCAAGCTGACATCGCTCAAGAGTTGAAATGCCCCGAACCGGTAAGTCAGCGATCTTCCTATCGCAGGAAACGTAGCCTCAGGACTGATCATTCGTTCCTGTATTGCCGCATACCGCTGCGCCCTCTCCAGCACCACCGGCCGCAACGAGCTCCACGTAGAGGATTTGTCCTCCACCGTATCCAGCACCTGAAGCAGCATCGGCTGAATCACAAAGCTGTTGTAGTAGTCCCAATGGAAGTTGTGTCCATCCCCGTAGGTTCCATCCCCCAAGAACCACTCCTTATGCTTCTGTATCGCATAATCCACTCGCATCGGGTCCCACCACGCCCCCATGAAGCACAGGCCCGCCTCCACCATCGCGGAGAACAACAGCCAGTTCGTCTGGGTTGGAAGTATCTGCCGCGTAGTCTGCAGCGCCTTCACCAGATTTCCTTTAGTCTGCTTATCTAGCTTCTCCCATAACTCCTTCGGGGCTCGCACGATTCCCAGCACCAGAAATGCCGCGTCCACCAGGGATTGCGGGGTTAGTCCGAAGTTCATATAGTCAGCCGAAGTCGGATCGGTCCCATGCTGGATTCCCGCCCGCGCCCACTCGCGGTATCTCGTCTGCAGCACCACCTCATCTCCGCTCACCGTGCTCTCCAGCCACGGAGCCAGACCAGACACCAATCGTCCGAACGCCTCCAGATGGGTCGACCTGCTCCGAGCCTCCGCCAAACCAGCCGCTGCCTCCACGGGCATGCGCGCTCGCAGTTGCCCCTTGCTGACAGCCTCAAGAACAGGCTCGGAGACTCTCCTGACCACCTCGATCCAATACTCTCGATCTCCCTGCCTCGCAACCTCTTCCATGGCCTGAACCCGTCCCATCGAGACTGCTCCCAGTGCAAGTGCACCCTTCAAAAAGCCACGTCTCGCAACCCCATCTTCGTATGCTATAACTCCCCCTTCGCCCCAGGCATCGCACCCTGGGCATACCACATTCACGAAGCGGATTATAGACCGAGGTGCCCGGTCACAGCTTTGGACACTAACGACAGGTCCTGTCTGAGGACCTGCCGGCAACGCATCAGAAAACAACTAAGGAATTAGCCTCCAAAAGCAATACAACGGATCCAACTAAGTAGATTTAGCCATCTGGGTCTTGATCAGCCCAATGATCGCAACTACCACAGCCCCGCCTACGCCAGCGCCACCCGCATTCGACAGGATCGAGGTGAGATCTGTACCGCCTGTCGACGCAGCTGTAGCCGCGGCGCTTCCTGCCGTCAACATGCTCAATAGCTGCCCGCCACCAACCCCTCCGATGAGGCCAGCAACGGTATTTCCAATCGGGCCCAGGTCCAATTTATTCAATACCGCCCCGGCGATATTTCCACCTACTCCGCCGGCAACCAGTTCAGTTACCAATCCCATAACGTTCATGTAGTGCTCCTTTGGCAATTTAAACGGCTTTAAACCAAGGGCCCCAGTACATCCGTTATGCGACTCGCACTCCCGGCAAACAAATAGGACTATGGAGACACATATTCGGACCACCTATTTACACACCCGTACCGGGCGGAACGCAACATCTATCTCGCAAGGGACTGTATTTGGATATCGATGCTTTGCCCACAGCACCCGCCTCTATCCAGTTCGAATAGCTCAGCTTCGCGGATAGCTCACACACGATCTATGGGAGGCGAGCGTGCATATACTTAAATCCATGACAGAGCCACGAACGTTGCCGCTCTTCGACCCTACTGCCACACCCCAGAGCTGGAATGAGCGAATGGTTCCCGGCGAGTACGCAATACTCTATGCCAACCTTCAGCCTCAGCTTTTGGAGCAACCCCCTGGTAGCCATCCAGTTACAGGCCCTATATGTGTTGTCTTCGATAGCCTGCCTGCAGCCGAAGCATACGCCGAGCGACAGGTGGCGCAGTTCCCAAGACTCCGCTGCAACATCTACGACCATAATGGCATGGGCCACGACCCTATTCGTCAGATCTGTGGAATCCACGGCAGAGATACAAACGAAATCTCAGCGGGCTTCCGGCGTTGGGGTGGATCTGCCCTGCTGCTTCTCAGCATCATTCTAGGTATAGCGGAGTGGCGGTCGGACTTCACTCTCACCTGGGCTGGGACGATAGCCTCTCGCCTCGCTCCCGCCGGAGTCGTCCTTTTGGTTACAGAGCTCGCCATCATTGCTGAAGCCAAGCTTAAAAAGCGCCGAGCCAAACAAGTGAAGACATGACAGGAACCATGCTCGATTCACTGCTTCATCTTCCCGGCGCATTGCTTCTCCTTCAACTCGGAACGATCCTTCTATCCACATCCGCTTGCGGCTGGCTTCTCGCCCGTCTCGGCCAGCCTCGCGTCGTCGGAGAGATCGCAGGCGGTCTTCTGCTTGGCCCCATCGCCTTCGGGCATCTGTTCCCTGGCGCCGCTGCTCTCCTCTTTCCGCCATCTCAACTTCATCCGCTTGAGATCGTGAGCAACATCGGCCTCGTGCTCTTCCTCTTCGTCATTGGCGCAGAGCTTGATCTCACAGCGATAGCAAAGAATCGCGGCACCACCTTCGCCATCACGTTTGGCAGCATCGGTCTCCCCTTTGCTCTGGGTGCGGCAATCTCTCCCCTGCTGTTCTCACGCTTCGGCCTGCCGGGCGTCACACCCTCCGGCTTCCTCGTCTTCGTCGGAATCTCGATGAGCATTACCGCCCTTCCGGTCCTCGCCCGCATCATTCAGGACCGCAGACGCGCAAACCACCCCATCGACTCCGCCATCGCAGCGCACGCCCTCATCTGCGCTGCTGCAAACGATGTTCTTGCATGGTGCTTCCTGGCCATCACACTCACCCTTCTTCATGGCAGCCAGGGAGTTGAAGCAGCCCTCGTGCACCTGTTTGTGCTCGCCGTATACATCGGCATCATGCTCTTGTTTGCCCGCCCACTCGCCCGCTATCTGGTAGCTCGCTGTCCTGCATCGCCTCCATGGGTATGGATTCTTGCTCTGGTGGCGCTTGCATTTCTTAGCGCGCACATCACAGACGCCCTCGGCATCCACGCCTTCTTCGGCGCGTTCCTCGCAGGTATCTGTGTACCTAGGCTTCCCCTCAGAGCCACCACGTTACCTCACGTCTTGGACCGCTCCCTGCAACCCATCATTCATCTCACCCTTCCTGTCTTCTTCGCGATGACGGGCCTGCACATGCAGAGAAACATATTCGATCGCAATGGCCTTGGCTGGCTGGCAGTCGTTCTTCTCCTTGCGGTCGCAGGCAAGATCGGCGGAGCGGCGCTGGCAGCCAGGCTCGGCGGTATGACATGGGCCACCTCCACCAGGATCGGCATACTCCTCAACACCAGGGGCCTCGTAGAACTCATCGTCCTCAACATCGGATACAAGGAAGGTATTCTCAGTCCTCAGCTCTTCACGATCTTCGTCCTGATGGCCGTCATCACTACCGCCATGACCGTTCCACTCCTTATCTTCACGGAGCGAAGAAGGCTGACCGAGTGAATTCAGCCCTACCATCTCCCGCAGCTAGGAAAAAGGTGCATCGGGAGAACCGATGCACCTTCATCACCCGCCACGGCAGCCTGTTATTTACCCAGGGTAGGAGGCTTCGATAAAGCAGGTGCCGGTGCAGCACCCGTGCTCACGCCGTCCAACGAAGCCTGATACGC
This sequence comes from Edaphobacter sp., assembly GCA_025462645.1. Taxonomy (GTDB): domain Bacteria; phylum Acidobacteriota; class Terriglobia; order Terriglobales; family Acidobacteriaceae; genus Edaphobacter. The sequence goes on along the minus strand of JAOAPB010000038.1, from coordinate 37,404 downwards.
CACAATAGTCTTCAGCGTCTCATACGGAATCTGTGTCATCGGCAGCAGATGTCCATTCACCGCCAACATTGGAGTCTGATCGACTCCACTATCCTGCGCAAGTTTGATTGAAGCATTCACCTGATCTTTTACAGCCTGTGTGGCCGCACAAGTATCAATAGCAGCGGGATCCAGTCCAGCCTTGGTCACGGCACTCTTCAGCGTCGCGTCCGCCGTCTCTGGAGTCACAGCGGCTTGTGTCTCAAATACCGCGGTCGCAAAGGGGAAGAACGCATCGTTCTTCTGCTTCTGGATGCAATATCCATAAGCCGCTGCCTTGAACGCAAATGGGTGAATCTCTACCAATGGGAAGCTCTGATAAATAATTCGCGCATTCGGGAAGTCCTTCGCCAATTGGTCCATCGTTCCCTGTGCCTCCTTGCAGTGCGGGCACTGCAGATCGGAAAACTCAACCAGCAGCAAATCCTTGCCTGCAGCGCCCTTAGTCGCTCCATCCGCCCGATCCTGCAGCAGCTTGCGCGTCTCCGCAAACGGAGTAGCACCAAACGAGATCACGCCCGACGAGTCCGCAATCGCATGCTTCCCATCCGGGGTTACGAAGAACGCAGTCGTCTGCACCTTCGCATTCGGGGACTTGTCCGAGACAAACACAATCACCTTGCTCACGCCCGGGGCTGCGGTCGTCTGGATAGCCTCCACTCGCCAGATACGGGTAGGGTCATACCCCCACAGCGTCTTCAGGAAGCTGTTCACCGTGTCTACGGTTGGCGACGACGCCGTAAAGTACTTCGGATTCACCGGAGGAAACGGGTCGGGCCTGCTCGATGGATCCAGCGAGTTCAACTGCAGCGGTGGCGCAGTCGGTGCTGCCTTAGACGCCGGTGCAGCCGGAGCTGCCGCGCCCGCTCCTGTCTGCGCTCCCGCAACCGTTGCAATGCTGAGAGCCGACGCCAATCCTGCCAACATCAAATATGAAATCTTCAAAGAACCCTTCCTCCGCCGCCGCTGTCTCACGTACGGCACTTCTATTACACCTGAACCTTGACCGCAATGGGAAACCGCCGACCCATCCCGAACGATTTCCGAGTCACTTTTAACACTGGTGCCGCCTGCTGACGTTTGTACTCGCTTTGCTCCACCAGCTTCAACACCGACCGCACTAACTCCACATCCACCCCCTGCTCGGCCGCAATCTGCTCCGCCGAGCAGTATCGTTCCACATAAGCCTCAAGGATCGGATCCAGAACCTCATATGGTGGCAGCGAATCCGTATCCCGTTGCTCCGGCCGCAGCTCCGCAGAAGGGGCCTTCTCCATTGTCTCCCACGGAATCACCTCACGTCTCTGGTTCACATACCGGCTCAGGGCATACACCTTTGTCTTCATCACATCCCCGATCACCGCCAGCGCCCCGACCATGTCCCCATACAACGTGCAGTACCCAACCGACATCTCGCTCTTGTTTCCCGTAGTCAGTACCAGCGCGCCGAACTTGTTCGACAGCGCCATCAGCAGCGTGCCCCGTATCCGCGATTGCAGGTTCTCCTCCGCCAGCCCGAACGGTGTCCCCGCAAACAGCGGCTTCAGCACGCTCTGGTACTGCGCGAACACATCATGGATCGGCAGGAGCTCAAATCGTATCCCAAGATTCTTCGCCAGCCTTCGCGCATCCTCGATCGATCCCAGCGACGAGTACTCGCTCGGCATCCCGACACCAAGCACATTCTCCGCGCCCAGCGCCTCCACCGCAATCGCCGCCACCAAGGCAGAATCAATTCCTCCGCTCAACCCAACCAGCACCTTCTTGAACCCGCACTTGGTCACATAGTCCCGCGTCCCCAGCACCAATGCCTGCCAGGTAGCCCCGACCTCATCCACGACAGCATCCGCGGGCACAGATTCGTCACCCTGCGTGCCGGCGACATCACATTCCGTATCGAAGACAACCAGATCCTCAGCAAACGAAGCCCCTCGAGCCACTAACTCACCATCCGGACGAATCGCGAGCGACGATCCATCGAATACCAGGCTGTCGTTCCCGCCTACCTGATTCACCATCACGACATAGGCTCCGTGCCGTTGCGCAAGCGCCGCCAGCATTCTCTGCCGCACCTGCGGTTTGCCCTGCCAGTACGGCGACGCCGAAATATTCAGGATGATCCGCTGCCGCCCAGCCAGCTCCTTCGGCAGCGTCTCCCATTGGCCCATCAAAGCCTCAACCGGATCAACCTTGTACATCGGCCGGGGCCAGAAGCCCTTATCGTTCCACGCATCCTCGCACACCGTAATTGCCAGTGGCTCTCCGCCCACGCAGGTCAGCGTCTGTTGGGCCGCGGGCTCAAAGTAACGCTGCTCGTCGAACACATCGTAGAACGGCAGCAGCATCTTCTGCTGAACGAAGCTCACCCTCCCCTCGCTCAGCAATACCGCCACATTTCGCACCTGCTTGCCCACGGGCGAAGTGGCGGGCATCACCGTCCCGCACAGAATCGCCGGTCGGCCAGCCCCTGCCGTCCAGGCAGCAATCTCCGCGACTGCCTCTCCGGCCCTCGCGACGAACACGTCCTTTTCCAGGAAATCGGCCGGAGGATACCCACAAACCGCCAACTCCGGAAAGACGGCAAGGCGCGCGCCCAACTCCTCGGCACGAACCGCATATTCAAGAATCTTCTTCGTATTCCCGGCGAAATCCCCCACCGTAGGGTTGATCTGTGCAAGCGCTATCTTCACGGAATTAAGTCTACCGCTTACGACCCCGTCCCGCTCACCACAACCCCCACCGTCCGGGCCAGAATCTTCAGGTCCAGCCACAGGCTCCAGTTTTCCACATACGCCGTGTCGAGCGAGATGTAGCTATCAAACGACGGATCCTGCCGAGCCTCCACCTGCCACAATCCAGTGATGCCCGGCAGCACATCCAGCCGGCGCAGATGAGCCAGATCGTACTGCTCCACCTCCGACGCCACAGGAGGCCGAGGCCCTACCAGACTCATATCGCCCAGCAATACGTTATAAAACTGAGGCAACTCATCGAGAGAATACTTCCGCAGCATCCGTCCGACGCGCGTAATTCTAGGATCGTTGGTGATCTTGAACAATACGCTGTCGCGCTCGTTCATATGCGCCAGATCCGCCTTCAACTTCTCTGCGTTTTGGACCATCGTACGAAATTTAAAGCAGGAGAAGGTCCGGCCCTTCCGTCCAATACGCTGCGCCCGATAGAAGATCGGCCCTTCAGAATCCATTTTGACAGCGATCAAGATCAAGATCATCACCGGCGATGCAGCCAACAATGCCAGTGACGACAAGGTAATATCCAGCAGTCGCTTCAATAGAAATGCGCCAATCGGAAAATCGCGGCGATGCAGCGGAATCGTCGGAAACTGACCGATGTACTCTACCGGCGCATTCCAGGCCAGGCCATCATACATATCCGGAACCACCCGCACATCGATCCCGGCCCCGCGCGCCTCTTCCACCATGCTGATCACCATCTTCTTCTCCCCAGGCACGGAGAAGAAGATCTCGTCCACAAATAACGATCTCGCCAACGAAATGCAGTTCCGCACATCGCCAACCACATCGGCATCGCCTGACTCTGCCTCACGCTCCGTCAGCGCAACAAATCCCTTGAACCGGAACCCCAGATGCTGCAGCGACTCCAGGTGGTTCCGCAGCGCGTGAGCAACCCGGCCCGCACCCACAATCAGAACATTCCTCGTCTCAATTCCTGCCAGATAGCGCCGGTAGACCATCCGTCGCCATATCGCCCGCCGAAGGCACAAGAATACGGTAGAAAACACCACCATCAGACCAACGATGGTTCGCGAGATCGCCTCTCCGTTCGACAGGTACAACGCCCCGCACAGCAGCAGGCCGGAGGTCAGTGTCGCCTGCACCGTCATTCGCTGTTCATGGAGCCCACTGCGATTTTGTATCGGTCCATACAAGCCATACGATCGCGTAAAAAGAATCAAGCATGCCGCAAACCCGCCGATATAGAAAAACAGCATGTTGGGAGTTACGTGGATTAAATGCGGCAAAACAGATATCGTCGGAATTTCTTTGGGCAGCATGACATGCAACCGCAATGCCAACACCGCTGCGACGAACACCGTCATCATGTCCAGTGAAGCCCAAACCAGGCTCGTCACCGAGGGCCGGCGAAACAGACCAAAACGGGTCGAGTATGTGCGTCTATCTCGAGCGGCGTGCTTTCGCCCCGAGATAATTACCTGTTGTAAATAGTCCGGTGTCGCCATTTCGCAACGCCTCTCCACACCGCAATTTCGAAGGCTGATCGATAAGATGCCTGAAAAACCATCAAACAGCCTGTTCGATTAAAAATTTCAGTTGCTGCAATAAACAACACGATTGGGAACACAATGTTTTCTTGCGGATGTAACTTATGTCTTATGGAGGTGTCTCACAGCGCACGATCGTTCTATTCATAGAATACTTGGCCGCACTTACGCTGGCAACAGCGTCAACGGTTTCTGCGGCAAGAGGAAGCTAACTTATTCACATTGCGGAAATAATCTTTGCCATCCTGTTATAAGACTCTTCACGTATTACCCTGTAAGTGAAAACGAGGGCGTGTCCTCGACAGCGCACATTGCACCCGTAAAGAACAGGCTGGAAGGTGATTTCTATCACGCCGGCATTACCAGTTCATCCAGTGCAAGAAACTCCTGCAGGATAGGGTCATCGCTCTTCTCCATCTCTTCCATTGTTCCAAAGAAATGCGCCTTTCCCGCATGCAGGAAGACTACCCGGTCCGCCAGCTTCTTCGCGAACCGCATGTCGTGCGTCACCACAATGCTCGTCAAATGAAGCTGCTGCTTCAGTCGCTCGATCAGATTTCCCAGTAGATGCGCCATCATCGGATCGACCATCGTCGTCGGTTCGTCATACAGCACCGCCTCCGGCTGCGATGCCAGAGCCCGTGCGATCGCCACGGACCGCTTCATCCCCGTCGACAGATCCGAAGGCAGCAGGTCTTCCATGCCCGCCACACCAACCATCTCAAGCAACCCTTTTACCACCTGGAGCATCTGCTCCTCGGCGAGATCCTTCCGCTCCCTCAGAGGAAACGCCACATTCTCCCCCACCGTGATCGAGTCGAACAGCGCCCCATTCTGAAAGACCATCGTCACCTTCTGGCGGATCCGCTGCAGCTCTTGCTCGCTGAACCCGCAGATATCCTCGCCCGCGACCATCACCCGTCCCCGATCAGCCCGCAGAAAGCCCATCAGTATCTGCAGCGACACCGACTTGCCCACACCGCTCCGGCCCAGAATGCACAGCGTCTCCCCTGGATTCACGCAGAAGCTCACATCCTCCAGCACCACAAAATCGCCGAACGACTTATACACATGCTCGAACGAGATGTAGGACCCAGGCTTGTTCTTAACATCTGGAACCGCCTCCGCCGCCGCCTCATTCTGCTGCGCCGCCTGCTCCATGAACTCTTCCACCATGGGCGACACATCCGGCGACACGTCCTCGACCAGAGGAGCCTCCTCGGTATTTTGACTCAACGCATCTGAGTCGTGGGTCGAACTCTCCAAATCGTTCCTAACTACGACATCGCGCTCGTTCTTCTTCGCCGTATCCGGTTGTTGCCCCATTCCCTCTTCCCGCTCGGCCATGTCCCATCCTCTTTCTCGTATTCTCCCATCTGATGCAAATTTCTCGTATTCTCCCATCTGATGCAAACCGAGGCCATCTCTGTGCATCGATCCGGGCATCAGGTGTCCAAAGCATCTACAAACTGCTCCGCCTCGGCAAACTCCTTCGGCGTGTTCAGATTCGCAAACCAGAGATGTTTCACCGCCAACTGTGCCCCCGTCGGCGTCCACCAAGGTTCACCCTCAACTCCATCCATCTCCCTGCCGAACTCCGCACTCCCGTCCCACGGCAGGTTAAAAAACGCTCTGCCCAAAATCACTCCCTGCCTCTCCGCCAACTCTCTTCCCGCCTCCTCCAGCACCGAAAACACCTTGAACTCGCCCCGCTCCATCGCATGCTGCACATAGGGCATTACCTCTTTATGAAGCATGCAAAACGTAGGCTGCGGAAGCCCATCGACTGTAAATAGAGCCACACGCGCACCCACCTTCTCTCGCGCAACCACCGCCTTCACCCACCAGTCCAAAAATGCCGAAGGCAAAAACGGCATATCCACCGGCATAAACAGATTCCACGTATGCAGCGAGTGCTCAAGCCCTGCTTCCATCCCACCCAGCGGCCCGCATCCCTCGTGCAAATCCAACACCAGCGGAGCATAAGCATCCAGCTCCGGCCTCTTGCTCAGAATGTGCACATCCTCACAAACCCGCCGCAGCTTCACCGCTGCATGCAGCACCAGCGGCTTGCCCGCCAGCTCCAGCAGAGCCTTATCCCGCCCCATCCGCGAGCTCTTCCCGCCAGCCAGAACATACCCGCCCACATTGGACGGCACCCGCCGGACCATCAAGCCCCCACGCCGCTCAAGAACAACACAATCGACTCAATCCCCCGATAAAAATTAGCCAGATGAAACTTCTCATTCGGCGCATGAAGATTGTCATCCGGCAGCCCGAATCCCATCATCACGGTAGGAATCTTCAGCTCCCTCACGAAGTCTCCAACAATCGGAATCGACCCTCCCCCACGAACAAACACCGTCTCCTTGCCAAATACCGTATGCATCGCCTCAGTCGCCGCCTTTACATAGGCATTATCCGTGCTCACCACAATCGGATCTCCCGAGTGAATCATCCGAACCTCGATCTCCACCCCCGCTGGCACAATCGACTCCACATAGGCCTTGTACTTCGCAAAGCTCTCCGCCGGAGTCATATCCGGCACCAGCCGCATGCTCACCTTCGCCAGTGCCTTCGCCGGAATCACCGTCTTCGCCCCCGCGCCTGTAAATCCACCCGGCATTCCATGCACGTCGAGCGTTGGCCTCGCCCACGTCCGCTCCAGCACGCTATACCCAGCCTCTCCCGTCAACGAGACAGAGCCCACCTCCGTCTCGCGATAGTGTTCCTCATCGAACGGCAGTGCCTGCCATGCCTTCAACTCATCCGCGCTCGGCGACACCACCTTGTCATAGAACCCCGGAATCAGAATCCTCCCATCGGCGTCCTTCAGCTTGGCGATCACCTGCGCCAAAGCCACAAAGGGATTCGGCACCGCTCCCCCATACATCCCAGAGTGCAGATCCGTCCGCGCCCCCCGCACCTCGATCTCGGTATAGATCATCCCGCGCAGCCCAACGCACAACGTAGGCAGCTCCGGCGCAAACATCTCCGTATCCGAGACCAGAGCAACATCGGCCTTCAGCGAATCGCCATGCTCGCGGACAAACATTGCAATCCCCTCTCCACCAACCTCTTCTTCTCCTTCAACAATCACGCGAACATTCACCGGCAATCTTCCCTCACCCACAGAGAACAACGCCTCCAGCGCCTTCACATGCATCCACATCTGCCCCTTGTCGTCCACCGCGCCCCGCGCATAGATATTTCCATCACGCACCGTGGGTTCAAACGGCGGCGACTTCCACTCATCCAGAGGCTCCGCCGGCTGCACATCGTAGTGCCCATAGCAAAGCACCGTAGGCGCCGGCCTTCCATCAGCAGCAGGCGCTGCATTCAGCCAATCTGCATAGACCAGCGGATGCCCACCCGGCCGTTCCTTGGTCGCCGTCTCGATCAGCCGAACATGCTCCATTCCAATCCGCTTCAACTCCGCGGCGACGAACTCCGCGGCTGCGCGAACATCCTTCGCATGCTCCGGCAGCGTCGACACCGAAGGGATCCGCAGCAGAGCCTTCAACTCTTCCACAAACCTCTCTTGATTCTCCTGCGCAAACTTCACCGCTGCCATCGTTGCTGTAGTCGTCATCGCTTATCCACTCCAAGGAAATGCTTATCTTGCTGGCGCAAGCAACACACCACACGAAACAATCAGTATATGGAACACACGACCACCAAGCCCACTGCCGGCCAGACATGGAACACCGAAGCCTATGCTGCCAACGGCCGCTTCGTCGCCACCCTGGCCTCCGGCGTAGTCGATCTCCTCGCCCCGCAGCCTGGTGAAGCTATCCTCGATCTCGGCTGTGGCGACGGAGCCCTCACCGAACAGCTCGCCGCCACCGGAGCCATCGTCACCGGAGTCGATGCCTCTCCCACCATGGTCGCAGCAGCCCGTCGACGCAGTCTAAATAACGCGCGCAGCTTTGTTGTAGACCACCACAGCGCCACCGACCTCCCCTACGAAGATCAGTTCGACGCCGTCTTCTCCAACGCCGCTCTCCACTGGATCACCGGAGTCTCCGGCCAACAAGCCACCCTCGCCAACGTCCGCCGAGCTCTGCGTTCCGGAGGCCGCTTCGTCTCCGAGATGGGAGGCCAGGGCAACATTGCCGCCATCCGCACCGCCCTCCAGGCCACCCTCGCTCCCTTCGGCATTGACGCCGAAGCCGCAGCAGCCTCCTTCTATCCCTCCGCAGCCATCTACCGCCGCCTGCTCGAAGAAGCCGGCTTCACCGTCCAATCCATCGATATCATCCCTCGTCCCACGCCGCTGCCCAACGGCATGGAGTCATGGCTCAACACCTTCCGCAATGGAGTCCTCGACCACCTCAACCCCATCGATCGCGCCGCCGTCCTCAACCAAACCGTAGCGCTCCTCGAGCCGATCCTCCGCGACGCAGACGGCTATTGGGTTGCCGACTACGTCCGCCTGCGCTTCCACGCCACCATTGCGTAGCTGAACCTCTGCTGCGCCGCACAGAGAGACAACCATCATCGCAAATTCATTGTCAAATGCTGCAAGATGAATCGATAAGACCACAACAGACATCCTAATCATGGGTCTAAATCGATCAGCGACACCAAAGCACTCTATGAAGAAAACCATACCTTCCCCCCTCTCTTATGCCGGTTTATTCCTATCCCTGTGTCTTTTCTCCGGCATCGGGCGCGCTCAGAGTATCGCCGGAGCATCATTGCCGGACGCTCCGGGCATGGCCTCTGAGACTGTATCTTCATCTTCGAACACCTCGTCTTCCAATCAGGACGTTGCCCAATCAAATGCCAACCAGCCGGCAGCTCCACTCGCACCCCAGAAGCAGCAGACCAAGCGCATTCTTGGCATCATTCCGAACTTCCGCGCCGTCAACGCGAATACCCATCTTCCCCCGCAATCCGTGAAAGACAAATTTGTCACCGCGACACAGGACAGCTTTGACTACTCCTCCGTGATCCTGCCGGCGGCCCTTGCGGGTTATTCGATGGCAACCAACGCGACACCCGAGTTTCACCAGGGGGCCGCCGGTTACGGCCGCTACTTCTGGCACACCTACGTCGACCAGACAATCGAAAACTACGCCGTGGAGTTTATCGTCCCGGCCATCGCCCATGAGGACACGCGGTATTACACGATGGGCAGCGGTGGCTTTCTCAAACGAACGAAATACTCTCTCTCACGCGTCGTCGTCACCAGATCGGATGATGGAAGGCGAACCTTCAACGCAGGCGAGATCATCGGCGCAGGGGCCGCCGCCGGCATCTCCAACCTCTACTATCCGCAAAGCGAGCGCACCTTCGGCAACACCGCCCAGAAGTGGGGTCTCAACGTAGGCGTGGATGCAGCCACATTCATGTTCAAGGAGTTCTGGCCCGACATCAATCACGCTCTCTTCCACTCGCAGAACTAGTTGAACTATCCTGACCAACCGCTAATTTTGACCGAACTCGGAGCCAAGCTCAAGATTCGATAAGCACCGTTCCAACACAGCATTCAGCTCCTCCACCGCACTCTCCGGCACCCCCTGCCAGAGTCTCTTTTCGATGACTTGCGCAGTCTCCTCCGCAGCCACCAACAGTTCTTCGCCGCGAGGCGTCAATCGCGCAATCAGGATGCGTTCATTGACCTTATCCTTCCCGCGCCTGATCCAACCGCCATCCTCGAGACTCTTCAACAAAGCCTGCGCCGACTGCGGCGTCATATGACAGGACCGCGCCAGTTGTGCGCCTGAACCGCCCGGTTCATCCCGGATCACCTTCAGCAATTGCAGCTGCGCCGTCGTCACTCTCTGCGGTCGCAACTGCTCATCCATCTGTCCGCGGAAGTGAATCAGTATCCGCTTCATCAACTGCGCGGCGCGGCGCGTCTCCGTCTGCCTGCGTTTTAACGTTCGCATGGTCATATCAGTCTCCTGATATCATATCAGGAGACTGATATGGCGACGCCGACCACCAATGCACTCACTCCAGCCGTCTGGAAGCCGAGCCATAATCCCTGGGCCGTCGCGCTTACCGTCACCCTCGCCACCTTCATGGAGGTCCTCGATACCTCCATCGCTAACGTCGCCCTTCCGCACATGGCCGGCTCGCTCGGCGCCAGCCAGGACGAGGCCACCTGGGTCCTCACCAGCTATCTTGTCTCCAGCGCGATCGTGCTGCCCATCTCTGGCTGGCTCTCCAACCGCTTCGGACGCAAGCGCTTCTACATGACCTGCGTCGCGCTCTTCACGGTATGCTCGCTGCTCTGCGGCATCGCGAATACTCTTCCACTCCTCATCATCGCCCGTATCCTTCAGGGAGCCGGAGGCGGCGGCCTCGCACCCAGCGAACAAGCCATCCTGGCCGACACATTCCCCATCGAAAAGCGCGGCCAGGCCTTCGCCGTCTACGGCATGGCCGTCGTCGTCGCGCCCGCCATCGGCCCCACTCTCGGCGGCTGGATCACCGACAACTTCAACTGGCATTGGATCTTCTTCATCAACCTCCCCGTCGGCCTGCTGTCTCTTTATCTGAGCAACCGCATGGTCGAGGACCCTCCCCACCTCAAGCTCCGCAAAGAGCAGGCCAAACACGAAAAAATCGACTTCATGGGTCTCGGTCTCGTAGCCCTCGGCGTCGGCTGTCTCGAATTCACCCTCGACAAAGGCCAGCAAAAAGATTGGTTCAGTGATCCCATGATCGTCACCTTCGCCAGCCTCGCCGTCATCGTTCTAGTCACCTTCGCCATCTGGGAATGGAACCACCCCGACCCTATCGTCGACCTCAAGCTCCTCAAAAACCGGAACTTCGGTACAGCGGTCTTCCTGCAACTCATCCTCGGCATGGTCCTCTTCGGCAGCACCGTCCTCATCCCGCAGTACCTCCAGGTCCTGCTCGGCTACACGGCGGAGCGCGCCGGCATGGTCCTCTCTCCCGCGGGCTTCGTCATGATGGCCATGATGTTCGTCGCTGGCCGCTCCCTCGGCAAATTCGACCCCCGTCTCATGGTCTCGCTCGGCTATATCGCCACGGCTCTGGGCATCTACAACCTCACCCGCCTCGATCTCAACACCGCCTTCGGCACCGTCACGCTCTGGCGCATGTTGCAGGTCGTCGGCCTGCCCTTTATCTTCATCCCCATCAGCACCCTGAACTACGTAGGCGTCCCCGCAAACAAGACCAACCAGATCTCCAGCCTCTCGAACTTCGCCCGCAATCTCGGCGGCAGCGCCGGCACGGCCCTCCTGACTACCTTCCTCGCCCGAAGCTCTCAGGTCCATCAGGTAGCCCTCTCTGCCAACGTCATCCCCGGCAGTGTCCCCTATCGCCTCTACATGAACCGCATGAAGGACCTCCTGATCTCAGGTGGAATGTCCTCATCCGCAGCCACCCAGATGGCCATAGGCCGCGCCTACCAGGAGATGCTCCGTCAGGCCTCCATGCTCAGCTACCAGAACGCCTTTCTCATCCTCTCCGTCGTCATCCTGCTCCTGACGCCGCTTCCCTTTATCATGCGTCTGCCCAGCAAGAACACGAAGCTCGACCCTGAAGCCCTGGGAGGCCACTAAGCAAGCCGTCACCCTGAAAAAAACCACTGCTCCGCTGGTCGCCTCAACCAGCGGAGCAGTGGTCAGTCGTAACCCTTTTACTGCGCAGAGCCTGCGTGAGGCTTCGCAGCGATCACCATAATCTCGATCAACCCAGTCGGCAGCACGAGATGTGCGACCTGCACCGTAGCCCGCACCGGCCGATTCGGCTGCTGGGGTGTCCCGAAGTATTGGGTGTAAGCAGCATTCCATCCCTCGACATCCATCATGCCGCCCTTGGCCGGATCGCCCGCCAGAAAAGCCTGCATCTGCACGATATCGCCGAGCCCAAGCCCCTGCCTCTTCAACTCCTCTTCAATCGACTTGATCGCACCGATGGCCTGCGCCTTCGTGTCTCCCTTGTAACCCGCCACCGTGCCCTTGACCTTATCGCCTTGGTAGTCTACCGGAGCCATCGTTCCCGAGAGATACACCGTATCCCCCACCCAAACCGCCGAGCTGAACATCGACTTCTCCGGACCAACCCGCTTCACCGTAGTTCCCGTCTGCGCGTGAGCCGCGGTTGCGAGTGCTGTCATCATTACTGCCAGGACAATCTTCTTGTGCATGTTTGTAAATCCCTCCATTTGCAGAGATTACTAGATTGACATTGCACTACGGTTAGCCTTTTGCGGGAGGCAGACCTCAAACTAGGCTTCCACTCGGTCCCTAATCGTCACCCGGACCATTTACACTAGAAAGTGGGTCGGATTGTGCCCACGAAGGACATCAGTTTTGCTTAACTCAGTCATAGCTAAAGTCTTTGGTACCAGCAACGAGCGCGCAATCAAACGCCTCATGCCCCTCGTCGCGCAGATTAATGCCCTCGAGCCCAACATCCAGGCGCTCACCGACGATCAACTCCGCGCCAAAACAGCCGAGTTCCGCCAGCGCATCGCCGAAGCCATCGCCAATATCGAGGACGCTGACGAGCGCATCGCCGCGGAAAAAGCCGCCCTCGATGCCATTCTCCCCGAAGCCTTCGCTGTCGTTCGCGAGGCCGGCAAGCGCGCCGTGCAGATGCGCCACTTCGACGTCCAGCTCATCGGAGGCATCGTCCTTCACTCCGGCAAGATCGCCGAGATGAAGACCGGAGAAGGCAAAACCCTCGTCGCCACGCTTCCCTGCTACCTCAACGCGCTCGCCGGCCGCGGCGTCCACGTCGTCACCGTCAATGACTACCTCGCCAAGCGCGACGCCGAGTGGATGGGCAAGATCTACGGCTTCCTCGGCCTGTCTGTAGGCGTCATTGTGCACGATCTCGACGACCAGCAGCGCCGCGCCGCCTACGCCTCCGACATCACCTACGGCACCAACAACGAGTTCGGCTTCGACTACCTCCGCGACAACATGAAGTTCGAGCTCGCCGATCAGGTCCAGCGCGGCCACTACTACTGCATCGTCGACGAAGTCGACTCCATCCTCATCGACGAGGCCCGCACCCCCCTCATCATCAGCGGCCCGACGGACCAGACCACCGACAAGTACGCTCGCGTCAACGTCATCATCCCCAAGCTCGAGCTCGGCGAACTTATCGAGACCCTCGAGACAAAAACATGGTCCGGCGACTACGTCGTTGACGAGAAGACCCGCTCCATCACCGTCACCGACGAGGGCTGGGAGAAGATCGAAGGGCTGCTTGGGATTGGAAACATCGCCGACCCGGAAAATTGGGACCTCAAGCACCACGTCGAGACCGCCATCAAGGCCCACTCCCTCTACAAGCGCGACGTCGAGTACGTCGTCAAAGAGGGCGAAGTCATCATCGTTGACGAGTTCACGGGTCGTCTCATGCCCGGTCGCCGCTGGTCGGATGGATTGCACCAGGCCGTCGAAGCCAAGGAAGGCGTGGCCATCCGCAAGGAAGACCAGACCCTCGCCACCATCACCTTCCAGAACTACTTCCGCATGTACAAGAAGCTCTCCGGAATGACGGGCACTGCCGAGACGGAAGCCGCTGAGTTCGACAAGATCTACAAGCTCGATATCGTCGTCACCCCCACCAACCGCAAGATGCAGCGCATCGAGAACGCCGACGTCGTCTACCGCACAGCGAAAGAAAAATACTTCGCCGTAGCCGACGAGATCGCGCGTCTCCACGAGGTCAAGCAGCCCGTCCTCGTCGGCACCACGTCCATCGAAAAGTCCGAGCTCCTCTCCGAGATCCTCAAGCGCAAGGGCGTCCGCCACGTCGTCCTCAACGCCAAGTTCCACGAGAAGGAAGCCGAGATCGTTGCCCAGGCCGGACGTCTCGGCATGGTCACCATCGCCACCAACATGGCAGGCCGCGGCACCGACATCCTCCTCGGCGGCAACTCCGAGTTCATGGCCCGCCAGGACCTGGTCCGCAAGCAGCAGGCCCGCGCCGTCTCCGCCGCCGAGGGAGCCATCTCCCCTGTCGCTGGCCCCGGCATGGTTCGCTTCTACTACACCGGCCAGGAGTTCGAGACCACGCAAGCCGCATGGGACAACGCCGTCGCCTCCCACGACGCCGCCGCCAAGAAGGAGCACGAAGCCGTCATCGCCGCCGGTGGCCTTCACATCCTCGGCACCGAGCGCCACGAGTCCCGTCGCGTCGACAACCAGCTTCGCGGACGCGCCGGCCGTCAGGGCGACCCCGGAGCCTCGCGCTTCTACCTCTCGCTCGAAGACGATCTCATGCGCATCTTCGCCCGCGAGTGGGTCTCCACACTTCTCCAGCGCCTCGGCATGGAAGAGGGTGTTCCCATCGAGTCCGGCATGATCTCCCGCCGTATCGAAGCCGCCCAGAAGGCTGTCGAAACTCAGAACTTCGAGTCCCGCAAGCACGTCCTCGAGTACGACGACGTCATGAACAAGCAGCGCGAAGCCGTCTATGGACTGCGCCGCCAGCTCATGGAGGGAGTAGACCAGAAGCAGCTCATCACCGACGACTACGTCTCTACCATCCTCTCCAACCTCCTCGACGAGCACGCACCCGAGAAGGTCCACGCCGACGAGTGGAAGACCGACGCTCTCTTCTCCGCGCTCTACGATGTCTTCGGGGCGCACCTCGAGAAAGAGATCGACGCTACTACCCTCAACCGCCACGAGCTCGGCGAAGCCATCTTCGAGAAGCTCCGCGCCCGCTACGACGTCAAGGAGCAGATCCTCGGCGCCCCGGCCATGCGCTATCACGAGCGCATCGTCATGCTCAGCGTCCTCGACGGCCTGTGGAAGGATCACCTCCTCGCCATGGACCATCTCAAGGAGGGCATCGGCCTCCGCGGCTACGCCCAGCAGGACCCCCTTGTCGCCTACAAGAAAGAGTCCTTCGAGATGTTCGAGGCCATGATGCTCCGCTTCCAGGAGGACACCGCCCGCCATCTCTTCCGCATGCAGATCATCGGTCCCGACGGCAATCCCATCGAAAGCCCCGACCAGCTGCCCCGGCCCGACTCCGGCCCATCTCTCGACGGCCCTCAGCTCGTCGGACAATCCCCCTCGCGCCCCGGCCTATCCTCAGGCTCTGCCGCACACGCCCTTGCCGAGCCAGCCGCCGAGCCCAGACAGCACGCTCCCATTCCCATCCCCACCCGCGCCCCCTCCACCACCATTGACGCCCTCGAGCGTGAGTTTCAGAAGAAGAAGCAACGCGAACTCGACCAGGCCCGCAACGCTGGCTCCAGCCCTGCCACCAACGGCACAGCTCCCCGCCGCGCAGGAGAAAAGGTAGGCCGCAATGACGAGTGCCCCTGCGGCTCCGGCAAGAAATACAAAAAGTGCCACGGTGCCGAAGCCTAAAGAGTCTGCTCTTGTTCTTGTTTGCTTTGCTAAGGTGACAAGGTCATTCTAGCCCGACCTTGTCGAAGGAAGAGCGTCGCACTACGCCTTTGCTTGTTCTCTTACCAGTCCAAATACGCTCGGGTACCCCATCCTTTGCAGTCTCATCGCAAAGGGTGGGAATGCAACCCTTTCCCAGCGCCGTTGTAGTTGCTCTTGCCTTGCCTTGCCGTGCCGTTGCCGTTGCCGTTGCCGTTGCTCTTGCTCCTGCTCTTGCCGTTGTAAGTTCTTGCTGTCATCCTGAGCGTAGCGAAGGATCCCGAAGGTCTTCCCTCACCACAACCGTCCAACCCTTTTCAACAACGAATCCCCGCCCTTGCAGTTGCTTCTTCTCTTCAACAAACCAAAGAACCCACCATTTCACCGCAGCAGGAGAGAAACCCACGCCTCCAGTCCATCCTGAGTCCGCGTTTACTCCATTCTGTTCCTGTCAAGCCTCCAAAAGGGTGCAGACAGCGCCTACTTCACCAGATCGTCCAGCAATAACTTGGCCTTGGTCGCCAGGGTCTTTGCCCCCTCCGCATCCCCGGAGTTCAGCGCCTCCTGCGCCTGCCGCTGGAAGTTCCGCACCTTACTGATCTGCGCCTTCTCCGTCTCTACGATATGCGTCGACAAAGCATTCAATCGCTTCTCGTTCGCGCCGATCAAGTCCACAGCCTCCTGCTGCATTCTCGGGTTAGCCTCTCCACCCGCCGTCAAAGCGCCAATCGCCGTCTCCTCATCCGGAGGCTCCGCACTTGCGACCTGCACCGGCTCAGAGGCTGGTGCCTTCGTGGCCGCAGACCGTCTCCGCTGCACCCGAGGTTTCGCGGCAGCAGCCGCGATCGGTATAGGTGGCATGGTCACTTCAGGTTCCTGCACCATCGGGGGGTCCTCCGCCGGAGGCGGAGTCTCCAACGCCACTGCAGCGAATATCTGCGGAAGCTGCGGAGCTCGCACCTTCTTATGACAGCCGCTTATCCCGCACGTCAACCCCACGCACAGCGTCATCATCGTCCATCTTCCCGCCGTCTTGCCGTGCAGTTTCAAACGTGCTCCCCTATTCCTTTACGACCTGCGCCAACCACAACGCCTTTGCCGCGCATCTCACTCGCTCCAGCTGCGATCGGAAGGCGCAACGTGAACGTCGTCCCATGATCCGCAGCCATTCGATCGATATTGGAACGCACACCCATCGCACCGCCATGCATCTGCAGAATGCGATACGTCATCGCCAGCCCAATCCCGCTACCCTTCGGTTTTGTGGTGAAGTACAGTTCAAAGATACGCGGTAGCAGCTCCGCCGGTATACCCTCTCCTTCATCCTCAACCTCCACCACCGCAAACTGGTGATCTCGGTGCATCGTCACCCGCATCACTCCGCCACCGGGCATCGCCTGCATTCCGTTCAAAATGAGGTTCAGCAGCGCCTGCCGCATCTGTTCTGCATCCACGCGCACCATTAACGGCTCCTGGGGTGCCTCTACGATCACCCTTACGCCATTCTCCTGCATTTCGGCTGCCGTTAGCTCCATCACCGCGCCGACTACGTGCCTTAGATCCTGTTCGCGTAGCTTCAACTCCATTGGACGTGAGAAATCTGCAAGCGTCTGCACGACTCGATCCAACCGTTGCATCTCCCCCGCCAGGATGTCCACATGCCGCTGAGCCCCGCCAAACGCCTCCGCCCCCCCACTCATCAGCTTGCTGCGCAACAGCTCCAGATGCACCACCATCGCGTTAATCGGGTTCTTCACCTCGTGTCCCACTCCGGCGGTCAATCTCCCGATCGCTGCCAGTCTTCGACCTACCTCAAGCTCCTGCTCCAGTTGCAGCGCAGACTCCGTATCCCGGAGCGTCAGCAGCGTACCCATGTTGCCGTCCCCGCCCAACCCATCGTCGATCCGGTCCAGCGACAGCTGCACCTTTCGGCCATCCTCCAGAACCACGCTCTCGGCGCTTACTTGGTGGCCGCTGGCGAACGCCTGCAGCACGGCACCTCCCAGCGCCGTCTTCGAATCGAAGATCTCCTCCAGCCGCCTGCCTACCAGCTCCCCCTCTGGCTTGTTCAGAAAGTAGGCCACCGCATCCGACACCATCACCGCCCGATGATCCGCCGTAATCAGCAGCACACCGTCCCTCAGCGTGTCCAGCATCTGATTCAGGTTCGCCTGCAGCGCCGTGTACCCCTCCTCCGTGCTGCGCATCTGCTCCCCCAGCCGATCGATTGTCTTCGACACCCTTACTACAGCGTCGCTTCCCGCACCGCCTGCCTCGAGCTGCAGTTGGGGTCCCTCGCCCACCCGCAACGTCAGATGCTCTAGTTGGCGGCTGATCTGCTCGATCGGCAGTAGCGCCACATTCGCCAGCAGCCCCGCCACAACCATCGCCGCAAGCGCGGCAAGCAATGCGAAGATCAGCGCAGCCCTCAGCCACGGTTCATAAGCATTGCGCAGAAATGTCGATCGCACTCCCACGTGCACGACCAGAAACGGAGCCCCATTCCGCTCCAGCGATTGAGCGCTATCCAGCACTCGCGGTCGACCGAAGACCTGTCCTAGCTGAAACGCGATGCTCCCGTCCCGCACACCCTCCAGGCTCATCCTGTAACCGGCCTGCTGGTTCAGCGTATCCGGATCCGTACTCACCAGTATCAAACCATGAGCATCCGTCACGCTCACGTCCTGAACCGTCGGCGAGTAGCGCACAATCGCGTTCATCACATCCGCCAGCGGCTGATGGATCCGCAACGCATCCGTCACCGCCACATGAAGAGCTTCGCCACTTCGATTCGCCGGAGGGTTCGTCCGCAGCCCCGTCTCCACCGCCTGCCGTGTCATCAGCAGAACCTGATGCGTCAGCACATCGTTCGCCGACCACGTCTGCTCAATCCTCTGCCGCAGCAGCTCCCCCAGAAACAACGAAGACAGCACCAGCACGATCGCGCACGTCAATCCGGTAGCCGACAACACCAGCTTCGTCTTCAGCCGCATCTCTACTCCGCCACAGAGTCCGTCATAGTGGCAGCAGCGTTCTGGTATTCCTTCAACTTGTTCTGCAACGTCTTCGAGCTGATCCCCAGGATCTCCGCTGCCTTTGTCTTGTTGTTATGTGTCGACGACAACGTCTTCAGAATCAGTTGTCGCTCCGCCTCGTCCACTGTCGTCCCCACCTCGACCCGCACCGTGTTCTTATCCTCGAGATATCGTTGCACCTCGTCCGAACCAGCCGACGTCTCTGCCGACCCCATCGCAGCAGCCACGAACCGCCCGCTCTTATTCGCCGCCGGAGCAAACCCCTGCTCGCCGAAGTGCGGCGCCAAGTGCTCCACGGCCAGCATCCCCGACCCCGCCAGAATCACCGCACGCTCAATCGTATTCCTCAGCTCGCGTACATTGCCCGGCCAGTTGTACTCCTCCATCCTCTTCAGCAGCGAATCCTTCACCCCCGTCACGGTACAGCCGTGCCGCTCATTCATATCGCCGATCATCTTCTCCGCGATCGCCGCAACATCCTTCAGATGATCCCGTAGCGGAGGCATCTGGATGTTGAACACATTCAGCCGATAGTAGAGGTCCCCACGCAGCTCTCCACTCGCCACCGCCAGTTCGGGATCCTTGTTCGTCGCCGCCACCACCCGTACATCCACCGGCGTCTCCACCTTGCTTCCCAGCCGCCGCAGCTTTCTGTCCTCCAGCACACGCAGCAGTTTGGCCTGCGTGGCCGCCGGCATCTCACCGATCTCGTCCAGCAGCAGCGTCCCCTCTTCAGCCAACTCGAAACATCCCGCCCTGCGCTCCAGCGCCCCGGTGAAAGAGCCCTTCTCATGTCCGAAGATCTCACTCTCGATCAGCGTCTCCGGAATCGCCGCGCAGTTCACCGCGACAAAGGGTTTGTTGCGCCGCGCACTCAGATCATGCAGCGCCCGCGCGACCAGCTCCTTGCCCGTCCCGCTCTCCCCTGTAACCAGCACGCTCACATTCGATGGAGCCACCCGCTCAATCAGAGAAAATATCTCTCTCATCTTCGGAGAGCTTCCCACCAGCGGCCCCAGCCGCCCTGTATCCCGCACCACCCCCCGCGTCGTCTCCGTCTCGGCATCGGCCTCGTGCTGCAGGCTCGCATTCTGCAGAATCGTCCGCAGCCTCACCGGGTCCACCGGCTTTGGGATGTAGTCGTACGCCCCCATCCGCATCGCATCCACAGCCGACTGAATCGATCCCTGCGCCGTCAGCATCACCACCGCCATCCGCTGCGGCAGCTTTCCGATCTGGTGCAGCAGCTCCATCCCATCCATCCGCGGCATCTTCAGATCCGTCACCACAATCGACGGCTTCCACTCGACCGTCCGCTCCAGGCCCTCTATCCCATCGGCCGCACACTCTGCCTCATATCCCCAGCTCTCGATCAACTCCGTCAAGCCCGTCCGTGCATGAACTTCATCTTCGACAATCAAGACCTTTTCCAAGGCAGTCACCATATCCTATTTCCAATATTCCAATTCGTCTCTGCAAGTAAATGGGGTGCTTACATAAGATGCAAGCTGGCCCCCTGCGATATCGACGAATCTTCCTGCTTCTAGGATAAATCCTTATTCCTGGCCTCTATTCCCAGAGACTGCAATCTCTTCTATCCTTGACCCATGCTAGAGCCGGAAATCACCGCCCAGGACTTCGCCCAGCGACGCCTGCAACCCAATGCCCCTCTTCTCTTAGACGTTCGCGAGCCCTGGGAGTTCCAAACCGCCAGCCTACCCGACTCCCTCCTGATGCCCATGGGAGAAGTAACCTCCCGAGCCCACCAGGAACTCGACCCCGACGCTCCCATCGTCGTCCTCTGCCATCACGGTGCCCGCTCTCTCTCCGTAACCATGTGGCTCCGCAATCAGGGCTTCGAGCACGCTCAATCCCTCGCCGGAGGCATCGACGCCTGGTCACGCACCGTCGACCCGGCTGTTCCCCGCTACTGATATCGCGCGCAAGGCTTAGTCGATTACTCTAGTATGTCGAAGTGTCGATACCAAAGGGTCAATAGCATGAAACGTCCTCGTCTCTCTCGGCTACCCGCCCAACGCGCATCTACTCAAGTAGCCATGCCGAAGTCCACAGATTACAACGATCTCCCCCTAGGCCTTCCCACCCTCGTTGAATTCTCCAACGAGGGTGCCGTCCGCAATACCTTCGAAGATCCCTTCGTCACCGAGCAGGTCCCAGCTCTGCTCGCTGCAATCGTCGAATCCTCCGATGACGCCATCGTCAGTAAAACCCTCGATGGAATCGTCACCAGTTGGAACAAGGCTGCCGAGCGCATCTTCGGTTACACCGCCAAAGAGATGATCGGCCAGCCCATCGCCAAGCTCGCCTGCGTCGGCGGAGAAAACGATCTCCTTCACGTCATCAATCAGGTCCGCGCCGGCAAACGCGTCGATCACTACGAAACCAGACGGCGCTGCAAGGATGGAAGAGAGATCTTCGTCTCCCTCACTGTCTCTCCTGTCCGCGATCGCTCCGGAAAGATCATTGGCGCGTCCAAAATAGTGCGGGACATCACCGAGAGAAAACTCACCGAGGAGACCCTCCAGAAGGCCGATAAGCTCGCACTCGCCAGCCGGATGACGGCCAGTATCGCGCACGAAATCAATAACCCTCTCGAGGCCATCACCAACATCCTCTATCTCATGGAGCAGGAGCCGATCGGCGACCAGGCCCGTCAATACCTCATCCTCGCACAGCACGAACTCACCCGCGTCTCGCACATCACTGCCCAGACTCTCGCCTTCTTCCGAGGCACTCCCGTCTCTTCCTCCACGGACGTCTCCACAATCCTCGATGCCGCCCTCACCCTGCATCGAGGCAGGCTCGCCACCAGCAACATTCAGCTCGAAAGGGACTACCACGCTGTCCCCGAGATCATCTGCAACCAGGGCGAACTACGCCAGGTCTTCGCGAACTTCATCAACAACGCCGTCGATGCCATGCCCTCCGGTGGTCGCCTCCGCATAAAGATTCGTCCCGCAACCAGCCCAACCACCCATAACCACGGAGTCCGCGTCTCCATCGTCGATAACGGCGAGGGTATGACCCCCGAAACCAGTCGCCGGCTCTTCGAGGCCTTCTACACCACCAGGGGAGCCACTGGCAGCGGCCTCGGCCTATGGGTCTGCAACGAAATCATTACGAGGCACGGCGGTCGCATAGCGATACAAACCAGCCAGGACCCTTCACGCCACGGCACCGTCTTCTCTATCTTCCTTCCCTCCACCCCCCCAAAACGTCATTCAGGACTCCGTCAGGACCTCCCCTAGCCAGCCATAATCTTCCTTGGCCGGCTGGTGATATCCTTTAGAGACCGCTCGGTTTCATCAGAAGACCATGGCGGCATGGCAGACGCGTCATGAGCAAAGGCGAGGCAACCCGACAGCGCATCATCTCCGAGGCCGCCCCTCTCTTCAACCAGCGCGGCTACGAGGGCTGCTCCATGCAGGACATCATGTCCGCCACCGGCCTCGAAAAAGGTGGAATCTACCGCCACTTCGAGAGCAAGGAAGAGCTCGCCGCCGAAGCCTTCGACTACGCCTGGCAGCTGGCCGTCTCCAGACGTTGGGCGAATCTGGACTCCATCCCCAACCACGTCGATCTCCTCAAGCAATACATCGCCAACTACAGCACCCGTTCCAACTTTCCCGGCGGCTGTCCTCTGCTCAACACCGCCGTCGACTCGGACAACGGCAACCCCATCCTGCGCGAACGAGTCCGCAAGGCCCTCCGCGGCTGGCAAGCCAAACTGAGAAAGATCCTCCAGGACGGCATCCAGGCCGGAACCATCAAGCCGGAGATCGACGTCAACCAGGTGTCATCCCTCATCATCGGAGGCCTCGAAGGAGGCATGCTCCTCAGCCGCATCGAAAAGAGCGAACAGCCCCTTCGCGACGCCCTCAAACATCTCGACGACTACCTCGAAGCCCAGGTCCGCAATCCAACATCCCCGCCGGCAAAGAGCTAATCCCGGCGCATGAGATCAACTGCCTCGACCATCGTGATTCGTAGAGCGCGCGTGGAAGAGGCGGAGCGTATCTCCGAGTGCCTCGAATCGGCCTTCGAACCGTTCCGCTCTCACTACCTCCAGACGCCTTCAGGGATACAGTTCCGGACCCGGAGTCGATTCGAGAACGCATGATCGGAATGACCGTCTATGCTGCTCTCAGCAACGCCGGAGAGATCGTCGGGACCATAGCATCTTCTGCGAAGGGCGAAGAGGGCCACCTGCGAGGTATGGCTGTTCGACCTGCATGGCAGGGACACGGTATCGCGGAACTTCTGCTCCACACCGCCGAGAAGGATCTACGTGCCGCCGGATGTAAGCGAGTCACTCTAGATACGACGGCTCCGCTCCAGCGAGCCATTCAGTTTTATCGAAAAAATGGATTCGCTCCGTCAGGCAGAATAGGCGACTTCTTTGGCATGCCTCTGTACGAATATGAGAAGCCCTTGAATTGAGTAGCCTCACAAATTGAGAAAGAAGACGGGAGCCATGGATGTGAGCGCGGCTCCGGCCTGCAGTGCAAGCACATACAGCGTCTGTCTTGGAGCCCTTGGCAGCCATTTGATCGCGAAGAACGCCAGTACCGGCATCTGCCCTGCCATCAGTAGCTGCCAGATATGGGCAGCGGTCCCCTCATCGGCCTCGCGGACGACGCCGAACATCGCAACGTGACCAAGCACAACCGCCAGTGCTGTGAGCGACATCGACAGTGGAAGAAACGCACTCGGCTGCCTCACGATGGCGCCGAAAGAACTGGAATGTTGATCCATCTCGCCTCCTAGAGTCGGGAAGATATGCTCCCGGAGTGCCGACCAGACCACGTCTGCCGAGGTCCGAAGGCCGCCACGGCCGGTTTGAAGAAGCGCCTCGAACTCCGCGCCGTAGCGCTCTCTCCACGGGCGCGGATACAGGCGCATCAGCAGGTGAGCGAGTCGGGGATTCATAGTGCCTCCAACCTCCCCAGTCCGGCCTTGGTGAACTGTTGCAGGGTCGTCAGCTTTGCGCGAAGAACGCGCAGGCCCTCGGCAGTGATGCGATAAGGCTGGCGGCGCTCCTCGGGTGGCAGTGGCTCGATCCAACCCTGCTGCTCCAGGCGGGCAATCGCACCATACAGCGTTCCCGGCCCCAGACGCGTCCCGCAAAGGCACGCAATGTCCTCGATCATCGCGTGTCCGTGCTTCGGTCCATTGGCGAGGCTGGCAAGCACAAGCAGCGGAGGGTCGGAATAGTGCCCCATTCCCGCGTCCTTTTCAGCTTCTACTATGTTTCGCGTACTACGCATGACGTAGTTATCGCACAATCGATCCCTTGCTGCAAGGAAATCTTGCTGCAAGGAAAAATCATGAAAAAGAACCGATCAGTCTTTTCCGCTACTCTCATAATATGAGACCGAACGGTCTCATGAGGAGAACCAGAGCGCGTGACCACCGTTCTTGACCCCGTCAAAGCCCCCGCCAGCCTTAAACCGGCCATCAACCCCTGGGTCATCGCCCTCACCGTCACCCTGGCCACCTTCATGGAGCTGCTCGACACCTCCATCGCCAACGTCTCCCTCCCCTACATCGCCGGCGGCCTCGGCCGCAGCTTCGACGAGGTCACCTGGATCCTCACCACCTACCTCGTCGCGAACGCCGTGGTCCTGCCCATGAGCGCCTGGCTCAGCCGCGTCTTCGGCCGCAAGAACTACTACATGGCCTGTGTGGCTCTCTTCACCATCACCTCGCTCTTCTGCGGGATCGCACCTTCGCTCAACATCATGCTGATCGCTCGCGTCCTCCAGGGCATCGGCGGCGGCGGCCTCGCCCCCGTCGAGCAGGCCATCCTCGTCGACACCTTCCCGCCCGCCAAACGAGCCTCCGCCTTCGCCCTCTACACCGTCGCCATCGTCACCGCGCCCGCCATCGGCCCCGTCCTCGGCGGCTGGATCACCGACAACTACAACTGGCGCTGGGTCTTCCTCATCAACATTCCGATCGGTATACTCTCCCTCTTCCTCACCCACCGCTTCGTCCACGACCCGCCGTCCTTCAAGGCTGAGCGCGCCACCGTCCGCAGCTCCGGCAAGCTCCGCATCGACTACATCGGCATCTCGCTTATCGCCCTCGGCTCCGCATCGCTCGAGCTCTTCCTCGACCGCGGCCAGATCGACGACTGGTTCGGCAGCTCCTTCATCTCTTCGATGTTCGTCATCGCCCTCATCTGCTGGTCCATCGCCATCTTCTGGGAGTGGCGCCACAACGACCCCATCATCGACCTCCACCTCCTCGCCAACCGCAACTTCGCCATAGCCTCCGTCTTCTACTTCACCTTCGGCTTCGGCCTCTTCGCCACAACGACGATGATCCCCCAGATCCTCCAGTCCCTCTACGGCTACCGCGCCATCGACGCCGGCCTCGTCCTCGGGCCCGGAGCCTTCGTCATCACCCTGCTCGCCCCCGTAGGCGCGCAGCTCGTCCAGCGAGGCATCATCCATCCTCGCGTCCTCATCGGCATCAGCCTCGTCACCGTCGCCGCGTCGATGATCTACGACAGCGGCTTCAACCTTCAGACCAACTACAGCCACTACGCCTGGGCCCGTGCCTTCCAGGGCCTCGGCTACGCCTTCTTCTTCGTCCCCTTGAGCGTCATCGCCTACTCGCAGCTCCGGCCCGATCAGAACAACCGCGCCTCCAGCCTCACCAATCTCTTCCGCAACTGGGGCGGCAGCTTCGGCATAGCCTTCATCACCGCCGTAAGCGAGCGCCGCCAGAACTTCCACCAGTCCGTCATGGGAGCCAATCTCACCAACTCCTCCGCCCACCTGCAGGAGTCCGTGCGCAGCACCGCAGCCTACCTCGCCCAGCACGGCTACTCCAAGACAGACTCCCTCCGCGCCTCCTACCTCTACTACTACACCCAGCTCGAACACCAGACGAAGCTACTGGCCTTCATGGACTGCTTCCGCATGATCGGCTGGCTCACCCTTGCCGTAACTCCTCTAGTGCTCCTCATCCGTCACTTCAAGGTAGGAGGAAAGCCCTCCGTCAACCATTAATCTAGAATCTAGCTGCTATTGCTCTTGTCATTGCTGTTGTCATTGCTCTTGTCTGTTTTACGCCGTCATTCTGAGCGAAGCGAAGAACCCCTGTATTTGTCTTTACGAGGGGAGCGCAGCGACCCGACTACCTTTGCTTTCTATCTCCCACCAAAGCAAAGACCAAGCACCATGCAGCACCCAAAAAATCACTTAGCCCGAGGATGCGTCTCGTCATAGACCTTCTGCACCTGACCCACTGTCAGCTGCGTATACCGCTGCGTAGTAGACAGCCTCTCATGCCCCAGCATCTCCTGAATCGCCCGCAGATCCGCTCCCTCCTCCAGCATATGTGTGCCAAATGCGTGTCTTAGCGTATGCGGATGAACATCCGCCGCCAACCCCCTGCTCAAAGCGATCGCCTTCACAATCCGCCCCACACTCCGCGTCGTCAGCCTGCAATCCCCCCTCATCCGCAGATTCGTTAGTAACGGCCCCCCATGCACCAAAGCCCCTTTACCAGCCCCCAAAAGCTTGGCCTCCCGCAACGGCAGATAAACCCGCAAAGCCACTGCCGCCTCATCCCCCAGAGGAACCAACCGCTCCTTCCTTCCCTTCCCGCGCACCAGCACCACATCATCCCGCCACTTCAAGCTCCCCATATCCAGCCCCACCAGCTCCGAGTTACGAATCCCGCACCCATACAACAACTCGAAGATCACCCGATCCCGCTCCGGCCAGGCTGCCGTCTCCTGCTCGTCCTTCGTAGCCGAACCCTCCAGCGAGTTCAAAACCCGGTTCACCTCTTCCATACTGGGAACCCGCGGCAGATGCTTCGGCAGCTTCGGCGTACTCACCAGCAGCGCCGGATTCTGCGCCACCTTCCCCTCCTTAGCCAGCCACTTGAACCAGCTCCGTACCGCCGCCAGAGCCCGCGCCGCACTAGCCTTCGTCAACCCACGCTCATACAGCACAGCAAGATAGGCCCGTATATGCAGATGCTCCACCACCCCCACCCCAGCGCCCTTACCCATCGTCTCCTCGAGATAAGCCGCAAAGTTCCGCACCTCCCGCGCATACGCCCGCACCGTATGCTCCGAAGCTCCACGCTCATTCGCAATCATCGCCAGAAACTTATCCGCCAGTTCGACAAACTCACTCACCGCTAGCCACCCCAACCCGCCGCTTCCCTCGCGGATGATGCATCCGGTGCACCTGCTTCAACCGCCCCAGCGCCACATGCGTATAAACCTGCGTCGTCGCAATATCCGCGTGCCCCAGCAACGTCTGCACACTCCTCAAGTCCGCGCCATGCTCCACCATATGCGTCGCGCAACTATGCCGCAGCTTATGCGGACTCGCATGACTGCCGCTCGGAGCAGAAGCCCGCACCATCTCCCAGACCCACTGCCGCGTCAGAACCTTCCCCCGCACACTCAAAAACAGCGCCCGCGGCCATGATCCAGCCCGCTGCATCCCAGCCTTCACCAATCCCGGCCGTCCCAGCTTCAGATACCGCTCCAGGGCCTCCACCGCACTCCGACCCAGCGGAACAATCCTCTCCTTATCGCCCTTCCCCCTCACCTGCGCCCGAGCCTGATCCAGATGCAGGTCCTCCTCCCGCAACGCGCAGATCTCCCCCACTCGCAGCCCACCCGCATACAGCAGCTCCAGGATCGCATGATCCCTCAGCGCCAACCCATCCGCATCCAGAGACCGCGCTGCAGCCCCCGTCCGCTCCAACATCTCTCCGACCTCGCCCTCGGCAAGGCTCTTCGGCAATATCTTCCAGCTAGCCGGAGTCTCCACATTCACCGTCGGATCGTGCTGAATCCTCTTATCCATCAACAGCCACCGATAAAACCCACGCAGACAGCTCAGCTTCCGCGCGATCGACCGCGACTCCACCCCATGCCCCCGCAGCCCCTCCATAAACCCACTCACATCCCCCTGCGTCGCCCCCACCAGCAGCCCATCCCGCCCCTCGACATGCTCGGCAAACTGCTCCAGGTCCCGCTGGTAAGCCTCACAGCTCGCCGGACGCAGCCCCTTCTCCACCCGCAGGTACGCCACAAACTCCCGCACGACCCGCACGTTCCCCGAATCCTGACTGCTACTCTGCATAGCTCAATTATCCGCGCCAATCCCCATGAAAGCTCCCCCACCACGAACCCCGTACCCACCTAGCCAGCACCACCGTCGCCACTTCCCAATCTGCTGGACGATCAATCTCCACCGACACCACCTCTCGTCTTTCACGCATTCTTTACGCACTGATCTGCCAACCGAAACCCTTCATCCTCGTCTTATTGCTAAGGGACCCTCATTCAGGACGATGGCTCCCAATCTGACTAACCTCGCTCAACGCACCTCTCGCGTCTAACCAGATCCGGCCATAAGGAACCGCCCACACATGCCACAAAGCCTCCTCCGAAGTGCTCTCCTGCTGATCGTCGCCCTGATCGTCACCGCCTTTGCCCCCACCCTCCAGGCCCAGGAAAAGCTCTCCCTCGACCCCGCCCACAGCGAAGTACACTTCACCCTCGGCGACGTCCTCCACACCGTCCACGGCACCTTCCACGTCCAGCAAGGAGATATCGACTTCGATCCCGCCTCCGGCAAAGCCACCGGCACCATCGTCGTCGACGCCCTCAGCGGCCAGAGCGGCAACGCAACTCGCGATCGCCGCATGACCAAGGACCAGCTCAAAGCCCCCACCTTTAAGACCATTACCTTCGCACCCGCCCACTTCACCGGGAACTTCAGCGCCACCGGAGACTCCAGCCTGAAAGTCCACGGCGTCTTCACTCTCCTCGGCACCCCGCATGAGATCGACGTACCCATGCAGGTACAGGTCAGCGGAGACCAGCTCCACGCAACCGGTTCTTTTTCGGTGCCCTACGTCCAGTGGGGCCTCAAAGATCCCAGCACTCTCATGCTTCGCGTCAACAAGGAAGTCCAGATCGACCTCTCTCTCACGGGAACCCTGAACCACTAGCCCTCTGACGTCACCCTCCCATCTCCGCGCTGATAAACTTAACCTACGTTATGTTTGAAAACCTCTCAGATAAGCTCCAGCGTTCCTTTAAGAACCTCCGCGGCCAGGGCACCATCTCCGACGAGAACATCTCCGAGGCCCTTCGCGAGATCCGCCTCGCCCTCCTCGAGTCCGACGTCAACCTCAACGTCGTCACCGAGATCATCGAGCACATCCGCACCCGCGCCCTCGGCTCGCAGATAGCCACCGCCCTCTCCCCCACCGAGCAGATCGTCAAGATCGTCCACGACGAGCTGGTCAACGTCCTCGGCAAGGACACCGCCCGCTTCCAGAAGTCCTCCCAGCCGCCATCGGTCATCCTCATGGCCGGCCTGCAAGGCTCCGGTAAAACCACCACCAGCGGCAAGCTCGCCCAGTGGCTCAAAAAAGCCGGCCACCGGCCAATGTTGGTATCGGTCGACGTCTACCGTCCCGCCGCCCGCGAGCAGCTCGCCATCGTCGCCCGCTCCACCAGCTCTCAGATCTACGAGGGCGACCTCAAGAACGAGACCCCCAACACCGACCTCGTCCTCCGCCTCGCCAAAGAGGCCAAGCGCGAAGCCGCCAGCTACGGCTGCGACATGCTCATCGTCGACACCGCCGGCCGCAACCAGATCGACGCCGCCCTCATGGACGAGATGGCCCAGCTCAAAAAGCTCCTCAACCCATCCGAGATCCTCTTCGTCGCCGACGCCATGACCGGCCAGGACGCCGTCAACTCCGCCAAAGCCTTCAACGATCTCCTCAGCATCACCGGCGCCGTCCTCACCAAGATGGACGGAGACGCCAGAGGCGGCGCCGCCCTCTCCATCCGCCACGTGACGGGAGCCCCCATCAAATTCCTGGGCACGGGAGAGAAGCCCGACGCCTTCGAGCCCTTCCACCCCGACCGCATCGTCTCCCGCATCATGGGACACGGCGATATTGCGACGTTATTGGAACGCGCCGAAGAGAGACTCGACAAGGGCAAAGCCGAGCAGTTCGCCAGGAAGGCCCTCTCCGGCGACGGCTTCTCCCTCGAAGACTTCCGCGACCAGCTCCGCCAGATCAAGAAGATGGGCTCCATGAAGTCCATCCTCAAGATGCTCCCCTCCGTCGGCCCCTTCGCCGGCATGCAGCAGGCCGTCGAAAACGTGGACGAAGGCCAGTTCACCCGCGTCGAATCCATCATCAACTCGATGACGCAAAAAGAGCGCCTCGACCACGAGATCATCAACGGCAACCGCCGCAAGCGCATCGCCCGAGGCTCCGGCACCACCGTCCAGGACGTCAACAACCTCCTCCGCCAGTACGCCCAGATGCGAAAGATGTTCAAGACCATGGGCGGAGGCGGCGGCATCAAAGCCCAGCAACGCATGATGAGCCAAATGCAAGGCCGCCAAAAATTCGGTCGGTAACCTATGGCTAGTTAGAAGTCCGTCAGATCTCTCGTAGCCGTTCTCACCTCTGCCGCCCCAAAAGCAAAAAGGCGACGGTCGTAGAAGGACAGACAACACTCCTTAGTAGAGACATCACTCTGACGCAATCATCCCATCCTGACTGACAGAGTTGACAAGGCTCTGAATGAGAGCTAGTGTTCTCGGACTCGGGGGTGAGTGCATGCCAGAATACCCAGTCTCAAAGTTGGTTCTCAAAGATCGACTCGCGCTGTATCACCTAGAAGCGCCGGAAGAAATTGGGAATTTAGAAGTCAGCGATCATCAGACCCTCGTGCTGACTGCGGACAGTCGCCGGTTTCAGGGGCACCTCCGAGAATTGCGGCCCGAGTCGCTTCATGACCTCAAGCGCTGGATCGGCGTCCCGCATGCGTCGGCGAGACTCGATCGAGCGCCTGCAAGTAACCGCATCGAATACGTCGCGACTGCAGATCGATATCGCATGATCTCGACTCCCCATTTGCGCTTGGGCAGCAAAGAGCTTGAAACCAAATTCACTTGGGCTCTCGTCAATGACATCTCAGCTACTCCAAAGCACGAACTGAATGAGTTCGCTCATCTCGTATCTGCCTTTTCGATTACGGCGGCTCTCTTCCAGGATATATATGTTGGCAGGAATGCCACCCTTATCTGTGACGAAAGAGTCCAGGTGCTCTTCGCTCGACACATCAGCTTAGACCACGGTGCTCGCATCCAAATGCAGGCGCCTGTCTCTCGTATCGATTGTGCCGGAATCACGTCCTTCCGTGCAGGGTTTTCACCAACCGCCACCTTAACAGATTCACCGAGGAGGACTGTCAATGGCTGACATCATTGGAAAGAAACCCGATACCCCAAAGCAACCTGATGCTCCTCCAGCGGCGGGGGGGTATGCTGGGCCTGGGGCTCACGGCAATGCAGCGAACTGTACAGGCTGGTGGAATCCCCTTCCAGACACGGCTGCAACCGTCGGAGAGCCTGGAGGCACAGTTGGGCCAGCCGCGCCCGGAACACCTGGTATACCAGGCCTCCAGGGTGATAACGGCGCGATCATCTCCGTGGTAGTCAGCGAGTACATGGATGGCGTGCAATTCAATCTCCAAGGTGGAGACGGCATGCAGGGCGCCAACGGGGGTCAGGGCGGTCCGGGACAAACCGGTGGCGACGGTGGCAACGGTATGGGCTGCGAAGACGATCAAAACGGAGGGAACGGCGGTAAAGGCGGACGCGGAGGTCGAGCTGGCGACGGAGGAAAAGGTGGCAACGGAGGCACTCTGATCGTGCTCTATTACCCGCCAATCAAGAGCTCAGATCTCAAATACACGCTCTTGGGCACGCATGGGCATGGCGGCCAGCCGGGTAATCCGGGAGCTGGAGGATCGGGAGGTATGGGAGGACGGCGTGGCGGATTGGGAGACGGCGATCAGGCTGCAGGCGGCCCAACCGGAGATCCAGGCGACTCAGGCGTGAAGGGCCCCGAAGGCGACGCCGACGCTACGCGGTCCATGCACGAGCTCGCCCTCCCTACGAAGTAGGGTTCTCTCCGGAGAGACTGGCGAATGTCGCCGGGTGTCCCATCCTTCCGCTTCTGCTCTCTTGTTCGAGCCACAAAAGTTCGGGTGCCCATCCTTCGCAGTCTCACCGTGAAGGGTGGGAACGCATAAAGCTGAACCCGCCGTCTTTTGCCCTCGTTGACGTCAGCATCCACCTATCCACAAGAGATTCCTAAGCAGTACCGGGATCCGCCTCTTCCAGAATGCCGGACCAACGATCCCGCCTCTCTCCTTCGGTAGTCTCTTCGATGCGCGTCGCGACGGTCCATACGTGCCCCGCCGGATCCATTACCCAGCCGATGCGGTCGCCCCAGAACTGGTTCTCCACTGGGAACAGGACCTTCGCCCCTCCAGCCACCGCGCGCTCCACCGTCTTGTCCACATCCTCGACATAGACGTAGATCACCACCGGCGAGCTGCCGTCCGCTTTCGGAGCACGGCTCGCCAGCCCCGGCCACTCTCCCTCGATCATGATCATCGCGGGCCCAATCATCATCAACGCATGCGCCACGGTCCCATCCGGGCCTGACCTGCGTACCCGCTCTACCGCGCCAAACGTGTTCTTGCAGAAATCGATCTCAGCCACTACATCGCGGCAAAACAGCCTCGGCGTCACGACCGATGCGCCATCGGGTATTCCCTTCACTCCACCTTCTGACATATGCCCTCCGCATCCAGATCCTCCGCAATCCAGAGTAGAAAATTCTACTGCCGCAGCCCCACCCTGCCGATTCGCTCTCCTATACCATCCACTACCGCAGAGAGACGGCAATTCCCGCAAGCCCGCGCCATCACTCTTCGGAAGAGTTCGCCCTCTGCCGTATGCAACAACGGATGCGACGCCGGAATCTTCTCAAACGCCGGAATAGCTTTGCCGGAACCAGCCACAACACCGCGCGGCCCCTCACGCGCCCAACTCAACGCCTCTCCCAAAACCTGTCAAGCCCCCGAGACCCCTCAAACCCACCTAACCCGCTCAAACCAAAGCGAATAAAAACCCGCCAAAACTGCCGTTTAGTTCTACCCCCTTCTATAAAATAGAAACAGAGAAGAAATAAGGCTGCCGCGGACATACCCCGCCGCAGCCTTTTTTCTTAAATCGTCTGAAAAGGAGAACACGATCGCCAGATAAACCCAATGAAATCTATATTTTGGACGTAAGTAACTTGGAATCTATATTTTAGCCATGCGACCTACCCTTAAACCGACATCTACCAGCACTTACCTCCAAGATATCCCTAAGGGGGAGGGGGAGGGTAGTCTAGGCATTCGATCCCGCCTCTCTCCTTCGATAGTCTCTTCGATGCGCGTGGCGACGGTCCTTACGTGCCCGATGGATCCATAACCCAGCCGAATGGTGGGTGGCCCAGATCTAGCCCACACAACAAACTCGGGTGCCCCATATCTCGATTCTGAGATATAAGCATTCGCGCTCCGCGCCTCTCTTTCTGCTTGCAAAAGACTCAGCATCTGATCCATGCTGACGAAGAACCTCTCGCATCATCTCCTGCTACACGGAGGACCACATGGGCCTCACTCGACGCGTTTTTCTTCAGCGCATGGCTCAGTTCGGCGGATACTCCGCCGCCTTCGCCGCCATGCAGACGCTTGGACTCATCCCGGCCGTTGGCCTGTCTGACCTCCCGGAGCTGCCTGCGGACTTCGGCAAAGGCAAAAAAATCGTCATCCTCGGAGCAGGTATCGCGGGGCTCGCCTCGGCCTACGAGCTTCGCAAGGCGGGGTTCGAGTGCATCGTCCTTGAGGCTCGCAGCCGTCCCGGCGGCAGAAGCTGGACCATTCGCGACGGCAGCAAGGTCGAGTTTACCGACGGCACGGTGCAGCACTGCACGTGGGCAGACGGCGGTTACCTCAACCCGGGTCCGGCTCGAATTCCCTCGATTCATACTCACCTGCTGGGCTACTGCAAGCAACTCGGTGTACCCCTTGAGGTCGAGGTCAACGCGTCTCGTTCCGCCCATATGCAGGCCCCGGAGATCAACGGCGGCAAGCCAGTCGAGATGCGCCAGGTTATCTACGACACGCGCGGCTATCTCTCCGAACTGCTGGCCAAGGCCATCAACAAGCACACTCTCGACGACGATCTCTCAAAGGAAGACGAGGCCCGCCTTCTTGCATTCGTTCAGGACTTCGGCGATCTCGACGACAAAGGCAAATACCACGGGACCCCTCGCGCGGGCTACATCACTCCGCCGGGAGCAGGCCCATCTCACGAGATGGTGCGCAAGCCGCTCAAGTTCAGCGAGCTGCTCGCCGCTGACCTCTCCAAAGGAGAGTTCTACGAGGAGCAGATCGACTGGCAGGCCACCATGTTCCAGCCGGTTGGCGGCATGGACCGCATTCCATACGGATTCGCAAAGTCGCTCGGCGAACTAGTCCACTATGAATGTGCAGTCACCGAGATCACGACGGGCGATCGCAACGTTACCATCGCCTATACAAAGTCTGGCGCCCCAAAGACACACACAGCGGACTACTGCATCTGCACCATGCCCATCACCGTGCTGGCTAAGACAAAGAATAACTTCACGCCAGAGACTCGGCGTGCCTTCACAGGCATGTCGATGGCTGCGCTCTACAAGATCGGATGGGAGTCGCCGCGCTTCTGGGAGACCGAGGACAACATCTACGGCGGCATCTCGTTCCTCAAAAACAACGTCGACCTTGTCTGGTATCCGACCGACAAGCTCTTTTCGAAGTCGGGCGTCCTCGTTGCCGGCTTCAATACCGAGATCGATTTCTTTACCGGCGCGCCCACTCCCTTCGGCGCACTCCCCACGATCGAGGCCAAGCTGGATGCCTCGCGCGCCGCGGTCGAAAAACTGCACCCAGGGCGCTCGCACCTGCTGAACAAGCCCGTCTATGTCAGTTGGAGCAGGATTCCCTACTCGCTTGGCTGCTTCGCCAACAACTTCCTTCCCGGCAGCGGCGCAGCATACGCCCAGTTCGAAAAGCCCGAGGGCCGCACATACTTTGCAGGCGACTACCTCTCACACCTGGTCGGATGGCAGGAGGGAGCGATATTATCTGCCCACCACGCAATTGAGCGCATCGCAGCGCAACTCCGCGGTTAGCCGCTGAGGTGACGAAGGCGGGATAGCCCACCACCCACTCTCAACGAAACACTCTCAACCAACCACAAAAGCGCGGGTGCCCCCATCCTTCGCGCTTTTGCGAAGGGTGGGAACGAAAACTGCTCGCCAAAGATCGCCCAAATCTCACTGATTCGCTATATATCGGTGCACAAAAGATATCGGTGCACAAAGCCAAAGCCACAGCTCTCACCCGCTAGGTCAGCCTGAATTCCATACGATTCACGTTGAGATCGCGGGTGGCTGGGTGGCCCAGACCTGAGCAGAATCACACAATCGGTGCCCATCTTCGCGACAGATCATCGTCGCGAAGGTGGGCATTCGCGCCCCGCGTGAACCGTCTTTCACCAGCCGCACCTCAATCCCATCATCATCTCGATCGAGATAGCCGGTCGACCGTCTTGCAGACCCCATCGCCTCCAGCCTGTTCGATGAAATCCGGGTCGAGCCGTTCGCTCGATCGGCCGGGATAGGGCGCAACCGAAATGCAGCGGCAGCCGGCGTCAGAGAGCGAGACGTTCTTCAGGATGTATTCCGACGACACCGACTTCACCAGGATCTGCTGCGAGGTCATCGGCTGGCTGCTCAGCGAGTAAGAATCCTTGACCGAGTAGCCCATTCCGCTAAACGCGGGGAAGATCCCATAGTTATCCTGCAGCCACTTGGCGAGCGCCGCATGGTCGGCATCGTAGAGCGTTCCGGCATAGCTGAACGTATGTGCCAGCGAAGTAGGAACTGCTGTCGCCGGAGGGTCGACGAAAGCCTTGGCAAAGCACGACGCCTGTGCAGCCGTATTCGCCGATTCCCCGCCGCAACCGGCAGGATCCTGTGGAACATCCCGCTGGATGGCCAGGAAGACATTGGGCCAGGTTGCGAGCACCGCATCGACTGTCTCGGGATGCGTTGGCCGGCAGCGCATCGCCACCAGCACGTTCTTGTCGTCATTCACCAGGCCTGAATAATAGGGGAGCTCTTCGAGCTTCAGCGGCGGCGAGAAGAGTGGTGTGGCCGTCGCGAAAGCACGCACGGCTCCGGGACGGGAAAGGGTCGTGACCTTCACGCCCGCCGGAACAAAGCTGACGCGTAGATAGTCGTTAGGCTGTGCCTCGCGCACCGTGTCGTCAACGACGACCGGAGCCTGAGCTGTCTTCACCGAGGCGACGCGATGGTTGGCACAACCGGACGCCAGCAGCACGAAGCTGGCACAGGCACAAAAGAGTTTAAAGCGCATCGAGAATCTCCGCATAGTATCGCTCGTTGCTCGGACCAGGACAGAATCTGCCACTGAGGCAATCATCCGCAAGCCACGGTCATCATCCTTGCCTCCACTCAAACTGTCAACCGAAAAAGACAGGTACACAGGTGGCCGCTATTGCAGTCTCACTGCATGAGGGGGCATTCGCGCCCGCGCGAACCGCGGTATCCTCGATCTGCCGCCTCAGAATATTTAGCGGAGCCTCTGAGAATTACCTCTACGAATCGAGGAACCTGATGCAGCACAACCTGCCCCAAACAATCTCTCTACTCACTCGCACCCCCGCTGCTCTCAATGCCCTTCTGCATGACCTACCCGAAGAATGGACGCTCCGAAACGAAGGAGAAAACACCTGGACCGTCTTCGACGTCATCGGCCATCTGGCTCACTGCGAGCGCACCGACTGGATGCCGCGAGCAAGGATGGTGCTGCAATTCGCCGAGAGTCAGACCTTCGAGCCACTGGATCGTGAGGGACACACGCAAGAGAGCCAAGGCAAGTCGCTCGATCGGCTACTCGATGAATTTGCTCACCTGCGATCAGAAAATCTACACGAACTACGCGCATTGAACCTAAACCTGGAAGACCTCGAACGACGCGGACGTCACCCCGCCTTCGGAGCAGTGACTCTGTCCGAGCTGCTGGCGACTTGGGCCACTCACGACTTAACGCACCTCCACCAGATCTCAAGGATTATGGCCCACCAATACCGCGACACCGTAGGTCCGTGGAAGCAATACCTCGGCGTACTGCACTGTAACGGCCACAGCTCTTCCTAAGAACTTCCATCGGTGGAACGCATGACTTAGTCAACAAACTTAATGCAGGTCGCCTGATACAGCTCGTCTTCGCCTGAACGCTCTTTCACTCGTCTCCTCACAAGTGATATCGTCCCCCCATCACATGATCGCAAGCCGGCCAGCCAAAGAGGCGATATCCATGACGCAATCCTCCGAGATCACCCCCACCCAAAAGACCACTATCTCTCCCATGCTCTCGGTCCGAAGCGGAGCGAAGGCAATCGAGTTCTACAAAGCAGCCTTCGGAGCCAGCGAGTTATTCCGCCAGGACGACGAGAGCGGAGCGGTAGTCGCTCAGCTCTCCGTCCAGGGAGCCGAATTCTGGCTCGCCGACGAGTCCCCGGAACACCAGAACTTCAGCCCGGAGACCCTCGCCGGAGGCTCCGTGCGTCTCATCATCACCGTCGAGAATCCGGATGCCTCCTTCGAACGCGCCGTTGCAGCAGGAGCCACCGTCGTCCGGGGCATGACCAACGAGTATGGCTGGCGCATAGGCCGCGTCGTCGACCCATTCGGACACCACTGGGAGATC
>JAOAPB010000024.1 GCA_025462645.1 Edaphobacter sp. | reverse complement strand
TCGGCTCCGTCCCACTGCATGATGAGGAGGGGGTAGCCAGTGGTGCTGTTGGGGTCGCTGCAGGTGCGGCGGGCGTTTTCGCGGGCTTCGGCGGAGGTTGCGGGCTGGAAGCCGTGTTCGCGGAGGGCTTGCTGGGCCTGCTGCTCGATCTGGTTAGAACCTAGGACAGCGACGGTGCGGGAGAAGTCCTGCACGGCGAAGAGGAGACCGTTGCGCTGGACTACGGCGATGCCGATGGCGGTGAGGTGGGGGTCGAGGATGTTGGCGCGGTGGACGGGCGAGTTCATCCAGGCGCGGTCGAAGTCGATGGGGGTGGTGGCGTTGCCTGCGACGTTTTCTGAGACGGTGCTGAAGTGCGCTCCGGCCTGAACGACGCGGGCCTTGAGGTCGGGTTCGCCTGGGTATTGATGGAGCGCGGGGGCGGGGTTTTGCATGATGAGCACGGCGTGGGCGTGAGCGGCGCGGGCCAGTGTGGCGTCCCAGGCTAATGGGGAGAGGCTGTGTTCGGCGCGGTGTTGGTTTGTCATTTGGAGGAGGTATTGCTCGGCTACAGTTGCGCCTTGCTGGGCTGGGGCGGATGGGACGAGGGCGAGGAGGGCAATGAGCCTGAGGGTGAGTCGCGTCAAGAGGGTTCGGTACATGTCGTATTGATCGTATAACGGGGTTACCGCTCCCAGGCGATGTAAAGGCACCCCACCCTTTCGCAAACGACGCGAAAGGATGGGGCACCCGGCTTGGGCTATTTCTTTTGGGATTTGAGGAGGGCGAGGACTTCTTCGGCGTGGCCTTCGGGTTTTACTTCTTCGAAGGTGTGGATCAGGTGCTGGTCCGGGCCTATGAGGTAGGTGGTTCGCTTTACGCCTTTGACCAGCTTGCCGTACATGTTTTTGGGCTTGATGAGGTCGTAGCGGTTGATGAGGACCATGTCGGGGTCGGCGAGGAGGTCGTAGGGTAGAGCGTACTTATCCTTGAACTTTTTCTGGTCCTTTACGGTGTCGCGGGAGATGCCGAGGACTACGATTCCAGCCTTCTGGAATTTTTCGAAGGCGTCGCGGAAGCCGCAGGATTCGATGGTGCAGCCGGGGGTGTCGGCGCGGGGGTAGAAGAAGAGGACTACGGGTTTTCCCTTGAAATCAGTGAGGTTGACGGTCTTGTCGTCCTGGTTCTGAAGGGTGAAGTTTTCTACTTTGTCGCCGGGGTTCATTCGATCTTCCTTTTGCGTTCGTGATGCAGTTTATCGCGAAGAGAAGCGGATTTCTCTGCTTCGGCTTCGCCTCCGGTCGAAAATGACAACTTCGATACCGGAGTGCTTCACGGGCCACAGAGCCTTACTCCCCAGCATAGAGAGCAATTCGGTAAACCCCAATTTGCGACAAATCCTCCCATGTTGGGTTGTCTGTCTCGATCAGGTAAGCCTTTTTCTCTCTGCGCCATCGCTTGATCTGTTTCTCGCGGGCGATCGCCTCCAACGGACCGCCGTATCGTTCAAACCAGACAAGCCGACTGCATCCATAGCGGCTGGTGAAGCCTTCAAAAGTTCCTTTGCGATGCTGTAGAACACGTTGGTACAAGTCGCTCGTAAATCCGACGTATAAAACGGCGGCTGCGGTCAGCAACCATGTAAACATAGAAGAATTTTTCTTCCGACATGCCATCCTTGTGCTTCTACTTCCGTGGTGGAAAAGCGGATCCCTCCGCTACGCTGCGCTCCGGTCGGGATGACAGCAAAATTGTGTCAATGGTTTTAGCAAATTATGTCAATGGTTTTGGATGAGGCTTGTCAGTGTCTTTTCAAGTGAAGTGGTATCTTCGACGTTGCCTGTGGTCTGGGCGCGGTCGATTTGGCGCATGAGGCCGGTGAGGACCTTGCCGGGGCCTACTTCTATGAAATGAGTTGCGCCTTGGGCGATGAGGAGTTGGATGCACTCGACCCAGCGGACGGCGCCGGTGACCTGGCGGATGAGGCAGTCGCGGGAGTCAGGGGCGCGGGAGAGGAGACGGGCGTCGACGTTACAGACCACGGGAAAGGCGGGGTCGTTGAAGACGATGGATTCGAGGTCTGTGGCAAGAGACTCCTGTGCAGGCTGCATGAGGGCGCAGTGGAAGGGCGCGCTGACCTGAAGCATGACGGTGCGCTTGGCCCCGGCCTCCTTGCAGAGGTCGGCGGCGCGCTGGACTGCGGCAGCGGAGCCGGAGATGACGGTCTGGTCGGGGGAGTTGAGGTTGGCCGGAGAGACGATGGATTGGACCATGGCGGCTCGGGTGGCCTGGGGGTTAGTGGCGGCGGTGGCTGAGGGGATATTGCCGTTTTGAGCGGCGATAACTTCGGGATTGGGTATGTCGGGGTTGACTGGGGGCGGGGACGGAGACGTGTTCTCGTCGGAGGCCTGGGCGCAGAGCTCGCTGATGCGGGCGGCGGGGAGGCCGAGGATGGCGGCCATGGCGCCTTCTCCGGGGGGGACGGCCTGCTGCATGTAGCGCCCGCGGCTGCGGACGGTGCGGACGGCGTCGGAGAAGGTGAAGGTGCCGGCGGCGACGTGGGCGGAGTACTCACCGAGGGAGTGGCCGGCGGCGAAGGCGGGGGTGAGGCCCTTCTCGGCGAGGACGCGGGCTGCGGCTACGGAGACGGTGAGGATGGCGGGCTGGGTGTGCTCGGTGAGCTTGAGCTGGTCCTCGGGGCCCTCGAAGATGAGTTTGGAGAGAGGGAAGCCGAGGGCCTCGTCGGCCTCTTCGAAGACGGCGCGGGCGGTGGGGAAGTTGTCGTAGAGATCGCGGCCCATACCTACGGACTGGGAGCCCTGGCCAGGGAAGAGGAAGGCTGGTTTCGTCATCGTGACTATCGTAAATGACCGTGGTTGTAGCTGCCGGCGGTAGCTTTAGTTACGAGGCGGGGACTTCGAGATATCCCGGTGGGGAATCGTCGAAGGCTATCGAACCTATGTTTTCGTCATTCATGCAGAACTCCCGTCCGAAGGCGGCATGAAAACGGAAGAAGCCGACGGAGGTGTGCTGTCCGGGAAGGAGCCAGTCGTGCGGCTCCATGAGGATGAGAGGAAACTGGTTGATGGCTGAGCAGTCGCCGTCGAAGAGTGTCTTCTCCGCGCCTTCGATATCGATCTTCAGGATAAAAGGGACGTAGTTTGAAGCAGCCTTTTCTGCCAGCAGGGAGTCGATTGCCAGCATGGTGATGGCAGGGCCGTTGCCTTCTTCGCTGGTCTGGTAGGTCGCGCCACCCAATCCGCAGTCCACCAGATGGGCGACGCCATTCGCTTTGGCAATGCCGGCTTGTCGGAGGTCGACGTCGAGACCCGCCGAGTTCCTGCTCAGGAGGAGGAAGTTGTCAGGCGCAGGCTCGATGGCGAGGAGATGAGCTTGCGGATACCTGGCGTTGAACCAGAGAACGCTTGAGCCGATATTTGCGCCGCAATCGACGATGAGTGGCTTGTGGCCGTTGGCGAGAATCTGCTGGTAGGTGCGCTCAAGGAAAGCTCCGTGCTTGCCTCCAGGCATGTCGTACTGGCTCTGTTCGAAGCACTGCTTAATGGCAAAGCGGTCGGAGTACTCGCGCCTGTGGAGGATGGAGATATCTCTTCCTCGAAAGGAGACTTTGGATATCTCCTGATCGGGAGGGAGTTCCGGGTGAGCGATCTTGCCTGCAAGATCCAGTGCGCGCCGTGCCGTTTCAATGGCATTGCGGCCTGGAGCGGTTGTCTTCAACGTCTTAATCGTTTGAGAACGAAGACTCATAGAATTCAACTCCGTCGGGAGAATATGACTTCCGATGAATCTGAGAGCATCTTACCTTCTGCTGATGGATGGTGCGCAGGGACCGCCGAATTTGTGTGGTGCGTCTTCAGCCGATGGTTGCGCTGGTCTGTCATGGCGTTGCCGACAGCGATATTCGTGCCGGGTCTCCCGCTGGCTCTGTGAGGGGATCGAGGAGGTTGGGGTCGAAGGCGATGGAGGCTATGTTCTCGTGCTTCATGCAGAACTCCCTTCCTGCGGCGGCGTGGAAGCGGAAGAATTCGACGGAGGTGCGCTGGCCGGGAAGCATCCAGTCGTGAGGCTCCATGACGATGAGGGGAAAGCTGTTGAGCGAGGAGGAGTCGCCGGCGAAGAGGGTCTTTTCTGCGCCTTCGATATCGATCTTGAGGAGGAAGGGCTGGTAGCGGTCGGAGGGCTTGGAGGCGAGCAGAGTCTGAAATGCCACCGTGACGATCTCGGGGCCCTCTCCGTTCTCGCAGGTGCGATAGGAGAGGCTGGACTCGTCGGGATCGGTGAGGTGGGCGCGGCCGTCGGAGGCGGCTATGCCTACCTGGCGGAGATCGACATCGCGGTTGGCAGCGTTGCGCTGGAGGACGGCGAAGTTGTCGGGGGCGGGCTCGATGGCGAGGATATGGGCCTGGGGATAGCGGTGTGCGAACCAAAGGACGCTGGCACCGATGTTGGCTCCGCAATCGACGATGAGAGGCTGCCGGTCACGGGCGAGGATCTGCCGGTAGATGCGATCGATGAAGTCGCCGTAAACCCCACCGGGCATGTCGTACTGAGCCTCCGGGAAGCATTGCTCGATGACGCAGGCGTCAGGATGGGTTCGCCGATGGACGATGGAGATCTGTTTGTCGCGGCACCTGACCTTGCTGCGCTGGAGGTTGGGAGGGAGGTCGGGGTAAGCGATGCGGCGAGTGAGATGCACGATCGGTCGTATCGCCCTGAAGACGAGGCGTCCTGCCGGTGTCGCATTCAGTGTCCGGCCGACATTCGCTTGGAAACTCATAGGGATCCTCTCAGGGCCCAGTAGTTACGTTCGCTTCAGTCTGAGATACGTACGTGATTCAGCTTGCTTGTGTGATGACGATAGGCAGAAGAGTGTTGCAGAGAAGAGGGGACTTGAAGCGCCAGCAGGATATCTTAGATATCTATGGAATATCTAAAGGTTTAGGTCTCTAGATGCCGATGCCGAAGTCTACGTCCTGCTCGTCGCCGGCGTGGGAGTAGGCGTCGTACGGGGTGCGGCGGTTGAACTTGTAGCGCAGGCGGAGTTCGCGGCCGATGAAGAGGCCCAGTGCAACTGCTCCGAGGCCAGCGGAGACCCATCCGACGGTCTTGATGAGGGTCGACTCTTCCTCCTCCTGCTCGGGAAAGGGGAGGGCTTCGGTGATGTGGGCGTGGACATCCTCGAATTTGTCGTCGAAGATGCGGCGATCGGAGAGAAACTTCATGCTATGGATGATAGCGCAGGTCGGGGTGTGCTGGCAGATAGCGCAAGAGGGTGAGAGAGCGGGACTCTCGGGTGATACGTGGGGGTGGCCTCTCTTTTTTAGATGACGCCTCAGGTGACTTCGACGGACTGAAAACCGAGGCTGTAGAGGAGGGTCGTGATGGTGGCGCGGGCGTTTTTGCGGGCGGTGTCGAGGATGCCGTCGGAGAGGGCGGCCTGCTGGAGCTGCTTCTCGGCGCGGGCGCGGGTGTCGGACTCAAGGTTCTGGTCGACGGGGACGAGGAGACCGGTCGAACGGGCGTAGACGCGAGTGTGCTGGTTGTCGAGTGTAGTGACGAAGAGCTGGGAGGCGGGCAGGGTGACGTGAATGGAGCGGGCGCCGTTTCTCTCGTTGATGCGGACGTCTTCGGGTTTCAGCTGGGCCAGGTCGATTCCCGCTATCGACTGGCCATGGACGACGAGAAGGATGCGGTCGCCGGCGAGGAGATCGGGGAGGACGGGGCTGGATCTGGAGCCTTCGACGACGGTATCGATGGAGTAGACGACGGTTTCGAGGCGGTTGAGGCGCTGGATGCGCTGGACTACGGCGGGAACAGAGGTATCGTACGTCGCGGTGCGGCCAGTGATGCGGTCGGCGATGCGGGCAAGGCCGCCGGTGGTGGCGTGGCGGATGAAGACGGCCAGAGCGACGGCGCCGAGGATGAGCGCGAAGAGGAAGGCGAGGAAGACTCCCGAGGAGCCGCGGCCTGAAGCGTATTGGGTGGTCATGGGTTGGCTGGATACCTGACCGGCCAATTGCCGGTGTGTCCCATGATGCCATGTCGTGGTCATTTTTGTATGACAGTGCAGGTGGATGGAGGCGAGGATCGGTTCGTCGGGCCACTTTGGGACAGCAAAAAGCCTGCACTGGCAGAATGCGCAAGTGCAGGCCATGGTGAATGATCAATCGTTAGGCGATCAGCTTGCGTGAGGCAAAACCTAGGAGACCGAGCGCGCCGGTTCCGAAGAGAAGAATGGCGGTGGGCTCAGGCGTTGCGGCGGTGCTGACGGCGGAGGTGATGTACCCCTGCGAGAACTCGTGATTGTCGAGATCGGCGAAGACATAGAAGAGCCCTCCAGAGTTCAGCGAAAAGTTCACCGACTTGTTGGAGGTACCACCGGCGTAGGCCACGGAGACAAGGTTTCCAAGGAAGAAGTCCACTTCGCCGAAGTTCGAGATGGCGTTGCCGAGGTTAAAGGAGTCGCCACCGATGAGAAAGCTCATGCTGGTAAGGCCACCGTTCAGGGTGGTGTAGCTGTTAACAAAGGACGTGGGAGCGCTGGCGATGGTAAATGACCCGGTTCCACCGCTGATGTTGCCGATGACATTGGTGAGGACGAGGTCGTAGGTGACCGGCGTGGCGTGAGCTGCTACAGGAACAGTTGCCAGACCGAGGGTGAGTATCAAGGCAGAGAGATATTTGCGCATTGGAAGTAAAGCCTT
The DNA here is from genome assembly GCA_025462645.1 of Edaphobacter sp. Taxonomy (GTDB): domain Bacteria; phylum Acidobacteriota; class Terriglobia; order Terriglobales; family Acidobacteriaceae; genus Edaphobacter. The sequence continues at coordinate 73,565 of JAOAPB010000024.1, read as the reverse complement.
TCAGGTGAAGCATGAATGCTGGTAAGCCAAGGCTGCACTATGTGTTAGGGCTGGTCAACGGGCAATGTTTTTCGCTGGATGCGCAAAAAACTGCATATTTTATGCTGTTCTCTCTTAGTTCATGAGAATTGAGCCAGAAGTTGTATCGGTATCGGAGAAGGAAGGTCCCTAAAGAGCGAACTTATTTCCAAAGAAATATGATCCAAGGCGCATGTCCTGGTGGATAGGAAGGCCGGGAGAAGATTGTAGCAGGATGGTGTGGAGCGCAAAGACGAGCGACTGGAAAGAGCGGAGTACAGAGGCTCTTCTCCCTTTGAAGGCTCATTCAAAAGGAGGTATGAGATGACGGCAGATTCAAAACGCGAACCTGCCGTTTATATCGCCTGGCTGATGGTGTCGGCCTGGAGCTCGTGCTGGGAGATGCGGTTCTGGTAGCTGGCGGCGATGAAGTCGCGGAAGAGGGGGTGGGGCTCAAGAGGCTTGGATTTGAACTCGGGGTGGAACTGGCAGCCGAGGAAGAAGGGATGGGTGGGGATCTCGACGATCTCGACGTAGGTGGCGTCGGGGGTGGTGCCGGTGAGGCGGAGGCCGGCTCCGGTGAGGATGGCTTCGTACTCGCGGTTGAACTCGTAGCGGTGGCGGTGGCGCTCACTGATCTCTGTGGTGCCGTAGGCCTGGGCGGCTAAGGAGTCGGGCTCCATGACGCAGGGCCAGGCTCCGAGGCGCATGGTTCCACCCATCTCTTCGACGCCGGTGAGCTCGCGGAGCTTGTAGATGATGCGGTGCGGGGTGGCGGGGTCGAACTCGCCGGAGTTGGCCTCCTTGAGGCCGCAGACGTTGCGCGCGTACTCGATGCAGGCGGTCTGCATACCCAGGCAGATGCCGAAGTAGGGAATGCTCTCTTCGCGGGCGTAGCGGATGGCGTTGAGCATGCCCTCGATGCCTCGCTTGCCAAAGCCGCCGGGGACGAGGATGCCGTCGAAGTCTTCCAGCTGGTGACGGTATTCGAGGGTCGGGCGGCCGTCGGGGTCTTTGGTCTCGAGGCCTTCGGCTTCGATCCAGGTGACGCGGAGCTTGAGGTTGTGGGCCAGGGCGCCGTGGACGAGGGCTTCCTTGAGGGACTTATAGCTGTCCTCGTACTCGACGTACTTGCCGACGATGCCGATGGAGACCTCGTCCTTGGGGTTGTAAGCGCGGTAGACGATGTCCTGCCACTTGGAGACGTCGGGGGCCTTGGTCTCGATGCGGAGGTACTTGAGGGCGAGGGTGTCTACGCCTTCGGCGGCGAAGGTGAGGGGGACCTCGTAGATGCTGGCGACGTCGCGGGCGGCGATGACGGCGGGCTCCTCGACGTTGCAGAAGAGGGCGATCTTGCTGCGCATCTCGCGGGGGACGGCGCGGTCGGAGCGGCAGAGGAGGATGTCGGGTTGGATGCCGATGGAGAGCATCTCCTTGACGGAGTGCTGGGTGGGCTTGGTCTTGAGCTCCTGGGCGGCGGCGATCCAGGGAATGAGGGTGACGTGGACGAAGACGGTGTTGTCGCGGCCGAGATCCTGGCGCATCTGGCGGATGGCTTCGAGGAAGGGGAGGGACTCGATGTCGCCTACGGTGCCGCCGATCTCGACGATGGTGACTTCTGTCTCCGCCGCGACCTTGCGCATGGCGTTCTTTATCTCGTTAGTGACGTGGGGGATGACCTGGACGGTCTTGCCGAGGTAGTCGCCGCGGCGCTCCTTGGTAATGATCTGCTCGTAGATGCGGCCGGTGGTGAGGTTGTTGTCACGGGTGAGTTTCGCGTGGGTGAAACGCTCGTAGTGGCCGAGGTCGAGGTCGGTCTCGGCGCCGTCGTCGGTGACGAAGACCTCGCCGTGCTGGAAGGGCGACATGGTGCCGGGATCGACGTTGAGATAGGGGTCAAACTTCATGAGGTTGACCTTGATGCCGCGGGCCTCCAGCAGGCAGCCAATAGAGGCTGCGGCGAGACCCTTGCCGAGTGAAGACACAACTCCGCCCGTTACGAAGATGTACTTTGCAGACATGTCCGCGACCTCTTTAAATGGATTGGAAATTTGTGCGTGATGGGCACGGTTAAGTATCGCAGGGTCGGCGACTGGAAGCAATGGGGGGATTGAGGTCTATAGAAACGACCCCTCTCGATCAGGCCGGCGGGGCGAAGCGTTGACCATATCTCTGCGCGATTTCAAGGACTCGATGGATCTGGACCGGTGTGGGCGGGGCGAGCGGGCGGGAAGCGTCGAGGGCGATGGGTAGTCCCGCATCTTCAAAGAAGCGACCGAGGTTGGGCGTGCAGGTGATCAGGACTCGGACGGTTTGGTCTGTGAGGTTGCGGAAGCCGTGCATCGCGTTGGGTAGGATATTGACCATCTCGCCGGGCTGGGCGCGTCTCCAATCGAGGCCATGTGGGGTCTCAAAGCCAAACTCCGGTGTGCCGTCGAGGACATAGAACGCCTCCTGATCGGGGTGTTGATGGGGTGGTATGCCGACACCGGGTGGGACGGCGGCAGAGAGCACGCAATACTGGTGGCCGGTGTCGTCGGCGGTCAGCTTCCACTCGAGTTCGACGCCTAATACTTCAATCTTTTCGCGTTGCTTCATGGTCGGTCTCATCTCTTCTTTAGTTTTTTCGGTGCGGGAGCCGGGTTGGTATGGACTGCATTGAGGAGGGCGGTCAAAGTCCAGGTGACGGCCTCCTGCGCTTCGGGGCCGGAGAGGTTTCCCCGGTCGCGGAGGAGTTGCCAGAATGGTGCGCTATATACGGCTACGAAGGCAGCCGTGATCCTGGTTCGCTCGCGTAGAGGCAGGTCCGCCAATGCGGTAGCAAGGCTCTGCGCGAAGGCTGGCCTGCCTTCGACGCCGCCGCGGTCTCTGACTTCAGTTCCTGCGGGCGAGGTGAGGACGGCGCGGACGAGGGTCTCATGAGCGTCGAACTCGCGAAAGAGCGTTCGTGCCAGGGGAAGGATATCTTCTTCGCGTGAGGGGAAGCGGGTGTTCGTTGCCTCGCGCAGGCGGTACCAGAGCGCCTCGAGGAGGCTGGCGCGGTCGGGGAAGTAGCGGTAGACGGTTCTTGCTCCCATGCCCGCGGCTGCGGCGATTGACTCGTGGGAGAAGTTGCCCTCCGGACCGTCGCTGAGGAGCTTCATGGCAATGTCTAGTATCTCCTCGCGGGTGGAGGCGGTCTGTCTCTCGCGCAAGGAGAGGTTGCTTTGTCTCATGACAGTATACTGTCATTAAGGCATTTATATGTCAATAAAATAATTTCTGTCGTTTTCGGGTGGATTGATAGGCGTCTCTTCAGGAGCCTGCCTGGATGATGTCGCTGGCTTCGAGAATTTTTTTGTGGAAGCCATGGCGTGCGACGTTGAGCATGGCGCGGCCTATATTCTCGGTGGTGGCGACGTGCTTTGGAAAGAGCATCTTCAGAAGAGGAAAGATTGGTGTCGTGACTGCGTAGATGATTCGGTAGGCCTTTGTCTTCGAGACGGCTCCGTGAAGAGGCTGGATGAAGCCGGGGCGGAACAGGTAGGCGGCCTTGAAGGGCAGGCGGAGGAGGGCGTTTTCGGTCTTGCCTTTGACCCGGGCCCACATGGTGCGGCCGGATTCGGTGCTGTCGGTGCTGGCACCGGAGACGTAGATGAAGGTCATGTTGGGATTGAGCCTTGCAAGCGACTGGGCGGCGGTCATCGTGAGGTCGTAGGTGAGGTGGTGGTACTGCGCCTCCGGCATACCGGCGGAGGAGACGCCGAGGGTGAAGAAGCAGGCATCGTAGCCGGAGAGCTCGGGCTCGATGGGGGAGAGGTCGAAGAAGTCGTTGAGGACGATTTCGCGTAGCTTCGCGTGTTGCTGGCCGGATGGGCTGCGGACGATGGAGAGGATGCGCTCGATGTCGGGGGCGAGAAGGCACTCGCGCAGGACGCCTTGGCCGACCATGCCTGTTGCTCCGAAGAGAATTACGTTCATTGGGTTGCGTTCCTTAGCAGGCGGTGGAATGAGTGCCTCTATCTGATGAGAGTCGAAGGAGGATGGGTTCCGTTGCGCACGATGATAGCTTGTTGATGAGCGCGGAGCCGATGGACGGAGCCGAGTTGATTGGACGTATTCGGGTGTGGTGCGATTCCGTTGATCATATGCTTGCTGTATGTGGCTCAGTTAGGGAACATGGACGCGCGAGTTGGAGATAGGGGATGTCCTTTTTTGTCCGATCTTAGGCTGTAAGATGTCTTTCGGGAGGTTGGGAGGGCGCATAGGATGGGGTCATTGAGGACGCCAGGCCGTTCTCCAAAGGAGCTATTTCCATGTTCGATTCCAAGACTGCATTGATCGTCGTCGATGTCCAGGAGTCTTTTCGCCATCGGCCTTACTGGAGCAATACCGATGTGCCGGAGTTCGTCAGCAGGTTGCAGAGATTGATCGATGGAGCGAGAGCGGATGGAATTCCTGTGGTGCAGGTCTTCCATGTGGATGAGTCCGGGCCGTTCTCGCTTGCTTCCGGCCATGTGAAGACGATGTCCGGCCTCTCGATTGCTCCGAATGCAGTCTTTCATAAGCGCAGCCATAGCGCGTTGATTGGCAGCGGGTTGGATGTGTGGTTGGTGCAGCACGGTATTCGACGGCTGATTGTGTCCGGTATCCGCAGTGAGCAGTGCTGCGAGACGACGACGCGTCACGCCTCGGACAGCGGCTATGACGTGGATTATGTGACGGAGGCCACGCTGACGTTTCCGATGACAGACCGCAAAGGACGGGTGTGGAGTTCGAAGGAGATCAAGGAACGTACTGAACTTGTGTTGGAGGGACGGTTTGCACGGATTGTTACGGTGGAGGAGGCTCTGGATGGTGCGGCGAGAGAGTTGGCGGCTTGAAGGTCGATAGAGAGATGCGGCGCATTGCCGTGTACGTCGTGATTCCTCAGCGGACCCTGCTGCTGGATGTGGCGGGTCCGCTGGAGGTGCTGCGTGTGGCGAACCGGGAGCAGGAGGCCATGCGGTTTGAGGTGCACTATGTGGGGCCGGCGGCCTCGGTGGTGAGCTCGATCGGTATGACGCTGGCGGAGATTGAACCGCTGCCGAAGGTGCTGCCGGATGGGGCGATGGTGGTGCTGTCGGGCGACGTGGACTACATGATGATGCCTGGAGGACAGGCCGCTCCGAAGCGAGAGAGCTTGGGGGATGCGGCGATTGTGGCGTGGCTGCGGGCGACGGTGCGGCCGGGGCATAAGGTGGTGTCGATCTGTTCGGGGGCTCTGCTGGCTGGAAGGGCCGGGTTGTTGGACGGATATGCGTGTACGACGCACCATAGTACGTGTGCGGAGCTTGCGGTGGTAGCTCCGGGGACGCGGGTGCTGGAGAATCGGCTGTATGTGGAGGATGGGGAGCGATATTCGAGTGCAGGGGTGACGGCTGGCGTCGATCTAATGCTGCATATCGTGGGCCAGCTTACCAGTTATGCGTGCGCGACGGCGATCGCGAGATACATGGTGGTATATCTGCGAAGGAGCGGGTCCGATCCTCAGCTTTCGCCGTGGCTGGAGGGACGCAATCATATCCATCCGGCGGTACATCGGGTTCAGGATGCGATTACGGCGGATCCGACGAAGACGTGGACTCTGCGAGCGCTGGCGAGGATTGCAGGTGCGAGCAGCAGGCATCTGACGCGGCTGTTTCAGGAGTATGCCGGGATGAGCATTACCGACTACAAGAACAGCCTGCGGGTGGCGCTGGCTCGAGAGCTGATCAGCCAGACGGGCCTGGATATGGAGCGGGTGGCGGAGCGAGTGGGATTTGGATCGACGCGGCAGCTGCGGAGGGCGTGGGGGCGGATGTATGAGACGGCTCCGAAGGATGCCCGGAGTCATGCCTCCTGACGTGGTTGGGGTATGCTGGGGCTCACATGAATAGGCTGAGAGTGAGCTGGATTAACTCGCAGATAGGGGTGCTGCGGTGGATGGACGCATTGGCCGCGCAGCTAGGGCGGGGACCGCGAGTGGCGGGGCATCTGTCCACGGGCTTGAAGGGCGAGCGGGAAGCGCTGTTTCAACTACGGCGGATGGGATATACCGTGGTGGCTCGGCGGTGGAAGAACGCCAAGTTGCGGGGAGACGTTGACCTGATCGGGTGGGACGGGGAGTGGCTCTGCTTTATTGAAGTGAAGACACGGACGGGACGCGATATAGCTCCGGCAGAGGTCGCTGTCGACAGAGACAAGCAGGAGATGTTGCAGAAGATGGCGCGGTCTTATCTTCGGGCCTTTCCTGAGAGGCTGCGGCGGGAGGTGCCAGTGCGGTTCGATGTCGTCTCGGTATACTTGCACCCATCTGGAACGGAGTTTGAGGTGTACAAGGAGGCGTTCGGATGGGCGTGACATATGCACAAGGGGCGGATCCGGCGGGGCTCGATCCAGTTGAGCTGAGTGAGCGGTTGGCGGCGGTGGTGCGCGAGGCGATGCCTTGGTTCGCATCGTTATCCGATGCGGATGCGTGCCGTCCGGAGTATGGAGGGAAGTGGTCTGCAAAGCAGGTGGTAGGGCATTTGACGGACTCGGCGGTGAACAACCTTGGCCGGATCGTGCGGATGCAGCTTGAGCCAGAGTCGAATCTTCCAGGGTATGAACAGATGGCGTGGGTGGAGGTTCAGCACTATGCGGAGCGTGACTGGCCTGAGGTTCTGGGGCTGTGGTTCGCTCTCAACGAGCATGTGATCTGGACGATTGCGCACGTCGAGAAGAGGAGCCTGACTCATGTCGGTGTCGTGGCTGGGGAGCCGATTACGCTGGGATTCCTGATTGAGGATTACGTGGCACACATGCAGCACCATTTGCGTGCTCTGAAGAGGTGGGTAGGAGTTGGGCAGGGATGATGACGGTGAGGCTTCTGTTCCGGCGGGATCGGTGTCTATTATAGGTAGGAGTATTGAGGTGGAAGAGCGATGACGCTGTTAAATGCACCGGAGTTTGATGCACCCCGTGAGACACGGAAGCGCAATGTGCTGGTTGGGGCCGGAGTTTTTGTACTGCTGGCAGCCGTGATCGGAGTGGGTGGGTTTTTGTTAGGGCATGGGTGGTTCTTCTCGAACCTGCCAGTAGAGCATCGGGTGGACACCTTTCTGTCGGCGCTGGAGGCGAAGGACTATTCGAAGGCCTATGGGATATGGATGAACGATCCTGACTGGCAGCAGCATCCGCAGAAGTATGACTACACCCTGAAGCGGTTTACGGAAGACTGGACGACGGAGAGCGACTGGGGACCGATTACGTCGCACCATGTGGATATTTCGAAGCGGACGGGGACCGGGGTGATCGTTGCCGTTCGGGTGAATAACAGCCCGAAGAAGATGTTCATGTGGTACGAAAGGTCGAACGGAACGCTTACGTATCCGGCTCCTTACAACCTGGAGTACTAGCAGGGATCAACTCGTTTGCGCACCTGTTTGAAACTCAATCTCGCTTACCTCCATGCCATCTTCGAAGCGGAGAGTATAGGCAGGAAAGCATGCCGAGAACAGACTGCCGCTTAGCAGATCGGAGGTGACCGTGATGTCCGCGCCATGGGCCTCTACAACCCATTTGGCGATGGCTAGTCCTAAACCACTTCCACCTCGATCCCGATTGCGCGAGGTGTCCGCGCGATAGAAGCGGTCGAAGACGCGTCCCACCTCAGACGGTGCGATGCCGATGCCCGTGTCGCGTACCTCGAGCCGCACGCGGTCACCCTGCAAGAAGACCGAAACCGAGATCAGACCAAAGTCGGGCGTGTACTTTACCGCGTTATCCAGCAGGATATTGGCCAGCCGCCGCAGCATTGAAAAATCACCAAGTACCCATGTCTCTGGGGCGAGCGAGGTCTCAAACCGCTGGTGTTTCATCTCCGTGCAAGCGCGCAGATGATCGCAGACCTCCTCTACTACCGCAGACAGTTCCACTGGCTTCAAATCGATATTTTGTTGCACCATATCGACGCGTGCCGCCGCCAGCAGATCGTCCAATAGCACGGCCGTTGACTGGCACTCTAATGCGATGGTTCGTAGCGCGGTGCAATATTCTTCGTTCGTTCGGTTACGTCGCAATCCAAGCTGCGCCGTCGACATCATTACCGTCACGGTCGTTCGCAGATCATGCGAGATATCGCTCGTAAACTGGGTCAGATGCCCGATTGCCTTTTCCAGGCGTGCCAGTACGTCATTCCACGTCTCTGCCAGTCGCTGAATCTCGTCTCCTGTCTCCGGTACGGGCAGGCGGTGGCGCAGATCGCGAATGCTGATTGCGTGTGCAGCGCGTGTGATGCGGTCGACGGGCTCGAGGGCGCGATGGCTCAGCACAAAACCGCCTGCAAGCGAGACTACCAGCATCAACGGAAGAAAGATCAGATATGAGTTCCGCACCATGCGGAGAATGTCATAGTGCTCGTCGATCTGACCTGCCATCTGCAGCCTCACTTCGCGCTGGTGGAGGGTGACCGTGTGCTGCAGCGTTCGCAATCGATGCTCGCCGACTTTGACTATCCCAAAGCAAGGCGTCGTGCAACCTGATCCCACCCATGGAATAGTCGATTCCGTGGGCTGCGGATAAATTTGCGTTCCATCCGCCGTCGCGACCTGGAGGACGTCCGTGTCCGGGCTCGCCAGCATGAAGTGCTGCAGCGACTCCGCCATCGTTGCCTGCGGGTTGATTCGCTGCTCTTCCTGCATGAAGCGTACGAGGCGGTCTTCACGACGTTGCATCGTCGCCTGTCGTGAACTTGCGAGTGCACGGGTGAGGTAGAGGTGGGAGAAGATTCCGAGCGCGCTCATCGACACCATTGTCAGCAGCACGTACCACATGCACAGCCGCACACGGAGCGATCGCAGGTTGATCGTCATTGCGGCAGGGCCACCGCATACCCCAGCGAGCGCATCGTGCGGATCATGCTCGGCTCCCCTTTGGCGTCGATCTTCGACCGCAGGCTGCTGATGTAGAAGTCGATCGTGTTGTCGCGTACATCGGCGTCATAGCCCCAGCCCGCTTCGATCAGCTGGTCTCGAGTCACTACCTGATTTGCTCTGCGCATCAGCAGCTCCAGCAGGGTGAACTCCTTCTTGGTCAGCGCAATGGCGTGTTGGGCACGCCGCACCATTCGTTGTCCTCTATCGAGCACGAGATCTCCCACAGCGAGATCGTTGCTTGATGCACCATGCCCACGTCGGCTTACGGCGCGCACACGAGCGAGCAACACCTCCAACTGAAAGGGCTTCGTCAGATAATCGTCGGCCCCGAGGTCGAGGCCACGCACCATATCGGGCATCGAGTCCTTCGCCGTCAGCATCAGGATCGGCACGTCGCATTTGGTCGCACGGGTCCGCTTGAGTATCGAAAAGCCGTCCATGCCTGGAAGCATCACGTCGAGAACCACCACATCGAAGTGTTCGCTCGCAATCAACTCCGCGCCCTCATCGCCGCGGTGCGAGAGAAAGACGCTGTGCCCGTCCTCGGCCAAACCTTGTTGCAGAACGCCTGCGATGCGTTTGTCGTCTTCGATAACCAGAACATTCATACTCTCGATTAGAGCAGTGAAAAAGTAAATTTTTGCTGCATGGATCGTGAATTCTCGGTTACTGCACCGAATCTCTCAGGCTGCACTCAGGAAGGTTCGCTTGAATGGGTTCATCACCTACCGTAACGAGAACATTCACTGGCAATGCATCGACGCACATGGTCATTCGCCTGCAGGAAGAGGAGCAGCACGATGAAAGCAAGAGCGATCACAGCCCTTATCGCGTCCGCGATCACCAGTATCCCTGGTGTGGCCCAGTTACCCAGGCCAGTGCAGACACCCAAGCCAAAACTCATTCTCGCTATTGCAGTCGACCAGTTTCGGTACGACTACACCACACGCTTTCGTGCTCGCTATACGAGCGGTCTTGCGAGGATGCTCACTGAGGGCGCAGTCTTCGTCGACGCTCACCAGGATCACTTTCCAACCGTTACCGCTACCGGCCACGCAACCTTTCTCACGGGTTCTATCCCAGCGACCAGTGGCATCATCGGTAACGAATGGTTCGATCGTGGCACCGGCAAGACGATTACCTCCGTCGAAGATTCCACGACCAGGCTGCTCGGCGTCGATGGAGAGAAGAAGGGTTCCTCTCCGCACAATCTCGTCGTAAGCGCGCTGGGTGACGAGATTAAGATCGCCAATGGCGGAGCATCCAAAGTCATTGGCATCTCCATGAAGGATCGCGCTGCCATCCTTCCTGCGGGGCGCATGGCCGATGCCGCTTACTGGATAGACAGTGGCACCGGTGCCGTCGTCAGCAGTACCTGGTATCAGCAACAGTTGCCGGGCTGGGTGGCACAGTTCAACGCGGAAAAACCCGCGCTGCAAAAGCTTGGGGCGGAGTGGTGTCCGCTCGGCCAGTCCGCCGCATCGGGCAAACCCTTCATGACGCTCTCCAAGGTCGCTGACAAATCCTACTTCTCGCAGTGGGAGGAGACGCCTTATGCGAACGACATGCTGGAGGAACTTGCCGAGCGTGTCCTGCGCAATGAGAAGCTCGGTCAGCATAACGGAACCGATGTGCTCACTGTCAGCTTCTCTGCTAACGATCACCTCGGCCACGCGGTTGGGCCGGACGCGCCAGAGGTCGAGGATATGTCCGTACGCACTGATCTCGTGCTCGGCAAACTGATCGACGCTGCCGCGAAACAAGCGGGCGGACGCGCCAATCTGCTCGTCGTCCTGACTGCCGACCACGGCGTCGCGCCTCTGGTCGAGGTAAATCAGCAGCGCAAGATGCCCGGCGGCCGTATTGACAAGGCAGAGTACCTGGCAGCGGTCGAGTCTGCGCTGGTGAAGAAGTTCGGGGAAGGTAAGTGGATTATCGCGCAATGGGAGTCCGGCTTCTATCTCAACGATGAATTAATCGATAAAAAGAAGCTCAAGCACAGCGCGGTGGAGGACGAGGCTGCCGCTGCAGCCATGCAGATGCCCTATGTTGCCCGTGCCTACACCCGCACCCTGCTTATGCGGCATGAGCGCGGTGCCTCTCTCATCGATGACTACGTGGCCCGCGCCTTCTACCCGCAACGCGGGCCCGATGTCGTCGTCATCACCAAGCCCTACTACCTCTTTGGGACGTCCGGTACCAGCCATGGCTCGCCGTATGACTACGACACCCACGTGCCTCTGCTCTTCTGGGGTGGCAACGTGCGCTCCGGGGTCTACACCGAACGCGTCGGTATCAGCGATGTCGCTCCCACGCTTGCAGCCATCCTCCAGGTAGAGACTCCCAGCGGCAGTATCGGCCACATCCTGCAGCAAGTTGCGGAGCCCTATCTCTCTTCCCCTCAGTCTCCGGCTGGAACACACGCGAAGCACTAGCCTTCAGTCTCGAGATTGAAAAGCAGACAAACCGAAACAGAACAACAAGGAAACCAGAATGACGATTGGCTTCAAGACCACCCAGTATCTCGGCAAGTTTCTCGCAGTAACAGCCCTGGCAGCCTGTATGCTTCCTGCCGCACGCGGTCAGCAGCGTTCGCCGGTTACGCTGGTCAGCTCGACGACGTTGCCGGAGATCGTCGGGGATTTCGACTTCTTCGCGCTTGATATGAAGCGCAACCGCCTTTTTATTGCTGCAGAGGAGCATCACTCGATCGAAGTGTTCGAGGCAACGACCGGCAAGCATCTGCAGAGCGTAGGTGGCGTCAAGACACCGCATACGCTTGCCTATGTCGCAGACAAGGACGAACTCTTCATTGCTGATGGTGGCGACTCTTCCTGCATCATCCTCTCGGGCGCCGACTTCCACCAGGTGGAGCGCATTCCTCTCACGGACGGCTCCGTCACAGGCAAGACAGACTCACCGGACACTGGCTACTACGACAGCAAGAAGCGCATCTTCTATGTTGGCGATGGCGGCAAATCAGCCAACCTCCCCTACTCCGAGATCGCAGCGATCTCCGTCGATACGCATAAGGTCGTGGGCCGTATCCGCATCGACGGCATCAATCTGGAGGGCATGGCGGTAGACGATGCCAACGATCGCCTCTACGTCAATATTCGGGACAAGAAGCAGATCGGCGTTGTCGACCTTCGTGCCATGAAGCTGATCGACACATGGACGACACCCGACCTGAATCTGAACACATCTCTTAGCTTCGATGCCGCAACGAACCGTGTCTTCGTCATCGGCCGCAAACCCGGCATCTTCTATGCCTTCGACGGTTCGACGGGTAAGGTCGTTCAGCAGCAATCATGCGTCAATATTGCGGACGCCATGACCTGGGACCCGCAGATGAAGCGTGTGTATATCTCGGGCTCGCAGGGTCTCAGCATCTTCCACCAGCAGGACAAAGACCACTACACCGAGCTGGCCAACATCCCCACGAATGGGGGGAAGACATCGTTCTATAGCCCTCAGCTGAAACAGTTCTACGTCGTCCATCCCAAGACCACCATCGACGACGCAGGCCTCCTCGTCTATCGCGTCAATCCGTAGTCAGACAGCTAACCCGCACGCCATCGCAAAAAAGGAGAAATCACCCATGTCGATCTTCAATCGTTCCATGCTGCTCGCTGCCGCCGTCGCTATCGTCGCTCTGACCCTGGAGGGCAGAGCGCAGACGGGCGCTACTCCCGTACCTGCTAACTACATCAAGGTCGACGCGCCCTTTGCGCAGCGTCTGACGGTCGAGACCAAGGAGCGGCATCCAGAGATCGTAAAGCTCGGCTTGCATGCCACGCCTCCTTCCATGACCGACAACGCCATCATCGCGTGCGACATTCCATCGAAGATCGGCAAGAAATCCTCAGCTCCTGACATGGAGAAGATCGCGATGAACAAACCTATGGCCGTACGCGTCGAGAAAGACGGTATCTACGACCTTCTTCTCCCTATTACTGACGCTAAGGGGCGCGATCTCGGCAAAGGCTTCATCGTCATGGAGGTTCCCTTCAACAAAGCTTCCAGCGAAGCGGATGCTCTCAAGATCGGCGTTGTCATTCGTGATGAAGTCCAAGCACATATCCCCAGCAAGGCAGCACTCTACCAGCGCTAAAGCGAAGCAGATTCGCAAAGGATGCCAACCATGAAAAAGCTCGCTCTTCTTCTTCTCTCACTGATTGCAATCCCAGTCGTGGCGCAGACCGATCGTGGCATGGTCACTGGCACCCTTACGGATACCACAGGTGGCCGGGTTGCCGGCGCCGACGTCGTCGTGCAATCCACCTCCACTGCATTGAAGCGCGTCAGCAAAACCAACAGCGAAGGCGTCTTTACCATCAGCTCGCTGCCGGTCGGTACCTACGTCGCCTCCTTCAGCTCCAGTGGCTTTGCTTCGCGAGAGATTCAAGGTCTCACGCTTGACGCCGGTCAGACGCGTACCCTGGATGTCAGACTGGATATTGAAAAGGTCTCGCAGCAGGTGGAGGTGAGCACGGCCGACTCCGGTCTCTCGCAGTCTTCAGCGGAGATCGGCGGGGTTGTCCATGGAAGCCAGGCGCAGGAGCTGCCTCTCAACGGCCGTAGCTATGTCAGCCTCGTCGCGCTTGTTCCAGGTGCTATCGACTCCGGTACCGGTACACAGGATCAGGTCCGCTTCGCTGGCCTCTCGGCTGAAGACAACTCATGGCATCTGGATGGTGTCGACAACTCCGGGATCAACCACCAATTCCAGAAGGTCGCGATTCGCCTGCAGCCCTCTACGGAGGCGATCGCGGAGTTTCGCGCCAATAGCGCTGTCTATAGCGCCGACCAGGGAGGCACACCGGGCGGTCAAGTGGAGCTTGTCTCCCGTAGTGGAACCAATCAGTATCACAGCTCTGCGTGGGAGTTTCTCCGCAACGACATCTTCGACGCAGCCCCCTGGGGTTCGCATGGCACACTGCCCCCGCTGCGCCTCAACAACTTCGGTGCCAACTTCGGCGGTCCGATTCTGCGAGACAAGCTCTTCTTCTTCGCCAACTACGAAGCTCTTCGCCAGATCCAGACTCAGGTCATCAGCGGCTTTGTCCCGAGCCCAACTTATCGTGCCGCTGTGCTTACCAAGTCTCCCGCGCTTGCGACCGTTCTGAACGAGTATCCAACAGGGACCGTTGCCACTAACAATGCCAATATTCTTCAGTGGTTTGGTCGAGGTCCTGCGAACGATCGCGAAGACTCGGGTCTTGCTCGGGTCGACTATCATCTCAACGCACGCACCAACACCTTCATCCGTTACAGTACTGACCACTACTCGCTGGATAGTCCCGGTGATCTTACCGCCATTGCTTTCACTCGTCTCACTACGCCGAATATTGTCATGGGCGTGCAGAACACGTTCACACCGACGTTCATGAATGACGCGCGCTTCGGCTTCAACCGTGCCGAGTTCGCGCAGGGCGCTTCCAACACGCTGCCCTTCTCCGTTGTCGTCAACGGCGGGCTCACGAAGCTCGACGATTCAACTGGTTCTATCCGCAACGATAACTCCTTCACTTTTGTGGACGATGCCACGCTTGTGCGCGGGCGCAATACGATCAAGGCGGGTATTACCGTCCGCCGCATTCAGGAGAATAAGGCCTCGCCAAACGTCGCCGACGAGGTCTATACCTATACCAGCCTCGACAACTTTACAAAGAATGTCATGGATTCTGCCTCTTACGCCGGTGTTGTCCCTGTGACCGGTCAACGCATGACCGAGTACTTCAGCTACATTATGGATCAACTGCAATTCTCACCGAGCCTTACCTTCAATGTCGGCATGCGCTATGAGTACTTCGGCGTCGATCACGAGGTACTTGGCCGTGGCATTGTCGTCGATCCTATCAACTGCTCCAACGTCATCTGTCCTGCTGGTTCGGAGTGGTATCACCCTAACCTGCTCGATTTTTCCCCACGCGTCAGCATTGCCTATACACCGCAGGTGCTCGGCGGAAAGACTGTGATCCGTACTGGCTTCGGTATCTACTATGGAAACGGACAATTTGGGAACCTAGGCACTCCCATCGGCAATCTCGCCAGCAAGTACACTCTCACGCAAAAACAGGCACCCGGGCTAAGCTATCCCACTACGCCCTTTCTTGGAGCTGTCTCCTACAGCTTCAGTCCGTCGGGGTCGCCCATTGACCGGAAGGACACAGCGGTTAACGAGTGGACACTTTCTGTTCAGAGCGAGATTGCAAAACAGACGGTCGCGCAGATTGCCTACTTCGGCACCAAGGCCACACATGTCTTCTCCGACGTGACCCTGAATGGCGTGAATCCGACTACGGGCGCACGTCCCTACGCCGGCTACTCCACCATTGATTACCGCGGCACCGCTAATGATGCCAATACCAACGCGCTGCAGCTGGGTTTACAGCGTAACTTCTCAACTGGCCTACTTATCTCCGCCAACTACCAGCTCTCTCACTCGCTGGACAATGGCGGGATTGGTGGTGGCGAAGCTGTCATCCCGCAGGACTATAACTGTCATCGTTGCGAGTACAGCCACAGCGACCAGGACATGCGTCATTACTTCAGTGCGAGCACCATCTGGAAGCTGCCGATAGGTCACGGCCACACGTATCTCGGTAGTGCCTCCGGGCTCTCCGAGTTCTTCCTGGGGGGATGGCAGCTCAGTGGCATCGGTACCGCACGCAGCGGCCTTCCGCTCAATGTCACTGTGAGTCGCAGCGCCTCTGATCTGCCCGATCAGCTCAACAAGAACCAGCGCCCGAACCGTGTCGTTGGCGCGTCACTGTATCCATCCAATCGCACCCCCTCAAACTGGCTCAATGTTGCTGCCTTTTCGCAGCCTGCTCCGGGTATCCATGGTAACGCCAGCCGCAACATCGCTCGCGCTCCCGGATTGTGGCAGATGGACGCCTCCATGAACAAACGCTTCCCAGTTACTGAACGCGTTGGGGTGAGCTTCCGTGCCGAGGCATTCAATATCTTCAATGTCGCTCACTACGGAACTCCCCTGGCCGTCTGGGCCGCACCATCCTCTACGTCAGGCAATCCAAACAACTTTGGAGTCATAACCAGCTCTTTCAATAACAACCCCGTCGGCACGGGAACCCCGCGTGAACTTCAGTTCATGCTCCGTGTTGATTTCTAGCCGCATCTGTAAGTAGAGAACTGTCCTGTGCGAGGGTGACCGACTTAATCAGTCACCCTCGATACAAGTGAGGGTTCGTTTCTTGTGCACCTCAGGAACAAGTCTCTACAGCTGTGTGTGAAGCAATGAGGGGCCTACGCCTGCAACCGAGGCTTTGACCGTTGAGATGAAGGGGCAAAGGCGAGTAGCCTGCCCTTCTGAGGACGCACATTAATGTCTATATCGCCCCGCTACAAAGCACGCATAAACACTACCAGATCCTTCTTCTCCTGATCCGTGAGCTTAGTGCCCAACACCAAGTTGAAGTATTCCACTGTGTCGTCCAGCGTCAGCAGTCGTCCGTCGTGCAGATATGGTGGTGTGTCCTTGATGCCGCGTAGCGGGAATGTCTTGATCGGGCCATCATGCGCCATCATCATGCCGTTCACGAGATGCTGGTTGTAGAAACGTTCCGCGTGCAGATCATGCATTGTGTTGTCGGTGAAGTAAGGCCCCGAGTGACATTCCGAGCATCGCCCCTTGCCAAAGAAGATCTCTTGCCCGTGCATCTCAGCGGCCGTTGCCTTGGCCGGGTCAAGTTTGCCATCCCAGCCAAGCTTGGGCGCCGGAGGAAAGTCGAGGATCTCCTCGAACTCCGACATGAAGTGCACCTGGCTACCGCGCTCCAGCACATTTACGCCCTTCTTCGTTGCAATGACTGGATCGCCATCGAAGTAAGCCGCTCTCTGCTCGAACTCCGTGAAGTCCTCTACTGTCTTTAGAGCTCGCTGTGAACCGAAGAGCCTCTGAATGTTCACTCCGCGAAGCGACGTCGTTTCAATGCGGTGACGAAAGTCCTGAGGACGGATGTCACCCACCAGATGGAACGCGCCATTTGTGTTGCCATTCTGGTGGCAATCCAGGCAGGCTACGCCACGGCTCGGCTTGTCCGAGCGCCGGTCGGCCGTCTCATTGAATTGCTGCTGCGGAAACGGAGTCAGCAACAGCCGCAAGCCCTCGAGTTGCTTCGGGTTCAGGATGCCGCTGAACAACTCGTAGTAGTTGTCGATTGTCACTAACTTTCCGTGGGAGACATCACCGAGATCCGGTCTTGTCGTCAGGTATATCGCCGCAGGAAACTCCGCGAGGAAGCGCTCCGGAATATCGAAGTCGAGATCGAAGCGCGTCAGGTCGCGATCCTCTTGCTTTTTCACCTCGTCAATTTCGCTCTTCGGGAACACCATGCCACCCTCAGGATGGTTCGCATGTGGCAATGGCAAGAAGCCCTGAGGGAAGCTGCTCTTCTCGCGAATCTGGTCCGGAGTTTCCCTGGAAAGTTCTGCCCACGTCACACCTGGTGGCAGCTTGACCCGCACCCCCTGCTGCACGGGTTTCGCGCGGTCCATCACCACGCCGCTTGCTGGACGGTCGCTCAGGTCATACCGCTCTTCCAATAGATCCATCTGCCGCTTCATGATCCCAGTTTTGGCAGCGACCATACGGTCATGCACCGTGGCGAAACTCTCCTTGTCATCCACAGGCAAGTAGCTGTTCTTAACAGTTTGTGCGTCCTGGGCTGCGGCTAACACTATCTTGCCGCCTAGCAAACATGCACCCACAATACCGACACCCATCAGGCCGGCGGTTTTCCGTAACTGCTTCCGATTGCTCATTGCTCCTCACTTTCCGGATAAGCAAGACAAACTGCGAACAAGAATTGTATAGATGCGTTGGTTATCATCTGCTGCCGAGGCCCCAAAGAGGCAGACAACATAATGGAATTAGTCTAGCGCAGTACAGTAGCGAATCTGTGACAGAACCTACCATTTCAATATGGTTTAGTGATGGAAACACTCTCGTGCTTAACAACCCGTTACCCCGCTGACACAGACAGGCTGGCAGCTCCGAAACCACCAACTGACATCAGGATGATGTCGGTTGGTGGCGGTGCTGTGTCCAGTGATCGTCTGGAGGTCACATTGATTTCCAGAGGGCGCGCATGAAGAAAATATCGAAGGCGAGCAGAATATTTCGTGAGGAGCTTTCTAAATCTCGAATATCGCATGTCCAGCAACTATTGTGGGGTGACGGTCAGGGTCATCTGGCGCATTCCGGTGTAGGTTATCTCAAAGGAGTCGTTGGGCTGGTAATGAGCGGCGTCTTTGACGGGGAAGGAATGCTGGTCGCCTTCGATTGCGACGGTAAGGCCGGGAAGCGTCCACTTGTTGGCGATGATATTTGCACGCTGGGTGCCGCCGGCCTTGAGGCGGAACTTTGTGACGACTATATCCAGATGAACGATTGAGGTACGGATCGTGCACGGCTCTACGAGGAGTCTGTCAGGAGCTTCATCTTGCAGGCGAAGCTAGTCTTTAGCCGGCACGGCCGCATGAGCTATTTCGAAGAGACCTTCTTTGAGAAAGATGCCTGTGTGCCGTGTTGCGCGCGCCACCTGGAGATACCAAAGGAGGCGAGCCGCAGCCATTTCTGCTGAGAGACCGTCGTTCCGGATGTTCGAAAGACAGTTGCGGTCGGCGTCTGTACGGTCCGGATGGGGAGACCAGGTCAGATACGCTCCCATGCTATCGGGAGAAGAGAGTCCTGGGCGTTCGCCGATCAGGATCAGGCTGCAACTGGCTCCAAGACCGGAACCAATCGCGTCGCAGATGCCGACTCTTCCCTGCTGAACAAGCGTCAGAGGCGCGATGCTCCAGGCATTCGCGAGAAGTTCAGGGAGCAACTGGGCGAGCACGGGGATGGCGTTGCGCTCAATGGCCAGAGCAGACAGTCCGTCGGCGATCGTAATGGCGAGATCGTACGAAGCCGGGCGAAGCAGGGCGGCGGAGTTGGGGTGGAGGGTCCGGCCGAGATTCGGCCGTCGGAGATAGGTGGCGCGATCCGGTGCGTTACTTCGCAACTGAAGGACTGTCAGTGAGGCTTCCCCAAGTATCGGAAGCTCTGTCATGAGGCGTTGCGCGAATGAATGTAAATGAAGCTCAGCATGAACAGCGTCGCGTGCCTTTGCGTGGGCTAGCTGGAAGCTGAGCACTTCATCGGTGGCGATACTATCCCCGGTCGTAGGAAGGGAGACGCGAGCGGGAGTCAGGTCGCGCAGGCTCGGGCAAGAGGTTCGGACGAGGTTGGACATGGCGTTCATCATGCTCCAGCGAGCAGTTGCGGTTGGACTGCCTGGGGGAGTTGAGAGGGCATATCGGTTGCAAGCCATGCTTCAAACTCGGGCGACGGGCGAAGACCAAGCGTGGAGCGAAGGTAAAGGGCGTCGTGGAAGGAGGTGCTCTGGTATTGAAGCATGATGTCGTCAGCTCCGGGCACGCCCATGATGTAGTTGACGCCGGATGCGCCCAGAAGTGTCAGCAGCGAATCCATATCGTCCTGATCGGCTTCTGCGTGGTTGGTATAGCAAACATCACAACCCATCGGCAGGCCCAGGAGCTTGCCACAGAAATGATCCTCAAGCCCGGCTCGCAGGATCTGCTTGCCATCATAAAGATATTCCGGGCCGATAAAGCCGACCACTGTGTTGACCAGCATCGGGGCGAAGTGACGTGCCACGGCATAAGCGCGGGCCTCGCAGGTCTGCTGGTCGACACCGTGATGAGCATTGGCCGAAAGCGCGCTGCCCTGACCGGTTTCGAAGTACATGACGTTCTGACCTATTTCGCCCCGGCGAAGTTCGGCTGCAGCCTGGTTCGCTTCCGCGAGTAGAGCCAGGTTGATGCCGAAGGAGGTGTTGGCTCGCTCTGTACCGGCGATCGATTGGAATACAAGGTCCACCGGCGCACCTTGCTCCAGCGCGGCAAGCTGAGTGGTGATGTGGGCAAGAACGCAACTTTGGGTCGGGATCGAGTAGCGTTGACGGATCGAGTCGATCAGCCGAAGCAGCTTTCCTGTACTCGCGACGTTGTCGGCAACCGGATTGATCCCGATCACGGCGTCGCCCGAGCCGAGCAGCAGACCGTCCACGATCGCAGCGGTGATACCCACAGGATCGTCCGTCGGGTGGTTCGGTTGCAGCCGCGTGGAAAGACGGCCCGGTAACCCAATCGTGGTACGGAAGCGTGTGACGACACGTACCTTGCGAGAGGCGGCAATAAGATCTTGCACGCGCATGAGCTTACAAACAGCGGCAGCCATTTCAGGAATTAGACCCGGGGCAAGAGCTTTCAGAAACTCTGTGCTGGCATCGTCGGAGAGCAACACGTTGCGGAATTCACCTACGGTGAGACTGGCAATGGGTGCAAAGGCGGATGCGTCATGGGTGTCGAAGATAAGACGAGTGACCTCATCGTCCTCATAGGGAATGAGAGGTTCCTCCAAGAAGGCAGAGAGAGGAACATTGGCAAGGGTCATCCGAGCAGCCACGCGTTCTACGGAAGTGCGCGCGGCGATACCCGCGAGTTCGTCCCCCGAGCGTGCGGCGGAAGCCTTTGCGAGCAAGTCCTTGAGACTGTCGAAGCTGTAGGTAACTCCATCGATACTATGCTGGAGGAGCATGGGAATGTTTTCCGAAGACGTGTTGAGGCAGTCTATCAAAAGACCTGTCCTATTGCAGGCTTGCGTAGCATTTCCCAACGCTGACTTCGACTCACTTCGAAGTTGAAGGCACGCCGGTCAGTAACGATGGCAATAACGACAAGCGATAGGACCCTATCAGAACGACCCCCGCTCTACAACGCAAGAGTGCGAGCGGGATTGCCTCGGGGCAGGTTTTGAGAGGATCGTTTGAAGGAGCCGCAGGCATTTGCGGCGGATGCGGTCAGGCTATGGGAATTGAATCGACTTGCGTCCACAGAAAGGCGAAGGTCGATTCAGGACGTTTGTTGCGGCCCATTATTTCCGGAGTATCGCCCGCGTAGCGTCCCCCGCACCAACGGGTTAGTTCAAACGCGCTTTCTATGACAAAACTTTAGTATGCGGGCCGGCATACACCGTACCGCTCTCTTAGGCGTTGTACCGCATTGATGTCCAGACAGGGTTTCTGGGTAGTGGTGGGCCCGGAGAGATTTGAACCCCCAACCCAAGGGATTATGAGTTTTGCGGACATCTCTGTAAGTATATGAAAATACACAGAATGCAAGCGCAATCGAGCGTAAGTCTAAGTAGTTGAGAGACCGTAATTTAGAGCGATTTCCCTAAACAGGGAAAAGCTGATGAGTGTACCGCTGCTGTACTCGGAAATCAGCTTTGGAACCTCGAATACTCATCCGGATTCTGAATAGAGACCCCTTGCGCCGGACCTACAATTCTAGACCGAGTTCGTCACTTCCATGAGTGATCCGCCCTCCCGGTTACTAGCCGTTGAGTCATGCCTTCGCTGTTTCTTTATCTGAATTAGCTCGATGAACTTGCGGTAGAAAGCGAAGGGGGATGTGTCGTCTTGTAAGAAATACGACGTTTGACGCCGCCACTTTTCTTGCAAACGCCGGACTAGGACGAAGCATCATCCAAGCTAAGCCAAAACAGGTCTTTTTTTCGCAAGGAAGTTCCGCAGATTCTATTTTCTATCTTCAGAGGGGGAGCGGGAAACGCACGGTTCGTTTTAAAACGGGAGAGACGCTACCATCACGCTTCTCTCCGTCGGCGACTTCGTTGGAGAGGAGTCAATTGCAGGAGCGGTCGGGCTACGCTTGGCAACAGCCATTGCATGGTAGACAAGAATGCGAACGCTAGCTGCTCCCCCTTCGACTCCTTACACCCGACAAACGCATTGTCTGCTCGATCAGCGCTCTTTAGGTTCAGATTACAGAATTAGCATCTAGTTGATGTTGAAGAGTTTCAAGTGAGCGTCCGCTTGTCTCCGGATAAATGAAAAGCACCAGAAAGAAATCCAAGACCATCATTGCTGCGAAGAAGACAAACGGAATGGATGCTGATCTCCTGGCCATGACGGGAAAGACGATCGTGATGATTGCATTTGTGATCCAATGAGACGAACTGCCCAGACTCTGCCCTTTCGCTCGGACGTTCGTGGGGAAGACCTCGCTGATATACACCCACACAGTTGCACCCTGCGAGATGGCAAAGAACGCGATGTAGATCATTAGCAGCCACACCAGCCAATTTTCGTGGCGGTGCGTTGCAAAGACCCAGGCGATTACCGCTAAACACACACTGAGCGCAGCGGTTCCCGTCAACAGAAGTTTCTTGCGTCCGAATTTGTCGATGACAGACATTGCCAACAGAGTAGCGACAAGGTTCATGCTTCCAACCGCTACTGCCTGAATATCGCCGGAGATTTGTGAGACCCCACTAAGAGCGAAGATGTCGTTCAGATAGTACAAGACTGCGTTGATGCCGCTGAGTTGGCAAAAGGCTCCAACTGATAAGGCTACAAAAATAGGAAGGCGGTAACGCATCTTGAAGACGCTGGTACCTGCCGCTTTGCTCTCCTCGCTGACGGCTTCTTCGATGCGCGCAAGAAGAGACTGGGGATTTTCCACTCCAATGAGGGTCAGAACGTCCAGCGCATCTGCAGTTCTCCCCTTCATGACCAGCCATCTCGGGCTGCGAGGAATGAAAAACAGAGCGATCAAAAACAGCAATGCAGGAATGCCTGCCACACCTAATTGGAGTCGCCACTCTATAGTGCCGGTTTTGAAGGTACGAATGCCGAGGTTTGACATGTAGGCCAAGAGTATTCCGATGACCACATTCGTCTGAAAGAATCCGACGAGCCGGCCGCGCCAGAGTGGAGGAGCTATCTCCGCGATGTACATTGGGCCGAGAACGGAAGAGCCTCCAATAGCAATACCTCCGATAAATCGAAAGACGTCCAGGGATACCAGGTTCCAGGCGAATGCACACCCGACAGCCGAGACAACATACATGATCGCCATCACCCGAAGGCTGTCGCGACGTCCCCAGCGCTGTCCGGGATATCCCGCTGTGAGGGCACCCAGAACAGTACCCCAAAGCGCGATAGATACAGTTATCCCAAGGCTGGCAGGGGATAGCTTGTATGTAGAGGTAAGTGCAGCCGTTGTACCGGAGATCACTGCCGTATCGAAGCCAAAGAGAAGGCCTCCGAGTGCACCAACAATCGTGCTCTTGATTACATGCGAATTTATACCCATGCCGCTCCTTTAGATCTGGCAATGCTGCTCGGGATTTTGTGTAACTCGAATCGGTGTTGATACGTCTGCAACGCCGAACTGCGCTGTCTAATCCCGGGCTAACAGGGTATCTCCGCAAAGGTGAACGTTTATTCCCAACCCCGCCGCCATCGCAGCCTTAACTTCCAGCGCCTTTACGGAAGTGCGAAGATCTGGAGCGTAGGCGATGTTCACATGATTTGCTCGGTGACGCGCCATGAAAGCGTCTCGGCTTATACCGTGAAAGACTGCGTTGACGATGGGCCATTGGCTTGTCGTGTGCTGCCAGCGGCGTTCGAGTTCGTCCCCGGGAAGTTCTACAACGTCACCAAGTCCAATATCGAGATGCAAAGCACCCTTTTCAACGAAGATCCGGCTCCATACGATCGGTCCCTTACGACCTACTCCTTTTAGGGTGCCGCCTCCCAATGGAAAGTACATCGATGGCTGACGTTCGCTGCTGGCTCCCCGGTAGCCATCGACAAAATGATTTGGTGGAGCGCCGCCGGATATTTGGAGCACCCACACAAAGGCACTCATGTCGCTATCCTCGTACATTTGTCCCCATCGAACATCATGAAGGGTAGTTGAAGGGTCCAAACCCAGTGCGTTCCAACACCAGTTTGTCAGAACGGAATCGACTCCAGCACACTCATCCACCTCGTTGAAATGAGGGAGCGGTTGGCCTTGATATAGTTCATTGCTGTGTGAGTCGTCCCAGACCGGGGGCCGCTCGGAGTTATTAAGGATACCCTCGACTAGATCCGAAGCCGGAACCGAATCCTTTAAGCCTTGCTGATACTGAATTCCGATTGCGTCGCAGGAAAACTCGGAAGCAATTCGTATTGCCGCGATATACATCGCGCATTGTTTAAGAAGTTGCTCATCAGTGAGGTCTGTATGAGGATCGGAGCCTGTTTTGAATGTCATGCCCTTGCGGGTAAGCCAATCGCGTACAGCCTGAGTTTCGTCTGTAGAGATGGTTTGCATACGAGCGACCAACGCGGCCTGGCTCAGCCGCTCTTTAAAGAATCCCGATGGGTTAAGTAGTTCATCGTCGATGATGGCGTTATACATTCCCATGCAGCCTTCATCGAAGATTCCTAAGATAATCTTTTGCTTCCTGAGCCTGGAAGCGAGTTGCGATCCCAGATCCCGGGTTTCTGCTGAAAGTTGATGCAGGTTCAGATCGCGCACATGAGAGCAATCGTGATTGATGGCTCTAGTGCGTATCCATTCCTGCAGGCCATTCGCAAAAAATGGATCGTCGAAAGTCTGACTCCATAAGGTACTGAACGGAACGCCCGCTTTTACTAACGAGCCATTCAGGTTAAGGAGGCCGACCAGGCCCGGCCAGGTTCCAGACCAATTTGCGACAGTGAGGATTGGTCCTCGATGATTTCGCATACCCGGAAGAACATGATGGGTATACTGCCACGCTGCCGTAGCAAAGACCAGATTGCTATCCGGATCGATCGAATTAAAGATGTCCATGCCCATTCTTTGCGAGGAGATGAATCCGTGACTTCTCGTCGTGTCTATTGGAAAAGCTCGTCGCAGCGTCACTCCGTAACGAGCGAAACAGGCAATAAGTTTTGTCTCCAGTTCTAACTGAGCGGGCCAACATGTCTTGTTGGCGCTTTCTCTAAGATCGCCACTGGTCACAAGGACAGCATTCTTCATCGCATCTCCATTTGTTATTTAAAACAACCCAACTACATCAACAACCGGGCTAGTGTGTCACTGGATCTACAGCTTGTCATGGACCATGCATAGCGTGGACTCCCGGCTGGCTGCTCCGTCGTTCCAACTGAGACCGGATGTAATTGTTTCCCTCATTAGGGATGGTTATTCGCGCATGTTTTGACATAGGGCATCAAAACTAACTGTTCATCAACCGATCAGTTACCAACTGAGAGTACAGGCGAAGGCGAGAGATAGTGTGGGCGTGATAGCAAAATGATCAGCCGGCTGTACTCCTATTTGCCTACGGAACAGCAGCGCGCGCAATATCACGACGGACGGTATTTGCGCAAAATATTGGAGGGCGTTTGTTCGTGAGGCTGCTAGATCTTCTTGCTTTGTCAGTTCTGCTGATTTCCAGTTTCGTAAAGGGACAGAGTGTTGAAGGATTTCCTGATCCTACGGGGCAACAGACATACACAATGCACCGCTCTTCAAGTCGCGAAGCAACAGGGGCAAATGCGGACTTCCGCACGATCACACCGGGAGAGACCCTGACGATTCTTGATGTTGACGGCCCGGGCAGGGTATCGCATATCTGGTTCACTCTCAATGCGCAGGAGAGCTATCACTTGAAGCGTGTTGTTCTGCGTATGTATTGGGACGAAGAGAGCGCACCGAGTGTGGAAACGCCAATCGGGGATTTCTTTGGGTTGGGTACAGGGCAGTATTATTTCTGGTCCTCTCCGGTTCTATCAGTTGGAAGCGACCGCTCCCTTAATAGTTATTTCCAGATGCCATACGCAAAACATGCCCGCATCACGGTCACGAATGAAGGCAAGCAATCTGTGAACAATTTGTATTGGAATATTGACTATCGGCAGGAAGCCAAGCCGTTACCTGCTGGGACCTTGTACTTCCACGCGCAGTACAGGCAAGCCCAACCTAATCACGGATGGGTCTCGGACTGGTATGACAATGGCGATCCGAGGGTCAACTATAGGCGCAACCTGGATGGCAAGGACAACTATATATGGTTTGAGGCGAAGGGCCATGGCCAGTTCATCGGAGTAACGATGTCGATTCTACAGAATCAGGACGGATGGTGGGGGGAAGGGAATGATCGCTTTGAAGTTGACGATGGCGCTGTTCCCGCGGTAGTTGGTACAGGATCAGAAGACTATTTCCTCGGTGCGTGGGACTTCGGTACATCCCAAAGCTTTCCGCTTCATGGGTCGCCAGTAGTGGGTCTGGAGCTTGCTGGGTCTCGTTCGAGCGTTTACCGCTTTCATCTGGATTCGCCAATTCCATTTACAAAGTCGATGAAAGCAAGTATCGAACACGGGCATGGTAACGCTCGCTCAGACAATTTTTACTCTGTTGCCTACTGGTACCAGGCGGAGCCGCATCTTCAATTTCCACCGTTGCCGGAGATGAGTGAGCGTATTCCTGCGGTTCAGGCCGTAGGTGGACCGGGGAATGCCAAGCAGCCCCGGAAAGAGGGAGATCCTCAGCCGCGCTAGAGGATTGCGATGCACTTCAATCAATCAGATAGGGGAGAAGACAATGGCCAAATCTGTCTTTGATGCCACGCGTCGAGAATTCGTGAAGCTGGCGACAGCGGCAGCTGCGCCGGTGCCTACCTTCTCAAGCACCACGGAAAAAGCAACGCACTATCAACAGAAAGCGAGAAATGGTAGACCCGACCAAACGTTCGAGTATCCAAGACGTTTCTCGGGAGAATATCTGGATCGCATCTCATTTCCGCTTGGTGGAATTGGGACCGGCGGCCTTGAACTTGGAGGGCGCGGGAATCTGAGATGCTGGCAAATCTTCAATCGTCCGTCAGATCGCGAGATTCAGTCGCATATATTCCCCTCAATCTTTGTCCGCTCGGCAGGCAGGCCTGATTTTGCATCATTTCTCGAGAGCCGCGAACTGGCCCCATTCGACCTTCATGACAACGGTGTTCGCCGCTACGGCCTTCCTGGAATGCCTCGCATGACAGATGCAGAGTTTCGGGGTTCGTTCCCCCTGGCCCATATAGATTTTCTTGACTCTCGCTGCGCGGTTAAGGTGTCTCTGGATGCGTTTTCGCCATTTTTCCCGATTGACGTAGACAGTTCGGGACTGCCCGCTGCTGTGCTCACGTACACCGTGCGAAATCCGTTGACGACGACTGCGGAGGTATCGATTGCATGGAACATTTCAAATCCGTCAAGTAATGATCCGTCGCGCGTTAATGAGTGGCGTTCCTCTTCTCTTTGCAGGGGCACACTGATGACGGAACCTTCGTTGCCCGTGGATTCGCCGCGTCGAGGTAGTTTTGCGCTGTGTACACTTCCGGCTGAAGACGGTATCGAGTCTCATTTATCCATGTGGAAAGATCTCGGTGGCGCGTCAGCAATCGATATCTTCTGGGACGAATTCTCGACGACGGGGAGATTGCCTGAAGCTCCCCGGAATATTTCTAAGGATGCGTTGGCAATTGCGACCGCAAGCATCCACCATTCGATTCCCGCCGGAGGACATAAAAGATTTCGGTTTCTGCTTGCATGGCACTATCCGGTTCGCACACCCGAAAATATTGGATGGGATCCCATCAAAGGGAATGAGAAAGTCATGCTCGGCAACCACTATTGCACACGGTTTGTAGGGGCATGGGAGGTAGCTGAATATGTGTCTTCCAATCTGCCTGTTCTTGAAAAGCAGACGAAGGATTTTGCTGATAACATTCAGTCTTCGACGCTGCCCAATGCGGTTAAAGATGCGGCGGCATCTAATCTGTCCACACTTGTGTCGAACACATTATTTCGTATAGCAGATGGATCGTTCCATGGCTTTGAAGGCTGTGGCAACACCGGCGGCCTCGGTTTCGGTTCTTGTACCCATGTATGGAATTACGAGATGGCGACACCTTATCTTTTCCCGAAGATCTCTCAGTCGATGCGCGATACCAGTTTCGGATATGTGACGAACCAGGAAGGCCATATGGATTTTCGACACAAACTTCCGATAGGTGTTGAGCATTGGGGCAATGCCGCCGCCGATGGTCAGATGGGTCAGATCGTCCGCCTGTACCTTGATTGGCGCATATCTGGAGATACTCGCTGGATGAAATCGCACTGGCCAGCCGTGAAACGAGCGTTGACGTATGCGTGGCGAGCTGGAGGTTGGGATGCCGATAAAGACGGTGTGATGGAGGGGGCGCAGCACAATACTTACGACGTGGAATTTGTTGGGCCGAATGCCCTTTGCCAGATATGGTATTTGGCTGCCCTGCGTGCGTGTGCAACCATGGCCGAGTCTGCAGGCGAAAACTCATTTGCAGATGAACTAACCCGATTGTTTGAACGGGGCCGCTCCTGGACTGACGCCAACCTGTTCAACGGTGAGTTCTACGTGCAACAAATAAGAAGTTTTCCGAAGGACAGGATCGATTCCGGAACTTTGAGTGGTGCAGTCGACCCCTCAAAACCACGTTTTCAATTAGGGGGCGCGTGTCATTCCGATCAGCTTGTCGGCCAGCATGTCGCAAACATCGCCGGACTTGGTGATCTCCTTTCGCCTGTAAACATACGTAAGACATTGGCTTCCATTGAACGGTATAACTACAAGCCAGACCTTTCTAACTGGCGCGGCAGCCTTCGCACCTACGCGCTGAATGATGAGGCAGCGATTGTAATCTGTGATTATTCGAAGGGTGGCAGGCCTGAAGTTCCGGTGAATTACTACAACGAAAACTGGACCGGGGTAGAGTACTCGGTCTCGCAACTCATGTGCATGTACGGCATGGAGGATCAGACAGTCGCTCACGTTTCCGATATTAGACGTCGGTTTGACGGCAAAAAGCGCAATCCATACGACGAGGTCGAGTTTGGCCACCACTATGCACGTGCCATGTCATCCTGGGGATTGATCCCCACGCTTTCGGGCTTTCGTCATGACGCCGTCGTCAAGGAGCTGACAATTATGCCTCGCTGGAAAGATACCGACAACTTCCGCTGTATCTGGAGTGCGCATGATGGATGGGGTTATTTTACGAAGACCCGGCAGTTACTTGAAATTGTTGTGCTGTATGGATCGCTTACATTCCAAACTTTAGTGATAGCTATAGGTACTGACGATAAAGTCCGCTTGGATATTGCGATAGACGGTCATATGCTGGGAGCGCGAATTCAGCCGGTCGCAAGCCAGGGAGGGGCCTCTAAGGCAATTTATCTTGCCGACACTCTCACCCTGAAGCCCGGTTCGATACTCCGCATAGATGCAGCTGTCGCGAAGAGACCCTGAGTCCTACGTGAAGCATACCTTGATGTAACAGATGGGGATAACGTGATTGGAAAAAAGCCCATGGTAGCGTTGTTTGTGATCTCTTTCGGAGTCTCGGTTTCCGGCACCACCCAGATTTACGAAAGAGGTGACATCACTAAAGCAGTGACAGTTCATGTGAGTCGTCCAGTTTCAAACACGCAAATTCCTAGTTCGGTGTTTGGCAGCTTTCTCGAGCCGATCAGTAAATCCACATATGGTGGACTGTGGGCCGATGTAATCGAGAATCCCTCTTTCGAAGAGGGACTATGGTCAGTTGAGAATATTGAGGCACTTGCTCGGGATCGTCCAAGCTTACGTCGAGCGTCTCATTTGGGGTTGCCCGTACCATGGGAACCCCTGACCGATCAGGGTGCACGTTATTTACCGCTTCGAGGAAATGCTGCCAACTCTGCGCAGTCCCTGCTCATTATGGGACTTCCGGGTAAGGAAACCGGTATTCGACAACGGGTTTACCTACCGGTCCGGCGTCAATTGACCTATGTTGCCAGCGTCTATCTGAAGCATATTTCTGGCCCTGAAGATGTTACGCTTTCACTCCGAAATCGAGATCGCCCTGATGAGGTGCTCGCCTCCGCAAACGTAGTCGCGGCATCGCCTGAGTGGAAGAAATACATTGTGACGCTCAACCTCCCTGTTGCGAAGATCAAACCGCTTGAACCAAGTGACTTTGCCATTTCTGTCCATGATGACGCTCGTGTCGTGGTCGACCAGGTTTCGCTTATGCCAGCCGACAATCTCGATGGCCTCGATCCAGACGAGGTGGCTATGGCGCGTGATCTGCATTCACCCCTTGTGAGATTTGGTGGCAACTTTACTTCTGCTTACGATTGGCGAGATGGAGTTGGTCTGAGAGATCAGCGCATCTCGAAGTCCAATGTCTCCTGGGGAATACCGGAATACAACACATTCGGCACGGACGAATTTCTTCACTTCTGCCGACTTATTCATGCGGACCCCCAAATCGCTCTCAATCTAGGAAGCGACACACCTGAGCACGCTGCAGAGTGGGTGAAATATGTCAACGACCGATGGCCGCGCAGCAACGGTTCCCATAGTGGAGGACTGCTGTGGGAGCTTGGGAACGAACTGTGGGGCGATTTCCAGGTAGGATATCCCTCGCTTGAACGAGTTGCCGCAAAGACACTCGCTACCGCTGATGCGATTCACAGAATCGATCGAAGTGTGCGACTCATAGCAACTGGTGCAGATGAGGATCATTTTTCAGAATGGAATGCCGCTCAACTGTCGAACCCTCCTGGAACCTTCGATTATCTTTCGACTCATTTTGTGGTGGGGGATCGACTAATGCTGAAGGACGCTACGAACGAATTTACCGTGTCTGCTCTTCTTGCATTACCCATCGGTCTCGAAGGCAAATTGAAGGCAATGCACGAACAAATTCAGGCATCGGAGCATCGCGATCGCGTAAGAACTGCCTTTACAGAATGGCTTCTCACTGCGCACGACGCAGAGAATCCAAATTTCAACAACATGGGCGGAGCGGTGTTTGCAGGCGGCTTCCTCAATGCCATTATTCGCAATAGTGAAATAGTCCCAATATCCGACATGACCGGAATTATGGAATTCGGCGGTATCTGGAAGAAGCGTGGAATTGTGTTCGCAACTCCTGCCTACTGGGTTTTACATGAGTATGCCAACGCCGGCCCTACCTCTTTGCTGTCTGTAATGTCCGATTCTCCCACGTACTCGATAGCAAACGGTTCTCGACGGCTCCCTGAGATCCATGATGTTCCCTACCTCGATATAGTCGCCGCAACTGCGGAGAATGGTCGAGAGCTCTTATTCTTCTGTGTCAACCGACACCCAAGGCATAGCCTCGCAGCAGATTTTGATCTGGTTTCCTTGGAAAGATTGAAGCCGGAGGCGACGATCTCAACTCTTCAAGCAAAAAGCTTAATGACCACGAATTCCGAAGATGCTCGCGACACAGTAACGCCCGTGAGGAGCCATGAAACGTTCAAGGGTCCCTTCCGCCACGTGTTTCCTCCGAGGAGTGTAACCGTTATAGCCCTTCGATTTCAATAGTTGAGCCCCTGTCTCACAATCGAGAAAGGGGCCCAAGAGTATGGACCACCATAGCTAACCAATGTCGGTCGTCAAGATCTCATTGTTTATTCAAGCTACGAAGATAATCGCCAAGCTCAGTGTGGATTTCAGGACGATCCCACATAAATTTTCTGGGGAATTGCCCAGTGAGGACATACGGAGCAGGTTCAGGCGGCATCATCCTCTTCATTTCATCTTTTGTCGCGCGGTATTCACCGATTCTGTATCCATACATATCAAGATGGCGTATCCCAAGTTTCAACGCGTCTTCGCATACACTCTTGATCTGAGCAGCCGTCGGATACTTGGCGGGAGCGGTGCCCAATTCTTCAGCGATGTTGGCGGACCAGAAGGTATAGATGATCTTCTTTTTATCGCCAACCACTCTGCGTACACTTTCGATTGAATTCTTTGTCAGCTCCGAAACCTTCTTATCTGAATCGGGAGCAGATGTCCACCTGGGCATGGTGTAGCCACCCACGGCATCAAAATGACGTGCGACTCTGGCAAAATCCACCCCTGCAATCGAATTCCGAGATTCATTTGTTATTCGATCAGAGGTATCTTCGAGATAAATTTCATGTTGGCGATTCGGATCAACTTCACGCAGGTACCTCATCGTATCCTTTGCCCAGTCCTCCCACCAGTCTTGGCGTTTCTTCGTCCATTCATCCCAACGGGGATCGGTCGGTTTACGCGGTAAAGGCGCACCGAACACCTTCTCCTCGTAAGATCCGTAAGACACATTTCCACCGCTGAAGGAGTCGTCAAAGACATATCCCGCCATGCCTGGTTCATGACGGTAGGTTTTAGCGATTTCCTGGAGGTAGCTTTTCCAATAGGTCGAACGCCATGTGGGATTGAAGACATCGAGTGAATCGAGTACTTTGCCGTCAGCGTTTATATGAACGAATTCTGCAATGCGTGGGAGAGAATTGGCTTCGGGCTGCCAGACGATCACGTAAGAACCCATGCCAGCCTTTTGGGCCCAACGCATTGCCTGCTTTGTGTCGTCTTTACGGGTTATGAGCCCCGCTGTGTCCAGTCCCCAGGAGAGAAGCACATCAGTAAATCCTAGATGCTTCATCGTGACGAAATCTCCCTCCCAATCTATCTTGGGAGCAGAGTTGAGCCAGTACCACGCGCTTATGCGTATAGCCGGTTTTTGAGCCAAAGAGGCAGAGCTTGTCCAGAGGGTGATAAGAAGGCAAAGTAAAACGCGTATAAACATGTCTACTCCTGAAATCAGTGTGTTTCGATCAAATGTGCGAATGCGTCGACCGCTTCAAGCGCATGTGCATTACTAATCGACTGTAAAGACTTGTAGCTATTGGCAGTCAAGCATTGTCGCGCGCGAGTTCAGCATGATGGATGTTGTTTTCGAGATTCTGCTTTCTTTGTCCCGCGAATGCCCAATGTGCGATTGTTTGTCCGGCTCGCGAGCTGTTCACTCTTGAACGGACGGCCAAGCGGGAACTCAACCCATCCAATACGGCATGGTTACCCTCCTCCGGAGTGGCGTTGGGTCGCATGTAGGAATAATTCGTTTCATCCAGCCGCGTGGACAGCCAATCTGAAATAACTTGCTCCGATGAAGTGATGTCGCCAGAATGGTTACCGTATTGATTTGTTGAGACGGGTCAACGCGATCCGGACCTCGACCATTCACTGGCCGCCAGGTGGGCCGGAAAACAAGCTAAGTATGGAAGGCAAGTCGGACCATGAGTAGGAAATCGGAAGGGTCTTCTCAGCGGCCTCTGGCCTATGTTTCAGACGAGAATTACGTTGCATTGGACGGCGTGCGCCTGGAGGTAGTCTCCTCTGATGGGGCGGTCGTTCTATTGGAGTCCACCCCAAGCGGCTCAGTGTTGGGACGGATTGATCCGGGCGTCTACCGTGTCACGTTGGCGAAGGTTGGCTACACGTCGAAGCGTGTAACGTGCAACCTCGGCACAGACGACCCATATCAGTTTCGGTTGCTCAGTCGAAAGTTGATGGGGTACATGTGGCCGAAATGGGTGAAAGGTGGAGAGCGGTCGGAAGTCCGGGCAAATAGCGCGGAACAATTTCAGTTGAGCCTTTGGCGTTATGGTTCGGCGAAAGAATCTATCCGCACCATCAGTTGGTACGACGAACATGGTCCCGATGCTGTCGCGCAAATTACTCCGGATGGAGATTACTCTCAGACCG
This sequence comes from Edaphobacter sp., assembly GCA_025462645.1. Lineage (GTDB taxonomy): Bacteria > Acidobacteriota > Terriglobia > Terriglobales > Acidobacteriaceae > Edaphobacter. Next base: position 40,128 of record JAOAPB010000024.1, on the reverse strand, counting down.
GCGTCGATTGGAACAAAGTGGGGTATCCATCACCGCACATTCAGCAGTTTGTTCAAGCACCGGAACGCACAGGTCTCTATTACCTATGGGCACGCACCCCATCGGGAGAAAACTTTTCATTTCCCTGGGTTGTGTCTCCTTTGCAACCGCAAGCGAAGATCGCCGTGCTGGCAAACACGAATACGTGGAACGCATACAACAATTTCGGCGGTCGCTCCAATTACATCAATCCAACTTCTTTGCCGCCGACACCCACGGTCAATGCGCGTCAAGATCTTACGCGATACACGAGTGCGACCAGTGTCTGGTCCTCACGAGATGAGGAATATCGCCCGCTAGCCTTTGAACGGCCAGAGCCTGGCAACCATATTTTTGACAATCAGCCTTGGGACGCCTCTGCCATCTCGGACCCGATTGAAGGACGTTTGCAGTGCGGTCTTGCGCCGGCAGAGTGGCGATTGCTGGGTTGGTTGGAGCGCGAAGGATTCAATTATGACTACTATGCCGATGCCCAGCTTCACGATGGCAGCATGCCGTTGAACGCCTACGAAGTTCTTGTCATCGGAGTACACCCCGAGTATTGGACAAAAGAGATGTTTCGTCGCGTTGAGGAATGGGTACACCAAGGTGGACGTCTGTTGTATCTCGGCGGCAACGGCTTAAACTGCGAGGTAACGATCGACGGAGATGTCATGCGATGCCTCACGTTCGACGATACGAAAGCAGCCGGGGCAGAACACGAATCACGTATGCATCGCACGTATGCTCCCGAAGCGCGCCTGTTGGGTGTGGCGTTCACCGATCCAGGAGCAATGACTGCCGCTCCGTACTGTGTGCTGGAGTCGAAGCACTGGGCGTTTGAAGGTACAGGCTTGAAGTCAGGGGAGATCTTTGGGGACAAGAGCCAGCATGAGCGCGTCCCCGGTGGTGCCTCGGGTCACGAGACAGATAAAGTCACTCCAAGTTCGCCGGAGCACTTGAAGGTGATTGCACGCGGTGAAAATGCCGAGCACGGTGGAGCGGATATGGTGTGTTTCGATCTCGGGAACGGAAAAGTCTTTTCAACGGGATCTATTACGTGGGTTACATGCTTGTTCTCCGACGAAAATGTATCGCGAATCACCGCAAATGTCCTGCGTCGTTTTTCGAAGAGTGAGGGTAAGTAGACGGGTTTGGGTCGATGAGTAGCTGCGAGATGAGGACAGTATCACCCATGAGATTCAAGGACAAGGTTGTCATTATCACGGCAGGATCATCTGGTATCGGTCGCGCCTGCGTCGAACGGATGCTGCAGGAGGGTGCATTTGTACACAATCTCGATCTTGTACGGCCGGCTCTTGAGGGCGTGAATGCTCGTGGTGAAGACGAACGTGAATTCTGGATGGAAGCTGATATCGGCGACGGCAAGGTTCCGGCCAGAGCGGCTCAACAAGTCCTCTCGTCACACGGACGGATAGATGTACTCATTAATAATGCTGCCTACACAGCGCATCGTGGTGGCGCCCTGTTGCAGACAGATGAAGGCGAATGGCAAAAGCAGCTTGATGTAACCGTCTCAGGCACTTTCAGCATGTCGAAGGCATGCCTCCCAGTAATGATTGAGCAGCGCGGCGGTTCCATCGTAAATATGGGATCGATAGGCGGCCTCCTACCATTTGCGAACACGGTGGCCTACTGCACCGCGAAAGCCGCGATTATGCAGCTCACAAGATCTGTGGCGATCGACTATGGACAACATGGAATCCGGTGTAACGCCGTATGTCCAGGTGCCATCGACACGCCAACATTTCAAAGTATTAAAGCGAACCCGTACGAGCTTGCGGATCGTGAGGCACGTACCGCGTTAGGGCGTATCGGCAGGCCCGAAGAGATCGCATCAGCCGTAGCATTTCTGGCTTCGACCGATGCCTCCTACATTACTGGAGCAACATTAGTCGTCGACGGAGGCTGGAGTGTTACTCAATGGAGCGACCGCCTAGGGCCAAGGGCTGAGGGTTATTGAAGCGAAAGGTTTCGGGCGTCGGATGAACTGGTGCCCGCTTACAGCAAAAAGAAATAGCAGAGGGCGAGAACACGATGAAGGTGATGAAGGCAGGTGGGCACAGATTATTCGAACACGACGTCGACACAGCAGCGACAGTTTCGGCAATGCTGCTCGATCTTGAGAAGAACGGAATGGATGCTGTTCGCAAGTACAGTCAGAGATTCGACGATTGGAATCCGGATTCTTTCCGTCTCGACAACGCTCAGATTGAGAGTGCGATAGACGAAGTGTCCCCGGTAGCTATTGAAGACACCGATTACTGTCAAAAAAATGTCCGCGTCTTTGCCGAGGCTCAGATGAAGACACTGCAGTCATTGGAAGTGAACATACGTCCGGGAGTGACTTTGGGTCATCGTCATATTCCGGTCGGTGCAGTCGGCAGTTACATACCTGGTGGCCGCTATCCCATGTTTGGCTCCGCACAAATGAGTATTATCCCCGCCAAAGTCGCGGGTGTACGACATGTAACAGCGTGCACACCTCCGGTGCGGGGCAAAGGGTACTTTCCGGCAACCATCAATGCAATTAAGAAAGCCGGAGCCGATTCGATCTATATCCTTGGAGGCGTTCCGGCACTTGCTTTGATGGCATTTGGGATGGATGGCGCTCCGCCTGCGGATATGCTCTGCGGAGCAGGGAATCGTTTCGTCGCAGAGGCGAAACGGCAGCTCTTCGGTCGCTGCGGAATCGACTTGTTAGCCGGGCCAACCGAAATACTTATCGTTGCCGATCACACAGCAGACCCCTCCCTAGTTGCGTGCGATTTGTTGGGGCAAGCAGAACACGATCCGAACAGCGGCGTTTGTCTCATTACGACGAGTGAAGATCTGGCCATTAGGACAATAGACGAAGTCGAACGGCAGCTGGCAGTATTGCCGACGCGAGACGTGGCAGCTCTTTCATGGAGAGACAATGGGATAGTTTATCTAGCTGATTCTCGTGAAGAGGCGGTGAGTCTCAGTGACGATTACGCACCAGAGCACCTAGAGTTGCACACCGAAGACGACGACTATTTTGCCGAACACCTTAAAAACTACGGCTCTCTTTTCATCGGGCAGGAAACAACTGTGGCATATGGTGACAAGACAATTGGCACAAATCACATTCTGCCAACCAGCCGCGCAGCTCGATATACCGGTGGAGTCTGGGTGGGCAAATTCCTCAAGACTTGTACCTATCAACGAATGACTGAGGCTGCCAGCGTTCGCACAGGCGAAGTAACTGAACGGCAATGCATGCTCGAGGGAATGGTCGCACATGCGATTACGGCGCACGTGCGTGTAGATCGTTACAAAGATTCGATTTAGGCGGCAGCTCCTGTATTGAGCGAGTGATGCAGAAACCAGCAGGATGAGGAACATTGGAGGGAATTGTGAGCGAAGTAAAGATAAAAGAGAATGTCTACCGTATCGAGAGCAGGCCGGCCGATAAAGACGAGGTCACTATGTTTGAGGAGATCGAGTCGAAACTCTACACAGCGGTGATAGCTGATGCACTCGATGAGCTTGGGCGACGTGATCAGGCGATGCGCGAATATCTGCGGCCGCTGTCTCCGGATGCGACATTTGCGGGATGGGCTCGCACCATTCAGTGCCAGGATATGTTTTATGTTCCAGACGATCCCTATGGGCTTGAGATTGAGGCGATGGACAGCATACTCCCAGGTGAAGTTGTAGTTGTGTCGACTTGCGAATCTAAGCGCAACGCACCCTGGGGAGAGCTGCTGTCTACTGCGGCGAGAGCGCGAGGGGCGCGAGGTGCCGTCGTGGACGGCCTTGTCCGCGATGTTCGTACAATACAAAAGCTTGGTTTTCCGGTATTCGCCGCTGGTATCAAGCCGGTCGACTCGCGCGGTCGAGGTCAAGTCGTCGACTACAACGTGCCAGTAAGTTGCGGCGGGGTTTTAGTAAATCCCGGCGATCTTATCTTCGCGGACTACGACGGCATTGTTGCCATCCCCGCAGAGATGATTTCCGAAGTCTTCGCTCAAGCGAAGGAAAAGGCATTCAGAGAGAATGAGAGTCGACGTGATCTCTTTGAAGGAGCCTTCCTTTCTCAGGTGTATGCAAAATATGGCGTGCTGTAGCGTTGCAGGCATTAGTTAGCATTCGATGACCAAGGTATTATGCTGGCGTGGATGAGTCGCCGCTCATAGATGGATGAGCGGCGATTTTTATGTGGCAAATCTACTTACATGCATCGCTAGGCTCTCGAAGAAAAGCTCAATCTCAAATAAAGAAGTATTTCCTTTAGCGGCAGCGACCATCGTTCTCTGAGCACACTGAAGAGATCGTCCAGCCGCATGGAAGCTTGAGGCAATATTCTTGCCAACGATCAAAGACCTATACATCATTGCTTTCACGCTGAGTATTAATAGCCTGTTAAGGGCAAACGGATTTTTTTTTGATCACAGTCTGATCGGAAATTGATAGGCCAGATGAACCACGTTTTGCGACGGGGTCACCCAAAAAAAGATGTGGAAGGGGAGTAGATATGAGCTTCTCATGTAAGTTTCTCTCAGTGATCGTGCTAGCTACCGCAAGTCTTTTCGGTCAAGTAGGAACTCAGGCGACAATCACGGGTACTGTTAGTGATCCGAGTGGTGCAAGAATCTCGGGCGCAGTTGTGACAGCTTCCAATGTGGCGACCGGGGCAGCGAGCCGGCAGCAAACAGGACGTGATGGTGAATTCACTATTCTGGCTCTTCCCATTGGCTCCTATCGTGTTGTAGTTGAAGCTTCGGGCTTCAAGCACTGGGAAAACGCGGGCGTTCAGCTCACCGTCGGCTCGCAGGTTCGTGTTGAGCCGGTGTTGGAGCTGGGCGGAGCTACGGAAACGGTCTCGGTCCAGTCAACGAGTTCTGCTCTTCAAACCGAGAGCGCCACACTAGAGACCGTCGTACAAATGGATCAGATAAGGCAGTTGCCACTCGCTACGCGCAGTCCCCTTGCGCTGGTCGGTCTGGTTCCGGGAATGAGAGTTCTAGACCCGCCGCCAAGTGTCACAAATATGCGCGTCACTACTGTCCAAGGAAACGGACTGCGGAGTGATAAGACGAACTTTCAGCTCGACGGAGTTACGAGCAACGACGGTTCGGCCGAAGGAGGAACTGCTGTTCCTAATGTTGATTCCATCGCTGAATTCAGTGTTCAGACAATTGACTCGGGAGCGGAAGCCGGACGCAGTCCAAGTCAGGTCATCGTTGTCACAAAGGGCGGAACGAATGCCTTTCACGGGAGTGCGTTCGAGTTTGTGCAGAATGATATTTTCAATGCCTATAACGCATTCGCCGATAAGACAAAGCCGAAGCCGCGTGTTCGCTACAACTTGTTTGGAGGCACACTGGGCGGTCCAGTCTACCGCAATAAGACATTCTTTTTTGGAAGTTTCCAGGCGACGATCATTCGCAATGCTCAACTCCTGAATGAAGCTGCAATTCCAACAGCGTTTATCCCTACAGGCTCGGGCGCCGCCGATTTTTCCTCCTGGCCGACTCCAATCAAAGATCCGGTAACAGGCCTTCCTTTTGCAAACAATCAGATTCCAGCAGCCCGCGTAGATTCTGCCGCGAAATACTTTTTGCCTATCCTGATCACACCGAACTCCGCCGGCAATCGTTATATCGCAAACGCGAATACGTATGACAAGACCTATGAGTATCTCGGAAGGGTGGATCATCAGATCACATCAAACCAGCGCATTTATGGGCGATATTTTTATCTTCAGGAGCCTACGCAGCAGGCCGGCTATCGTGCCGACCCATCGACATATGGCCTCAATACCCTTCGGCAGCACGGTGTTGCTGTGAACTACACGTGGACATTGACTCCGAAGACTTTGCTCACAATAACCGGCGGAATGATGCGGACTAAGGACGAGTATTCGAATCCGGCGCTGGGCAAGCAGAATGACTCTCAGCTAGCGGGCATTCTTGGTATTCCGAGCACCGGGCGCGAGCAATGGATCGGGCCCCCTGACATTGGTATCAGTGGCTACACGGGTGTCTCCTTTGCTGGCGGTTACGGAGTTCCTGGTGGGCAGAGAAATGCACAATACACGGGTAAGGCTTCACTAGATCGGATTGCCGGAACGCACACGCTAAAAGTAGGTTTTGATTTTGGAAATCGACAGGCGTATGGTGGGCATGGTTCTGCAGCAGCTCGTGGAAGTTTTGGTTTCAATGGCCAATACACGGGCAATGCGTTTGCAGATTACCTGTTGGGCTATACCAACACGAGCTCTCTCAATGACCCTTTAACCTTCTTTGGAGAGGATAAATCTCCCTTCATTGGCATTTATGCGAAGGACACATGGAAGGTGCGTCCTAACCTCACACTCGATCTCGGTGTGAGATATGATCGCTATCTTGCTCGAGGCTGCTACCTGTATCTTTGCAGCGTCTGGAATCCCACGGACAATAAAGTCGTTGTTGCCGTTGACGGAACAGGCAAACCGAATTTCTCCACGTTCTCAACTTCGCCAGCATTGGCTGCGCAGACCGCCGGCCTGTGGGAGACTTCGACCCAGGCGGGTTATCCGAATGGTCTCTATGAACCGAATGGAAACTGGCAGCCTCGTCTCGGACTGACCTATCGCCCCTTCGGAGGTAACGATATCGTCCTCCGTGCTGGATATGGAACCTATTACAACAACTTCACAGGAAACCGCGGCGCATCGCTGATCAATATGCCAACGTGGACTGTTTATAACCAGAACTTCTCTACCGCTTCGTTGAACAAATGGGAGAACGTCTGGGCAGCGGGACCAAATGGTGCGAGCAATTTCGCTGTGTACTCACCCCTTGTAGATATTAAGCCAGCTGAAACGAGGGAGTTCAATGTTTCAGTTCAAATGCCAATCGTCGCTAAAACCGTGCTCACGGTCTCGTACGTCGGGACGCGCGTGCCTAATGAAATTTCGGGCCAGGAACGCAATGTTGCAACTGTAGGTTTTCACGCAAATATACAAGCCGACCAGCCGTTCCCTAAGTTTTCGTCAATTCACACATATGGCAACCAAGGTCGTTTCTGGTACAACGGCCTCCAAACCTATGTTGAGCGGCGATTCGCCAATGGCCTGGCATATACGTTTGCCTATGCGTTCTCCAAGAGCATGGATGAGAATGTAGGCGAGGGTGAGTTTGACGCCCTGCTTGCATATTCACCAGCCTGGTATAACCGCCATCGCAGTATCAATGACTATCGTCACATTCAGGCAGCGAGCGTCGTATGGGAAGTTCCCTATGGCCACGGACGTCATTTCGGCGGCGACTCAAATAAGTTTGTGAATGCGATCTTTGGCGGATGGCAGGCTTCTGTCTACGAACGAGCCCGTTCAGGACAACCGCTTACTATCTCAAACTCGAACGGAAATCTTGGAAACGGCCAAAGCAGTCGCGCCAACCTTATCTCTAACCCAAACGTATCGAATCCGATCGCCAGCGGATGGTTCAAGGCAACCGCCTTTGCGCCTGCTCCGCTATATACGTTCGGCAATTCGAACGTGGGTGACGTGAACGGCCCCGGCTATTTCAACGCTGATACCGCGCTTATGAAGCGGGCGTATCTGAGTGAGGCTAGATATTTTGAATTTAGGTGGGAAGCGTTCAACGCTCTCAACCGTGCGAATCTGAACAATCCAACCCAAAATGTGAACGATGCCAACCTGGGTAAGATCTTTGGCTCACAAGCGGCTCGTACGATGCAGTTCGGACTCAAGTTCCTGTTCTAACGCGAGAGGGAGTAATGAGAGCTATTCTTGGAAAAAATCTAAAACTGCAAACGTGAGGGGATGGGCAACCATCCCCCCTTTCTTCGTATGTCTTTTAAGTCAAAGTCTTATTGCAGCCGGACCTGAGACTGTGGCTCCTCCGTCGGTGAAGATGTGGCTGGAAAGCTCATTGCAACGAGTGTTCCCGACCTCGCCTGTTTCAGATCGAAAAGACCTTCGGTTACTTTCCGCAAGGAATGCTACTTTATCCTTTCAAGTCGTTGTCAGGAATGAGATGTCGAAGAGAGGGCTTCGCGTCAAATGTGAAATCGACGAGAGCAAAGACCTTGGAGTTCAAATTCGTCATGTCGGTTATGTGCCAATGGCGCACAGAAATACCGACATTGACTTGGCCGTGGCTGATGGAGGTGAGCATCTACCTGGCCTGGTTCCGGATCCTCTATTTCCAGAACAAATAGCGAGCGTAGGCCCATACGAGAATCAGGCGTTCTGGATAACTGTGAAAGTACCGCCGTCGATCAGCCCAGGTGTACGTGATCTCACGATTCATCTTAGCGCCGAGGAAGGCAAAGAGAAGAAGCAGACGGAATTGGGAGCGATGTCGGCACATGTGGATGTTCGATCTTTTGTTATAAAAGCTCGGCATGACTTTCCGGTCACGCATTGGTGGAGCGCCGACGGAATCTACGATGCCTACAAGACGCAACCCTTCAGTGAAATATGGTGGAAGTACACTGAACGTTACGTCGCGGACATGACGGCACATGGCTCCAACGTGATTGCTGTCCCTATCTTTCAGACGAGACGCGAGGTCGTTCCACGTCCAGCGCAATTGTTGAAGGCAACTGAAATATCGCCTGGAAAGTACAGCTTCGACTTTAGCGATGTCCGCCGTTTCGTCGAGATGGGCAAGCGTACGGGTATGGAATACTTCGAATTCCCTCACATGTGGCTTTATTGGGGTGTGCGAGAACCTATTCATGTGTACCAACGTGAAGGCGAAGAGTACAAACTGCTTTGGCCTACGAAGACCCCGCCGACGACAGGTGTCTACCGAAGTTTCCTTGAACAGTATCTACCGGCATTGAGAAAGTTTCTCGATGAAGAACATTTAGCGCCAGATCACACGTTCTTCCATGTTTCAGACGAGCCCGGTAGTGGGGAAGACCTGGAGAATTACAAGCGAGCCCGTGCGTTGCTGAGGGAACTCGCACCGTGGATGAAGACCATGGATGCTTTAATGATGTGGAGTACGGAAAGCAGCGTATCACTGATATTCCTGTACCGATTTTGCAGTCGGCCCAGAATTACATTGATGCAGGGATTCCGCACTGGGTGTACTACTGCACTGGCCCTCGCGGTGACTATCTGAACCGCTTCTACGATACGCCTCTCGCGACGATTCGCATGAGCGGGTGGCTCTTCTATCATCTGGGTGCAGGTGGATTCCTGCACTGGGGCTATAACTACTGGTACAAGATGGATACGCAGCAGCTCGAAGATACGTTTTTGGAAGGAGCCGGTGGAGCATGGCCTGGCATCGCTTATGGGGATCCGTTCGTTGTTTATCCCGGTCCCGATGGGCCGATCGATTCAATTCGCTGGGAAGTCTTTGCTGAGTCTCTCCAAGACTATGCAATGCTACAGACGGCAGGTATCAAGCCGAGTTCAGCGTTGCTTGCGGATCTGAAGTCGTACAAAGATTTCCCGAGACAACAGGTTTGGGTAGAACAGAAGATCCAGCAGATACTTAGCGCTTCGAAATAGCTTAGTTCGTTTTCATGTAGCGATAGAAAAGGGATGGTAGGCAAATGATGCTTACTATCCCTTCCTTCGGAAAGCTCAAATAACTTCAGGAGAGTCCCAAAATCGCAAAAGTGTCGCGGTGAATGATCTCCTCAATGGCCTCAGAAGATATGGTTGGCATACCGGTTCCGGCCGCGGGGGCGTTCACATTTCGCAGGCCATCGATACTTTCCTGTGGCGTAGTGACAGGGTAGTCTGAGCCGAGAAAAAGCTTATGAAGAACTCCATATTCTTTCGCAAGAACAAGGGCGTTATAAAACTGCCAGGGTCGGTAATGTAAAGCAGATAAATCAGAATAGAGATTAGGATGTTTCCGGATGAGAGAGATCGTCTCTCCGATCCATGGATGGCCCAAATGAGCGATGATCATGCGCAGGTCGGGGAATGCGCGCGCGATCGGTTGAAGTAAAACGGGGTTAGCATATTCCAGCGAGACATCTCGGCAAAAAGTGGTTCCCTGATGTATGAGGATGGGAATATCCAATTGTTCCGCTCTTTGGAAGAGTCGAACAAAGCGCGGGTCGGATGGATGCATGTTTTGATAGATAGGCCCCAGCTTCAGCCCTTTGAGGCGGAGATTCTTCACGCAGTAGTCGAGTTGCTCAACGGCGTCCTCGTCATGAGGATCGATTGAAGCGAAGCCAACAAGCTTATCGTCATACTGATGTACGTAATCCGCTACATATTCGTTGGGTACGACATATCCGACATGATGTGCCCGAAACCCCAGTACGACGGCGCGTTCTACGACCTCCATCGCTTTAAGGTGTTCTTGGAGATCAACCGCAAGTCTCTGATTCGGATTGCCTGAGACTGTTCTGGCGTCCTTCACGAAATCCTTGGTCAAATGTAGCTCTTCACCAACGTGAGTATGACAATCAACGATCATGAAACTCCTTCCTGCGCCTCTTCAGAGATGTGATGACGAGCGCGTGCAGGTTGCAGTTGGGCTGCTATTCTGCGTGCTGCACATATGGTCTTCGAAACAATATTGGCGATCGCCTCGAGAGGCATCTGGGCTGTAGTTCCAGTTACACTGACTGCAGCCACGGCAAACCCGTCGGATAAGACGGGCACTGCGACACAACGGATTCCAAGCTCTTCCTCTTCATCATCCATCGAATACCCTGCATGTCGAATACGTTCGCACTCTGTTATGAAAGTACTGAGAGAAGAGATTGTTTGCTTGGTGAATCGGCTAAATGTGTACCTGTCCAAAAGACTCTTGATCTCCTCTTCCGGACGAAACGCAACGAGTGATTTACCCAAGCCTGTGCAATGCAGTTGCGAGCATTTTCCGATGTAGGTATCGAATTTGATGATTCCTGGACCATCTACCTTCTGGACAAATACCACTTGCTTCTTTTCAAGGATTCCAACATGTGCCGTGAGATTCGTCTGTTGAACGAGCCAGTGCAGATGTGGCAGGGCAATCATGGGCAGAGGTGTCGTCTCGAGCGCCCGACGGCCAAGTCCGTACAGTTTAGGGCTTAATTGATAACGTCTGGACGACTGATATTCAGTGATGTAGCCCAGCTTGTCCAAAGTAGCGAAAAGTACATGAGTCGAACTCTTCGGTAGGCCGAGCTTTCGGCTCATTTCAGAGATATTCCAGCCTCGCCGGGAGGAGTTGAGGAATTCCAGTATCGCGAAAGCTCGCTCGACCGAGTTCATATTGGCGATCTTCCGGTTTGGTATTGATTTTCGAGCTGCGGTCACTGGTCATCATCCCCCTTTCGGTTCTCGCGACAATGTTAGTTCCTGCGTATGGGTATCGTGAAGGGAATCTGTCTTTCCGTCCAGCAGGGTGGACGACGCCGCTTCTGTTAGATAGACGTAGGGAAGAAGACGATGCTCGAAGGGGAACTCAGAGGCGTCGCCAGTCGCAGTTTTCCCAGGAGCCCCGTAGAAGGGTCGATCGGAAAGACGGCAAGATTTCCGGAGCTTTGATTGCCGACGATTAGCCAACGTCCGGATGGAGCAATGGCAAAAACCGCGGGACTGTCTCCTCCCGATGCATAGTCGCAAACAAAAGAGAGCCGACCACAGGTAGAGTCGATACGGTAAAGACAAATAGTTGATGGTCGGCGGGTCGAAGCATAAAGAAAACGGCCATTGGGGTGTACAATAACCTCCGCCGCATCTCCTGGTAGCCTTGTTCCATCTTCCAGCGTTGAGATTGTTTGTAGAAGTTGCAATCTTCCATCGTCTTCGACCAATAGCGCAGCTACCGTGCATGCGATCTCGTTAACTACGTAGAGAATTCTTCCGTTGTTCAGGAAGGCCATGTGGCGTGGTCCGGAACCCGTCTTCAGTTCAAACGCAAAGGGCTCAGTCGCTTCGATCCGGCCGGTCCTCGCGTCGAATGGGTAGGTGAGGAGTCTGTCGGTACCCAATTCAGCGATTATGGCGAAGCGGTTTCCGGGAATGGTTTGAAAAGCATGAGGCCGCGGCGGTACAAAGCGCAACGGACAGAATGTCTGAATGACAGTCGTTGCCATGTTGAAGCGAAGATCTGCCGTTATGGGAAGTACGGCTACAGTGCCTCCCCAGAAATTTGCCACAAAAGCATAGCGGCCCGTATCGTCAAGCGTAATCGAGCAAGGCCCGTCACCGTGAGAAGGAGCCCGATCTACTACCTGAAGGTTGCCACTGGAATGGTCGACGGCATAACTAACTACTCCACCCTGCAAACCATCGGTTGCTTCGCTGGTCTCTTGAACAGAAAGTAGGCCGACGACTTTCGAATGCGGGTTGGCTGACCGAACTATGGCAAGCGACGAGGGGTTGATGGCGCGAGCCGCAAGACCCATCGGGCTTAGATTTCCGTCCTTTTCTGTGAATCGAAAGACGTAAATCCCATCACTGCCTCGGTCGGTATAAGTTCCCACAAACAACAGATAGTGTATTGATGATTCGTCTCCCGTCCCCGTACCTGTTGTTGTCATACCATTCCCTTGGATTGTTGTCGCGGAGAGGTTTTCGCAATCATGCGAACGAAAATTACCCTGCGGCCAGGCAGGGAGGTTATTACCACGCGGTCCAGCCGCCGTCGACGCAATGCGTTTCGCAATTTACCATCGCAGCTTCTTCGCTGGCGAGGTAGACGGCAGCAGCGCCAATCTGTTCTGCTTCGGCAAGCACGCCTTTCGGGATTTTGCCGAGGACAAAGCTACGAAAAGCCGGATCGTGTAGTCGTTTTCGAGTCAGATTAGTTTCAACGAATGTAGGAGCGATTGAGTTGACTGTGACACCATCTTTTGCCCACTCCAGTCCAAGCGAACGTACCAACTGGATTACCGCGCCCTTCGTCGCGCAGTAGATTGGTTGACCAGGAATGCCGACAAGGCCAGACTGGCTTGAGATAAATATGATGCGCCCCCAGCCACGCGTTCGCATGCCTGCGCCGACTGCCTGAGCAAGAAAAAAGCGCCCCGAACATTTGTGTTGAAGTGATCATCCCATTCTTCAACAGTCGCACAATCTGTCGAAGCAGGCCGATTGATACCTGCATTGTTCACTAAGATGTCGATTGCTCCGAAGGATTGTTCAATCTCGACGATACTGCGGCCAATCTGCTCCATTACTCGCACATCGAGCTCGGTCTTGAAGACGCGACGTCTGTGAGCCAGTACTCTTGATTCAGTTTCGGTAAGAGTTTCCAGATGTCTGTCTGTAACCGCTATATCAGCACCATTAGCAGCCATGGCGACTGCGATCGCCTGGCCTATACCGGTTGCGGCTCCCGTTACTAGAGCGATTCTGCCGTCCAAGCGAAACATATATCCCTATTAAGAACTCATTGAAATTTGGAGTCATGAAGATGGGACGTTCGTGTGCCCAGTAGCATCATCGTTGACCGCGACACAGGATGTAATCGCATCGTTCAGCGGGCAGGACGCTTTTCTTCATCTTTACATCTCTGCCATTGACGCTGGTAAAGCGTCCTGCATATCCTCAAAACACTTCTCCGCAAGGTCGTCTCGAATCTTGCGCACAGAAGACTGGTCGGTACTATTCTTCTGCGGGTCGTCCGAACGGGAACCGCATGTAACAACAAACCACGGTACGAAAGCGGTGTTGATGGCCACGCTTGACTGGTTGATTTTGACGATTTACTGTCTGGGTATTCTTGGTCTCGCGCTTTATTTCCAAGCACGTGCCAGCAAAGGCCTTGAGGAGTTCTTTGTCGCCGGCCGTGATCTGCCGTGGTGGGTCATCGGGTTTGCCGACGTCGCGGGTTATACCGGTGGTGGGCAAGGTTTCGTCATGGTGTTGTTCCTTTCGGGATTTGCGGGACTATGGCTCATGGCGTGGGTAAGCTGGGTAATCTGGATGCCCCTGGTTGCAATCATCTGGGCACCGATGTGGAGACGGCTTGGCGTTGTAACCACCGGAGAGTTTATCGAGCGCCGTTATGCCGGCCGTCGCGCGGCAGCCTATCGCAATATATATGCCTTCTACGCTTGCGCTGTGTGGGGAGTTACATCCATTGCATATGGCGCCGCCTGGATGGCAGCTACCGCGAGTCCCGTGCTCGGTTGGAAACCCCTTTCGGTCATCCTTGTCTTCGGTTCGTTCACAATTCTGTATAGCTTAATGGCGGGCTTGTTTGCGGTTGCGTACAACGACGTGCTGCAGTTCGTTATCTTGATCGGCGGTAATCTCGCATTTGGTCTGCTGTTGATTTCAAAGGCCGGTGGATTTTCACATGTCTTCACGCAGATTGCTGCATCGAGAGGCCCCCAATTTCTCGCGCCGCTGCCGAGCGGGTCTTCCTTGACCGGGATTACGCTGCTGGCACTGTGTGTGCAGGGACTCTTCTTTGCGGGGTCACCGTTTGCAGGTGAAGGTTGGACTGCCCAGCGATTTATGGCGGCACGCAATGAGCGCCATGCGATTCTCGGGCAGATGGCAAATGGAGTTCTTGCGCTTGCCGTTCGGCTGGTTCCGTTTATTGTCATCGCGCTTGCGGCTGCTGCGTTATCTCCACCAAAAGCAGTATCAGTCCCCGCTGCACTCTGGGGCGATCTTGTTAAGCATTATGCGCCGCCCGGCCTATTCGGTTTGCTGCTCGTGAGTAGTCTTGCTGGATATATGGCGGCGATATCGTCGATCGGCAATTGGGCGGCGAGCTACGTCGTCAACGACGTATACAAACGTAGTTTGAGGCCGAACGCCACGCAGAAGGAATTCGTATTGGTGAGCCGGGTCGTAACCGGGCTGCTGTTGTCGGTCGCATTTCTTTGGGGAGGAGCGATCCATCCAGAGCAGTTGGATAAGTGGATACTCTTCATCAACTCGGCTTTGATCGTCTTTTCCTTACCTCTCGCATGGCTGAAGTGGTTCTGGTGGAGAACCAATGCGGTAGGAGACATGATCGGCGTTCTGGGCGGATTTCCCGCTGGATATCTCGTCTGGTTCGGTAGCGATGCATTACTTTCTGATAGTTTACGAAGGATACTTAGTGGTCTGACCGGATGGAATTGGAACGGTATTGTGCCAGCATTCAGTGATCTCGAACGCTTTCCTTTCTGGGTCGGGTTCGCCATTCTCTTTGTTGCAGGTTGGATTTCGATTGTAGTGGCAACGTTATTGACCAAGCCGGAACAGTTGAGTGTATTGGAGGATTTCTATTGCGCCGCCCGTCCTGTCGGCCTTTGGGGGCCGGTTCGTCGCAGCCTTGCCGCTAGGGGGCTAGAGCCACGGAAAACCGAACTCGGCCAAGATATAGCAACGAGTGCGTGGGGCATCCTCTTCTATTTCTTTCTCTGTGTTGGGCTCTTCAGCATAATGGGTGGGCGAAGTTTGTCGGCTTGCGGAGAATTTACGGTCGCTGCAGTCAGTGGCTATTTCTTTGCGAGAAAGGCAATGGTCCGATTTTCGGTCAGCTCGCGTTGATCATTTTCTCTGTTTCGTTTGAAAGGGTATGCACATTCTATGAAGATTACTGCCGTAAACGCGACTCCTACTTCCCTCGTCGTCAACCCTAAGCTCGCAATCGTCAGTGCCGCAGGTGCCCATCCCGAGTCACACTACCTCACCATTACTGTCCATACCGATGAAGGCCAGGTCGGCTATGGCGAAGCGACAGTCGCTCCTGGCTGGAGTGGTGAAAATCAGAGCACGGCGCTCGCCCTTATCCAACAGTTACTCGCAAAGTTACTGATTGGAGCCGATCCACTGCAGTCGAATATGCTTTCGGACCGCATGGATCGAATGCTGATAGGGAATCCATTTACGAAAGCGGCCTTGGAGATGGCACTTCTCGATCTTAAGGGAAAGATCCTGGGGCTGCCCGTGTACATGCTTCTTGGAGGCTCTCGACGTTCATCAAAGATCCCCTTGAAATTCTCGATCGGTGCATTCTCTCCCAAAGAAGCCGTACGGATCGCAATGCACGCCGCAGATTTAGGCCTGAAAGCGGCAAAGGTGAAGGTTGGCTTGATTGTCGAGGAGGATATCGCACGAGTGCAAGCGGTTAGAAGTGAGATGGGGGATGATTTTCGTCTTGCTGTTGACGCGAACTCTGGCTGGACGGAGGCGGACGCCGTCCGAGCTCTTCCCGCCCTGGAGCGGCTGAAAGTGAACGCCATCGAACAACCATTGAGACGTGGAGATTTTCGCGGATGCTCCCGGCTACGGCAAAGAACGCATATTCCGCTCATGCTCGATGAATCGGTTTTTACTCGGCAGGATGCGCTGGAAGCGATTCGCACAGACGCCTGCGACTTCATCAGTATCTATCCCGGGAAGAATGGCGGCATTCAAAGGTCAATGGAAATTGCGCAGATGGCATCGTCCGCAGGAATTGAGTGCACGATAGGAAGCAATCTCGAAATGGACCTCGGTACCGCCGCGATGCTACATCTCGCGGTCGCAGTACCTAACCTTGCCACTACAGTGGACCATGACATTCTCGGGCCTCTCTATTATCTTGAGCATCTGACACAGCGACCAATTGCTTATGAAGATGGTTGCGCGGTGCTTCCAGAAGGAAATGGACTAGGGCTCGAAATTCGAGAGAAACGAGAATAGAACTATTCGCCAATTTGGCTAAATTCATCAATGCGGCCCGATTCAATCTCACTGACCAATGTTGCGAGGCGGCTTATGATCGCTTCAAAGAAGCGCTCCCCTTTTTCCGCGGAAGCTGTACGCGGATCTCCAACGGCACCATTGCAGCTGATCTCGGAGAAATGTCGCGAGATGGTGATAGAACCCCCTTGAAGCATATCTTTACCCGCAAATTCAGACACAGCTTGGCGTCCGTCAGGTCCGAGTCGATCGCTCCGAACGAGCTTTGGACTTGTCGCAAGCACCAGTGATGTCTCCAGTTCGCAGGCATGTCCCATTCCGCCAATCGAACTTTCTCTTAATGCGCGAAGTTGGGCGGCCGCAGCATTCCAATAAGTCACACCGACAATACGGGTCTTCGGATACGTCTCCCGGCACTTGGTCAGCGCAAGGTCTAGAGCAGAAACATTACCTCCATGAGAGTTGATAACGAGAATCTTTCTAAACCCTGTCTGTGCTATCGATCCGAGGATCTCAAAAGCCATGGCAAGATATGTATCTACCGAGGTAGTAATTGTCCCGCTGAAACTCATGTGATGTAGAGATAGACCTAGCCATTGGGTAGGCAAGACAAGAAGGCGCTGATCGCAAGCGTTGTCTAGTCGGCGGGCGATCTCTTGCCCGATCAGTGCATCAGTCTCCAGCGGGAGGTGAGTTCCATGTTGCTCCATCGCACCAAACGTTGCCACAACGACAGTGGACCGATCTAGCGAATCAATCTCCTGCCAAGTCATCTTCTGAAGCAGCATGTTCCGTCCTCTTCACGACAGTCGAAAATAAGATCACTGATCGTCGTTTCCTACTCATTTATAGAATGCTCTTCAGCAGCAAAGAGCTAGTATAGCCGTCCACTCAAATGAACAAAAACCTTCAGCCCCCTCGGCGAGAGAGGCCTTGAATAAGGCTGAACGATCATAATGCTGGACGATTTCTCGTTGCTACTCGTCTCGGCGTGCGCCAATCCGTTCAGCATTTGTATACCCTCTATAAATATGAAATTCCTTCGTACGAGTGAAACATTTCCGTTTAGTGCAGCTGTCATTCACAATGGCCCTGTGATGGAGGCCCTTCTTACCGGGATACCCTCGGGAGCTAACGCGCCGGTAGCGGGGGGCGCGGGTGCCGAGATGCGGGAGATCTTCCGGCAGTATGACGAGCTACTCAAGGAAGCAGGCGTAGATCGCACAGCGGTTGTCTCTGTGCGGCTCTACCTGCAGGACGTGGTGCGAGATATTGCTGAGGTGAATGCAATATATCGTGAATACTTTGGAAGCCATCCCCCAAATCGGCGGGCCTATGGTGTTGATTTGCAGACAGGCATGCTCGTAGAGGCAGCGATTGTGGCGGAACTCCCTTAGAGCTAGGGAACCTGGTGGAAATATTCAAGGAGCAACTGAGTGCAGCCGACGAGTGGAGGTCAATCCGCCGTCTACGGGTACGATCGCACCGTTTATAAACCTGGCCTCGTCTGTAGCTAGAAACAAGACGGTTGCTGCAATGTCGCGAACGTCGCCGAACTCATTTCCCGGATATAAGCTTCTTAGGTCAGCAGCGATGTCCCGTCTTTCATGATAAAACTGTGCGGAGTTTTCGCTCATAATAGTGCCCGGACTGATCGCGTTTGCTCTGACACCAAATCGCGCATAGTGTGCTGCGGTAAGTCTTGTCAGAGATTCAATACCACCTTTCGAAGCGGTGTAGGCCGCTAAATTGATGCCGACGGATGCATTTGCGGAGCTAAGGTTTATGATCGTTCCTGAGCCTTGACGCATCATTTGTTTAACTGCTTCACGAGAGCAAAGAAATACACTACTCAGACATAGTCTCAAGACATTGTCCCAGGCCTGGGCTGAGAGATCAGTCAAAAAACCGTCACCGTGAACCGACGCGGCATTGTTGACTAGAATATTGACTGTTCCTATATTCCTGAACAAATGCACGACTGCATCTTCCTGGCTGATGTCCGCAGTAAAAGACTCACAGCTGTATCCGGCTGTACGTATTAGTTGGGCCGTAGTGAGGTTATTGACTTCGTCGCGATCCACAGCCAGAACCTCAGCACCCTCACGTGCAAACAGAAGAGCGGTCTCGCGACCGATCCCTGTTGCTGTTCCTGTAATGACTGCACGCTTTCCTTTCAAACGCATTGTTCTGACCTTCTCTCAAGTCATATTTGAGACTTCCCTATAGACCTTGCCTCACAAGTAAGGGTGCATGATTGAACTCATAATTGGCTAGCCGTGTGCTGCTTAACGTGAATCAACGTCCATGGGGCTGAACGTTTTCGAGCGCTAACTCTAGAATGCTCCGTTAGCCTTGCCGGCAAGAATGCTACGGTGATCGTAGTTAAGTAGGTTGTTCGTCACCTCAGAGAAGGCAAATGATTAGAAAATCCTTGTTTGTCATGAGTGTGGCTCTTACGTGGTGTATTCAAAGCCTTCTGCTTCCGGCTCAGGCCAATCGTAGTCATGATTTGACTGCGAAGATGCCTTCTATACCCGTCGGCCTCGACGCATACCTCCTGTGGGAGCAATGGGCCCAACAGAGGATAGGGATGCGCGCATATATGCGCAGTACTTATGATCGAACAGGTGGAAATGAAGGTGTCGATGCCTCTCATTTTCTTTATCAACGTTCCACAGATTTCAATGTGACTCTCGATATAGAGGGGCCAGGCGTTTTGGTGTTCAGCCGCTACAACCATTGGCACGGTAGCCCTTGGCACTACGTAGTAGACGGTAGAGATCACCTGATACAAGAAGAGAGCTCGCGTGATCCCCTACATCCAATCGAGGGTTCACGTTTTCAACCATTGCCGCCGTTTCCCGCGCCCCTTAACCTGACGTGGGCATCGACAAAGGGTGCAGATCTGATCTGGACCCCGATCCCGTTTGAAAAAAGCTTTCAGATGGCTTACACGCGAACACACTATGGAACGGGTTATTACATCTTTGACAAGTTCGTACCCGGTGTGCGACTCACGCACCCGTTGCGAAGCTGGGATGAGAACAACATTCCTGATCAACGTGTTCTTGATCTCATCGATAGAGCAGGCAGTGATATTGCACCCAAGGCCGGCATTGAGCGGACTACTAAGAGCTTCGATTTGCCCGCAGGGGGCTCAGTTGCGGTCGCAGGATTGAGAGGGAACGCAACAATTCGAGCGCTTGAGTTCTCTATTCCTCGAAATCAAGCCACGGAGTTTAAGAATGTTCGCCTTCGCATCACCTGGGATGGCAGAAAGGATCCGTCGATTGACGCACCTATCGCTCTCTTTTATGGTGCGGGCACACTGTACAACCGTGACAATCGGACATTCCTAGTAAAAGCATTTCCAGTTAATATTCGATTTACAGGAGATAGAGTCTATCTCTCATGCTATTTCCCGATGCCATTCTCCCGATCGGCGCGAATTGAGCTGGTGAGCGCGGGACATGCGATCGAGGGAATCGAGTCGAGTGTGCGCTATACGCCAGAGCGCAAATCTTTTAGCCAGACTTCCTATTTTCACGCCACATATAGAGATTTTCTTTGTCCAGTACCTGGCGAGGATATGGTTCTTCTCGATACCCGTGAGATCGAAAGTGGTGGTGATTGGTCTGGTCACCTTGTCGGTAATTCATTCATCTTTTCGCATGATGCGAATCTAGGCACTCTTGAAGGAGATCCCCGATTCTTCTTTGACGACAGCCTTACACCCCAAGCCCAGGGAACCGGAACAGAGGAATGGGGCGGTGGGGGTGACTATTGGGGAGGCTTGAACATGAGCCTGCCTTTTGCAGGTCACCCGGTTGGGGCACGCAGCGTAAAGACAGCTGTTAGCGATGAGGACAAAATCGAATCCGCGTATCGTTTTCTACTCGCCGATCTAATGCCATTTGGCAAGAATGCCTTAATCCGTTTGGAGCATGGAGGAGCGAATGACTCTGGCCAGCACTACGAGACCGTAACTTATTGGTATGGTCTTCCGTCACCGTCGCTTGTACAGACCGATCTACTTCAGGTTGGTGATACAGAGTCGGAGCGGGCGCATAACTACCTGTCTGCAGAGTCGTCAGACCCATACGCGATCACTTCTCGTTATGAGTGGGGAGTCGATACCCTTAACGGTAAAGAGGTATATCCGCCTGAGACCGATCATGGACGAACAATGAAAGGGATCTCAGAATTCAAGCTTCGCCTCCACCGCGACAACATTGGCGTTTTGCTTCGTCGGAAGCTTGACTACAAATTTCCCAACCAGAGAGCTGAAATTTATGTGACCAACCAGCACGGGGCGAAATGGAGATTTGCCGGTATCTGGTATTTAGCGGGCTCGAATACGTCCATATATTCAAATCCGAAAGAAGAACTAGGTGCAGCGGAGCATGAAGTAAGGACCTCGAACCGCCGTTTTCGGGATGATGAATTTCTACTGCCCCGCTCATTGACCAAGGGCAGGAGGGAGATTTGGGTGCGTGTCAAATTTACGCCTGTGAATAGGCCACTGTATCCCGGCTTTCCACTAGGCGAGCAGGCATGGAGCGAAATCAAATACACGGCATACTGCTTCGTTGTCCCGCGGACATCGTAATTTCGTCCATTCGCGTGGTCGAAATTGTATACCGTCCCTTTTAGGGAACAAGTTGCGCTGAGAATATATCTCATGATGGAAGTAAGAGACTCAAAGTTCGACGACCCTTGGAGAGTGCTGTTACTTCTGTCGTTGGCTTTTGTTCTTAACTATATGGATCGACAGATTGTCTTCACAATCTTTCCATTGCTCCGTCATGATTTAGGCTTCACCAATCTTCAGCTGGGGCTTGCCGGCAGTCTGTTTACCTGGACCTATTCTCTTTGCATGCCTCTGGCTGGACGTCTTTCTGACATCTGGCCGCGACAGCGCTTGGTGATTGCCGCCGTCGTGATGTGGAGTACTGCAACGCTTGGAACATCCCTTAGCCACACTGCAGTGCAATTTCTGTGTTGGCGAGTCATCATGGGCTTTTCGGAATCTTTATATGTGCCAGCCGCCATTGGGATGATTACGACGGCGCATCCAGGCCCCACACGATCCCGAGCCTTATCGGTGCATGGATTTGCCCAGTTCACCGGTATCACCCTCGGAGCCTGGTATGGTGGATGGGCGGCAGAGCGCTTTAATTGGAGATGGGGATTCGGTTTTATAGCGATCGTCGGTATCCTCTATGCGGGATTCCTTGGGACGCAGTTTCGTAATTTTCAAACAGCCAGCGTCTCGAGAGGACAGGGAGTGGCGCGCGATCTCTTCCGATCGCGGTGCTACATCGCTTTATGTACGGCGTTCCTCTTATTCTGTTCCATGTTGTGGATGTTGTATGCATGGTTGCCAAACCATATCTTCGAAACCTTCCATCTCTCACTTTCGCAAAGCGGCCTAGACGCCACCCTATATCTGCAAGCCAGTTCCGCTGTGGGCGTGCTTCTCGGAGGACTGCTCGGTGATAAATCGAGCAGGCGGAACAAGAATGGTCGTTTCAATATCGTTGCGACCGGATTATTTCTCTCTGCGCCTTTTGCCGCAGCTATATTTGGTGCAACGTCGCTGCCGCTACTTGAGATCTCGGCATGTGGATTTGGGATATTTTCAGGATGCGTAGCAGGAAACGTATTTGCCACCCTGCCGGATATCGTGGCTCACAAAAACTTTGGGCTTGCCACTGGCCTGCTAAATCTTGCTGGTGGCCTGGGTGCGGGGGCGGCGATCTTCTTAACTGGATTTCTTCATCATTCCTTTACAAATGCACGCTTGATGAAGATAGGAAGTGGGCTGGCAATGAGCGCGGCAGTCGTCCTCTTTCTGACCGTTCGATCTTACTTCGATCTTGAACGAACTGGGCTGGACACTTCTCTAACGTAAAAATTGACCCTACCGAACGAGTAGATCCAGGCACTGGCGGCTCTTGTCGTACATCTTCGGCGAGTGTGTAACCGACCTCAAGTTGGCGGGCACTTAAATTGAAAACAAGCAGGCCGCGAAATAACATTCGGGGCCTTCGCAATCTACAGAATCTGGAGAACTAAAAATTAATTTTCCCTGCAAGTTGCAATAGCCGTTGCCCTCCACCATTTTGGCTTGCGTTCTGGACTGTCGTGATCGTACCGAAATTGGATCCGCTGATCCCATAGTTCGATGCCGCTGGATCGAAGCTCGCAGGAAGAATGGAGTTAGGGTTCCCTGGATTTGCGTGATTGAACACGTTGAATGCTTCCATTCGAAATTGAGCAGTCACATTCTCATGCACTGGAAAATTCTTGAAGAGAGAAAGATTAGTGTTGATGAATCCTGGACCATGTTGGTCGTTGCGATGCAGGTTGCCATAAGTGTATAAGGCGGGCAGGCCGAAGGTTGAGGCGTTAATGCATGATGCGCCTCCGCCACTGATCACAGTAGACCTTGAACAGTTGTTTGTGCCGATGCGAATACCGTCTGGACGCTGCGTTCCGAGATTGCCAGCGTTTGCGCGATCACTGCTGATACCGATGTTGAATGGCATCCCGGTCTGCATCGTAACGATAGCATTCGCCTGCCATCCACCTATTGCCGCCCGTGTCACACGGCTAAAGCCGGGGATTGCAGGCATCGCATAACTCAAAGTTCCAACGAAGCGACTCCGTATATCCCAGCTTGAATCGCCATAATCACGTTTGAGATTACTTTGATCCATCGCTGTCCCGCCTCCGTTTGCATCGGTAGAGTTGTCCAACGTATGCGACCACGTATAACCCAGATTCATGTCAAACCCGCGGATGAGACGTTGCCGCAGAATTGCAGTCAGGCCGTGATAAGTCGAGAAGCTGTCGTTCTGAATCTGGCGAACTTGTCCAAAGAGCTGATTCGGGCGCCGGGTATTGATCGATCCCGCCCCAGGCAGCGGCTGATTGGGATAGAAGGACCTATCGAAGAACAAACCGCGAGATCCCAGGTATTGAAGCTCGAACGCGGCGTTCTGCCACAATTCGACCCCGGTATCCAAGTTCCATTGATACAGCCGCGGAGTTGGCAGGTAATAGTTGTCAGTGAATACGCTGGTATAGCACCCTACAGTTCCAGGTACGCAGACAGTTGAAGATTGTCCGCCTGTAGGGTTAGAGAAATTGAGATTAGCAGGGTTGGTGGTATTCCCGCTGTAGCTGAAAGATGTTGCGAGCGGATAATTGCCTGTGGCGAGAGTAAACGAGTTGAGGTGGTTCGGATTGTAGAAAATACCACCACCGGCTCGAATGACGATCTTGTCTGTTGCGCGATATGCGAGCCCGAAGCGGGGGGCCAAGTTGGTATGGTTCGGTCCAATAAATTTAAATCCAGGTACCGGTGTAAAGGTCTTGCCAGTCGTCGCGTCCGTCGCAGGGATAAGCGCTGTACCACCACGGTTAATAATTCTGGCGTACCCGTTCAGGCTGTATGGCACCGTTGGCAATTCGTATCGAAGGCCGTAGAGGAGTGTCAGCCGCTTCGTCACCTGCCAGTTGTCTTGTATAAAAAACCCGTCTCGCCATTCCGAGACAGACCCTTTGAATTGAGCGATTGGTGTGATCACGCTCACTGCGTATCCAGTGAGAAAGTCAGCTGCCGAATATCCGGAATATTGTCCGTTGAAAGTAAAGGAGCCTCGGGGAGCATTCTGTGCTGCACGTCCAGTACTCAGCTTCCTGAGATCGACACCGGCCATAATCGTATGTTTGCTTCGTGTCCAACTCACCTGATCGTACCCGTGAAATGCTCGATCATCTTGATACCAGTTGGTACTGTCTGAACCCAAAGCCTGAAAATTGCTAATAATAACGCTCGGGATTCCCGGATTATTGTCCGCTACGTCGGATGTAAACCCCGGAATGCCTAAAGCCGATCCTGCGCCGCTGACATTGTTCTGAGCAAAATCGTTCAAGACATTGCTGTACAGCTTGTTAAATCCGAAATGGAAATCGTTGATGAAGCGTGGAGTGAGGATGTGTGTATATCCGAAGGCACCGTTTGAGTTGGCTGTTGGTGAATAGCTGGTAGACGTTGGAATAAGAGATCCGGCGACGTAGCTTAGTTTTTGCCAGCTGTAACGGGCGAAGAGGCGAACTTTGTCTCCGATAGCGTAATCCACGCGATCAAGTGTCTGATCCAGGGTAAAGTTCGTTGGCACAGTGCTGTTAAGGTTATTGGCGGTACCGGGTTGATTGGGTAACGGCGTGTATGCGAGCAGCTTAGTGGCAATCGGCGAAATGTTCGTCACTCGATTACCGACATACGGCGCGCCGTTCGCGGGGTTAGCAAGTGATCTTGTGATCGCCGAAAAATCCCCATTGCGCATTGCTTGGGTCAGCACGGTGGCGGTGCTCTGAGACTGAGATATCTGACGCAAACCTTCGTACGATCCCATGAAAAACATCTTATTGTGGCCATCGTAGAAATGCGGGAGAATGACCGGACCACCTATCGCACCGCCAAATTGATTGAAACGGAGTACGGGCGTGCGAGATGCTTTTGAGAGTAACCACGGGCGTGCATTGAAGAAATCATTCTGAATATAGTCATACACAGTGCCGTGGAATTGATTGGTTCCGGCTTTGGTGTCCATGTTGATGTGGACCCCCATATACGCTCCATACTGTGCGGTGTAGTTTCCGGTCTGAGTTTGAACCGCGGAGAGGGCATCTGGATTCGGCGTCACCGCAGAAGATGAGCCCAATGAGTTCATGATCGTAATTCCATCAAGCGTGAGAGAGTTATGGACCTCACGGGTTCCGGCGCCAATGTACGTTGCTCCCGGAGGAACCCCGGTGTAGGAAGTCTTCGGTCCAACAATGATGTTCGAGGCTGTAGCAGCCAGATCCATTGCGCGGCGCCCTATGATGGGCAAATTGGCAACTTTCTTCTCGTCTATTGTTTCGCCGATGACTGCGTCGTCGGTTGAAAGGGGCGGATTCGTTGCGGAGATTGTGACAGCGGAGTTTGTTGAGCCCACGCGGAGCGTGATGTCGGTGCGCGCTGCCAGATTCAACTGCACAATGGTTCCCTTGCTCACGACCTTTTCGAAGCCGGCCATATCAACGGTTACATCGTATGTTCCAGGTAAAACATAGGGTATTGAGTAATAACCCTCTCGATTAGTGGCCCCCGCATACGAGACGTTGGTGGCCACATTGACTGCGCTCACTGTGGCACCTACTATGACGCTGCCCGATGGATCTGTGACGGTTCCCACGAGTGTGGTGTTGTTTGCGATTTGTGCCCAAATGCTGGCGGAGAATGAAAGAAGTAACGTTAGGAGAAAACGGCGCAACAAGTACATAAATTGTCCTTCCTGTTGTTTGCAGCAATTATTCCGGCGCATAAGCGGAACGATCCGCTATCGTCGTCGCCCGTTCAGGGATATAAGGGAGGGCATGCTGCTCCGCACCCTCGGATGTCTAGTCCTGTAGGTTATGGAGGCCATAATGGGATACGAGGCAGGCGATTACAAGTATCTTCAGATCGGAGTTCAGACGGCTGGACAAATTCTCTAATCTCTTATCTCCAGCTGCACGGATTCTCGATTTCGAAGACAATTGATGCACTCCGCCTTGAAGGCAATGATCCTGCCATCCCAATCACCGGTGCCAGCGGCAGGGCTCACCACCACTACCAGCCTCTAAACACCGCTTCCAGTGATACAAGCGATGATTTTCTTTATACCGCAAGACGGCATCGCCGCCACATGGATATAGATGTGAGCTAGCACTCTCTCAGTTTTTCATCAGATCGTGCTCAAAACTGTCTGAATGTGAGCGAGATCCCGAGCCTCTTGCAACGATACTTCGTGCATAGGAAACAGAAGAGAGGATGTCCACCAATGCACAGTAAAACATTCAAAGACCTTCACCAAAGTGCAGATCTGCTTGTTCTGCCAAATGCTTGGGAAGCCGGTAGCGCGTCTGATCGAGAGCCGTGGTGCCAAGTCCATCGCGACCACCAGCGCCGGAGTGGCCTGGTCTCATGGCTATCCTGACGGTGACGCCTTGCTCGCAGAGATCTTGCTCGCTTCCATCCGCGAGATCACCCGCGCTATCCGCGTTCCGCTTAGCGTCGACATCGAAGGTGGGTACTCGGACGATTCGGCCGCCGTAGCTGAGCTCGTCACCGAAGTCATCGACGCCGGGGCTGTAGGAATCAACATCGAAGACGGTGCCGCTTCGTCCGAGCAACTATGCATCAAGCTCGAAGCGGCGCGCAAAGCTGCGTCGTCCGCCGGAGTCGATCTATTCATCAACGTTCGGACCGATGTCTTTCTGCGCGCTCTCTTCACGGGCGATGGCGCCGTAGAGGAAGTGACACGCCGGTCGAGACTCTTTCGTGACGCCGGCTGCGACGGCATCTTCGTTCCAGCCCTTACGCAAGCGTCCTGGATTGAAACGATCTCCAAAACAATCAGACTACCCTCAACATCATGCTGATGCCCGGTCTTCCATCATTCGAAGAACTCTACCGACAGGGTGTCAGCCGTTTGAGCGCGGGTTCGGCGATCGCTCAGGCTGCTCTGGCGCTCACCGCGCACTGCGCCGAAGATCTTCTCGCTGGCTCCAGCAAGGACATCTTCGCCAGAACGATCGATTACCCAGCGACCAACGCGCTCTTCTCTTCACCGGCGGTCTAAAACGTAATAGAGGCAGCGCGCGGCGGGCGCAATGTCCGTCTCGAGCACTATGTCTTCAAATTCAACCCATCACCCTAAAGGATTCTTTCTATGAAAACCGAGCATGTCTCCGCGTCGGAACACTCTATCGCTACACCGTCAGGCCGCATCAGCTACAGGGAAGCCGGCACCGGGTCGGTGGCTTTGTTCGTCCACGGCGTCCTTCTCAACGGCCACCTGTGGCGTCATCAACTGTCGCACCTATTGGATACGCGACGCTGCATCGCCGTCGACTTACTCGCTCACGGCGATATCGAGATCTCTCCCGATCAGGACGTCTCGGTGACGGCCAATGCAACCATGTTGCGAGAGTTTCTCGATGCACTGCAGATCGATCAGGTCGACCTCGTCGGCAATGACAGTGGTGGAGGAATCACGCAAATCTTCGCCGCACAGAATCCTTCGCGCGTGCGCAGCCTTACGCTTACCGACTGCGATGCACATAATAATTGGCCACCGGAAGCATTCAAGCCGTTTCTCGCGATGTCAGCCGCAGGTGGTCTGGGCGACGCTCTCAACGGCATGCTGAACGACAAGAACTCCTATCGCTCGCCGCAGGCATTAGGCGCGGCATCCGAGCATCCCGAGTTCGTATCCGACGAGACGATCGAAGCGTATCTGCGCCCTCTGGTCAGTACCGAGCAACGAACGAAGGATGTGCAACGCTTCCTTGCCGCATTCGACTGCAAAACACACTGTGGCCATCGAAGCACAGCTGAAGGAGCTTACTGCGCCTAGGCTCATCGTATGGGGCACGGACGACGTGTTCTTTCGATACCTAGTGGTCGCACTGGCTGGCTGAGACCATCCCCGGTCTGCGACAGCGAATCGAGCTGGGCGGAGCGAGTCTCTTCTTCCCCGAAGAGCGAACCAGCGAATTCAATCAGCATCTTCGTGCGCACTGGCTATCGAGCGCTCGATAGATTCAAAGGCCCCCGGGCAAGGATGCTGCGGCGCAGCGTATCGACTTTGAAAATCATTCCGCGGGAGTCATAGGGAGACAGGTCGCAGCCGATGACGTGCTAGTCGAAGCCGCAAGGCGTCGATATCATTCGCCGGCTGAACCCTCCCTTAGTAACAAGAAATGGGATGAGCAGGTCTTTCGAACCGGAGAGAGACTAGTCCCATGAAAAACTCATTGCAGCACCTCATTGCGGAAGTTCCACGCAGACGGTCCAGAGTCGAGATGACGATCGGTGTCGACCTTGGAGATGTCTGGAGCCATTACTGCACGCTCAACCAGGACGGCGAAGTGGTCGATCGAGGCCGCTTCAGAACCACCCCGAAGGCGATCGCGAAGTGGTTTACTGATCTGCCTTCGACACGCGTGGCCATGGAGGCCGGCGTTCACTCAATCTGGACAGTGAACAGCTGCAGGAGCTCGGGCACGAGGTGATCGTGGCCAACGTCCGCGAGCTGCGAGCTATATCGCACATTGATCGGAAGAGCGATCAGGTCGATGCCGAGAAGCTGGGCCGCTACGCTCGTCTTGATCCGAACATCCTCCGGCCGATCTCCCACCGCACCGTCGAACAGCAGGAAGCCCTCACCCTCATCGTGCTTCAACATATCGCGGAGATGACGGCCAAGATCAAACACTATGATCGCCTGATCCAGGAGCTGACACAGACGGAGTATTCAGAGACCCAGGCTCTGCTGAAGGTCCACCGTGTCGGGCACATTACCGCTCTGACCTTCGTTCTCACGCTCGGCAACAAGGAACGCTTCGGGCGAAGTCGTGACGTGGGCTGCTATCTCGGCTTGAGGCCACGACGCAGTCAGTCCGGCGAACGAGATCCGCAGCTCGGCATCACCAAGGCAGGCAATGTCTATCTCCGAAGTCTGCTGATCGAGTGTGCCAACCATATCCTCCGACCTCATGGAAGGGACTCAACACTCCGACAGTGGGGGCTGCATCTGGCTAGTCGAGGCGGTAAGCAAGCCAAGAGCAAGGCCGTCGTTGCAGTCGCCCGCAAGTTGGCCGTCCTGCTTCATCGACTCTGGACCACCCAGGAGCCCTACATGCCCTTCTACGAATCAGCCGCCTAAAGATGCCTATGTTTACCCGTTGCGACGACACCGTGTTCCGATGACTGCGTGCGCGTCTTGGCCTTCCAAGGCCGTCTGAGAAATTGCAGCATCGACTCCCCTCTCGAACCCCAACCGGCACCGAGCCTGCTTCACATCGGCTCATCAGAGTGCGAATACAAACCCGGTGGAGAGCAACATGCGACGAAACGACAACAGCAAAAGCAAAGACCCTGAAAAGAGAAAAGCAAGGACCACCGCTTCGAACTCGCAACAGACATTCCAGGTTTCGCTATCGACGAGTCGCTGGAGTCATTGGGAGAGGAGCTATGTGTGCCGCAATGGCTTAGCTCGGATATGGTCCCACTGACGAGGCTCCTGCCGCCGGTTACACTGCACAAAGCCCAGGAGGAGGTGCAGGCATGATGAACGATCCCCATGCCGCGAGCGCCGTTCTCCAGGATGGAGCCCCGTTGAGCCAGGCCGATCTGGCGGTCGTGCTGCTGCATGGGCGCGGCGGCTCAGCGGAGGACATCCTCGAACTGGGCTCCGAGTTCCGTCTTCCTAATGTGGCTTACCTCGCCCCTCAGGCTGCAGGACACTCGTGGTATCCGCTCTCGTTTTTAGCACCACGAGAGGCAAACGAGCCGCATCTGAGTTCAGCCCTCGCGAAAATAGAATCAGTCGTCCGCTCCCTTGAGCAAGCTGGATTCGGCCGCGAGCGCGTTGTCGTGGCGGGGTTTTCCCAAGGCGCTTGCCTAGCGATAGAGTTTCTGGCCAGCCACCCTACGCGGTACGGAGGGTTGATTGCATTTACGGGGGGTCTGATCGGACCGCTAGGCTCGCTAAGCCACTCAACGGCAGGCGAACTTGCGGGCACACCTGCACTGTTGTGCAGCGGCGACCCGGATCCGCACGTGCCCTGGGCACGCGTGGAGGAGTCGGCTGCGATCCTTGAGGCCATGGGCGCGAAAGTCACGACGAAACGCTTCCCCGGCCGGCCTCATACCATCACGCAGGAAGAACTGGAGCTTGCCCGCAACTTGCTTCTGCCGGTAAGTGATTATCACTAGCTGCTGAATCAACGTTGGACTGATCGCGACGAAAGATCAGATCCAATAACCACAAGAAACAGCCTAAACGAAAGGATCAAACACTATGTCTACAAGCACACTCGCCCCTGCCTCCACGATTACCTGGAAGATCGATCCCGCACATTCCCATGCGGAATTCAAAGTGAAGCACATGATGATCTCGAATGTTAAGGGCAGCTTCAGCGGCCTGACCGGGACTCTGATCGAGGACACTGTCGATCCAAATCGCAGCCAGGTGGAAGCCACCATCGATATCAGCTCGATTAGCACCGGGGATGAGCAGCGTGATGCGCACCTGAAGAGCACAGACTTCTTCCATCACGAGCAGCATCCGGTGATGACGTTCAAGTCCACAAAGATCGAGAAGAAGGGTGACGAGGAGTATGCCGTAACGGGCGACTTGACTATTCACGGAGTCACCAAGTCACTGACGTTCGCGGTCGAAGGTCCGAGCGCACCAGGCAAGGACCCATGGGGTAACACTCGCATCGGACTCTCCGCGATGACGAAGATCAATCGCAAGGATTTCGGCCTGACGTGGAACGCTGCTCTGGAGACTGGCGGTATTCTGGTTGGCGAAGACGTACAGATATCGCTGGAAGTGCAGTTCATCAAGGCCTAATTCCCGGTGCCCCGAAGTCGGCCCACGGCACGGACGCAGCGATCATCCACTGCGCCTTTGTCTCGGTTCGGCATCCAATAAGGACCGCAAATGCAAAACGTTCTAGTCATTTTCGCAGCCACAAACCAAGAGACCGAATCCCTGGCGCTTGCTGTGGGCCTCGGTGCCGTTCAAGCGGGCGCGAATATCAGGCTTAGGCACCTTGATCCATCACCTTCGGTCGAGCTGGCGCATGCTGGTTATGGAACGCTACGAGTGGACGACCTGCGTTGGGTCGAAGGTGTGGCGATCATTCTGGAGGGTAAGAGCTCCATAGCACTCGGTGAACTGAAGTCAGCTTTCGACGCGATAGCGCCTGACGCGCCAAATACTTCGAAGTGGTTTTATCTTTTCCATGTTGATCCCAACTCCGAACTCAGACGCTCTGCAGAGGCCGTTTTCACGGGCGCTGGTTTCCAGGAGCTGCCGGGCGATCCGTCTCCATCTGCATCAATGGAATACATGACTGCAATCGGACATACGCTGGCGGCTAAGTAATACCCCGATACACGACCGCGCGGTTGCGCGGACAGAGGAAACGAAGATGATTACTATCCGCAAGAGCGAAGATCGGGGCCGTGCCGATAATGGCTGGCTCAAGTCTCACCACACGTTCACATTTGGCCAGCTATAAGGATGCTGCACACTCGGGCTTTCGCGCGCTACGGGTGATTAACGATGACACCGTCGCAGCCGGTCGGGGGTTCGGCGCGCACGCGCATCGGGGCATGGAAATCCTGAGTTACGTTCTGGAGGGCAAGCTAGCCCATAAGGACAGCATGGGACATGTGGAAGTCTTAGGCCCGAACGAGATCCAGAAGATGTCGGCAGGAAATGGAGCGATCCACAGCGAGTTTAATGGTTCTGAAACGGAGCCCGTCCACTTTCTTCAGATTTGGATTGAGAGCGACCGTAAGGGCAAGGCACCGGCCTATGAACAGATCGCTTTCCAGCCGGAAGAGAAGCTCAACCGGCTAAAGCAGCTTGCTTCGTCAACTCCTGTGCCTGGGGCGGTGCAGATACAGCAAGATGCAACAATGGCTGTCGCCGAGTTGACTCCGAACTCAAGCGTGACGCATGCACTCGCAACCGGGCGCGCTGC
Organism: Edaphobacter sp.; assembly: GCA_025462645.1. Classification (GTDB taxonomy): domain Bacteria; phylum Acidobacteriota; class Terriglobia; order Terriglobales; family Acidobacteriaceae; genus Edaphobacter. The sequence goes on along the minus strand of JAOAPB010000024.1, from coordinate 7,904 downwards.
TTGGCTGCATGTCGTCTTTGGGGAAGTCACGGTGAATCTTCAACCCTTGAACGATGGAGATTCTGCTGCCATCGAGAATGAGGGCAACTTAGAAATTGTCGACACCGGAACGCACAATTCAGAAGTACTGCTTTTCGATCTTGCCTGATCGGTAAGTCGAAATCTCCCCTGACGCTCACAGCCAGCGAGCACCGCATCACACTCTGGTGTCCCGGTAGTTCACCTGAACGGAGCAGCTAATGATGAAGCAGGTGGCAAGTATGGCAATCTCGTTGGGCCTTCTTGGCTTTGGTTCGACCTTGGGCTTTGCCTCGGATGCTCCGCAGGAGCGCATTGTCAGGCTCGCCGAACTGGAGATCTTTCCGGAGCAGGTTCAGGCATACACAGCGGCGCTCAAAGAGGAGATCGAGACTTCGATTCGCGTAGAACCCGGTGTCTTGACGCTCTATGCTGTCGCGGTGAAAGATCATCCCGACCAGATCAGGCTCTTCGAAAGTTACAGCAGCATGGAGGCCTATCAGGCACATCTACAGACCGCCCACTTCAAGAAGTACAAGGCGGAGACACAGAAGATGGTGAAGTCACTCAAGCTCATCGAGACGAATCCGATTCTTCTCGGGTCCAAACCCTAACGATTCGCGGCGCGTCCTGCAGACTGCTGTCCCAGCAGGAAGTCGGACATGAGCTTGATTCCAGCTTCGACCATCCCGACGCCGTCAAATGTTGGGCAGCCAGCCTTATGAGCAGCCTGCAAGAATGGGGTGACTCCATGGCCGGCGATCACGTCGGCGACAAACATCGAGGAGCGAGCAGATGGGCTTCAACAGGCAGCGGATCTTTCGCATGCATGCCCATAGGAGTTGCGTTCACTATGATGTCGCAACCATCCGGATCAGGTGGACCGGCGACTACGCTCCCACGGCCCAACTCCGACAGGAGCTTGATCAACTCATGCAAGCGAGGTTGGTTCGTGTCGTGAAGTACCAGTTCCCGTACGCCCGCATCCAGAAGCGCTACGGCGATGGCGCTGCCCGCTCCACCGGCTCCGACCTGTAGTATCCGCGCTCCCTCGGGCTTCGCGTCCTGCTGCTTCATCGCTGAAACGAAAGCTATGCCATCAAGCATCTCGCCATGCCAGGTACCATCCTGATTGCGCTTCGCGATGCTCACCACGCCGAGCAATTTCGAAGTCTCTGAAGATGAAGCGCAATGCGCGAACATTGCGTTCTTGTGCGGCATGGTGACCAACAAGCCGCCTATGTTTATAACAGGGCGAACTGCTCGGACAAAGTCTTCGAGCGCTCGGTCCGGCACCTTCATCGGCACGCAGATGCCGTTGTGTCCACGCCGTTCGAACTCGGCCGTCATATTCTGCGGCGACTTCACGAACGAGATCGGATCGCCGATGATCGGGTATAGAAGCGTCTCGCCGCTCAACTTCTCAAGCATCTTGTGTTCACTTTCCACCACTATATTGCTGATCTGTCACCGGCGCCAGCCAGTCCACGGCGTTGCCATCCTGATAGTCCTGAATGGCGATGTGTGTCATCGAAGAGTTTGGAGCAGCACCATGCCAATGCTTGACGTGAGCAGGGATCCGGACGACGTCTCCTGCGCGTACTCCTTGGATCGGACCGCCGTCCATTTGCACTCTCCCAGTCCCGGCCGTTATTAGCAGCACCTGTCCGTATGGGTGAGTGTGCCAGTTGGTGCGAGCGCCTGACGCGAACGTGACTGTGCCACCCGATGCGCGTGAGGGTTCTTCCGCCGGGAAAAGCTGCTCAATTTTTACCTCACCGGTGAAGAACCTGGTGGAACCCGGCACCACTGGCCGGGCTCCAGCGTGGCTGACCGTAAGACTTGGGGCGGTCGTCGCTGTAGGATTCGCGCTTTGCGACCAGGCGTTTGCGATTAAACATGACAGCAGTGCTGCTGTAGAGACCATCCGCATAGTGACCTCCTTCTGATTTACTTCGTGCGCTTCTCGAAAACTTCCTTCACGACCGGAAGCGCAGAAAAGGCGCATGGCCAGCCTGCGTAAAAGGCAATCTGCGTCAACACTTCGGATGCTTGTTCCTGTGTCAGCCCGTTATCCATCGCACGACCCAGGTGATAGGTAATCTGGCCCGTCTGGCCGTTCGCGATCAACGCGCTTACGGTTGCAAGGCTTCGGTCTCGCGGCGCGAGTGCAGGGCGCAGCCATAAGTCACGAAAGAGAACGTCCGTCGTGTTCTGAACCAGCCCCGCTGAGACCACCCCGAAGTTGTTGCTGACGTTTTTCGCTCGCTGCTTCTCCGTCTCTTCGTTGAGCGGCAGCAGCTTATCTTTCGCTGGTGGTAGTTGATCGATGCCGATGCCGCGTTTGTGAAAGATGTCCTTGGCAACCGCAACCGCGGACATCGCGTTCGCCCACCCAGCATAGAAAGCCAGGTGCGTGATGATCTCGGAAAGCTCTGCCGGTGTCACGCCATTATCGAGTGCGAGCGCGAAGTGGAACGGCATCTCAATCGTCTGCATACGCGCGATCAGTGCTGCTAACGTGACGACACTTCTATCGCGTGGCGTCAGTTCCCTCCGCTTCCAAACGCCATCCAGTAGAACGGTTTTTGTGTAGTGCTCGAGCGCAGGAGAGACCGAACGCACATCGTCATAGTTCCGTACGCCGGAAGGTGGGGAGCTCTTCTTGTTCTCAGCCATCATCGTTTCCTTTGCCATCAATGGTTCAGCTTGCCAAAGCGCTATCGCCATCCATGCCAAACCAGTTTTGATGAGAGTGGCCTGCCAGCATTGACGGGCACACTCTCAGCGAATACGGTGTGCGTCACCACATCAGAAGCGTTGTATTCAGCCACAGAAGCTCCTCTTTACCGCATGACGTAGCCGCCATCGACTGAGATTGACTGGCCCGTGATGTAGCTCGCCAAGTCGCTGCAAAGGAAGAGGACTGTGTTCGCGATCTCCTCCGGCCGGCCTTCGCGCTGCATGGGAACGTAGTAATCCAGCATCGCCTTGAGTGCTTCACGTTGGCCCTCCGCCTCCATCTTGTCCGCCATAGGAGTACGTATCAGGCCCGGGCACACATCGTTGACGCGGATGCCGCGAGTCGCATACTCCAGGGCAGCGCTCTTGGTGAAGCCGATGACCCCGTGCTTGGCAGCGTGATACGTTCCCCGCTGATTGCCTCCTACAAGGCCACCGAGCGAAGAGCAGTTTACGATGGCCCCGCTGCCTTGCTTGCGCATGACTTGCAGCTCGAACTTCATGCAGCTCCACACTCCGCGCAGATTCACACCCATGACCCGGTCATAGTCATCGCGCGGAGAGTCAGCCGTTTCAGCCAGGACGTTCTGGATACCGGCATTGTTGTATGCGGCATCAAGCCTCCCAAATGCATCGACAGTCTTCTTCACCATCGCTTCTACCTGGGAGTCGTCAGAGACATCACATGCGACAGCGAGCGTCTTGAAGCCCTGATTGGAAAGCTCTTTGGCTGCGCCTTGCACTTCCTTCTCGTTCCAGTCGGCCAGAGCGACCGAAGCTCCTGCTTCGGCGAATGCCTTGGCTGTTGCCAGTCCCAGTCCCGAGGCGGCACCCGTCACGAGCGCTACCTTGCCTTCAAATGAAATTTGCATATCCCGTCCTCATTTCTTTGATTCTTGCTTCTCAATGAAGCGTTCGCGTTTTATTGCTGATACTGCTCATCAGTTACCGGCTCAAGCCAGTCGACAGCCTTGCCGTCAACTGTTTCCGTGATTGCGATATGAACCATGCCGTTCTGGGCGGAGGCTCCGTGCCAGTGCTTCTCCTTTGGTTCGAAGAAAACAACGTCTCCCGGCTTCACCTCCTCCACGGGACCACCCTCCCGCTGAACGCGACCTATGCCGTGAGTGATGATGATGGTCTGGCCTGCGGGATGTGTGTGCCAGCGGGTGCGTGCTCCAGGCTCAAAAGTTACGGTTCCACCGTTCGAGTGGCGACCGCCATCCGCGGGAAAAAGTGCGTCAACGCGAACGTTGCTGGTGAACCAGTCCGACGATGGAGGGTGTAGAGCCTACGCGTGTGATTTTCATTATGTCCTTTCATGAGGCAAGTGCGCAGCTTCGTACAAGGGGGGCGTTCCCTAACTACCAGGCATACGCCTCTGGAGCTTCACCGCCGGGACCGGGCCAGATCTCATCGAGACGCTCGAGCGTATCCTTCGAAAGGGTGATCTCCAGCGCCCGCAGCGCTTCGGTCAATTGTTCTTTCGTGCGCGGTCCCGTGATGGGTGCGGTCACATCGGGCTGGTGAAGGAGCCAGGCCATGGCAACATCCGAAGGGCGCTCACCAAGCTGTTTGCATAGTGACTCATACGCCTCCAATTGCGGACGCAGCTTCTCGATCTGTTTGTCCTTCTCCGCGCGACGCCCTTCTTTTGCCTTCTGCAGGACGCCACCCAGCAGGCCACCACCGAGCGGGCTCCACGGGACAAGGCCAAGGCCGTAATGCCTGCAGGCGGGAATCACTTCGAGTTCAATCGTGCGTGCCGTCAGGTTATAGAGGCTTTGTTCCGAAGCAAGACCCATGAAGTTGCGGGCCTTTGCTTCGCCCTGTGCGGTAGCTATATCCCATCCGGCGAAGTTGCTGCTGCCGATGTAGAGCACCTTGCCTTGCTGCACCAGCAGTTCCATTGCCTGCGAGATCTCTTCCCAGGGTGTCCGGCGATCGATGTGGTGCATCTGATAGAGGTCGATACGATCCGTCTGCAGGCGGCGGAGGCTGTCCTCGCAGGCCTTGCGGATGTGGTAGGCCGACAGGTGCCGGTCGTTGGGACCGAAATCCATGGGCTGGTACACCTTGGTTGCCAAGACGATGTGCTCACGCCGGCAGCCCTGGGCCAACCAGCGGCCAATGATCTCTTCCGATACGCCGTAGCCCTTTTCGATATCCGGCTTCTGCGGTCCGCCATACACATCGGCTGTGTCGAAATAATTGATACCTCCGTTTAACGCCTCGTCCATGATCTCGAAGCCGCTAGCTTGATCCGTGACCATGCCGAAGTTTCATCGTGCCCAGCCCAAGTCGGCTAACCTGCAGGCCGGTGCGGCCAAGATACTTGTATTGCATACGTGCTCCTTCCTCAGGCGGTTCGCCGTTTCAGATAATTGGATGCATCTCGCTGATGCAAAACTCTTCTTTGTATGGCAAGGCGTCATGAGTATCATGCATGAATGATCAGGAATGACTTAGCGGAGCTCTCCGCATTCGCAATGGTTGCTCAAGAGCGAAGTTTTACTCGCGCGGCTACCCAGCTTGGTATGTCGCAATCGGCGCTCAGTCACGCCATGCGAGGGCTGGAGAAGCGGCTAGGCATCCAATTGCTAGCCCGAACGACGCGGAGCGTTTCCCCGACGGCAGCTGGTGCGGCTTTGCTACTGGAGCTTGCGCCTGCACTAGAGCGTATCGAGCGTGCCGTAGCCGAAACACGTCAGCAAAAGGAGAGCCCGTCCGGGCGAATAAGAATCATCATTCCACGCACCGCCACGCAAATGGTGATCTTGCCGAAGCTAGCCCGATTCGTTCGTGATTTCCCCGAAATCGTTATCGAGGTGACATCGTCGAATGACTCTGTTGACCTCGTAGCCGGGGAGTACGATGCGGGGGTTCAGCTTGGTGAGTTCATCCAGCGCGATATGATTGCCGTCCCGGTGACGCCGAAGATGCGGCTCGCGATTTTCGGTTCTCCTGCGTACTTCGAATCTCGTCCGATCCCGAGGCACCCTCAAGATCTAAAAGATCACTCCTGCGTGGGTTTCCGGTTCGCCAGTGGGCTTTATCGGTGGGAATTTGAGAAGGGTCGAAAGGCTCTCACCGTAAGCCCTCAAGGCCCTGCATCTTTCGATGATCCCGATCTTGTTGTGCAGGCCGTCTTGGACGGTGTTGGGATCGGATCATCCATGGAACATACGATTTTGCCTCTAATCGCCGAGGGCCTTCTGGTTCAAGTTCTAAGGGATTGGTGCCCGCCATTCCCTGGTTATTTTCTTTACTACCCCAGCCGGCGGAATCAGCCCGCAGCACTGGCCGCACTAATTGAAGCGCTATGAGTGTCTGCCTAAAGCTCGATGACGAAGCTGCCTGACTCCAACCAGCAGGTATTCCTGATAAATAGGATGAGCAGGTCCTCCGAAGGAGGAGCAGACTGTTCCCATGAAGAAGCCAGCGCAGCACCCCATCGCTGAAGTCCCGCGCAGACAGGCCAAGGTTGAGATGACGATCGGCATCGATCTTGGCGACGTCTGGAGCCATTACTGCACCCTCAACCAGGACGGAGAAGTGGTCGACCGTGGCCGCTTCCGGACCACTCCGAAGGCGATCGAGAAGTGGTTCACCGATGTGCCTCCAACACGGGTTGCGATGGAGGCGGGAACGCACTCGATCTGGATCAGCGAACAGCTTCAGGAGCTTGGGCACGAAGTCATCGTGGCGAACGTCCGTGAGCTGCGGGCGATCTCGCACAGTGATAGGAAGAGCGACCAGGTCGATGCTGAGAAGCTGGCGCGATATGCCCGGCTTGATCCGAACATCCTCCGGCCGATCGCCCACCGCACCGTTGCGCAGCAGGAGGCCCTCACCTTGATTCGTGCACGAGCCCTGCTGGTGCGACTGCGCACGGCTGCGGTGAACGCCGTTCGTGGTCTGACGAAGTCCTGCGGCTACCGTATGCCCGCCTCCGCCACAACGTGCTTCGCTCAGCGCAGCTTGGCCGTTATGCCACCCGGACTGGCACAGGCGCTCGGTCCGGTGCTTCAGCAGATCGCGGAGATCACGGTCAAGATCAAGCAGTACGACCGGCAGATCCAGCAACTCGGCCAGACCGAGTATCCCGAGACACAGGCCCTACTGAAGGTCCACGGCATCGGCCACCTCACCGCCTTGACCTTCGTGCTGACCCTCGGCAGCAAGGAACGGTTCGGACGAAGTCGCGATGTTAGTTGCTATCTTGGCCTACGGCCTCGTCGAAGTCAGTCCGGAGATCATGACCCTCAGCTCGGCATCACCCACGCCGGCAACGCCTACCTTCGAAGTCTACTGATCGAGTGTTCCAACCATATCCTCCGACCGCACGGACGAGACTCGGCGCTTCGACAGTGGGGCCTTCACTTAGCCGCAAGAGGTGGCAAGCAGGCCAAGAGCAAGGCCGTCGTTGCAGTAGCCCGCAAGCTGGCCGTGTTGCTGCATCGACTCTGGACCACCCAAGAACCATATATACCGTTCTACGAACAAGCGGCTTAGAATATGACCCTTTTCACCCGTTGCGACGACACCGTGTTCCGATAACTGCGTGCGCGTTTTGGTCTTCGTAAGACCGACCGATAAATAGCAGCATCGACTCTCCCTCTCGAACCCCAAACGGCACCGAGCTTGCTTCAACACAGTTCATCCAGAGTGCGAATAGAAACCCGGTGGAGAGCAACGAAACCAAGAGCAACAACAAAGCAAAAGCCCTATGAAGGAAAAAGCGAAAAACCAACCATTGACACCAGTGACCTGCTCATAGAAAACGCGCTTGTCGTCATCTATCTCCGAGTGATGACAACCCGGTAGCCATCGGCTCGGCTTATCTACGACTGAAGATGGCCGAGTCGCTCGTTGACCGCAGTGGTCCAAGACGGGCAGCGGTTAGCTGAGCCTTGAACTAGCCGTCTCGCAGATCGGCAGCACTGTACCGCCTTCGCACCTCTGGCTCTAAAGAAGTGGCTTGGTGGGCCCACCAGGATTTGAACCTGGAACCAAGGCGTTATGAGCACCCTGCTCTAACCATTGAGCTATGGGCCCTTTAGTTGGCTTCGGCGCCAATTGCCGAAGTTTAGTGCAATCGACCATAGTCAACCGTAATTAAGCGTAATTTAGGGATTATGAGT
>JAOAPB010000069.1 GCA_025462645.1 Edaphobacter sp. | reverse complement strand
TTCGGTGATGGACTCGCCCATCTGCGGCATGAGAACTTCGGTGCCGGGGCCACCCGTCGTGGGAGCGTTACCCTGCGTGGCGGCGGGTGTATCGACAGCCGCCGGAGTGGCGCTGTCAGCGGCTGGAGCTGCGGCAGTCTCAGCATTTGCGGGCGATGAAGCGGGCTCTGCAGATGCGGATCCCGAGCCAACCTCGTCGATGGTGGCGACGACTGTGTTGATCTGGACCGTTGCGCCTTCGGCGATCTTGATCTCTTTCAGGGTGCCGGCGGAGGGCGAGGGGATCTCCGCGTCGACCTTGTCCGTAGAGATCTCGAAGAGCGGCTCGTCGCGTTGAACTGTGTCGCCTGGCTTTTTGAGCCACTTGGTGATGGTGCCTTCGGTGATGGATTCGCCCATCTGGGGCATAAGTACGTCAGTCGGCATGAGATTCCTTCCAGATTTGGCTGGCTCTGTACGTCACGTGGACGCAACTTTGGATTATAAGATGCCAGCGTTATTCCTGGCTCGTTTGGGCGATTATGGAGCAGGCTGGGGTTCAGCCGAGACCTCCACGGTGTGCTTTGAACTGCTGGCCAACAGATCGTCCAGCGACTCGGACCACAACATCTGCCGCTCGAAGACGCGTCCGAAGTTTCGAGCAACGGAGTTGAGGGCAGCCTCCATGCCGGGCAGCTGGCGGTCGGAGCCGGCTTCAAGCTCGAGGCTGGTGACCTGGCGGTCTGTGATGCCGCACGGCACGATCCAGTCGAAGTCGCGAAGGTCCGTCGTGACGTTGAGGGCAAAACCATGTGATGTAACGCCCTGCGAGACATGGACGCCGATGGCAGCGATCTTTTTCTCCTGGATGCTGCCTCCAGCCATGGTCCAGACGCCAGTACGCTTGCAGATACGCTGCGTCATAACGCCGAAGTCCCCGCAGGTACGGATAAGTACCTCTTCGAGCAAACGGACGTAGTCCACCGGGCCGAGGTGCGGCCCCTTCTTGCCGGGTAGGTCGCCGCGAAGGTCGATGATGGGATAGCCGACGAGCTGGCCGGGGCCATGGTAGGTGACGTCTCCACCGCGATTAATCTCGTGAAGCTCGACTCCGCGCTGTTTGAGGAGCTCGTCGCTGGCCAGGACATTGGAACGGCTGGAGTTGCGACCCAGGGTGAGGACAGGTGGATGCTCCAGAAGAAGGAGCGTATCGGCGATGAGATTCTGCTTGCGGGCAGCGATGACCTGCTGCTGGATGGTCAAAGCTTCGGCATAGGGGACGCGACCGAGATGGAGGAGATTGATGTGCATGCGAGCCTTAGTTCAGCTTAAGAATAATGAAGCCCGATCATTAGATCGGGCTTCATGGGTTTACGATGCAACCGGTTAGACGTTCACCGCCATGCCTTCGACGCTGCTGAAGCCATCCAGCAAAGCCTCGGCCACGGTTGGGTGCGCGTGAATCGTGAACATCATCTCTTCGACCGTCGCCTCGAGCTCAAGCGCTGTGACGCACTCCGCGATGATCTCCGTTGCGTAGGGTCCGATGATGTGAACTCCGAGGATCTCGCCGTACTTGGCATCGGAGACTACCTTGACGAAGCCATCGTGCGCATCCACGATCGTCGCCTTGGAGTTACCGACGAACGGGAACTTGCCGACCTTGACCTGGAAGCCCTTCTCCTTGGCCTGCGCCTCGGTGAGGCCGACACTGGCGATCTGTGGATCGGTGTACGTGCAGCCGGGGATGCGAGTACGGTTCACCGGGCGGGCGTACTTTCCGGCCATTTTGGCCGCAACGACCAGACCAGCCATACTGCCGACATGAGCCAGCTGCGGCAAGCCGCCGACGATGTCCCCAATGGCATAGATCCCGGGCTCCGTGGTCTCCATCCACTCGTTCGTCATGATGAAGCCGCGATCGGGCGTAATCTTGGTCTTGTCGAGACCGATGTCGGTGGTGCGAGGCGCACGGCCAACGGCTACCAGAACCTTCTCAGTCTGCTTCGACTGCGGCTTGCCGTTCGAGTCGGTCCAGGAGACGAGAGCGCCTTCTTTGTTCTTCTCGATCTTTGTGTCCTTCACAGACAGATTGATGTCGATTCCGCGCTTCTTGAAGAGACGCAGAAGCTCCTTGCTGATCTCTTCGTCCTCAGCGGGAACAACGCGCGGCAGCATTTCGAGAATGGTCACCTCGGCGCCGAAGCTCTTGAAGATAGAGGCAAACTCGACACCGACTGCGCCAGAACCGATGACTACCAGAGACTTCGGCATCTCCTCGATCTTGAGGATCTCGTAGTTGGTCAGGACGGTGGAGTCAGGCTTGTAGCCGGGGAGCATACGGGCGTCCGATCCGGTCGCGAGAACGACCTTCTTCGCCTTAATCGTCTCGTTTTTGCCATCGGCAAGCTTCACCTCGACGGTGTGAATGCCATCCTTGGCCGGGCCGGTGAGTTTGCCGAAACCCTTGAAAATAGTGATCTTGTTCTTCTTCATCAGGAAGTCAAGACCCTTGGTATGACGCGAGATAACGTCATCCTTGCGCGCCAGCACGCCCTTCCAATTCAGCTTCGGGGCAGCCATGTCGATACCGTAGCGATCCGCATGCTTCAGGTGGTCCCACAGCTCGGCCGAGAAGAGCATCGCCTTGGTAGGAATGCAGCCCCACAGCAAACACGTCCCGCCAAGCCGGTCGTTCGCATCAATCAACGCGGTCTTCAGGCCATACTGCGAAGCGCGAATGCCACAGGTGTATCCTGCCGGACCACCACCCACTACTACTACGTCGTAGATCGTCTCTGCCAAGGGAATCTCCGTTTTCTATATCTAGTTCCTATATCTAGTACAAACATTTTAGATTACGCCTGCTGTCAAGTGATACGGGGGCACTCGCCATCGCATTGCAACGCTTCGAGATACTCTTGCGATAACCAGACTGCCTGAATATCCGATAGCAGAAGGAGTGTCGCCATGAGATTGAGAGTCAGCGGTACCTTCATCCTGATTGCGCTTGCCCTGCATCTCTCACCGGCGACGGCGCAGCCTACTGGCAAAACAGGAGCCGGTAAGGTCATCATAGACACCGATATCGGTGATGACATTGACGATACATTTGCCCTGGGCCTGGCGCTGGCGAGCCCGGAGTTGAAGATCATTGGTATCACCTCTGCCTGGGGTAACACCGCTCTCCGTAGCCGCATGCTCGACCGAATCCTTTGCGAGACAGGGCGCGATGACATCCCGGTGCGGACTGGAATTGCAACCAAGAGCAACACGCCGTTATCTCAGCAGCCCTGGGCGAAGGAAGGCATTGAGCGGGGCCACGAGGACGCCGTTTCATTTCTGCTGGAGCAGATTCGGCTCAACCCCGGGGAGGTTACGCTTCTGGCGCTTGCGCCACTCACAAACATCGGAGCAGCGATTGAGCGTGATCCTGGCACCTTCCGCAAATTGAAGAGGGTGGTGCTAATGGGCGGTTCGATCTATCGCGGCTACGACGATTTCGGTTACTCCGTTACCCATGCCCCAAGCGCTGAGTACAACATCGCCATGGATGTGGCGGCAGCACAGAAGTTATTTCAGTCGGGCGTACCCATCTTCATGATGCCGCTTGATTCGACACAGTTGAAGTTCGATGAGACGAAGCGTGCCATGCTTGCCTCCATCAGTACGCCCCTGACCGATTCCATCCAGGTCCTGACTGCCGAATGGGCGCGATCCAGCCGCCAGATAACGCCGACCATGTTCGACGTAGTCGCCACGGCCTATGCCATTGACCCCGCGATCTGTCCGACGGCACCGCTGCATATCGAGGTTGATGCATCTGGTTTCACGCGAGTCAAACCCGGTAAGCCGAACGCCCAGAGCTGCCTGGAGCCCCAGACGGATGCATTTTTCAAGCTGCTGATGCCTCGACTTCTGAACCAGAGGCTTCGGGGCGATCGCATCTGCACAGTCGCAGCGAAGCCATAGTCGGATATCTATCCGAGAACCTTTGCTGCATCCTTAGCGAAATACGTCACGATAAAGTCTGCTCCTGCCCGCCGTATCGACAGCAAGGACTCCATCATGGTGCGTTCCGGCTCCAGCCATCCTCGCTGAAAGGCAGCATGCAGCATCGAGTACTCGCCCGAGACCTGGTAGGCACCCATCGGCAAGTCGTACCGCTCACGCGCCGCACGAACCACGTCGAGATACGGCATAGCAGGCTTCATCAACAGCATGTCCGCGCCTTCGGCGATGTCCTGGTCGATCTCGCGCATGGCCTCGCGCAGGTTCGCGCCATCCATCTGGTAGCTGCGCCGGTCGCCGAACTGTGGTGCCGAATCCGCCGCCTCGCGGAACGGCCCATAGAACGCCGATGAGAACTTGGACGCATAGCTCATCACTGGAATCTGCTGATGACCGCCCTCATCCAGGGCCTCGCGAATTGCACCTACGCGGCCATCCAACATATCGGATGGGCCAACGATATCGGCGCCGGCCCCAGCCAGTGATACGGCGACCTTCGCGAGCAGCGCAATGCTGGAGTCGTTTTCGATTTCGTAGTGATCGCCATCGCGCGCTACCACGCCGCAATGGCCGTGTGAGGTGTACTCGCACAGGCACACATCCACGATCTGCACTAGAGAATCCAGTGCGCGGTTTCTCTTGAAGGCACGAAGTGCCGTCTGCACGATGCCGTCTGTGTCCCACGCCCCGCTGCCCTGCTCGTCCTTCTCCGCAGGAAGGCCGAAGAGCAGCAGGCCGCCGATGCCAAGCCCAACGCAGACCTCGGCCTCCTTCACTGCCTCGTCGACCGACAGGTTGAAGACGCCAGGCATGGAGGTGATCTCTTTGCGGATACCTTCGCCGGGACAGATGAAGAGCGGATTGATTAGCGCACCGGGGTGCAGATGCGTCTCGCGAACAAGCGATCGCATGGCCTCCGTCCGGCGCAATCGGCGCATACGTGTGGCAGGAAAGTTCATGCCAATAGTCTACGTCCTGCCCTCAACTGTGGTCTGCGATCGCCTCGTACTCCGCCCCAGAGGCCGCTGGAGCCAACACCCACAGCGTGTACGCGCCCAGCGCTGTCCCAATCGGAAACTTCAGCAGCGACAGGATGGAGACGATGATGGCAAGTGTCCTGCCCCACGGTTTGCGCGTCAGCAGACTGTATCCCACCAGCAAAGCCAGAGCTGCCGAGACCACGGCCACGATAGCGATGAACGGAAGCATAGCGCTCATCCACGGTGGACCAAACGGCCCTCCATCATGACCGAAGGGCCAATCGCCCCCGAATCTGCGCATCGTTACGGCGCGGAAGAAGAACATCCCAATCAGGCCCGCGACCACCCGATACAACCCAAACACGCACCACAGGATGCCCAGGGGCTGCAGATTCCGCTGCACTCGCGGCGCAAGGGGATAGGCCGTGGGCCCCATCGGCGGTGGAGGCGGTGGATATGGGGCATACGCAGGTTGTGCTGGCGTTACCTGCGCCCCACACTTCGGACAGAAACGACCCTCACCCGTTATAGCAGCACCACACGACTGACAAACCATCTCACACCTCCGACTGCATCCAGAGCGCCGGTCTTGCGCTTCCAATACTACGCGCGTGCGCAATCGGTAGTTCCCTGCGAGGGTACGATAAGAGGAGTGAGCTCTCTGGACCTATTGCCGGTAATTCCATACCCTCTGCGCGAGGCGAGCGCAGCGGCGCTGGAGTGGTCACGCCTGCGCGATCACATAGCCGATCGCACCTTCTCCCCGCTCGGCCGCGCCTGGGTGCTCGCTCTCGAGCCCTGCGCCGACCTCGCCTGGATCGACCGGCAGCAGCAACGCACCGCCGAGATGCGCACCATGCTGACCCGCGGCGGCAGCTTCGAGTTCCGCGGCCTTTTCGATCCCACTCTCCTGCTTGATAAGGCCCGTATCGAGGGCGCCGCGCTCGAATCCACTGAGATCCGTGATCTCCTCACCGTCGTCGAGCGGATCGCCGCGTGGCGTAACCTCATCGATCCACACGCACAGACGCAATCCCAGACAAAATATGACTGGCCCGGCATCGCCGCGCTCTCCGCTCCTCTGCTCGACCACGATCTGGCCCCGCTGCTCCGTATGCTTCGCGGTAAGATCGAGCCCGATGGCTCGCTCAACGACGACGCCTCCCCCGAACTCCGCCGCATCCGCCGCGCCATGGAGCGCCAGCACCGCGCCATCGAGGAGAGCCTCCGCAGATCTCTTCGGTCGCTCGCCGAGGGCGGAAGCACTCAGGACGACCTGATTACTATTCGCGGCGACCGCTTCGTCATTCCAGTCAAGGCGGAGTTCAAACGTCGCGTTCCCGGCGTCATCCATGGGTCTTCTTCCTCCGGTCAGACGGTCTTCGTGGAACCGCTGGAGACCATCGAGCAGAACAACGAACTCGTCCGCCTCCTTGACGAAGAGCAGGCTGAGATTCATCGCATCCTCGTTGCCATGACCCGCGCGCTCGGCCAGCAATCCACCGCAATCCATCTTGGTTCCTGCATCCTCGCGGAGGTCGAGTCCCACACTGCCCGCGCCCGCTTCGCCAACGCACTGAACTGCGTCCGGCCCAGCTTCACGCAGGAGCTCTCGCTCACTGCCGCTCGTCATCCTCTGCTTGAGCTTCGCATGAGAGCGACCGCGCTCGGAGCGGGCACAGAGGCCATGGCGCCAGTCCCCCTCACCATCATCCTCCCACCAGACGCCAGACAGCTCATCATCAGCGGACCTAACACCGGAGGCAAAACCGTCTCGCTCAAGACTCTTGGCCTACTCTCGCTCATGGCTCAAGCAGGAATTCCCGTACCCGCAGAGGAGGCGAGGCTTCCCCTTTTCACCAGCGTCTATGCCGACATCGGCGACGCCCAGTCCATCGAGCGCAACCTCTCCAGCTTCTCTGCCCACGTCGTCAACCTCGACCGCATCTCACGCGAGGCTACGGCAGATTCTCTGGTCCTGCTCGACGAGCTAGGCTCCGCAACCGATCCCGAGGAGGGTGCAGCACTCGCAGTCGCCATCGCCTCACACTTCCTTGCTGTCAACGCATGGTGCTGCATCACCACCCACCTCACCTCGCTCAAGGTCTACGCGGCCAATCATGCCGGCGTCCTGAATGCGGCTGTTGGCTTCGACCAGCAGACGCTGACTCCTACCTACGAGCTGCGACTCGGCGTGCCGGGAGCCTCAGCCGGCCTGAACATCGCTAGTCGGCTTGGCCTGGATCCGCGGATCGTCGCAGCTGCTCGCGCTCAGATGACTACTCAGACCGCGGATATCGGCGCGTTCCTCGATCAGCTTCACGACCAGCTCACCGCGGCCATGGCGGAGCGCGAGACGATGCGGTTGCGCGAGCAGGAGCTCTCCCGCGAGAGAGCACGCGTAGAGGTCGAAGGCAGAGTAGAGCAAAAGGCCCGAACGAAGGAGCTTGAGACCAAGCTCAACTCCCTCATCGAAGACTTCGCTTACCAGCTCCGCGAGACCGTCAAAGCTATCGACGACAAGACGCTCGCAAAGAAGATCGCTCGCGACTCCGACCGCCGCATGGCCACTCTGCGCCGCGAGTTCTCCGAGCAGTTCAACTCAACCGTCGTTGCTCACACCACACGCGCCGACAAGAACGACCCCGCCGCCCAGCCTCACATTCCCAAAGGCATCAAGATTGGCGACCTCGTCAAGCTGAAGTCACTGGGCAGGCAGGCGCGAGTCGACCGCATCATCGACGCGAAGACCTTTGAGGTCTCCATGGGGGCCATGAAGATGCGCGCCGCAATCGACGATATCGCCGAGGTAGAGTCCGTCAAAGTCGTCACGCCGCTCGAAGCAGCGCGCAAACGCGGCGGCATTACGGTCGCGACAACCAACGATGACACCGACTACATGACCTCGGAGATCAACGTAATCGGCCGAACTGCCGACGAGGCCCAGACCGAAGTTGAACGTTTTCTCGACCGCGCCTTCCTCGCAGGACTTCCCCGCATCCGCATCGTCCACGGCACCGGCATGGGCGTCCTCCGCCGCACGCTCCGCGAATATCTGCGCAGCCATCCCCACGTCACTACCGTCACCGAGCCGCCGCAAAACCAGGGCGGGCAGGGTGCTACCGAGGTTGAACTGCGTCAGTAGATATTTGTATCCTGCTGTAGAGACAGGCGCGCAAACATCTCATTTACCTCACTGAATGGCAGACTATCTTCAGACCTACCGTAGGTGCCATGTACGAGCAGCTCACGAGCAGCGCGCTGTGTTGCTGCCAGCGCCACTTGAGCGATCGTTGGACCGACGCTCACACGAGCCACGCCAAGCTGCCCTAGCTGTGACACGTTGGGCGCCCCAGGCATCGCCATAATATTCAGCGGGCCGTCGATCGCCCGAACCAGTGCAGCGATAGTGCCGGCGTCAATGACGCCCGGCACGAACAGACAATCCGCCCCAGCAGAGCGATAGATGTTTGCGCGACGCACGGCCGCATCGAAGCGCGTCTCCGGTGCGCCGACTTGAAAAAGATACACATCCGTCCGGGCGTTAATCACTAGATCCCCCCCTGCAGCCAACGCGGCTTCCCGCGCGGCATGAATACGCTCGGCCTGCGCTTCGGGCGCCAGCAGCACCTGTCCATCGCACCCTGGTGAATCCTCAAGGTTGACCCCGACGACGCCGATAGAGATCAGGGCTTGCACAGTCTCAGCCACATCGTTCGTGGAGCCGCTCCCATAGCCGCCTTCAATATCGGCTGTTACCGGAACAGCAACGGCCTGCATGATATAGCGGATCGCCTGAATCATCTCCTCGCGCCGCAGCTTCTGGCCATCGCCACGGCCGAACGCCCACGAGATGCCGGCGCTTGTGGTAGCGATAGCTTGCGCACCGGCAAGCTCAATGACACGAGCGCTCGCCGCGTCCCAGGCATTCGGCAGAACCAGTGGGCGATTCGTATGCAATTGGCGGAAATAAGCAACACGATCTGATTGCTTCATGCAGTACTCCTTCAATGTTCGATTGTGAAACTACGTCGGACAACCAGTGTGCTGATACTCCAGGGGACAGTGCCTCAGACACTCCGCCAGGGTTGACTATCGTCCTTCTCCATTTACCGCTAAACACCCCACAGCTTCGCCGCCTCCTCGGCGATCAGCTCCGGCAGCTCTTCCGGAAAGAATAGATTCGCTCCATCCACCCGTCGCACCCCGCGCGAACCCGGCAGCGTCCGATCCAGCCACTCTGCCCACTCCACACCGAAGAGTGTGTCCTTCAAGCCCCAGACCATTCGTGCCGGCCCATGCCATTGATGCAACTCCTTCCGGACGGCCACCAGTGAATTCGTCCCCATCGAGACCGCATACTCGTTAACCTGCGACTTCTTGAGCGAACTCTCGACGAGCGGCCGGAAGTAAGTTTCGATCGTCTCATCCGCAAATCTCTCGGGATATGTATACGCCAGGCCCCCCAATCCCTTGGCCGACCGCGCAAGCTGCTTATCGTTCAACTGCGGGACAATGACCTTGTCCACAAAGATCCCTTTCTTAGCCAGCTCAAGGAAAGGCACGAACGGTGGTGGGGGGCTGTTCTCATCCACATCGCAGTTGGTGAGCAGCAGTGTCCGCACGCGGTGGGGGTACTTCGCGAGAAAAAGCTGCGCGACCAAGCCTCCGCTGTCGTTTGCTACCAGGTCCACAGTTGGGATGCGCAACGCGTCCAACAGCATCGCCAACATGGCTGCCTGCGTCTCGGGCGAGATCGTCTGTCCCTCCGGAGTCTGCGTATAGCCCATGCCCATTACGTCCGGCGCAATGCACCTGCGGTATACATGCAATCTCTCAAGAGCTCCACGCCACTGGAAGCTGTTCAACGGATACCCATGCACAAATAGCGCTACCGGCCCGCGACCATGCTCGACATAAGCGACTCGGCTTACCGGCAGCTCAACGAAGCGTCGCGACTCGCGATACCACGCCGCGTCGATTCGTTCCGTCCGTCTCGCAAAGCCGCGCGGACCAAACGTCACTGCTGCCATCATTCCTGAAGAAATCTTTAGAAAGTCTCTGCGTCTCATGCACGCAGTATCGTTCTTGGCGACTGCTATTTGCGCGCACGTTCCGGTGGTTTAGAGCACAAATCGACGAAAAAATCAGTCGGAGAAGGAGGACGCCTCGGTGAGCAGCCGCTGGATGGCTCGTGGCGGCATGCCCAGCACGCGCTGCATATGCCGCGCCATATGGCTTTGGTGGGCAAAGCCGGCGGCTAACGCTATCTCCGCCATCGAATGCCTGTTCTGCATGAGCAGCGTCTTCGCGCGCTCGACCCGGCGCTGGATGACGTATTGATGCACCGGCACTCCCATCGATATCCGAAAGAGTGTCGCCAGATGAGAGGCACTTACCCCCGCGACGGCGGCGATCTGTTCGAGAGACAGATCCTCCGCAAGCTGATCCTCGATGAACGACAGCACCTGCTTCAATCTGCGCCCGCTCAACCCCTCGTTCCGTTCCGAGGTCTGCTTCGTGACGGAGCTGTGCCGTGACACAAGCCGTGACGCCACTGCCAGCGTCAGTCCATCCAGATAGAGGTGCCCGGATGGATGCCCCAGTTCCATCTCGCGCTTCATCCCCCAGCTGAGCGCCTCCAGCTCGGTATCGCGGATCTGGAAGCGATTGCGAATCTCGAGCCGTGTCACGTCCAGCCCGGACTCATTGGCGACGGCATGCAGCAGCGACTGCGGCAGGCTCAGAAGCAACGCCATGTCATTCTCGTCGTGCATCTCCCACCGGCTGGGCGTGTGTGCGGGGATGATGTCGATATCTCCGTGTACCGCTGTTCCGGTATGCCGCCTGCCGTCCCGACGACAGGCGAGCTTCGTCGGCGCGCCTACGTGAATGCTGATGAGAACGTTCTCCAGCCCGGGCACGTCCAGCACTCCCATCGGATCCTTGCGCAACTGGAACGCGACGCCCTGCGCGGTCCTTGCCTGCGCGAGAATCTCTGGCGAACTGCTCTTCTGCGGCATCCGTCCCCCTCGCTTCGCTGCCTGTATCTTGCGGTTCAGGCACAGGCGCTAACTGCCATCGGAAGCACTTCCCTTTGTTAAGGAAATAAAGCATAGCCATGCCAATTGGCAGAACTATGCTTTATTTAATACCCCCGTGCGTTGTACTCAGATGCGCATCGGCATCAGGATGTATCTGTACTTCACGTCCTCGTTGCCGTCCTCTGGCCGCATCTGCCCCGCGCTCTGAGCGTCTTTGAACTCCAACCGTACCTCGCCGGTGTTTCCGATCGCCTTGAGGAAGTCGATCAGATACTGGCTGTTGAACCCGACCACGAGCGGATCGTAGTTGTAAGGCGTCTCAATGCTGTCCTCGGACTCCCCGGCGTCGGTCGAAGAGGAAGACAGCTTCAGCTCGTTCTGCTCCAGCCGAATCTTGATGGCGCCGCTGCGCTCATCGGCAAACTGCGCCACACGTTGGATCGAGCCCATCAGGTCTTCGCTGCGCACGATGACGAACTTGTTGTTGTCCCGCGGCAACACGGCCTCGTAGTTCGGGAACTGACCGGTGAGCTTGCGGCTGGTCAGAACGCGCCCACCGATCTTGAAGAAAAGTGTCTGGTCGTCATCGGCAAACTCCAGCGTCTCGGCGTCGGTATTGCCGAGCAGCGATGAGATCTCGCTCAACGCCTTGCGAGGAATCAGCGTCTTCTTCTCACCCGAGATGCCCTCGAGCGTCTCGCCCAACTTCTCGATGTGCGCCAGCCGATGGCCATCGGTCGCGACCATCGCCATGCTCTCAGCCTTCAGAACCAGCAAGGCGCCGTTCAGCGTGTAGCGGGACTCTTCATTCGAAATAGCGAAGATCGTCTTCGAGACCAGGTTCTTCAGCGAGGCCACCGAGAGCTTGAACGCACCGCTCGCCGGGAACTCCGGAACCTGCGGGAAGTTCGCCCGCGCCATCCCGACCATCTTGGTGTTTGAGCGGCCTGCGCGAATCTGCACCCAGTGGTTGTCCATCAGCTTGATGGAGATCTCGCCCTCGGGCAGCAGCTTGATGTAGTCGTACAGCTTGCGCGCCGGAATCGTGCAGGCCCCGGCTTTCTTCACCTTGGCCGCGCAGCTCGTCCGCAGGCTCTGGTCGAGATCGGTTGCGGTGATCGTCAACTTGTCATCGGCAGCCTCGAACAGAAAGTTCGACAGGATCGGAATCGTCGTCTTCCGCTCCACCACTGACTGCGCTGCGGTCAGTTCACGCAGAAGCTCCGCGCGGGAGACGGTAATGTCGAGGTTGCCCGTCGGGGCTGCTGGGGTCGTCTCGCCCGTCGGGGAGTGCTGAGTAGCATCCTGGGTAGCAATCGTCACTGTGGGTTTCTCCGGATTCTGATTCGTGGGTCGCTGGCCAAACTGTACACCGAATCGTGCCCGCAATGCACATCGGCCTACCTAGCTATCTGCTCGATTCTAGGTTCGAACGACCCTCTGGCGCGAGAAGTTTCTTTGTGGAAAGCACGGTCGTTGTGTGCGGCTGCCGATACTTCCTCTCTCCTGCCTACGGAAGCCGCTACTGCTTCTAAAAACAAAGATTTAAAGGAACTAACTACTAGTAGCCTTAACCGTTGTCGCTTGAAAAGTGGATAACTGTCCCATCTGCTTTTCCATCATCAACTTGGACCTCGTCCCTGTTTTAGAAAAACGGACACGGCCAGACGCAAACCTAGGAAGACCGACCCCTTCGCCCATTACCCTGCACTCGGTTATCCCAGTTCTTCACAGCCCCAATCCTCAACTTCTGAGAAGAACCCCGTGCCTTCGTGGGAATATCAATCAAATAAAACAAAATGATGCAGTTAGCTCCGCCTCTTTTTTCACACACATGTCTGTCTTCAGAGGATAATCAGTCCGAAACGGAATAAGGAGTTCACGAGTGAAGATTGCAATCTTCGGGGCCAGCGGAGGCACTGGCCTTCTGCTTACCAACCACTGCCTCGCCGCCGGCCATGAGGTGACGGCGCTGCTGCGCTCTCCGGAGGCATTTCCTTTGCGAGACCGCACCAATGTCATCTACGGCAATGCCTGCGACGGTCACGCCGTCCTCCAGACGGTGGCGGGCTCAGACGTAGTTCTCTCAGCGCTTGGTGCCCGAACGTGGAACAAGGAGGATGTCCTCGAGAATGCCGTCCCTCACATTGTGACGGCCATGCGGCAGACTGGGGTGCGCCGCATCATAGCGCTTGGCTTCGCCGGAGCCTTACCCAACTCCCTCGACAAACAGCCCTTCTTGCATCGCTGGATCGTCCAGAGGTTCGTCTACAATACCTTCCTCAAGTGGCCTGTGGCCTCGCAGATGTCGCAATATGCGACCCTCTCAGCCAGTGGGCTCGATTGGACCATGGTGATGCCACCCAAACTCAACAATCTCCCTGGCCGCGGGCGCTACCGTATCGACAGCGACGCCTTACCCCGTAACGGTAACCGCATCTCCCGCGAAGATGTAGCCGCCTTCATGATGCAACAGATCGACGATCCGCAATGGATAGGTAAGGGAGTCTACATCACCTGGTAGAGGTATTCGCCAAGCCGAAAGTATCCGAAGATGTAACTCCGTAGGTTCCGGTTGCTTATCTCAAGCATCTGATGGAGATGAAAGTCGAGCAAGCAAAACGCACAGCCCTCGTCGTAGGAACTACTGGAATTACAGGCGGTAATCTGGCAAGGCACCTGGCCGATAAGGATTGGAACATCTATGGCCTGGCACGCAATCCGCACCCCGCGCAGGGCATTCAACCCATAGCAGCTGACCTTCTCAATCCTGGATCGCTATCATCCGCTCTCACTGGCCTGGATATCACCGATGTCTTCATCTGTGCGTGGCTCCGTCAGCCCACCGAGAAGGAGAACGTTCGGGTCAACGGTGCAATGGTCGAGAACCTCTTCTCCGCCCTCAAAGGCGCCAATCGTCTACAGCACGCCACACTGGTTACCGGCACAAAGCAGTATCTCGGGCCATTTGAATCGTACGGGCAGACCTCCGCGGAGACGCCCTTCCGTGAAGACAATCCACGTCTCCCCGGCGAAAATTTTTACTACACCCAGGAGGACATTCTCTTCGCGGCAGCAGAGCAACGCGGCTTCGCCTGGAATGTGCATCGACCCCACAGCATGATCGGCTATGCCTTAGGCAACGCAATGAACATGGGTGTAACCCTCGCCGTCTACGCCACCATCTGCCATGAGACGGGCCAGCCCTTCCTCTTCCCCGGCTCACACAAACAGTGGAACGCGCTGACGGACGTGACTGACGCCCGTCTCCTCGCCCAGCATCTGGAGTGGGCAGCGATAACACCGAAGGCGCACAACCTCGCCTTCAACATCACTAACGGAGACGTCTTCCGCTGGCGTTGGCTCTGGCCTCAGCTTGCCGCTTACTTCGGCGTGGAAGCGGTACCGCCACCCGATCCCATCGCGCCTCTCGCGACCAGAATGCAGACCATCGGGCCAGTCTGGCAACAGATCGCGACCCGACACAACCTGATCGAACCCGATGTCGACAAGCTCGTCTCCTGGTGGCACACCGATGGCGATCTCGGACGTGAGTTGGAGTGCGTCAACGACATGACTCGGAGCCGCACCCTCGGCTTCACTGGCTATCAGCCTACCGTCGCCTCATTCACCGATCTCTTCGATCGCCTCAGACGCGACAGGATCATTCCATAGCCACAGCCTGAGCTGATGGAGCCGCCTAGCTCAGTGTCTCCATCAGCTTGTTTATTGTTCGGTTCAGGTCCTTGTCCGCTCGCCGCTGCTCGTCGATCTTCGCAATCGAGTGCATCACCGTCGTATGGTGCTTGCCGCCGAACTGCCGTCCGATCTCCGGCAGCGAGGCCTCCGTCAACTGCTTGGCCAGGTACATCGCGATCTGGCGCGGCACCACGATCTGGCGCGAGTTGTTCTTCTGCTTCAGCTCCGCCACGCGCATGCCGAACTGCTCGGCGACCGTGCGCTGAATCGTCTCGATCGTGATCTTCCGCACCTGCGTATCGATGAACTGCTTAAGGCACTGCTGCGTCACCGCCAGCGTGATCTCGACGCCATGCATGGAGCACCATGCGATCAGCCGTACCAGCGCGCCCTCAAGCTCACGCACATTAGTGCGCACGTTGGACGCGATGAACAGAGCGACATCGGTGGGCAGCGAGGTCTGTTCGCTCTCAGCCTTCTTCTGCAGAATCGCGACCTTCGTCTCGAGGTCCGGCGGCTGGATGTCTGCTATCAAACCCCATTCAAAGCGGGACCGCAGCCGGTCTTCGAAGTCAGCCAGCTCTTTCGGCGGACGATCGCTCGCGATCACGATCTGCTTCATGCTCTCGTGCAGCGCATTGAACGTGTGAAAGAACTCCTCCTGGGTCCGCTCCTTGCCGGCGAGAAACTGAATATCGTCGATCAGCAGAACGTCCACATTGCGGAACTTGTCACGGAACGAGGTCATCTTGTCGTACCGGACAGAGTTGATCATCTCGTTGGTAAACTTCTCGCCGCTCACGTAGCAGATCGAGGCGTGCGGCTGCCTGCGCTTCACGTCGTGGCCGATGGCATGCATCAGATGCGTCTTGCCCATGCCCACGCCCCCGTAGAGGAACAGCGGGTTGTAAGCCTTAGAAGGCCGCTCTGCGACAGCCTGCGCCGCAGCCATGGCAAACTGATTGCCGCTTCCGATCACGAATCCATCGAACTGATATCGCGGATTGAGCTGCGACGCCGCGCTCCAGTCGAACCGCGACTGCTCCGGCATCGGTCCTGCAACCGATCCCATCTGCGAGCCCAGCCGGGCCTGCTTCGGAGCGTTCTGGCTATGGCTCGGCACCGGCGCGAACCCGCCGTCCTCACGAACCTTCGGTGCACGCGGATCCTGCTCCGGAGTCGAAAACGTCACCGTCTCGACGTCCAGGCCAAGATTATCGATTGCCTCCTGAATCAGATCGGCGTAACGGTCACCAACGTGCTGGAAGTCGGACGAGGGAATCCGCACGAAGAGTTTCTTGCCCTCGAGATGCGAGAATCGCGTCGGTTTAAGCCATGTCTCATACGACTGGCGATTGATCTTCTTCTCAAGAGCGGCCAGGATGCGAACCCAGTAATTCAATACGGCGGTTGCCGTCGGAACGAATGACATTCTGTAGTTTCCTTGTCTTTTTTCCCTGTTCCAACCCAGCTGTGGCACTTGTACAGACCCACAATAAGCAATGCAAAAGCAAACAGGATTCCATCCCCACCACTTGGGTGAGGGAGGAAAACGTCTCTGTGTTGCCAGAATCTCTCTCCGCTGGGTACCCATCAACTTCAGGCTGCGGAGAGGAGTCGTTTCAAAGTAAGGCAGAGTGCGAAACAGCTGGAAGTGCAGAAAAACATCTTACGAATCGGGTTCGATAGTAGCACGGAAAACCCGGCCTTTTTCAAGGCTATCTCTCAAAAAAATCAAGTTGCACCATTCACGGTGAAGAACCAAATTTCATCGTCACAAACGCAAAAAAAATCGTGCAGACACACCCCTTCGCCTCTACTCCTAAACGCTCTCCTGTGGTACTGACGACGTGAATTGGAACGCTATCGTAATCATGATCGAACAAGCTGATCGAACGACTGATGTCATAAGGAAGGCAACTTAAATCTCGCATGGCAACTGTTGAACTCTACAAACTCCATCCACACGTCTGTCATTGTTTGCACAAATCTTAAAAGCCAAATCGGATAACCAGCGCAAAAGATAATGCGCCGTAGGCATTGTCCCTGTGAAAATCTCGCCCACTCAGGTATACTCAGAGATTGTTGCAACAGCCTAAAGTTTCAGCAGGAGTTCCCTCCTGCGCAGGAGTTTTGTCCCATGCCGAAGCGTACCTTTCAACCTAACCGCCGCCACCGCGCCAAGACCCACGGTTTCCTGACCCGCATGAAGACCAAGGCCGGTGCCGCTGTCCTCAACCGCCGTCGCGCCAAGGGCCGTCACAAGATTGCCGTCAGCGCCGGCTTCCGCGACTAGTCTTTACCCCATCGCAGTACCCCCTAATACATCAAGCGGCAAAGAGACATATGACCACGAGGACGAGATTGCACGTGTCCTTCGTGGTTATCGCTGCTTCAGGCTGTTCAAGATAGATAACTCTGTAGCAGGCAGCGCTGTGTCCGACTCCGGCCCGAGCCTTCCATCTCTCCCGCAGCTCCCAATAAACCCTTACCTGTCACGTAATCCGTATCGCGTCTCCAGCAGAATCCGTTGTGGCAACCCGTACCCTTCCTACCCACTCCAATCTTTATCAGGCATCTGCGTTCTCGCAAGAACGCTTGCTGATCTGATAAGGAGTAACAATATGGCACAGCAAAATCAGCCAAGTCAGCCAAAGCAGACAAATCAACCGAAGCAGGGCAATAACCCTGGTCAAACGAATCCTATGCAGTCCAAGCCCGGTCAGTCCTCACAGCAGGGCGGCAACACTGGCTCCTCCAACCAGCAGGGGCAGGGCAACAAAAACAAATAAAAGAATTGCGTTCCAATGAGAGAAGCCCGCCTTGGCGGGCTTCTTTGCGTTTCACCCTGTTCTCCCTAAACCCGGTACGAGAAGCTAGAATCTATCTATCCGCCTTTGTCGCCTGGCGACTACGCCAAAATGAAGACCCCAGCCATCACCTTCCGTCTCCGCAAACACGCTGACTATCAGCGCGTCTACAAGACCAGCCGCAAACAGTTCGCGAAGCAGATGAGCTACTTCTTCGTCCTAAGGCCGCAGCTTGGTCCTGACGGCACGCCTCTCCGCGACGCAGACGCAGCCAGTCCGCGGGTGGGGCTCACGGTAGGCAAGGTGATGGGCAAGGCTGTAGACCGCAACCGCATCAAGCGCCGCATGAGAGAGGCCGTCCGCAAGAATCTCTCTACGCTCAGCACTCCGGTGGACGTCGTCCTCCACCCCCGTCGCAGCGTCATCGACCTGGAGTTCGCCACACTGGAGCGCGAGGTCGCCAATGTCTTCCGTGTCATACAGAAGACAGCGGAGAAGCAGCAGCACGCGCAATCTGCCTCTGTGTCATGATGGACCCCCAGCCCACCCTCGCCATCCGCATAGCCTTTCGTATCTACAAGTCTGTCCTCTCTCCTGTCCTCCACGCCCTCAGTCCGTCGCAGTGCCTCTACCTCCCTACCTGCTCCGAGTACGCCTACGTCGCGCTCGTCCGGTTCGGTCTCTTTCGAGGCTCCTGGCTGGCTCTCCGCCGCCTCGCTCGCTGCCACCCGTTCGCCAAGGGCGGTCTCGACCCCGTCCCCAATCGAAACTCCTCGTCCGCCCCGCCCGTCTCCATACACGCAGACCATTTACCATAGATAGAATGTGCCTGCGTTCACGCGGGCCCAGTCCCACGTCTCACAAAGAATAGGAAGCTTCACTTGGCAGAGTTTAAGAACCCCAGTCAGCAAGGCGGCGGCGGGCAGGACAACAAGTCCCTCTTCGTCATGATGTTCGTTATGATCGCCGTCTTCTTCGGCCTGCAGTACTTCCGCGGGAAGAACAATCCTCAGACGGCATCGCCCTCATCTCCCGCTACCACCCAGAGCGCCCCCGCTAAACCAGGCATACCGTCTGGCGCACCCGCTGCTGGCCCTGCAGCCCCCGCTGGTAAGCTCTCCGCTGCCAACGCCGTACCCACTGTGCAGGCTCCTGCCGAATCCACGACCACGGTCGAGAACGAGCTCTACCGCATCACCTTCACCAATCGCGGAGGCCAGGTCCGCAGTTGGCTGCTTAAGAACTACAAGGACAATGACGGCAAGCCCCTCAATCTTGTCCATGAGCAGGCCGCCCAGAAGTTCGGCTATCCCCTCTCCCTCTACACCTACGACCCGGCCGTCACCGCCACCGTCAACAACGCCCTCTACGTCCCCTCGGCTACCGGCAACCTCAGTGCCCCTGCCAGCCTCACCTTCAAGTACTCGGACGGCAATGTTCAGGCCACCAAGACGTTCTCGTTCGACGAGACCTACGTCCTCCACGCCGACGTAGTCGTGACCCGCGCCGGATCCCCCATCCGTGCGCTCATCAGCTGGCCCGGCGGCTTCGGCGATCAGGACAACGCCAACGCCTACGCCGGCTCCAGCCTCGACTTCACCCGCGACGGCAAAGAACAGCATCTCGAGCCCAAGAAGGTCTCCGGTGGCGATACCCTCAACGGCCCCTTCGACTGGGCCGGCGTTAGCGGACAGTACTTTGCCGCAATCTTTCTGCCCGACAACCCGCAGGACGCCACCGTCGCTACCCTGCACAACCAGCTTGACGTAGCCAAGACCATCCGCCGCACCGGCTTCGGCTCAGCCAAGGGAGCCATTGACGTCCCCATCCTCGGGGCGGCCCTCGGTGACATCAGCGGCCACACCCAGACCCGAATCTATGCCGGTCCCAAGGCCGTCAACGTCCTCAAGGCCATCCACTCCACCGGCGACAAGGTCACCCTCGAACCGCTGCTCGACTTCGGCTTCTTTGGCCCCATCGGCAAATACCTCTTCCTCTCGCTCCAGTTCATCCACTCCCACATCACCTCCAACTGGGGCTGGGCCATCATCATCCTCACCCTTCTCATCAACGTCCTCATCCTCCCCCTCCGCATCAAGACCATGCAGAGCGGCCTCAAGATGCAGCGCATCCAGCCTCAGATGGACGCCATCAAGGAGCGCTACAAGAAGTACAAGGCCACCGACCCCAAGCGCAATGAGATGAACGCCGAGATCATGAAGCTCCAGAAGGACAACGGCGTCAACATGTTCGGCGGCTGCATACCGACTCTTATCCAGCTGCCCCTCCTCTTCGCCTTCTTCGGGATGCTTCCCAAGGTCGTCGAGCTTCGCCAGGCCCACTGGTTCTGGCTGCCTGACCTTACCTCGGCGGACCCATACCACATACTTCCCATCGTCATGGTCATCAGCCAGTTCCTCATGCAGTTCTACACGCCGTCACCCGGCGTCGATCCGCAGCAACAGAAGATGATGGCCTTCATGATGCCCGCCGTCTCCGGCTACTTCGTCTGGAACTACGCCTCCGGCCTCGGCCTGTACTGGGCCGTCGGTAACCTCTTCGGCATCGCCCAGCAGGCTGTCATGAACCGTACCAGCCTCGGTCGCGAGATGCGCGAGATCGCTGCCAAACGCGCTCGTCGCAAATCAGGTACTTCCGTCACAACGATTCAGGGGAAGCGTTAAATTAAAGCGTCTCCTTTGGTATATAAACCGAAGAAGAGAGTGTCGGAATCGTCCACCGCAGAGAAAACTGCATTCGATCGCACTCAGCGAATCGAACTGAGCAACGGCGAAGTAGCAGAGGAAATCCTCTAATTTCCGTATACTGCTTACACAAAGACAAACCTTTGACTATGGATGATTTGGAACCTGGATCACGAAAAATCGAGGACTTCCTTCAGGCGCTCGTGAAAACCGGTGGCCTGAATCTGAAGTTCAGCATTCTTGCCTGCAACGGCCAGGTGCAACCCGACCCTGGCAGACCAGCGGGTCAGACCTCTCCTGTCCTAACTAAAAGCTCTTCTCCCGATTCACCCTCAATGACCCCCGATATCTGTGTCGAGTTCACCGGTCCAGACACCCCCTTGCTCACCGCGCGTAACGGCGAGCTTCTCCTGGCCATAGAGCACATCGCTGCCAAGATTCTCCGCTTCGAGCATGAGGACCACGAGCGGATCTCCTTCGACGCCGAAAACTTCAAGGTCCTTCGCCGGCAGGAGCTTCTCCTCGTTGCCGAAGCTGCGGTCGAAGAGGTTCGTCGCACCGGCCAGCCCCACTCTTTTAATCCGATGTCCTCTCGCGAGCGCCGTCTGCTCCACCTTGCCCTTGCCACCTCCGGGCTCCCGACTGCCTCGTCGGGCATGGGTCCTCGTCGCTTCGTCGTCCTCTATCCCGAAGGCCAGCAACCCTCGGAGGCCGCTACATCCGCCGCACCATCACAAGACCGTACTCGTGCCATTCGCAATGCCTTCCGCCGCCGCTAACAGCCTTTGACTGCACATAAGAAAGCCAGCTCGTTTGAGCTGGCTCCCGTGTCTCTAGGACTGCCGAATCCTGTGCCGCACGATGCCAGCTGCTCCGGCAATCCCGGTTAGCAGCAACACAACGCTGCTAGGCTCGGGAACAGGAGGGATGACCGGCGGAGGATTGTCTCCACCTGGAGGATTCCCGGGATTCCCCGGCCCCCCTGGATCTCCGGGGCCACCAGGCCCGGAACCCCCTGGATTGCCACCACCACCACCTCCACCAAAGACGGGAGGCACTCCGCCATTGAAAGGATTTGACCAGCCGCTATTGCCTGGAGAGGAAGGAGGCAGCAAGCCTTTGTTTGGCACATCCTCCTGCGCCACATTGCTAAGCAATGGTCTGCCCGACAAGAAATCCGGCGCCACCTCTTCTGCCTGCAGAACCTGAGCCGGCAAGTTGTCCGGCAGCTCTCCGCAAGCAACATTGAAGTGCCGTAGCATCTCCTCGCGACTCATCTTTGGCCGCCGGACGTGTGCGGCAAGCACCCTTGGCTTGCCTGTAGGCTTCGGCTTCCTGTAAGTGGCAAGCTTGCGGTGGACGTACCCCCGCACCCGATGTTTGGCTATTCGGAGCTGCTTGGCGGCCTTCGTCTGCGCCAGCGAACTCTTATACGCAATAAACCACCGCTCGCAATCGGTCGAAGCATGGACACCCTTGGCAGCAGAGGCAGCAAACAAGAGAATAACCAGAGATAGCAGTAAACGACGACGCATGATCTATTTCCAGAGCCCATAGGTTCAAGTGCTCATATCTACCTCAACCCAATGCAATTTTGGCTCCAAAAGAAAACGCACCATGAAACATGCAAGTTGCGCGCGAAAGAGTAAACATTTCCTCTACTTAGAGAAAAACGTCTACTCTTTACTGTGCAATAAATTGCTACTTTGCTATCCCTTGAACCCCACGCTCAAAGGACGTAAGTTTGCTTGGACGGCTTCTTACAGGTGCCTCCCCAACTGGCATGTCCAGGTACTTGTGCCACTCCTTTGACTCTGCCGTCCGCTTCAGCGCTGCATTTCGCAACTTCAGCAGAGACATCAAATAGCGTTTGAGCACCAGCTTCTCCAGGACCCTTCCAATGGGTCCCAGCGGAGCCGCGAAGCGCACCTCGTCCCGCACCCGCGTCCCATCATCCATCACCGCAAAATGATAGTCATGTTCGTAATATCTAAAAGCTCCCGATACCATCACTTCGCGGAAGTAGGAGAAGGGGCGGCAACACTCTATGCGGTGGGTATGCGATAGCCGCATACCATAGTGCCATCCTCGCCATGTCACGGAGTCTCCCACATGGAGGGAACCATGCGTTACCCCGGAGACAGCCTGTGCTTTCATCGGTCTAGCGTACGCATTGCGAAAATCGACGTTCGTCGCCAGCTGGAAGCATCGCTCCACTGGTGCATCAACCCATGTATTCAATCGAATCGTTACCATAACTCCACGTGACGTCCAAAGCCCGGGAAATCTCTAAGCAAGCAGAAGTATCTTGCCAATTCCGCCCTTCTCAGCGGCCGCGTGTGCCGCTCCAGCCTCAACCAGTGGAACCATGCGATCTATTGGAATAATCAGGCGTCCAGCACCTACATCCTTTGCCAGCACCTGCATCATCGCAGCATCCGGCTGAACCACCACAGCTACAATCTTGATTGTTGGATGCAACTTTGCGCTCCCGGGGGGACCTACCACCGAGGCAAAAATTCCATCCTGCTTCACCTTTCCCAATAGCTTCTCCGCCGTCTCACCCCCGACGGTGTCTGCAACGGCATCGATAAATCCCAGCTTCTCCAAAGCGGACGCGTCATCTAGAGCGAGCACTTCGTCTACTCCCAGTGCCTCTGCCGCCTTTACCTTACTCTTCCGCACCCCGGCAATCACCACCGCTCCGGCCTTCTTGGCTGCATACACTGCCGATCGACCGACGTTCCCTGTCGCTCCTGTCACTAGGACGGTCTGTCCCGCCTGGATCTTTGTACCTTTTGTGATCAACTGCTCCCCGGTCAGCGTCACCACCGGCAGCGCCGCCGCCTCCACCAGGTCTAACCCGTCCGGAAGATGCGTCATGGACGACACCTTTGCCACCACCAACTCGGCATACGTGCCGTCTGCCATCCCCATCACCTTGTCGCCAGGGGCAAACTCGCTCACATTAGGCCCGACTGCACGCACAATCCCCGAGAAATCGTTCCCCAGAATCGCCGGAAGCTGCAGCGGCATGAAGTCTTTGAAGATCCCGCTCCGCAGCTTGCAATCGATTGGGTTCACGCTGCTGGCCGCCACTCGCACCAACACCTGGCCATCACCCGCCATTGGATCCGGCACATCCTCGTACTTCAACTTATCCGGACCGCCATACTCATGCAGGACAATAGCCTTCATCGAAGCACCTCTGCCCTATCAGATGCACACGTCGGCCATCGTGCCTTGGCTTCCGGTTAGACGTATGTAAATGATTGTGCGCAAAACCGCACCTACACCTATCGGTCAGGACAGAGCTCTCCCACTGGATTCGCTCTTCACTCCATCTCTTTCGACAGGTATCGTCGCCACTCCTCACCCTCGGCCAGCCGCTTCAGTAGCACCAACCTCTTTCGCAGCAGGCCGGAGAGATGGGGTACCACCACACGTCGGGCCACTATCTTCCCTGGCCACACCAGTGGAGGGGAGAACCGCAGCTTGTCGATCAGCAGCGTGTACCCGTCGACCTCCGACAGGTAATGATCGATCTGCAGCTGTTGGAATCGCCCGCCCTTAACCGTGTTTTGAAAGAAGGCCGGTCGCTCGAACCCGGTAATCACGCTCTCATACGTCTGGGGAAGTCCAAACTTCCATCCCCGCCACAACAGCCGGTCTCCCCCTAGGATCGTCCCGCTCGCCCTGCTGGATCTCTTGGCCACCAGGCGCATATTGAATAGCTGAGTAACGAATTTAAGATTCGTAGACAGCAGGAAACACCGCTCGATTGGTGCATTGATATGAATGCTGTCTTTGACGACAAACAATAAAGTAGTCTCGCTTCTGCAAATTCAACCTGTTTTACCAAGACAAGCCGTATTGAAGACACACCCATCCTTCGAGGCGCCCATGCAAGTGCAATGAGGCTCCTGAGCTCTGGGAAAAGTGAACCAATTGAATACTTTACACAAAACTAGCCTACGTCCAGAAAGTTTTTACATATCATCAGGCAAAACCACGATCTTCCGCGACCTTCTCATGGCAGTGACGGCACAGAAGTTGGGTATTTTCGATCGTGTAGCCTTCGATCGCCCGAAACCGGTCAAGCTCTGCTCCTCGCTCCGGCAGCTTCTCTTGGCATAAGGCGCACAGTCCCCGCTGGCTCTTCCACTTCTGATCCTTCAGCTTTCTCCGCTGCGTCGGCGTCCCCCGCTCGTCAAACTCAAGCCGCTTCACGATGTAGCGTCTCACCTGAAACAGCCGCTCCCGATCCTCCCCCGCAATCTCGGCGATCTTCGCCCGCAGCTCCTCCAGAATCGCAATCGCCTTAGCCCGATCCTCCGCAGAAAGCGTCGGCATCTTACCCTCCAGGAGTTATCCAGAAAACTTGTATATCGAATTCCTTGAAATCGTATCCATACGCAACTGCAACCGGGAAGCCGCTCAAGACAATTTTCCAGTATCGCTTCTACGACGCGCATCGAGTGCCCGATCCTTCGCATAACGAAAAGTGGGAAAGGAAAAAACTCAAGCTGGCCACAAAACCGGATGCCCATCTTCGCGGCGGCCTTAGTGATGCTTACAAAACTTAACCCAGCTTAACCAATCTATATCGCATGCTCCGAACACCGGTGATGAAATCGGATTACTGCGTTGGCAATGAGTGATTGCCCAGTTGAACCTGCTGAGCCGATCATGCCGCGCACTAAGGAGCATCCCATGAATTGCAAAAATCTCTCTCGTAGATTCGCCAAACTGATCCTTCCCGTGGGACTTGCGGTCGGCATATCCAGCGTCAGCGCAGAAACTGTTTCCGCTCAGGGAATCATCGTTAAGGCCCCATTTACTTTTTCAGCCGGCAATCAACAATTCCCGGCTGGAACATACCAGTTCACTCAGGCATCCGAATGGACGCTCTCCATTCGCAATGTCGATGGCGGAGGAGAAAAATTATTTCCGGTTACGCCCGGAGGGAAAGGACCGCTGGGATCAAATGGACGAGTACTCTTTTTCAACACCGAAGAGGGGAAGGTTCTTCAGACAGTCTATGTACCTGGTACAGACAGAACGGCTGAACTGATTGGGCATAAAACGGTAAGCCCCAAGAACACGAAAAGCGACAGAGCAACGAGTGCGACAAGCACCTCCGCACAGGCAATCGCACTTACAGCGCAAAGCGCAATCGCCAAGTGAACTAGAGGAAGGTGTCTTACAACTCGTTAAGGGGCACGCCTTCCAACCGTGCCCTTACTCCATAACAAAACCCCTCTCTAAAGAGACGCTCCGCGATTCTCAGTTAGAGACTTCGCCCGCTCAATAAACTCCGCCAGCGAAACGCCTCCCTCATCGCCCTTACCCCGAGTCCTGACACTCACAGCCTCGCTAGCCGCTTCCTTATCCCCCATCACAAGGACAAAAGGAACCTTCTGCAGCGTGAACTCGCGAATCTTGGCATTCATCTTCTCGTTCCGCGCATCCAGCTCCACACGCAGCCCAGCCGCTTCAATCTTTGCCTTCACCGCAGTCGCGTACTCCAGATGCTTCTCCGAGATGGGCACCAATCCTACCTGCACCGGAGCCAGCCACATCGGAAACGCTCCGGCATAGTGCTCGATCAGCACGCCAAAGAATCGCTCCACCGATCCGAACAGTGCACGATGCACCATCACCGGCTGATGCAGCTCGCCATCCTCGCCTTTATAAGCAAGGTCGAAGCGCGCCGGCAAATTCCAGTCGAACTGCACCGTCGAGAGCTGCCACATGCGGCCCAGCACATCCACCAGCTTGATATCGATCTTTGGCCCATAGAACGCAGCCTCGCCCGGAATAACCTTGTACGGAATGCCTTTGCTATCGAGCACCTTCGTAAGCGACCCAACCGCGCCGTCCCACTTCTCCGCGCTGCCGATGAACTTCTTGTCCGTCGGGTCCCACGTCGAAAGCTCCACCTTGAACTCTTCAAATCCGAAGGTCTTCAGCACCGACTCGGCAAAGTCGATGCAGCCGGCGATCTCGTCTTCGATCTGCTCCGGCGTGCAGAAGATGTGCGCGTCGTCCTGCGTGAAGCCGCGCACGCGTAGCAGTCCATGCATGGTCCCGGACCGCTCGTAGCGATAGACGTTGCCCAGCTCGGCGTAACGCGCCGGCAGGTCACGGTACGACTTCGGCGAGTTCTTATAGATCAGGATGTGGCCCGGACAGTTCATCGGCTTCAGACGGTACTCTGCGTCGTCCAGCTCCATCGCGGGATACATGTTCTCGCCGTAGTTCTCTTCGTGCCCGCTGATCTTCCACATCTCGCGTCGCATGATATGCGGCGTATAGACCATCTCGTAACCACGACGGATACATTCATCGCGCATCCAGTCTTCCATGGTCTTGCGAATCAGTCCGCCCTTCGGATGCCAGAAGATCAAACCCGAGCCCGCCACCTCCTGGATCGAATAAAGATCAAGCTGCTTACCCAGCACACGATGATCGCGCGCCTTGATCTCCTCCAGCCGCTTGAAGTGCGCGTCCAGATCCTTCGCATTGAAGAACGCCGTCCCATAGATTCGCTGCAGCTGCTGGTTCTTCTCGTCACCCAGCCAGTAGGCCCCGGCGATGCTCGTCACCTTGAACGCCTTCACCCGTCCGGTCGAAGGCACATGCGGCCCGCGGCAGAAGTCGGTGAAGTTGCCGTTCTTATACAGCGATATCTCCTCACCCGGCTTCGTAAACTTCTCGATGAAGTGGACCTTCATAAACTCGCCCTGAGCCGAGTAGTCCGTCAGCCCCTTCTCCCGAGACTCCTCCTCACGCACAAACTTCTCGTCCCGTGCCACGACCTCGGCCATACGCCTCTCAATCGCAGACAGGTCGTCCTCGGTAAAGGGAGTCTCGCGATAGACGTCGTAGAAGAAACCAGCATCCGTAGCCGGCCCATGCCCAAGCTTCGTCTCGGGAAACAGCTCCAGGATCGCCGTAGCCATCACGTGCGCCGCCGAGTGCCGCACGACCTTCAGTGCAGCCTCGTCGCTCTCCTTCAACAGCTCCAACGCAACATCCTCCGTCAGCGGAGCAGCCAGGTCCACCAGCCGCTCTCCACTCGCGGCCGCGCCATACATCGAAGCCTCGGAGCCCTCTTCATCCGTCGCAGTTCCAGCCGTAGTACCCGCCAGCGGACGAATCCGTGCGACCACCACCGCTGCTGCCAGCCGCGGCGATATGCTCGTCGCCACATCGAACGCTGTTGTACCGCGCGGAACCTCGCGCACTGAACCATCAGGAAGTTGAATCGAAATCATCTCATTGCTCACCCTTCAAGCATATCCGTTCCGTCCCATCGTTTCGAGCAAACATCGATCGATGGACAGCCCACGCGAACCTTTTTCCCTCACAATGGAAAGCTTTCGGTAAGTTCAGGAGCTCTCGTAGCGACCTCGACTTCCCCAACACCACATCCCGACAGTCGGACGAAGCCCTGGCATGCCCTCGCAGCCTTACCTTGTGTGGGTCGCCTTCACCACCGCTCTGAACTTCGAAATCGACCGCCTCAATGGAAAGGCGTACCCAAACAAACGCCATCGCCTAAAATACCCCCATGTCTTATGCTTCCGCGGTCGACCATCTCTACGCCCTCGGCCTCGAGCTTGCTCCCTCCACGCCCTCCGCTCCCCGCCGCAAGTTTGACCTCGCCCACATGCGCACCCTCATGGCGGCCCTGGACGATCCGCAGCTTACCTTCCCCTCCATCCTCATCGCCGGAACCAATGGCAAAGGCAGTACCGCCGCGACCCTCAGCAGCATCCTCACCACCGCTGGCTATCGCACCGCCCTCTACACCTCGCCCCACCTCTCCCGCGTCAATGAGCGCATCCAGATCGACGCCGTCCAGATCCCCGACGACGACTTCGCCCGCCTCTACTTCCAGCTCGACTCCGTCGCCGAACGCCTTGTCGACGAGGCTGCTCTCCCATACCACCCCAGCTTCTTCGAGGTTCTCACCGCGCTTTCCTTCCTCTACTTCGCCGAGCAGAAGGTAGACATCGCCATCCTCGAAGTAGGCCTGGGAGGCCGTCTCGATGCCACCAACATCGTCGACCCCCTCATCTCCGTCCTCACCGACATCGCCCTCGACCACCAGGACTATCTCGGCGACACCATCGCCGAGATCACCCGCGAGAAAGCCGGTATCCTCCGCCTCAATGGAACCCTCATCACCCTCCCCCAGCACCCCGAGGCCAATCAAACCATCGGCGAAGTAGCCGCAACCCTCAACATCCACGCTGTTAGC
This sequence comes from Edaphobacter sp., assembly GCA_025462645.1. GTDB lineage: Bacteria > Acidobacteriota > Terriglobia > Terriglobales > Acidobacteriaceae > Edaphobacter. The sequence continues at coordinate 194,373 of JAOAPB010000069.1, read as the reverse complement.
GCCACCCCCTACATCCCCCACACCCCCTCTACGACTTACACACGTTCATCCTCTTCAGTTCCTGTCATTCTGACCCTGAGCTTGCCGAAGGGGAAGAACCCCCGCATTTCGCTCGAAGCGCCAATGCCGCCAGCGGGAAGCCAACTCCTCCATCCCAACCACTACACCGTAACCCTCGCCAACCAGCCTCTCGAAGTAAACTCTCCTCTCCCCGGCCAGCACCAGCAGCGCAACCTGGCCCTCGCCATAGCTACCGCCGAAGAGTTACGAAACCCCACCAATCCCAACCAGCCGATAAGTAACCGTCAAAGTTACAAAATCACAAACGCCAATATTGAAGAGGGAATTCGCAACACTCACTGGCCAGGACGCCTCGAACTCATCCAGTTGGAAGAAGGTCCCGGCCTGCTCCTCGACGTAGCCCACAACCCAGCCGGAGCCTGGACCCTCCGTGCCGCCATCGCGCAGCTCCCGGAGAGCCAACCCCGCACTCTCCTCTTCAGCTGCCTCCGCGACAAGGACCTCAAAGAGATCACCCAGATCCTCCTTCCTCTCTTCGACTCCAGCGCCGACCGGCCGCACGACCACATCATCCTCGCCCCCATCGACAACCCCCGCGCAGCGACCATCGAACAGCTCCTCGCCGCCGCCCACGCCCTCGACATCCCCGCTCACGCCGCACCCCACATTACCGCCGCGCTCGCGCAGGCCCGAGCCATCACCCCTGCCCACGGCCTCATCATCGCCACTGGCTCTGTCTACATGGTCGGCGAGGTCCGCCACCTCGCACTCAACGAAGGCCGGGACAGCGCATGAGCCACCAGAATCCCTCTTCCCCTGTTCAAGACGTTCGCCCCTCTGAGCCGAGCGCAGCGGAGTCGAAGAGCCCTTCGCCCGAACTATCGCGAAAGACGCATCCGAACCGCCCCCTGGCCCATCCAGTCCTCCGCTGGGTCACCTACCTCGTTCTCATCCCGCTCATTGCCCTCTCTACTGCCTTCTTCGGCTGCATCTCGCTCCTAGTCGGCCTATGGGACAAGTCCGGCAACCAGCAACACTTCATCGCCCACCTCTGGGCCCGCAGCCTCCTGCTTATCAGCCTCTCCCCCGTCACCCTCATCGGCAAGGAGAAGTTCCACGAGCACGAGACCGCCGTCTATGCCTCCAACCACCTCAGCTACATGGACACCCCCGTCCTCTTCGCCAGGCTCCCCTTCCAGTTCCGCATCCTTGCCAAGCAGAGCCTTTGGAAGATCCCCTTCATCGGTTGGTACCTCAACCGCTCCGGTCAGGTCCCTGTCGACCAGTCCAGCGCACGCAACGCCGTCGCCAGCCTCAACCGCGGCGTCGCCACGCTCAAACATGGCTTACCCCTCGTCATCTTCCCAGAGGGAGGTCGCGCCGCCGACGGGAAGACCCAGCCCTTCGTCTCCGGTGCAGCCTACATGGCTATCAAGGCGCAGGTTCCCCTCATTCCCATCACCCTGATAGGAACCTACGAGCTACTCCCCATCCACACCTACCATCTCAACCCCCGCGTCCTCGGCGTCATCGTCGGTGATCCCATCCCGACCACCGGCCTCACGACTCGCGACGCCGACGCCCTAACCAAGCGTCTCTTCGACATCATCACCGCCACGTACCTCCAGCACACCACGTAGATTCGAAGTAGATCTCGAACGTTCCAACTGGAACACCCCACCCTCGCCAAAAAGTCATATCATCAAAGCAACATGCCGAAGCCCCGCATCGCCATTCCCGTTCCTACCAGCATCAACCTCGAATACAACGGCAAGTCCTGGCCTCTATATGCCGAAGCCGTCGCCAAGGCCGGTGGAGAGCCCGTCGCGATCCCCCTCACCGCCTCACCCCGCGAGACCGCGGACCTCATCAACACCTGTCAGGCCGTCCTCCTCCCCGGTAGTCCTGCCGACGTAAACCCCCACAAGTACGGTCAGGATCCGGTCCCCGAGTGCAATCCCGCCGATCCTGCCCGCGAAAACGTCGACGAACTCCTCATCCAGGACGCTCACAACCTCTACAAGCCCATCTTGGCCATATGCTTCGGCACCCAGTCCCTCAATGTCTGGCGTGGCGGAACCCTGGTTCAGCATCTCGCCCCGATGCCAGTCAACCACCCCGCTGGCAAGACTGTAGCCATCGCCCACACCGCCGCCATAGCCCCCGAATCCCTCCTCGGAACCCTTATCCCCAAAGAAGAGGCCCCCGAGCAGGACGGCTTCCTGCGGCTCCCCATCAACTCCAGTCACCACCAAGCCATCGGAATTCCCGGCGATGGCCTCCGCATAGCCGCCCGCTGTCCCCAGGATGCCGTCATCGAGGCCGTAGAGGGCGGTCAAGACGCCCACAACCCCAACTCCCACTTCGTCCTTGGAGTTCAGTGGCACCCCGAGCGCAGCTACGACATCAGCCCCGCCTCCCGCGCCCTCTTCGAGCGCTTCATAGCGGAAGCAACTGCCTGGACCCCCCGCCCCATCCACACCTCAGTTGCCTGAACCAACAAAGTAAGCGGGCAATGTTCCACGTGGAACATTGCCTGCTCAAGAAAATCCATCCTATCCGCGACAATCCGAGCCCCTCAACCATCTAAATCTCCATGAATAAGGTAAAGCTCGGTTCACAAGGCGCAATCGTCTCCCGTATGGGGCTAGGTTGCATGGGTATGAGTGAGTTCTACGGCGATCGCAACGACGAGGAGTCCTCCGCGACTCTTCTCCGAGCACTTGATCTTGGAATCAACTTCTTCGACACCGCCGATGTCTATGGAATTGGCGACAACGAAGAGCTGGTCGGCAAGACCCTCCGCCCCCGGCGCGACGAGATCTTTCTCGCAACGAAGTTCGCCAACATACGCAAAAAGGAAGACCCCACCTTCTGGGGCATCAGCGGTAAGCCGGAGTACGTGAAGGCAGCCTGCGAAGCCTCCCTCAAGCGTCTCGGATTGGACCATATCGATCTCTATTACCAGCATCGAGTCGACCCCAACACCCCTATCGAAGACACGGTAGGTGCGATGGCAGAGCTGGTAAAAGAGGGCAAAGTAAAGTACTTAGGTCTTTCGGAGGCATCTCCCGCCACCATTCGCCGCGCTCACAAGGTTCACCCCATCACCGCCCTCCAGACCGAGTACTCCCTGTGGGAGCGCCATGTTGAGGACGAGATCATCCCCACCCTTCGTGAGCTTGGCATCGGCTTTGTCCCATACAGCCCCCTTGGACGCGGCTTCCTCACCGGGACCATCACCAATACCGCCGACCTGGGAGATAAGGACGCCCGTGCCCAGCGCTATCCACGATTCGCAGCGGAGAACTTCGACAAGAACCAGGTCCTGGTCGAACGGGTACGAGCCATTGCCGACCGCAAAGGTGTAAAACCCGGCCAATTGGCCCTGGCATGGGTACTCTCCAAGGGCGAGGACTTCGTACCTATCCCGGGAACGAAGCGCCGCAAGTACCTCGAGGAGAACGCCGCTGCCGCAGAGATCAAGCTTACCCCGGCTGAGATAACGGAGCTGGAAGCTGCCTTCCCCCAGGAAGAGATAGCAGGCGAGCGCTACGCCCCAGCAAATCTAAAGGCAATCGACCGCTAACCCACCGTTAAACCCAGTATTTTGTCTGTCTTCCCTTCACCAAGCCACAAACGCCCGGGTGCCCCATCCTTCGCGCATCTTGCGAAGGGTGGGAAGTATCCCTCTCCACCGCGAGCCCTTGCTGTTGCCGTGTTCCCATCCAAACGCTGCCTTCTGAGATACTGACAGTCGCGCTATGCCCACACTGCCCACACTCTCAGAATCCGCCATCGCAGACCTGCTCATCCCATACATCCCCGCCCCTCCTGCAAGCCTCTACTCCCAACTCTCCCAATACCTCGACCTACTCCTGAAGTGGAATGCCCGAACCAACCTCACCGCCATCCGCGACCCCGAAGAGATCGTCCGCCGTCACTTCGGCGAGAGCCTCTTCGCTGCGCAGCACCTCGGCTCTCCCGAAACCCTCCTCGATCTGGGCTCCGGAGCAGGCTTCCCCGGCCTTCCCATAGCCCTTCTCCACCCGGCGATCCAGGTAACCCTGGCCGAATCACAGAACAAGAAGGCCACCTTTCTCCGCGAAGCCGTTCGCACCCTAAGCCTTCGAAACATAGAAGTTTGGGCCGCGCGCGTCGAGACCATGCCGTCCACCCGCCGATTCCACACCGTAACCCTCCGGGCCGTGGATAACATGGCCGCTGCTATAGCCGCAGCTGCCCCCCGTGCCACCCACCAACTCCTTTTGCTAACCGGGACCCCGCCTCCTCTACCTCCCGATTTCACTCCAGAACCTTCCATTCCGATCCCCAACACCCAAGTCAGCATCCTCCTCCGAGCCACACGCCCCTGAATGTTCCACGTGGAACATCGGCGTTGTAGCCTCGTTATGTTCCACGTGGAACAATGCCCCACCTCTTCCCGTACAAGCTCTTATTCCGAGGAAGAATCAGTATGAAGAGCCTCGTCAGCCTGAAAATCAGCCTCTGTTTCATCTTGTTCTTACCCTCTTGCACCTTAGCTCATGCCCAGACCACCGTATCTCCGGTAAACCAATGCAATGGGATGATCAGCCGCAAAACCTGGCCCTCTCCGGGTGGGAATGCCATAATCCTGGCACGCCCATCGGAGGACAGAGGCCTGTACCTCCATGGAGCCCAGGATCCAGAAGTAGATACCTCGACCGCATCCTCCTTCGAGGCCTCGCGCAGCTTCCAGAAAGGAAATACCCTCTACCTTGCCGTATGTTCCGCAAAAGTGCTGGTCCGTACCTCCTCATCGGTCAACAGGCTGCATATCTCAATCCGCCTGCGAAGAGAGCTGCCTAAGGGCCGTACCGTCGCCGACTATATCTCGCAGTTCTCAGTTGACTCAAAACAGGCCGAGTTCCAATTCAAGGCGCCAAAGGAATACCGCCCGGAGATCGCTATCGAGGTGCCGGAGGCAACAGCATCTGAGATCGAGCTTGGAGTCGGTTCCATCGAGTTCCACCGCATCCCCGGAGACCTCAATATCAGCCTCGCCAAGGGCAACACGCTCCTTCACAGCAACAGTAAAGCCGACTACGCCTCAATTAGCGCAAGCACCGGCATCGGTGGCACACGGGACAAGCGCCCCGGAGGCAAAAGCACCGGCCATCTCGCCAGCCTATGGCATGAGCAGGCACAGGAACCTACAGGATCGCAGTCTCCACTGGTTGGGGAGATCTCATCCTCCTTCCCTCTCGTTAACCTCCAATGTTCCACGTGGAACAAAAGATTTCCACATTCTCCCTCGTAAAACCCATCGATTCCCGCAGCGTTTCGCGTGTTCCACAAGTTCTCCACAGAACCCAACACTTCTGCACACCCATACGCATTTGCCACCAATCCTGTCGCCCGATACCCTTCTCTAAAGCCCGATGATCACCACCCTCACAGCCAATAAGCCCACCGCTCAACCTGACGCCAAGCCCCAAGCCGCCGTTCAGGCCGAGGCTGCTACCCCCACCAAGGTCATCGCGGTCGTCAACCAGAAGGGAGGGGTTGGCAAGACCACCACCGCTATCAACCTCGCTGCAGCCCTCGCCCTCGAAGGACTCCCGACTCTCCTCATCGATTGCGACCCCCAGGCCAACTCCACCGGTGGCCTCGGCTTCGGACGCCCTAAAGAAGGTGACGAAGACGCCCGCCTCACCATCTACGACCTCCTCATGGGCCACGCTCCCGTCGATAAGGTCATCATCCCCACTGAGGTCGACAATCTCTCACTCATCCCCGGCAGCAAGAACCTCATCGGAGCCAACCTCGAACTCGTAGCCCAGGATCGCCGCGAGTACCGTCTTCGTGACGCCCTTGCCCCCGTCCGAGCCAACTATCCGTTCATCCTCCTCGACTGCCCCCCAGCCCTCGACCTCCTCACCTTGAACTCCCTCGTCGCCGCAGACGGCCTCCTCGTCCCCATGCAGGCCGAGTACTTCGCCCTCGAAGGCATCTCCGAGCTCATGTCCACCCTCGACCGCGTCGCCCAGTCCTTCAACTCGACCTTGGCCCTCGAGGGTGTCCTCCTCACCATGTACGACGACCGCACCAACCTCTCCCAGCAGGTTACGGAGAACCTCAAATCCTTCTTCAACGACAAGCTCCTCAAGACCAGCATCCCCCGCAACGTCCGGCTCGCCGAAGCTCCCAGCCACGGCAAACCCGTAGCCCTCTATGACTCCAAGTCTCGTGGAGCCGAAGCCTACCGCGAACTCGCCCTCGAGCTCCTCACACGCAACGACATACAGAGCCCCGAGGAGAAGAGGCGCAAGGCCTCCGCAGCTGCAGCAGCCTCAGCCCTCAAGTCATTCAACAAACCCGAGAAGAAATCCCGTTTCTGGTCTTCCTCCAAATAGCGTTGTTGTAGAAGCCATCATTGCCACACGAAATACCACAATCTGACCAGCAGAGAGCCACGAAAAATGCCAACCGCCACCGCAGATCCCAAACGTCGCGCCCTGGGCAAGGGCCTTGAATCGCTTCTCCCATCCCGCCCGGCAACTCCCCCTCCGCCCGTAACATCCCCTGTCGAATCAACAGGAAAGCCTCTCGAGATTGCCCTAGACCAGATCGACCGCAATCCCTTCCAGACCCGAACCCAGTTCGACGAGGCCAAATTAACCGAGCTGGCCCAGTCCATCGCCGCCTCAGGGGTCGTGCAACCCATTGTCGTCAGGCCACTTACGGGCGGCCGCTACCAGCTCATCACCGGCGAGCGGCGTTGGCTCGCCAGCCGCAAAGCCGGCAAAGCCACCATCCCCTCCATAGTCCGCCAAGTGTCTGATGAGCAAACACTTGAGATGACCATCGTCGAAAATCTCCAGCGCGCCGACCTGAACCCCATGGAGCAAGCCCGGGCCTATCAAAGACTTAGCCAGGACTTCAAGCTCACCCAGGAGCAGATGGCCACCCGCACCGGCAAAGAGCGCGCCAGCGTAGCTAACTTCCTTCGCTTGTTACGCTTGCCAGAGCCGATCCAGCAAAAAGTCGAGTCCGGCGACCTCACCTTCGGCCACGCTCGAGCCCTCCTGGCGCTCGACTCCCCGGAATCCATCACATCCGCCGCCCAGAAAGTCATGGCTCTCTCCCTCTCCGTCCGACAGACCGAGAGTTACGTCCAGGGCCTCATCAACCCGGAAGCCAAAGAAAAGAAAAAGGATAAGCTGGAGACCCAACCCGAGGACCCCAACGTCCGCGAAGCTCAGGATCGTCTCCGTCGCCACCTCGGCCTCAAAGTCCGCATCGAGGACAAGAACGGCAAAGGCAAAGTCATCATCGAATACTCCGGCCTCGAAGACTTCGATTCCATCATCACAGCCATCGGCGGCAACGAATAAACCCGCAGGGATTCGCCCTACAATTTGTTCCCAACTCTGTTACATAAATTAAAAAAGAAGGCCGCACGCCTCTATGAAATCCTCTGCGCTTGAGTTTCGTCTCCGCTTCCTCATCCACGCGATCATATACGTTCTGGGCTTCTCCGCTCCGTGGAACTACTGGCTGCACTATGACACCATTCGCACATGGCAGTTATTGGCGGCAACAGTCGCTCGCCGAGGCTGGCTCGGCTTCAGCGCTGCCACCGACGCGTTCCTCATCTTCGGCATCCTCTGCGCTCTCGCGGCAGCCTTCCTTCGCACCTGGGCCGCAGCCTACCTCGACTCCTCGATCGTGGAGTCTGCCTCCATGCACGGAGATCTGATAGTCGCAGCCGGTCCTTATCGCTTCCTGCGAAACCCGCTCTACCTCAGCATCTCCATCCACACCCTTGCTCTTGCGCTTCTCATGCCACCCAGCGGAGCCATCTTCTCCATCGTTCTTATCGGCTTCTTCCAACTCCGCCTCATAGCCGCCGAAGAAGCCTTCCTCACCAGTAAATTCGGCGAACCCTACCTCGCCTATCGAGCAAAAGTTCCATCATTGCTTCCCGCACTCACGCCACGCGTTCCCGCATCGCCAATTCAACCGAAGTGGCCCCAGGCCTTTCTGGGAGAACTCTACTTCTGGGGAGTCTTCCTCTCCTTCGTCATCGCTGGCTGGCGCTACAACTCATTCCTCATCATCCGGGGAGTCATTATCTCCCTGGGCATCTCGCTCGTGGCTCGAGCCTTTCTCCCAAAACGATAAACCCGCTGCACACCGGCAACTGCCAGCGCACAACGGGCTTCTCGTCTGCACCCACGCTCAACATCGAACGCGTGCGCACCAGCTGCAGGGAGGGCCACTCCGCATGGCGACGAGATGCAGCCACAGGCTGTCATCTCCGCCGCTAAGAAACTACTTCTTCACAGGTGCGATCGTGTCCTTCGCAACCTTGGCCACGCGGAACTTCACCACGGTCTTGGCCTTGATCTTGATCGTCTCACCCGTCTGCGGGTTGCGACCTAGCCGAGCCTTGCGCTCTGCCTTCACCAGCTTGCCGATGCCAGGAATCGTGAACTCACCATTCTTCTTGGTCTCTTTCACTGCGGTCTCGGCCAGCAGCTCCAGGAAGCCTGCGGTCTGCTTGTTGGTCAGTTCCAGCTTCTCCGCCAGGTGGCGTACCAGTGCTGTCTTTGTCATACCCTTTGCCATGTATTGCTCCTTCTAGCTTTCAGAAATGTGTTCATCGGTCGCTCGCCTGACCTGCTCGAAGATCGAAAACCGCATCCTTTTTCTCAATGCGAATCTTCAATGTTCATGCGGGTGCGGAGAACCGTACCGCAATTCACCTTCAGCTTTTCCAAGCTCTTTGTCAACACGAATTCATTGGTTTCCACAGGTTTTTTCCCATTTTTACCGGTTTTGTTCGGTATTAGGTACATTGGCCTACAAAAAACCCGCGAAAATCGCCCCTCCTGCAAGTCTGAAGCCAAATTCCAGTTCGTTTAAAAATCGACTAAAACATCGGCTTTCGCGGCTTGCTCACCAGCGGCGCATTCAGCAGTGCCACTACCGGAGCCGCCACCTTGAACCGCTCCAAGATCTCCTTCAACAGTGTTGGCTTCGTTGCGCTCTCCACCGGAAGCCTCGTCGAAACACCCCACTGCCGGCATAGCAGGAGATCTATCGCCGGATCATCGGCTGCGAATCCCTTCGGAGGACGCGTCAGCTTCTGTCCATCGAACTCCTTCAGCTTCGCCTTCAACTTCTTCCCCGCCAGCAAGGCCCGCAGCTCCCCATGGTGGTCTACCAGATAGCGCCGGATCGCCAGCAACTGCTCCCGCTCCGGCATGAACACGCCAGCCGCAATCGTTACCTCGGTACTGCTCACATCGAAATAAAAGCCCCCGCCCGAAGTCTTCTCTAATCCTGTCCGCGCCCACCACGCGCCCTGGTGAATCTTGTAGGGCCGTTTATCCGGGCTGAACCGAATATCGCGATAGATCCGCATCATCGCCTTCTGCGGAGGTCGCACGTTCTCCGGCGCGAATGCCAGCATCGCCTCATTCACCTCAGCGATCAGAGCCAGCATCGGAGTCTTCAGCTCTCGCTCGTACACCGCCTTGCGCTCCGCAAACCACTCACGATCGTTATTTCGTTTCAACCCCCGCAGAAACTTCAAAGCCTCTTTAGAAAAGTACGTAGCCATACGTCAATCGTAAATTGCGACTGTTAGCTGCTCCTGTGCATTCTTTCTATTCGTCGCAAAACGTCCTCATGTATCCTCGCTGCAAAGGCTCGATCACCCATGGACGTACTGAACACTTTTCTGCTCATCGCCCTCATCGTCTTCGCGATCATCGCGCTCGTCACGATCCTTAAGACCCTCTTTACCGTCCGAACCTACACCGCAGGCGTAGTCGAGCGCTTCGGCAAGTTCAACCGCATCGTGCGTCCGGGCCTCCACGTACTCATCCCATGGGCCGAGCGTGTCTTCTTCGTCGATCTTCAGGTGAAGCAGGCGCAGTTCTCCGTCGAGACCAAGACCCGCGACAACGTCTTCGTCCAGATCCCCGTCTCCGTGCAGTACCAGGTCCTCGACGACAAGATCTACGACTCCTTCTACAAGCTCAGCGCCCCGCAGAAGCAGATCGAGTCCTTCGTCTTCAACAGCATCCTCGGCCACGTCCCCAAGCTCACCCTCGACGAGACCTTCGAGCAGCAGTCCGGTATCTCCATCAACGTCAAGACCGAGCTCGACACCATCATGTCCGGCTTCGGCTTCAACATCCTCACCGCGCTCGTCACCGACATCGTCCCTGACGTCAAGGTCAAGGCCGCGATGAACGACATCAACGCGGCCCAGCGCGCGCAGGTAGCAGCGCAGGCTCGTGGTGAGGCAGAAAAGATCCTCAAGGTAAAACAAGCCGAGGCCGAAGCCCAGTCCAAGGCCTTGCAGGGGCAAGGCATCGCCGCCGAGCGTCAAGCAATCATAGACGGCCTCCGCTCCTCCATCGAGCACTTCCGCGAGTCCGTCCCCGGAGCCACCGCCGAAGATGTCATGGCCCTCGTCCTTCTCACCCAATACTTCGACACCCTCAAGGACATCGGCACCAAGGCCGGCACCCACACCCTCTTCCTGCCCAACAATCCCGGCGCCGCCAACGACTTCCTGACCCAGATTCTCGCTGGACTCCGCGGCAATCCTACCGGCGATGTCAAGCTCAACCCGCCGCTATCCGCTCAGCCCTGACCAGCTCGAAGGCCAGGCCACCCTCATCCATACCGTCATGGAAGCGGGTCACGCGCATCGGAAGAATTTTCTATTCCCGGTAACATCTTGTCGCGATTTACCGTGTCTGTACCTCAATATGAGAAATCCGATTGCGAGCGCTCTGCTCCTCGCCACACTGGCCGTCGCTACGCAGTGCTGCGCATTGGCTCAGGAGCCCGCGCAACCGGACTCATCACCATCGCAGAACGCCCCGGTAGTGCAAACACCCGCGTTGCCGTTGCAGGGCGCACCATCGCAGCCGCCGCAAGTGCCTCCACCGCCCCAGCGGCAAGTGCCTGCTGGTTCGGAGCCGACAAAGGACGCGAACGGCGTCTACACGATTCGCCGCTCCTCCCGCATCGTCATACTGGATGTAGTCGTAACCGACAAGAAGGGCAACATCGTCACCGACCTCAAGCGCGACGACTTCAAGGTGGCAGAGGCGAAGGAGCCGCAGACGGTTCTGAACTTCGAGGAGGCAGGTGCCCACGCACTAGACCCTCAGACCACCATCAACTCCACCGCCGATCTCGACCGCCTGGCCCCCCGCTCGCCCGTAAACATCGTCCTGTTGGACGAGTTCAACACCCGCTTTGAAGACATGGCCTTCGCGCGCTATTCGCTGAAGAAGTTCCTTCAGAAGCAGCCGGACAAGCTCGGCACGCCGACCATGCTCATCGCCGTGGATCTGCAGCACTTCACCGTCCTGCACGACTACACCCAGGACAAGCAGGCGATCCTCTCCGCACTGGACCACCATCTCGGGGCATACCCCTGGCAGGCTCATCAGAGCTCCTGGATTCCGGAGCGCTTCGCCACGGCGTTTGCCACGCTGATGCGCATCGCCGAAGCGACCATCGGGCATCAGGGGCATAAGAACATGATCTGGATCGGTCGCGGCTTTCCGGCCCTCAACTTCGCCAACCTGCAGGTCGATGCGGAGTCGCGTGTCAACAACGCCGTGCAGGAGTGCGTGAACATGCTTCGCGATGCGCGTGTGACCCTGTACTCCGTCGATCCTGCTGGCCTCAAGGTGAACCCCGGCGACTACGGTGCGGATGCGGCCTTCGTCGATCCCTTCGGCGGAAACTATCAGTTCAGCCGTCTTGCAAAGGCTACCGGCGGCCGCGCCCTCTACGGCCGCAACGATGTGGATGCGGAGATCGGCACGGGCATTCGCGACGGCTCCAGCTTCTACACGCTCACCTATCGGCCCTCCAACACCTCGCTCGATCCGCAGAAGTTCCGAAAGATCCAGGTGACGCTGAGCCGCCCCGATCTGATCGCGACGACGCGCGAAGGCTACTACCTGCAAACGCCCCCGGCGCGCATCAACCCGCAGAGCCCCTCTCGCCGCCTCGCCTTCGACCTGCTCGCGGCCAACAACAGCACGATGACCTACGATGGAGTTCCGCTCAGGCTGACCCCAGTGCCCAACGATCCCGACTCATTCACCCTCCATATCGACGCGCGCGGACTGGCCTGGACCTTCGCCACCGACACCGAGCCGCGTCATGTGGATGTAATCCTTGTGTTCACCACCTTCGACCGCAAAGGCAAGGAGCTGAAGCGCATCGGGAGGAGCATTCATGCCAGCGCTACAGCCGACGTACCGCCGACCGGCAGGTTGGAGCGAAGCCTCGACATCAAGGTCAAACTCGACCACGACCCCAAGGCCGTACGCGCACGCTTCGTCGTGCGAGTCACTGCCTCAGGCCGAATAGGAACAGCGGACACAACACTTGGGCCGCAACAGTCTAACGCCGTCCAGCAGTGAGCTGCACTTTAAACCCACGCAGAATGCGCGCAGCGCAAAAAAGTGCTAAAACTTTAGCCATGCCGACCCCGAGCCAGATGTTGACGCCTCGTGAAGCCGCCCGCCTGTTGGGGATCAGTTATCCCACCATCAAGCAATGGATCTTGAGCGGCAAGCTCAAGACCGTCCAAACTCCGGGAGGACATCATCGTCTGGCCGAGGCCACGCTGAAGCCCTTCCTCGCCAAGGACCGCGCCAAGCTCCCGCAGGAGTCGCGTGAGCGGTACCGTCGTGTCAGCGGCAGAAACCAACTCGCCGGAAAAGTCGTCAGCATCCGTATCGAGGGTCTTCTTGCCGAAGTCGTGCTTGCAGTAGCCGACACCCACATCACCGCGATCATTACGGCAAATGCAGTACGCGAGCTTCAGCTCAAAAAGGGTGATACCGCAGCTGCTCTCATCAAGTCGACAGACGTGATGATCGAGCGCCTCGACGATCACTCCTGAATACCATCGGCACCTCCTCGCAAAACCAGAATCGTTGACTATACGAATCAAATCGACTAGATTCGTCATAGTGAGAAGATACCGGTTTGGCGGGGAGATGCCCTCCACACCTCGTCAATCCTGCTCGCACAACTCATCGAGAATCGCCGGGTACAGACTCCCTCCGCGTTTCAGGAGCGGCTTCCATGATGCTTTACAGGGCTCTTCGCGCCTTCATCTCTTCAGCGTTGATCCTTTTTTCGGTGTTGATCGCCGGATCAACTGCCTACGCCCAGATCGCAGCCGATCTTCGCGGACGTGTGCTGGATGCATCGGGCGCCGCTATCGCAAATGCTAAGGTCGAGCTGACCCAGTCCTCTACGAACATCCATCAGGCCACCACCTCCTCAAGCTCGGGCGACTATCTCTTCACGCATCTCAACTCCGGCTCCTATCGCCTGGACGTGACGGCAACGGGATTCAATCGCCTCAGCCGCACCGGAGTCACCGCCATCGTAGGTCAGACCGTAAGCGCCGATCTCATCCTCACTGTGGGAGGCGATCAGCAGACCGTAACAGTCGATAGCGATGCCCCTCTTCTCCAGGCAGTGACGAGCAACATTCAAACCAACATCGCGGGACCGACGGTAGTAGCCATGCCTCTCAACACCCGCATCTTCGTTCAGCTTTCGACCCTGGCGCCCGGCGTCGAGCTCCCTCCCGGCACCCTCCTCCCCCGCATCAACGGCGGCCGCCCCAGGACAAACGAATATCTCTACGACGGCATCTCCGCCCTGCAGCCCGAACCGGGCCAGGTAGCCTTCTTCCCCATCCTCGATGACATTCACGAGTTCACCATCGAAGCCAACAACGTCCCGGCGGAGTTCGGTCGCTTCAACGGCGGTGTCGTCAACATAGCCACCCGCTCCGGCTCCAACGCAATTCACGGCAGCCTCTTCGAGTTCTTTCGCAACGAGAGCCTCAACGCCCGCAACTACTTCGCCTCACCCACCGCTCGCAAGCCCGAGTACCGCCGCAATCTCTACGGCGCAACCCTCAGCGCCCCCATCCTGCATGACCGTCTCTTCTTCTTCGGCGACTATCAGGGCATAAAGCAGCTCATCGGCGTCACGCGAATCTCCACCATTCCCACCCTCGCCGAACGGCAGGGCATATTCACCGGCGTCTCGAACATCTACAACCCTCAGACGACGACCGTCGTCGCGGGAAAGAACGTCCGCCAGCAGTTCCCCAACAACGTCATCAACATCCCCCTCGACCCCGCCGCCAAGGCCCTCCTCGCCCGCTTCCCAACTCCCACCACCAACAACGCCGCCAACAACTACACCCGCACGGCAAACGACGCGGATCATCAAAACCAATTCGACGTCCGGATCGACGGAGCCTTCGGCACCCGCGACCACGCCTTCGGCCGCTACTCCTACTACAAAGAGGTTGAGTCGCCAGTCACCCCCCTGCCCGATGGCAGCGGAGCCATCACCGGAGCAGTCCTCGGAACCGGTGGCGTCGTTGGACTCTCCAGCGTGCTCGGCCAGCAGGCGGTCCTCAACGAGACCCACACCTTCTCCCCGCACCTCGTCAACGACTTCAGGCTGGGATACACCCGTCGAGGAAACAGCATTCTCGGGCCCAACCTGAGCAACACCGCCTCGGCTGCATTAGGAATCCCCGGCATCCCGACCAACGCCGCCTTCAACAACGCGCTGCCCCTCTTCACCTTCACCGGCTTCCAGCAGCTCGGCCCCTCGGCCAGCACCTTCGCCCAGTATCAAACGGCCGTGTGGCAGTCTGTCGATACCGTCGTCTTCACAAGGGGCCGTCACGCACTCAAAGCAGGCATCGACTTCCGCTGGTACCAGCTCAACGCAGTCTCTCCGCCGAACCCCACCGGCTCCTTCGCCTTCACGACCACCGGCACCAACCAGCAGGGCGTAACCAACAGCGGCAACTCCATCGCCAGCTTCCTGCTCGGCCAGGTCGATACCTTCCAGATCGATCTCCAAGAGAGCAAGATCCGTCCCCGCGACCACATCGAAGAGTACTTCCTGCAGGACGATTGGAAGGCCACCGACCGCCTCACCCTCAACATCGGCGCCCGCTGGACCCTCCACTTCCCATCGACCGAGAAGACCAACCAGGGAGCCGTCTTCAACCTCCAAACCCAGCAGCTCGACTATCTCGGTCAAAATGGAAACTCCCGCAGCGCCCGCGAGCTGCACTACACCAACGTCGCTCCCCGCGTCGGCTTCACCTACCTCCTGACGCCAACGACGGTCGTCCGCTCCGGCTTCGGCATCGTCTTCATCGACCAGTCCGGCATCACAACTCCCTTCACCACGCCGCAGTTCCCCTTCATCCAGAACGTCCAACAGAAGACGCAGGACAGCGTCAACGCAGCCTTCGCTCTCTCGAGCGGCCCCTCTGTCGCGCCCATCCCCTTCACGCCCGACGCCGGCCTCGGCCAAAGCGTCTACACCGCGAACAGATCCGCAGGCTCCGGCTACGTCCAGCAGTGGAACCTCGCCGTGCAGCGCTCCATCACCAACAATCTCTCCGCCGAGATCGCCTACGTAGGCTCGCACATCGTCCACGTCGGCATCCCCGACTCGAATCTCAATCAGCTCACCGCCGCGCAACTGGCGCAAGGCCCATCCCTCCTCACGCAGGTCAACAACCCCTACTTCGGCCAGATCCCTTCCTCCAGCTCCATCGGCACCAGGACGGTCAGCCAGGCCCAGCTCCTCAAGCCCTATCCGCGCTTCCTCAACGTCGCCACCTACCGGAACAACAACGGCACGACGAACTACAACGCCATCCAGGGGAAAGTCGAGCAACGCCTCTCCCACGGCGTCTCCTTCCTCTTCGCCTATACGCACTCCAAGCTCATCGACGACGCCTCATCCGTCTTCTCCTCAACGGTGCTCTCCTCCCCGAACTCCAACAGCCTCATCGCGGCAGATACCTTCCGGCCCTACCTCGAGCGCGACTCCTCGAACGGTGACATGCCCAACGTCACCTCCTTCACCGGCATCTACGATCTCCCTGCCGGTCGCGGTCACAGATTCGCCTCCACTGGCGTGGCAAACTCGCTGCTCGGCGGCTGGACCCTCAACGCCATCATGTCGTTGCAGTCAGGCATGCCCGTCACGGTCACGCAGGCGACCAACAACAACGCCTTCGCGGGCTTCGCACTGCAGCGCCCCAACATCGTCGCCAACCCAGGCCTCCCTGCGAATCAGCGGACACCAGCGCGCTACTTCAATACCAGCGCCTTCGCCACCGCCCCGCAGTTCGTCATCGGCAACGCGTCGCGGAATCCGGTACGCGGCCCGGCGTATCGCGACCTCGATATAGCCCTCGTAAAACACACCAGACTTCCCGGCGAAGCAGACATGGAGTTCCGCGCGGAGATCTTCAACATCACGAACACTCCAGCCTTCGCACAACCCAATGGAAGCTTCGGCTCAGCCGCATTCGGCAGTATCACCAGCACAACCACCGATCCCCGTGTCGCCCAATTTGCAGTTCGCCTGAGCAGGTAATCGCAGACTGCATTACTCTCCCTGATCGACCCGCGAGCGGCCTCAACGATACTTCTGTCGCAGGAAGCCATTGCGACAAGGCGCTGTATGCCCGATGATCATTCAAGAGACGCATACAGGAGCGAACGATGCCTCATCGGCCACATTCACTTGGACCTTGTCTAAACCGTAGCATCGCCCTGCTCATCGTCCTCGGCCTATGGTCAGTTGCGGCTTGCGCACAGGATCCTCTCGTCACCTTGCCGAACAACTACAGCTCCGCGTTCGACAACAGTGCTGTGGCGGTGATCCGCGCGCACTATGGGCCACACGAAAAGATCCCTGTCCACGATCACTCCAGCTTCCCGACGGTCTTCGTCTATCTGGACGACTCCGGTCAGGTCCGCATCGACCACGCTGAAGTTGGAGAAAAACCGGAGTCGATCCTTCGGCCTCCCACGGTAAAAGGCTCCTTTCGCGTAATCGCCGGAATGGCGGAACGGCACAGTATCGAAAACCTGGGAGACACGAGTTCGGACTTTCTACGTGTCGAACTCAGGCAGGTCTCCCTTGGGCTTAAGGACCCGTTTCGTGGAAAAGCTCCGCAGACCCTATCGGAGAATCAAGACGCAGTAGAGTTCACAGATCCTGCCCTTCAAATCGAGAGGGTTGTCTGCGTCGGCTCTTCCCCATGCCTGATAAAACCCTCCCCCGCCCCTTCGCTGATCGTTGCCTTCACTCCGCTATCTATCAAGACAGAGGCCGCTGAAGAGAGAGAGAGGCTCGATGCTGGCGCAGTTAGCTGGCTCCCCGCATCGGCCGCCGCTACGATCACCCGGGATGCTGCATCTCCGGCACACATCCTACGCATTCTCCTCCCAACTGCTCCGAAGTAGCGTCCACACCTTCGCGGAGAAGCTAGACAGTTTCGTCCCAGAAGCCGCTGTATCTCTCCACATGGTGCCTCTGGAATATCCAACAAGCAGGCGCTGAGCGACTTATGCGCCGCGTATAGCAGAGGTTCAGAGATCCTTAAAATAGTTGAGAGAGCCCGCAGGCTCTCTCAACTACTCCTTCATGTGCTCGCGGCTAGAAAAGGTACTTCACCGCCAGCTGCAGTTCGCGGTTGTTGATCTTCGTCGAGGAGATCGCGCCGAACGAGCTTGCTCCAAACGACGCTCCAGGGTTGGAGAACTGCGGTGTGTTCAACGCATTGAATGCCTCAAACCGCACCTGCAGCCGATGCGCCTCCGCATAGGGCATCAGGAAGTCCTTCATCAACGATAGGTTCACCGTCTTTGTTCCCGGCCCGAGCAGATAGTCTCTTGGAGTTGTGCCAAAGGCCTGTCCGCTCAGCTTGAATGCGGCTGCGTTGTACCATCCGTTCACAGCCGACTTGTTCGCGACATACGGACTTACCCCAGACACCAGGCTTGGACGCTGCCACGGATTGTCCGCGTTCTGACTATCTGTGCTCTGCGTTATATTCACAGGCATTCCGCTCGACAGACTCACCAGCCCGTTGGCCGTCCATCCGTTGACTCCCAGCCCTAGTGCCTTGTTCTGCGTGAAGTTTCGTAGCCGATAGACATACGCCAGGACAAAGCTATGCCGCTGATCGTTCAATCCCGTGGCATACTCATGCGGATGCCGCACATCCTGGCACTGGCAACCACCCGCGTTCGTCGATGCCCCCTGATTGTCGAACATGTGCGACCAGACATACGACACCGTCACATTCGACTGCGAGTTCACCCTCCACTCCAGGTGCTCCTGCAGCGCGTTATAGTTCGACGCACCGCTGAAGTCCAGAGCGCGGATACGCGCAAAGTTCGGATACGGGCGTCGCGGCTGAATCGCACCCGGCCCCGGCTGCGGCGAGTTGAAGTATTGAATACTCGTATCCAGATTCGAGCCATAGGTTCCCACATACGACGTATCCAACACCGCACGGCCAAACTGCTGCGACACCGTCAGGTTCCACGTCTGCACCCTGACATCCGGCCGGCGTCTGTCCGCCGGCAGCGTCACCACGTTGAAGTTCGGAGGGTTCGGATACAACGACGCAGGAACC
The DNA here is from genome assembly GCA_025462645.1 of Edaphobacter sp. Taxonomy (GTDB): domain Bacteria; phylum Acidobacteriota; class Terriglobia; order Terriglobales; family Acidobacteriaceae; genus Edaphobacter. The sequence goes on along the minus strand of JAOAPB010000069.1, from coordinate 175,817 downwards.
GGTGTCTGAATTGTTGCCACAGGTGGAGCTGCCGGGCCGCTGTTCGGATTCGTGATCGTCAGGCTGCCCGCGGTCGGAGGATTCAACTGCATGATGTTGATGTTGTCGAACTGCCCGCCATAGTACGTAATACCGTATCCGCCGCGCAGAATCGTCTTCGGCAGCGCGCTGTACGCAAACCCCACGCGTGGCGCAAGGTCCGTATACGTTGTGCTCCAGATGTTGTTCAGCCGTTGTCCCGGAGCCGGCGTCAACTGCGGAAGCGGAGTGCTGAAGTCCAGCGTACGCGTCACGTTGTTGATATCGACCGGGGGAGCATAGAGCTCGTACCGGACTCCCAGATTCAGTGTCAGCCGATCGTTCAACCGCCAGTTGTCCTGGAAGTACTCAGCCGTCCGCCACTGCCGGGCCGCCGTAATCGGCACACCCTCCGGCGTGATCGATGTGCGAGGAACACCCAGCATGAAGTCTGCTGCCGCATTTCCAGCTATGTTTCCATTTCCAGTCATGTCGCCGGTAAAGCTCATCTGTCCAAACGGTGTATTGTTGGTCGTCGCATTGTCTGCTGCCATGCGGACATCCGTGCCAAACAGTAACGTGTGCTTCCCGTGCGTCAGCGTCACATTATCCGCCAGCATGAACGTTCGGCTATAGTCCAGGTTGGACGCAGCCTGAGAGTCGCCCATGCCCAGGAATCCGCTGATCGACAGCAGCGGAAAGCCTTCCTCGTTCGGGGTGAGCGGACGGCCCGCCGGTCCACCGACCAGAAACCCGTTGATCCCCAGCGACTCGATCGTGAAACCGGTTCCCGTACGCACACTGAGCAGCTTTACATGCTCCAGATTCGCGCCCAGACGAAACTCGTTGACCACGGTCGGCGAAAACACATGCAGATACTGCAGCGCCGCATTATGCATCGGGTTCGTTCCCGTATAGCGGAAGTTCGGATTCACGTCCGTGTTCGGGAAGGTGCGCGTCGTGTAGATGTAGTGCAAAAACAGAGAATCCTTATCGCTGAAGCGGTGGTCCAGACGGAGGATCCCCTGATTGTTGCTCTGGTTGCCTATGCGGACGCCCGCATAGTTCTGCCCTCCCGAGAACGTTCCATTTGGCAGTGGCATATACGCGTTGATCAGGTTGCGCGATACCGCATTCACCGGAATCTGGTTGTTCGCATAAACCACGCCCGTATACGGGTTCGTCAGGGGTTTCGAGGAAGCAGAGAAGTCGCCGTTCCGCTGTGCCGCGGTCAGCACGTTCGTCAGCGACGGAACCTCTGCAATCGAGCGCAGCCCCTCATAGCTCGCAAAGAAGAACGTCTTGTCTCGCAGGATTGGCCCGCCTAGCGTCGCTCCGAACTGGTTCTGCTTCAGCACATTCTTCTTCAGGGGAGCCGGACGGAAGTAGTTCCTTGCATCCACGGCATCGTTGCGGATGAACTCGAAGACGCTTCCATGAAAACGGTTTGTGCCGCTCTTCAGCTGTACGTTGATATTGCTGCCCGCGGAGAATCCATACTGCGCGGAGAAGTTTCCCGTCTGCACCAGGAACTCTTCGATCGCATCGATCGACGGATAGTTGTTCACATACGCAGACCGGTTGTTCGTCAGCGCTACTCCATCGACCAGCACTGCGCCCCAGTCCCCGCGTCCGCTATTCGACGCAATCGTCGATCCCGCCGTCGACGAAGAATGATTGTCCGGGTTTGATACCCGCACACCCGGCGTAAGCACGGCAAGGTCATTGAACTTCCTTCCGTTCAGCGGAAGGTTTACCGTGCGGTTCGTGTCCACAGTCGTTCCCAGCGAAGCATTCTCGCTCTGCATCAGCGCCTGCGTCGCGCTCACCTCCACCACCTGTTGCGTTCCGCCCACTGTCAGCGCCACGTCCAGATGGATCTGCTGCGACAGCGCCAGTTGAATCCCCTTATGTACCGACCCCGCGAACCCGGTCGAGTTCACGCTCACCGTATAGTTGCCCGGCACCAGGTACTGCACGACGTATTGCCCATTACTACCCGTCGTCACCACCTTTTCCTGTCCTGTCGCATCCGCATGGACCACTACGGTCGCTCCCGCAATCACCGAACCCGAAGAGTCCGTCACCGATCCCAGGATCGACGTATCTACCGTCTGCCCCATCAGAACCGTAAAAGAGAGAAGAAAGAGGACTGCATAACAGCCTAGCCACCTGCGCATACTACCTCCGAAAAAAATGAAAAAGCGCCCGCAGTGCCATCGAGGACTCATGGCACTGCGTTGCGTTGTGCTATCTGGAACTAAAGAGAGGGATTGCTGACTTGGACTGTAATACAGTTTTAACAATCCCATCTAGGCCAGATGGCTTACGAATTTCTACGCAGGTCGATGAATCGGGAGATGTCTCTTGCCTCCGTCACGGAAGCATGGAAGAAAACCAGAAGTGGTCCGGGTACGGCAGCGGCAAGTCTCTTGCGACCTCCCCGCGGCGGATATCCATCTTCGGAGCATGATGGTTGACCGCAATAGGGCCTTATAGGGAGGTAAGGATGTAGGTTTGGCCTATGTCGTACGATGAAAGGGACAGGGGCTGCAATGCTGAGCCTCCTCGTCTTTCACGCAGTTCGATAGCTCTCAGATCGTGAGGTCATAGCGAATGTGCCGGAACATTAAAACACTCTTCAACTTCGATCCACCCGTAACTGGCGATGAGGTTCAAGCCGCGTCGCTCCAGTTCGTGAGAAAGATCAGCGGCTTCAACAAGCCATCGAAGGCAAACGAAGCAGCCTTCCAGTCAGCGATCGACGAGATCGCCGAGGTCTCAGCCCGCCTCCTGCGCTCGCTCGAAACGACAGCGGCACCCAAGAATCGAGAAGAAGAGGCCACACGCGCGAAGGCCCGCGCCGCAGAGCGATTCGGTGTGTGAGTCTGTCGGACACGTTCTGCGATCGGGGCTGACCGCTCGACTAATGGAGAAGTCGACAAGTCATTTGTTCGCGGCTTCAAAGGCGCAAATCAAAGGAGAGGTGAAGAGCTTGGCTCTTCACCTCTCTTTGAAACAACAGGCAGCAGCAACTTCTACTTCTTCTCATCCGCCAACAAAGCGCCGGCAGCCCACAGCACCGGAGCCTGTCCATGGAAGTCTCCAGTCCGCCGCTTGCGAGCATAGTAGTAGGCAAGGTCGTCCTTCTTTCCAGTACCCTCGCAAACCTGCGTCACATCGTGGTTCTGGTCGACATATCCTACGACGGCGATCCAGCCCTTCCGGGCCGCCGGGCCATACGTCTTGGCATCCAGCCATCCATGCTTCACGCCCATGATCATCCCAAAGCTGAACATCGCCGAGCTGGAGCTCTCCGGCCACGCATCGTCCTTGTCGATCAGCTCGCGCCACATCCCATCCTTGCCCTGGTACTTCAGCAGCGAGGACATCATCAGCTTGTAGCCCTTCATGATTCGCGCCCGATCCGGGTGGTTCTCCGGCAGCTCGCTCAACATCTCCGCCATACCCGCTGCAACCCAACCATCGCCGCGCCCCCAGAAGTACTTCACATCCGGAGCATGGTAGAACAGCCCATTCGGCTGCTGCAGCTTGTCAAGGTACGAGACCATCTCCTTCGCGTCCCGGTCGAGATACTTCTTGTCTCCTGTAGCGCGATATGCCTCAAGCTGCAGCATGGTCAGCATGTACATGTCGTCGATCCAGTACCGCGTCTCTGCCGACAACCCATCCGGCTGCGGATTCTCCCACTGCCGATCCGCCCACCACAGTCCCTCCTTCAAAAACTTCGGATCCTTCGTCTGCCGTGCCATCTCCAGCGGAGCGACCCCGAAGATCGAGTCATCCACATGTCGCCGCACCGGCCTCCGCTCAGCCTCCGCTCCACCCGACATCAGAGGCTCGAACTTCTTGATCAACTGGTCACGCAATGCATCGTCATGCGTCAGGTTCGCGAACCGCAACGCACCATACCAGGTGCAGATCTCGGAGTAGTGGATCGTCTTCGTATACTGGTGCGGGCTCGTGACAAAGTGGTCAGCCAGTTGTTTTCCCACCTCCTGAGGCGAGGTGCCTGCTGGCCAATTGGTAAAGTTGCTATCGACGGACGAAACGCCCTGCGCTCCAGCCACACTCAAACAACCCATCAAGACACATCCGGAAAACACGAGCTTCGAAATCATCCGACCTCCGAAATTTGGTCCTACCTTCTACCGCCGAACAGTCTACCGGGTGAGAGAAGCTTTGAACACCTGCCGATTTCCATACCTCCCAAAACAGGCCGTCCGCTAACCAGTCTTGCCACACAAATCACCACCTTCTGACCACAAAACCACCACGTCTAGAACACAAAAACCCGCTAAATACGCCCATCCCACCATCCCCGAAAAACTCCCGGACAAAGAACGAATAAAATTCTCAAAACATGCCTCTCGATCAGGATCAGGACACTATAGTCGCCATCTCCACCCCTCCCGGTCACGGCGGCATCGGCATCGTCCGCCTCTCCGGTCCCTCCGCCCGCACCATTGCCGAGCCCCTTCTCAAGCTCCGCCATCCCCTCGCCACCGCCCAGGCGCGCTTCGCTGAAGTCCTTGATCTGACAGGGGAAACCCTGGATGAAGCCGTAGTCACCTACTTCGCCGCCCCCCACTCTTACACCACCGAAGACATCGTAGAAATAGCCGCCCACGGCTCTCCCGTCCTCCTCGACCACCTCCTCCGCCAATGTCTTACCGCTGGCGCCCGCCTCGCCGAACCCGGCGAATTCACCCAGCGAGCCTTCCTCTCCGGCCGCCTCGACCTTACCCAGGCCGAGGCCGTACACGACCTCATCGAAGCCACCACCCTCCACCAGGCCCGCATCGCGGCACAACAGTTAGGCGGCTCCCTCTCCCGCCAAATAACCCCAATAAAACAACAACTTATAACCCTGATCGCCTCCCTCGAAGCCGGCATCGACTTCGCCGAAGACGACATCGACACCCTCCCAGCCGCGCAAATCATCTCCCAAATAGAAGCAATCCAAGCTCCCCTCACTGCCCTCGAACAAACTTTTACCTACGGAAAAATCGTCCACAGCGGCTTCACCCTCGCCATCGTAGGCCGCCCTAACTCAGGTAAATCCTCTCTCTTCAACCGGTTAGTCCAACGCGACCGCGCCATTGTCACCGCCGCCCCTGGCACAACCCGTGATCTCGTCACCGAACGCATCTCCTTTGAAGGAATTCCAGTAGAACTAATTGATACTGCTGGTCTTCGCGAGGCCAGTGACGAGGCTGAAACCATTGGGATAGCCAAATCCCGCGAAGCCATGGCCGAAGCTGATATCGTCCTTCTCATCCTCGACGCCACCGCTTCACTCCATCCCGAAGACGAAGCGACTATCGCCGCCCTTACCGCCCGCCCTCTCATCATCGCCGTCAACAAAAGCGATCTATCCCCCAACACGCTCCCTGTAAAGCAAACCCGTCACTCAACAATAAAAACCTCTGCACTGACAGGTATGGGCCTTGCCGAACTTCGCGCAGCTATCCTGGCCCATATAACCTCAGCTGCGCCCAGCTCCGACACTGCTCTCCTCACCAATCTTCGACAACACCAAGCTGTCTCCATTGCCGTGGCAGCCCTGGGCCGGGCTCGGCAAGCCGCCATCAATACCATTCCGCACGAGATGATCCTCTTAGATCTCTACGAATCCCTCAATGCCTTGGACGCCCTCACCGGCTCCACCGCCAGTGACGCTATTCTCAATCTTATCTTTAGCAAATTTTGTATCGGCAAATAAGTTAGCTTCCGAGGGCTTCCAGAAACATCTATCCGACGGAAATTGTTTATTTTGTTGTATTTAATTGCCATTGCCTCTAACTGAATCCATCCAAGCTTGATGTTTATATTGTCATGTCCCACATCTTGACCACACGCACCGCTTCGCAGGGTTTGCGTGGACAAATGAGGTGGCAAATGAAGTTAACAGATACGAAGATTAGGGTGCTGAAACCACGAGACTCGTCGAGGTATCACGTGACCGATGGCCACGGATTGGCGAGCGAGATGTTTCATCCGGCGATACCGGTATCAACTCGGCGGTAAGACCGGGAAGGTGGCACTTGGACGCTATCCAGCCGTCAGTCTCAGAGACGCACAACTCAGGCGTGACGAACTCGCAACACGTGTGGCGATAGGGAAGTCACCTGCCGCGGAAAAAATTGGGAAGTCTGACGATCCAAGGGAGATCACACTCTAGGATTTCGCAGAGCGCTACTACAAAGAGGTTATTTCGAAGGATCGGAAGATCCGAGTCAACTGTATCGAAGACATTTATCCGGGACATTTAGCTAAATGAAATATTTAAGTTAATTCTTGCTTGCTAAGCGGAGCGCCAGATGTTCAGATGCTCGTCAAGAAACTTCGCTCGGTGAGGGATGTTAATGAAACTGAATGATTTCAGGCCAATAAAGATCGCGCAAGAGTCCATTGGAATGCTATCTCAAAAAAGGAGTACCCCGCAGTATCCCTTCCTTTCGTACTTTCTGTTAGCAGCCACGCTACTCGTTGGAGGGCTGAGAACCGTCATCGCACAGGACACGACGGCAACCATTCTTGGTACGGTGACCGACCCGTCAGGCGCTATGGTGTCGGGAGCGGACGTCACGGTTACCAGTCTGCAGACTAACGTCGTTGTTACCGTGCATACGACCGATTCAGGCGCCTACACGGTGCCCAACCTCAACCCTGGATCGTATTCCATCACCATTAAGCTACAGGGCTTTCAGACCGCAAGCGTACCGAATTTGGCAGTCTCCGCCGGTGATCGACGCCGCACCGACGTCGCTCTGGCCATTGGACGCGCAAACGAAGTATTGGAAATTACGACGGTAGCGCCCGTGCTGCAAACCGATGCCTCTTCTATCGGTAGCAATGTCACAGAGCGCGCTGTGCAGGATCTGCCACTGAATGGCCGTAACTTCATCAACCTGGCGCAGATCATCCCAGGCGCAGCGGAAGGTGCACCCAACAGCATCAGCAGCGGTACACGCCCTGACGATAGGCGGCCGACATCATCGGTATCGATCAATGGACAGTCCGAAGTGCTTAACGACCAATTGGTAGACGGCCTGGACAACAATGAGCGCGTCATCGGAACGATCGGCGTGCGTCCGGCCATCGATTCCATTCAGGAAGTACGCATCCTGACGAATACTTTTTCAGCCGATGGTGGCCGCGCGGGTGGAGCTCTCATCAACGTCATTACCAAGAGCGGTACAAACAGATTCCACGGATCACTCTACGAGTTCTTCCGGAATGACAAGCTGAACGCCTACGCATATCAGTTCGGCGCACATGCTCCGAAGCCACGCCTGCGGCAGAACCAGTTCGGTGGCAGCCTCGGTGGCCCCATCTTCAAGGACAAGGCTTTCTTCTATGGAGATGCGGAGTTCTTCCGTCAGATTCGTGGCGGTCTGCCGAGTTCCTTGACCGTGCCTACCCTCTATCAGCAGCAACATCCGGGTGACTTCTCGCAGAACATCCCCGCCGGAACCATTACCCAAATAGACGGTTCGAAGAGTGGATGCGTCAATATCGCCGCTAGCGTCGCCGATCCTACGCAGACGCAAACGACAGGCTGTGTCTACGATCCAGATCCTACGCATGTGACCGGTCTCAACGGGTACGCAGGAGCTTCGCAATACCTTCGAACTCCAGTTCCAAGCAATATCATTCCTGCCGGCTTTATTGACTCAGTTGGTCTGCAGTACTTCAAATTGTATCCAGCGCCCAACACCGGCACCAATGGGTACGTAGGCGTCCGCAACAACGAGCAATATTCCACGGTGTATGACGTCCGTGTGGACTATCACTTCAATCAGTCCAATCTTCTTTTCGCGAAATACATCATCAATGATGTCTTCACCCTTTCGCCCGGGGCGCTGCCCATCTCGAACGCGAACGGTTTCCCCGTCGATCCTCAAACTGGCAATGGTTTTGGATCGTCACCTCAATTGGCACGGAATGCTTCACTGGTCTATACGCACACGTTCACACCGAACCTGCTCACAATATTCGGTGCCGCCTGGACGTACATCAACAACGCATCATACCCACTGAACTACAACAACAATCCCAACACGAAGTTCGGACAGCCGAATGTGAACGTCAGCCAACTCACCTCGGGTCTGGCGCTTGCTCTACCTACGGGTCTCATCGGCCTGGGTAACGGCAGCAACTTCGTGCCGCTGCAGGACAAGGACAACACCTTCCAGATCAACGGCAACGTGATCTATAGCCATGGCAACCACAGCGTTCGCATGGGCGCAGCGCTCATCCGACGCATCGCGCTCAACATTCAGGACAATCAGGGTGAAGGCAGCTGGACCTTCCGTACGGGTGCTCCCGGCTTGCTTGAGGGTATCTTCTCCGCAGCCACTCGGAACAACAACCTGTTTCCGCCCTACTACCAGACCTGGGAGCCGAGCGTCTATGTGCAGGATGACTGGCACATTGCTTCCAGCATGACGCTGAATCTCGGCATCCGCTACGATGTCTATACGCCCTTCACGGAGAAGAACAACCACATCTCCAACTTTGATCCAGCGACGGCAACCATCATCCAGGCCGGCGTCAACGGTGTCGGACGTACGGCAGGTGTTAAAACCGACTACACGAACCTTGCTCCCCGCATGGGCTTTGCCTATTCGCCCGGACGCGGGACGGTGATTCGTGGAGGCTTCGGTCTGGCCTTCTTCCCGAGTAACTATCAGTCACCCACAAATCTAAAGAACACACCGAACATCTCCATTTACGGGAACTGCTCTTCCGTTCAGGCTGCGGCGGGGACGAGCGGCTGCCAAAAGGCCTATACGCGGTTCAATAACGGCATGCCGCTTCCTAATCAGAACCCGAACACGGTGGGCGCTGGTATTGTCGGCTCCATTCCGGCCACCATCGACTTCAATTTCAAATCGGGCTACCTGGAACAATTCAACCTTACGGTTCAGAAGGACTTCAGCGGCAACACCCTGACAGTGTCGTACGTGGGAGCCGTTGGCCGCAGACTTTCTACCGGGTTCGACATTAATCGTGCTCCGCTGAACACCACCGGCAGCCAGGCTTTGCGCAGATATGCCTCTCAGCTACCCAACGTCACCACGATCGCCCAAACCCTTAGCAAAGGTGCGTCGTCGTACCATTCGCTGCAGGCCAGCTTTGAGCGTCGTTACTCGAACGGTCTCGGTTTCAACGTGAACACCACCTGGGCCCACCTCCTCGATAACGCTCCGAATATCAACGGACAAAGCGGAAACGGCGTTGGCCAGATCCTCGCAACCCAGAGCTCCGACGACTATGGCAACGGCGATCTCGACATCCGGAACCGTGTCATTGTCACGGGCAACTATGCCCTGCCCTTCGGCAAGGGGACGGCAGGCTTCCGCAGGGCCCTGGAAGCTGGATGGCACTTGAATGTACTCAACCTCTGGTCGACCGGATTGCCGTTCACGGTGTTGAATGGCTCGAACATTAGTAACACCAGCCCGAACGGCTCAGCGGATCGGCCCAACGTTGTCGGCGATCCGTTCAAGAACATCACTCCGATTTCTACTAATTTGCAGTTCTTCAATGCTTCAGCGTTCGCGGTGCAGCCAAGCGGCACTCTCGGCAACGAGCGCCGGAACCCATACCATGGTCCGCACTTCCGTCACCTGGATATGTCGGCCTTCAAGGACTTCACCGTCTACCGGGAGACTAAGCTGCAGTTTCGTGCGGAGGCATTCAACATCGCGAACCAGGCAAGCTTCTCTAATCCCACAACCTCTATCACGACGACCGCCACTTTTGGTGCGCTTACCTCCACACTACCTTCCTACCAACCCCGACTTGTGCAGTTTGCGCTCAAGTACGAGTTCTAGAGCTTGTTATGAACTACGATCACTGCTTCCCTTAGTACCCCCCTCCCCCCCGGGGGGTACTTTGACTGCAAGTGATCTTAATTCAGTGACTTAAGCGAATCTTTCGCTGCAAATTCGTCATTCTAAAGTGGTTACGGCTAAAGTCGTCTTTCTAAAAGGTTTATTGGTTTAAAGAGAAAAAGCTCCGGTGGTGGCCGGGGCTTTTCTGACTCTGTATTAACTATAGCCGATTGAGTAAAACTAATATGCCACTTTGCGGAAGATCATTTTTGGAGGCTAAGGTCTTGTTTTTGTTTTATTTGCGTGCGGAGCTGCGTATTAGTTTCGGGTGCGGGGGCTTGACAGGAAAAACAGGGAGTCGGGCTCAGGGGCATAGGACAACAACTGCCGTCAACCAGCAAAAGACACAATGGTTGAGGCGCAGGCCAGTTCGCAAAGTTCATTACAGCCTCTAGCTTTTCAACCGTGCAAAGGCCGGTTGCGCCAAACTCGACTCATCTGGGAGGGACTATTCGGATACGCTGCCCTCCTTTGCCTAAGGACGGCAGCCTACGAGTGCAACCGGCGGTTTCTTTGCGATGTCGAGAGCCTGTCCACGCCATGCATGCATTGACCTCGATAACGCGTTGATTCATGCTTTGGGCGAACGACAATCTACTGAGCCTGATCGCCCTATTTGTGTTCCACGAACATACTATCGGGGATCTTCAGTTCGAATTGGTCGTCTTCGAGCTTCTGGTTCAGGGTCAGCTTCGTGATCGTCACGGTCAGGCTGTAGTGGTCACGCGGTCTTACGATCTGGATGATCATGGGAAAGGGTATGTCGCCGTACAGCTCATAGTTGCTGTAGAAGGCCTTGGTAACGACTTGCCCGTTCTTATCGTAGATGTCCTGTTGGTAAGGCAACAGGTCGGTGCTGTTGATGTGGACCACGCGGAGGGTGCGGACGATCTGGCCTTCGGGCTGCGCCAGGATCTGAAGGTCGTAGGCGGGCTCCTCGATAAGATCCTTCTTCTTCTTGCCGCTTTCGATTACACGCGTGTCGGTCGTCATCGAGAGAATCTGATTGGGCCCTTGTCCACGCACGAACATGGAATCGAAGAAGACCGACGGTCTCAGATTCTCGAGTCCGTTTTTGGAGGGTGTCGTCACCTCATCGGTCCCCTCGATGGCCCTGTTCCTGGGAGGGATCACCAGTTTGAAGGTCTTGCCATCGCTGACCATATCCACGGCCGTCGATCCGAGCACAGGCACACGCAGAAGAACCCGAAGATTCTCGGGTTTGCGCATGAAGATGTAGCCGCTCAGGCTTGTATAGTCCTTTTCTTTGCCCTGAAGGCCACCGCCAGTCGTCGCCATAACCGAGACGGAAGCATTCATCGACTGGATAGCTTCGTAACGCGAGTTGAGCTGCCTCGACATCACGTCGAGCGAGGTACTCATAACGACATCGGCTAGCCGAGTCTTAGGCACAATGCGCGTATGCGACAGGCATCCAGTCAACGCTGGCGCCATCCCGATCAATCCAATGGCCAACGCTTGTCGTATCTTTATTAACACAAACTTCAAGTATATCTATCTCCAGGCGTACAGCCCACGTAGCTATAACCGTACGGATCGGACAAGATTTTCCAAACGATCTTGTTTAGATGCATTAGATGGCATACCGCTTCGCTGATTTGTAACAAAGTCAGCGCTGTTGTGTCTTCTGCATCTGGCGATAGGCCTGAACCTGTTCTGCGTGTTCCTTGAGTCCAGCGGAAAAGCGGCTATGACCGGCCGCATCACTCACAAAATAAAGGTAATCGGTCTTCGCGGGAGCGATAGCTGCCTTAAGTGCCGCCGTGCCTGGATTGCAGATTGGTCCCGGTGGCAGGCCGGCATGCTTGTAAGTGTTGTAGGGCGACGGTGATTGCAGGTCGGAGGCATAGATGGTGCCGCGCCACCGGTTTTCCAATATGGCAGCGTAGATGACTGTCGGGTCGGTAGCCAGGGGCATTCCCTGAGCAAGCCGGTTGACGAAGACTCCGGCGACCAAGGGCCGCTCCGCATCCTGGCTGACCTCTTTTTCCACCAACGAGGCCATGATGACCGTCCGTGCGACGTCCCCCGTGATGCCGAGCTGGGTGCTGACCTGTCGGAAGCGCCGCACCATAGCAGTAAGCATCTGCTCGGGGGTGGTATGACGGGAGAAGTGGTAGGTGTCAGGGAAGAGGTAGCCTTCGAGCGATTCGGGTCGCCCGGTGGTGGGAGATCTCCATTCTTCAATTAATTCGATGTGTTGCCGCTCGGCTGATAAAAAGGCATCACGGGAGCCTAGCCCGGCGGCCTCGACGGCCTGGGCGATGTCGAAGATGTTGTAGCCTTCGGGGATGGTGAGGGCGCGGGTATAAACGTCTCCCTTGACCAACCGGGCGTAGACCTCCGTCATGGGGGCTGGATGGTCGAAGCGGTACTCTCCGGCCTTCAGCGTGCCGCCCTTCAGCTCACGCAGAAGATCGAACCCATATTTATTGCGGATGACCCCGCTCTTCTCCAGTTGCGCGCCGATGGCCTGGGTTCCGGTGCCTGGTGTGATATCGACAAAGGTCTCGGCGTTAGGGCCGAACGGGATATAAATTACATAACCGGCGACAGCCACGGCGACGAGGACGAGCAACAACAGGGTCCCGAGAAACTTCAAAATCCACGCCTCCTTATCCAAACCATTTTACGGTGCACACAATACACTCGAACTATGCAGGCAGAGCCGATCCTCTCGCGAGAACCAGGGTGGGTGCCAGGATCGCACCGAGGGTCTGGTCCGCGCATTCTAGAATTGGATGTCGGAGACCGTAGTGTCGGCACAATCGACCAGGGCGGCGGAGACCTTATCTTGCAGTCGTTTATGAGGCTTGGGCAAGCTATGCCCTCGTCTTGAGCGCATTCCAGGCAAATAGAGATCGCAGCGGAAGGGGCTGCCAACACGCCTTTGGCACCTCTGCATCGTATAATCATGTTTTCACTTCAACGTGCTGCCGCACGAAAGTCTTGCGAGCATGCCAGTATCATCCGGAAGGCCCCATGCCAGAACAAGTAAAGAAAAGGCTCGAAGAAGAGATTAAGCTGCTCGAACACGAACTGACGACCGAGCTTCCTGCGGAGATCAAGAAGGCCGTCGCACTGGGCGACCTTAGCGAAAACGCCGAATACCATATGGCGAAACAGCGTCAAGTCTTTGTAAATGCGAGGCTTGGGCAGTTGAAGAAGCGCATGGGAGAGTTGGCCATGGTCAATCTGGTCAATATCCCGCACGATAAAGTGGGCTTTGGCGCCACGGTCACGGTCTTCGACTCAAGCAAGGACGAGGAGATCAAGTACAAGCTGGTGACGAGCGAAGAGTCGGACGTAGCCCAAGGACTGATCTCAACGACCTCACCGATTGGCCGCGCGCTGCTGGGCAAAAAAGTCGGGGACACGGCCACCGTTGTCACACCCAATGGCAAGCGCGATCTTGAAGTGCTGAAGTTAGTTACTATTCACGACGGCGCTGAATAGGTCCAAGGCGCGGCTGCAACCGTGTGATCCAAAGGGGCGGCAGAGCGGGGCAAGTAGGCCCCTGAGGTAAGGGTTTGACCTGGACAAGCGCATTCGGCAAAGGCAGCGGTTGGCTCCTGCAGAAGATCGTCAACGGTCTTGCACTAACCCGTATTTCGCCGAACGCGCTTACCTTCATTGGCCTGGTCATTAACATCATTGCGGCCCTGTTCTTCGGCTTCGCCCGAGGCAGCAATGCCAACCGCATGTTCCTCTATGCCGGGCTGATTATTATCGGTGCTGGCATCTTTGACATGGTGGACGGTCGCGTTGCACGGCAGACGGGCCAGGTCTCAGTGTTCGGAGCGTTCTTTGATTCCGTGATGGACCGCTACTCGGATGTAGCGATCTTCTTTGGTCTGCTGGTCTACTATGCGCGTGGAAACCGTCTGTTCTATGTCGGGCTCGTAGCCTTCGTGATGACGGCGTGCCTGATGGTAAGCTACACGCGTGCGCGAGCCGAAGCTCTGATCGGCACGTGCAAAGTGGGTTTCATGGAGCGTCCCGAGCGGATCGTTTGTGTGATTCTCGGTGCGTTGTTCAATCGCTGGGGTGTGATGGCTGCCGCTCTGTGGGTGCTCGCGCTGTTCTCGACAATTACTGTCATCCACCGCATCCGTTATACCTACCTTGAAACGGAGCGGCGGAAGCTCCAAGTTTCCAGCTCGCTATAGATCAGATCGAGGTCGGTATGGTAGAACAGGCCAAGCTATATTGGTAGCTCTGGTTTCCGCTAATTGCATAATCGCGGCGCAGGAGTTATTTTGATTGGGAAAATTTCTTCTGATACGGCGGATGACTTTTACCTGGAATTCGGCAACTAAAGTTCTATGGTAGGTTTCGATGTCTGCGACTGTCTTGGATAGACCATTCACCGAGTCTCGACCTGACATGCCAGGGCACGGCATTCGTATCGTACGAGGCCGGGAACCTATTCTCCAGATGCAACAGGTTCTCGTCGAGTTGAGCGCCCGTTGCGGCCAGATCGGCGCGATGGACGATCTGGCGTATTTTCTTTCCAAGCTTGGTGCGCTCAAAAAAATACCTTACCTGATTCTCATCTCCAGGAGTTCTGAGTCGTCGACAAAGTCTGCGGAGAATCTGTCTACCGACGGATTAGTGGCGGCCTTGCTCCTGTACGAACACAAGGCGGCCGGATACGGTATCGGAATCTTCGCCACCGATGACACTACTGGTCGCAGGACATTGGTTGCCCCGGCATCGTTGCGATCGGCGGTGGCCATGATTGCCAGTCGAAAGCTCCTGGATCTCGGTGCGCGGAGCGTTCTCATCTCCTTCCGGCACGATGCCTCCACAATCGATCCATCGATCGCAAGCGTGCTTCAAAGTGCGACGTCCGTCTCGCGATGGGCCACTCGGGAGCGAGAGATCGTGGGTTATCTGCCGCTCGAGGGCACCTTCGACGCAACGCTGGCAAAGATGGGTCAGCGCACCAGGAACCATTTGCGCTATTACCGCCGCCGTGCCGAGGCACAATTGGGGTGTAGTTTCTTCCCGGTGGTAGAGATGGGTCGAACAGAGTTTCTCGCCTTGAGCCGTGGGTGTGCGTACGCCGTGACCGATGACGTCGCGGGCTGGAGGTATGACTCTCTTAAAGATCTGGAGACGCCGCTCTTCATGGGTATCCGGGATAAGGACGGGCGGTGGCTTAGCCTGGTCGCAGGACGGAGACATCACGCGAGGATGGAGGTTCACTGGCAGATGAATCGCAGTGATCTGCCCGAGCATTCTCTCAGCACAGTCATGCGCGCCTATCTGATCGAGCATGAGATATTGCAAGGCACCACACGACTTTACTTCGAGGGTGGAACCACGCACTCGATGAATCACTCCTTCATTCCCGAAAGATCCACCGATCTTATCGTGATGCGCCGTTCACCATTTGCTGCGGTAATACCCATACTGGCAAAATGTTTTCTACCTCCGGAGAATATGCTCTTGCAGGTGCTCTCGGACGAGAACCTGCAGTGGCATCTGCAAGGGAAGCGCTGAGCCGCTGACCGGATACCGAAGCAAGTCAGGCGTCCACCATACTCGGGTGGGTCTAGGAAAAAATTCTCTGAATCACGTTTGTCTTCGCGAGATCGACGATCTCGTCTCCACGCCCACTCAGGACATTCTTCGCCATCCATAGCGAGAAGCCCTTCGCCTGCTCGAAAGTAATCGTTGGCGGCATGGACAGCTCCTGCCGATTGACCATGACTTCTACGAGTGCTGGACCAGAGGTCGCGAAGGCGGTTTGCAGCGCGGACTCCAGATCATTGGGATACTCTACGCGAACGGCATGCATCCCCAGGGCTTTGGCCAGGTCAGCGAAGCTGGGATTGTCCAGCTCGGTTCCGTAGTTCACGATTCCCGCAGCCTTCATCTCCAGTTCGACGAATGCCAGCGACCGATTGTTGAAGACGACCATCTTGACCGGAAGCTTCAGCTGTCGCAACGTCAGCAGATCGCCCAGCATCATGGCCAGGCCGCCATCACCGGAGAGCGTGATCACCTGCCGATCAGGAAATACGGACTGCGCGCCAATGGCCTGAGGGACGGCACCAGCCATCGATCCGTGGGAGAACGAACCCAGAAGGCGACGCGTGCCATTCATCGTCAGATAACGCGCAGCCCAGACGGTCGGCGTTCCAACGTCACAAGTGAAGATCGCGTCATCGCTGGCCAGCTGGTCGATCAGCCTGGCGACATATTGCGGATGGATGGGAGTCTGGTTGTTGTCTGCGCCGGCGAGCTCTTCCAGACCTTCGCGGACCTTCTTGTAGTCCTTGATCTTTTCGTCTAAATGGTTACGCTCTGTCTTCTTTTTGAGCAGCGGGAGCAACGTTGGCAACGTGTCTTTGATTGAGCCGACGAGGCCCAGGTCTACCCTGGTGCGTCTGCCGATCTGGTGGCCACGGATGTCGATCTGGATGATCTTGGCCTTCGTCGGAAAGAACTGCGGATAGGGGAAGTCTGTCCCCAGCATAAGCAGGACATCGCAGTCTTCGATGGCATGATAGCCGGAGCTGAATCCGATCAGGCCCGTCATACCGACATCGAACGGATTGTCGTACTCGATGTACTCCTTGCCGCGCATGGCGTGGACGATGGGAGACTTCAGCGCCTCTGCGATGGCCATCAGCTCGGAGTGAGCGCCCTTGCATCCGGCCCCGCCCAGGATCGTCACCTTTTTGCCCGCGTTCAGAATCTCGGCGGCCTCGCGCAACTCCTCGTCGTTCGGCCGCACGATTGGCTTAGCCATCCTGATGGGCAGCGCGGAGCTCCCGTTGGGAACGTCCTTGGTAAATACATCGCCCGGGATGACGATGACCGCGACACCGGACAGGTTGATCGCGGTCCGCATGGCGATCTCCAGCACGCGCGGCATCTGTTCTGGCACGCCGACCATCTCGCAGTAATCGCTGCACTCCTTGAAGAGATTCTGCGGATGCGTCTCCTGAAAGTAGTTCGTTCCGATCTCCTGGCTGGGGATGTGTGCGGCGATGGCAAGCACGGGGACGCGGCTGCGATGGCAGTCGAAGAGGCCGTTGATGAGGTGCAGGTTGCCGGGCCCGCAGCTGGCGGCGCAGACGGCAAGCGATCCGGTCAAATGTGCCTCGGCTCCTGCAGCGAAGGCCGCGACCTCCTCATTTCTGACGTGTGCCCATGCCACTGTGCCATCCTTGCGCAGTGCATCGGTAAAACCGTTGACTGAGTCGCCAGGCAAGCCATAGACCCGTTTGACGCCTGCCTGTTTCAGGCTCTCAACCATCATCTCCGCGATCGTCTTTGCCATAACCTTCTCCGGATCTTCTTATTGATGAACTGGATGATGTGATGCAGATTCAAGGACTATCGCGGACACGCTCATAGCGATATTCTTTGGCTTTAAATACCTCGTTCAAATAGGCCCCTTTGGAGGGAGCCGAGCGGAATGCCGTGTACTCCTCCGGTGGAACATCGAAGTAGTGATAGACGCCTCGCTTACCTCGATAGACGATGGTCAGCACTAGCGATTCGGCGTTGTAGTTCATGGCGGCGATTACGCTCGATGGCATTGGCTGCCACTCCCGTAAACTTAGGATGCAATGAAGACGCAACCCGTTCTCCTCATCCACGGCGGTGCCTGGGCGATGCCCGACGAAGCTATCGCCGCCCACGAAGCAGGCATCGCCAATGCTCTGGCCGCAGGCTATGCCCTGCTTGAACGAGGCGCGAGCGCCGTCGATGCTGTTGAAGCCGCCGTCGCGGTGATGGAGGACGACGAGACCTTCGACGCGGGGCGAGGCTCCTTCCTTACGCAGGATGGCCGTGTGCAGATGGACGCCCTTCTCATGAATGGAGAGAATCTCCGTACAGGCGGTGTGGCCTGTGTCGAACGGCTACGGAACCCCATCCATGCCGCGCGCCTCGTCCTCGACCACAGCCCCCATGTCTACTTCGTCGGCACGGGAGCGGAGAGATTCGCACGCCAGCACGGCATGGCGCTCTGCGACAATATGGATCTCGTGATCCCACGCGAACAGGAGCGGCTCTACAAGGCCCAGGCCGCTGAACTGGCCGGGCACAGCGACACGACCTTCTCCGGCCCGTTGGATTCAGCCTCTCACGATACTGTGGGAGCGGTGGCTCTGGACACTCACGGCAATATCGCTGCTGGCACCAGTACGGGCGGAACCCTGAACAAGGCTCCCGGCCGCGTGGGCGACTCTTCGCTGATAGGCTGCGGCTGCTATGCGGATAATCTCTCCGCTGCCGTCTCGCTTACCGGTTGGGGAGAGCCCATCATGAAGCTTGTGCTCGGCAAATGGGCCGTCGACCGCGTTGCTGCCGGAGCCAGTCCGCAGGAGTCCGCGCAGGCTGCCATCGACTACTTGTTTGCACGGCTGGGCGGTCACGGTGGCATCATCCTGTTGTCGCCGGACGGCCGCATTGGATTGGCGCACAACACGCCACGCATGGCCTGGGGACTTCGGACACCGGCCGGGTTAGAGTCAGGCGTTACCCG
The DNA here is from genome assembly GCA_025462645.1 of Edaphobacter sp. GTDB lineage: Bacteria > Acidobacteriota > Terriglobia > Terriglobales > Acidobacteriaceae > Edaphobacter. The sequence goes on along the minus strand of JAOAPB010000069.1, from coordinate 157,343 downwards.
TAACTAGGTGAGGCCGTTCGATTGAATAGCGCGCCACATAGATATCTGTGAAATCAAATAAAATTTACACAATGCAGGCGGCCCCGCTTTTTCCAGATGTCCGGCTCGAGGAGCTTCACCAGCGCTTGCTTGTTCACTACGGTAGGCCGCCGGAGCGAGAGGTGTGGGATCCGCTTACGCAGTTCATCTACTCCCTGCTCTCCTCGCGTACCAAGACGGAGACGACACACCAGGTTCTGCGACATCTACAGTCACGGTTTCAGAGGTGGGAGACGCTACGTGACGCGCCCATTGCGGAGATTGAAGATGCTCTCCAGGCTATTACCTTTGCCGAGCGCAAGGCTATCCAGCTCAAGACGGCGCTGCAGCAGATTACGGAGCGCTATGGAAGCCTCTCCCTGGACTTTCTAAGGCGCTATCAAACCGAGAAGATACGCGCATGGCTCGAGCACTTTGAGGGCGTCGGACCCAAGACCAGCGCTGCGGTCGTCAACTTCAGCACCCTGCGACGGCGTGCCATCTGTGTCGACAGCCACCACCTGCGCGTGACCCAGCGCCTGGGATTCGTGGCGAAGAGCGCGGACGCCCGTGAGACGGAGGCACGTTTGATGGAGATGGCCCCGCCTACGTGGTCGGCCCCGATGTTGGATGAGCACCACATGCTCATCAAGCTCCACGGCCAGCGCCTGTGCACCTTCGCCGATCCAAAGTGCGCCGTCTGCCCACTACAGGAACAATGCCCCACCGGCAGCAGCAACCTCTCGACCCGCAACCGTACAAAACATCCAGCCGGTAAAGCTACATCAGAGACGTTCGCAAAACCTCTTGCAAAATGAATACCCATTCACGTAGAACATCGCGTCGCTAAGATTGCCGTCGCTGCTGCTGCCAACCTCGGGGGCGTTCGTCGGCAAGGGAGAACTCCCCATGCCTATTCGCAAAACGCGGCTTCTTCCCCCCGCTTGTATCGCCTCACTGTTGATCTTGGCGTGTGCCCTCACCATCTCTATGGGGGCCCAGAACATTTCCACCGCGCAACTCAACGGCACGGTGCACGATCCTACGGGGGCAGTCCTCCCAAATGCGACCGTGACAGCTGCGGATGCCTCGAAGGGCATCTCCCGCACAACGACCAGCGATGGCCAGGGCAGCTACCAGATCCTGCTACTGCCGCCGGGAAACTACACGGTTACGGCAGTCGCTCCTGGATTCGCTAAGCTGACTGCCACCAACGTCATTCTTACCGTCGGCGAACAGGCAGGGTTGCAGCTTACGCTCTCCATCAGCGGCAGCGAGACCGTCACTGTCACCTCCGGCGCCGACATTATCGAGACGCAGCGCAGTTCACAGGCCACCACGGTCGATCAGGTGCGCATCAACAATCTCCCCATCAATGGCCGCAACTACATCAACTTCACCCTGACCAACTCGCAGATCGCCCGTGACGCGGCGCCGTCGGTTGGAGCCATCCCTACCTCCGGGCTGAACTTTGGCGGCGTTCGCGCACGGTCGAACTCTATCAATGTAGATGGCTCTGACGCCGGTGACTATGTCTCGGGCGGAACTCGCGCTACAGTCTCACAGGATGCGGTGCAGGAGTTCCAGATCATCACCAACGGCTTTGCCGCAGAATATGGACGGGCAGCAGGCGGCGTCGTGAATATCGTAACCAAATCAGGCACAAATGCAACGCACGCCAGCGCCTTCGGCTTCCTGCGAAATCGCTACATCCAGGCCACCAATCCGTTCTCGACCGTCTACCAGCCTGCGTATACGCGGGTGCAGGCAGGTTTCACCATCGGCGGTGCGATTATTCCGGACAAAACGTTCTACTTCTTCTCGACCGAGATCACGCGCCGCCAGGAGACGGGCTTCTCGGTCATAGGCACAAATAACTTCGGCCTCACGAGCATCGACGTCAGCAAATTCTACGGTGCTCCTGCCGGGGTGCTCACCATACAGGGCACAGCCGAGCAGAAGGCTTTTCTCGCCGCTGTACCTTCGGCTACACCGGGCATTCAACAGTACGTCGCGCTGGTTGGCTCCAGTTCTTCCCTTGCTCTCACAGGAAAGAATCCGGGCTTTCTGCAACCCACTATTGGGGCAAGCAGATTCGTCACGTCAGGCCAGGCTACCCCGACCTCGTTCACGCCGCTCAACCAACTGGTCGGCAACTTCCCAATCTCGGAGAAGACGGAGATCTACTCACTGCGTCTCGATCACAAGCTGACGAATAACCAGCAGCTCTTCATTCGTGCCAGCGTCAGCCCAAGTTTTGTAACTGGTATTCAGGAGAGCGCGGCAAATCAAAACCTTGGCGAAAACTCCTTCTCTCGCACCGCCACGCAGAGATTCCATGACTACTCCATCGTTGGCCAGCACACACTCTTAATGGGCAGCAACAAGGTCAACGAGCTGCGCATCCAGTTTGCCCGGCACCCCATTCGCTTCGCCAACTCGAACTCTCCGGGCGGCAGCGGCGTGGCCGTCAACATTCCAGGCTTTGCCTACTTCGGCAAGACCCCCTTCTCCGTCGTCGACCGCATCGAAGACCAGTCGCAGCTACAGGACAACTTCACCGTGACGCACGGCAGTCACACCTTCAAGGCCGGCGTCGATCTGCGCTACATTCCGATCAACCTGAAGCAAGGTCAACTCTATGGGGGCGGTGACTACACCTTCGCAGCACTCGGGGCCAGCAGTATCTCCCCCGCGCTGGCTGGGCTTCCTGGCTTCTCGCCGATTCAGGCCTACGGGCTCGGCATTCCGCAGTCGTTCGCCCAGGGCATCGGGATCACGACATTCAAGTACAACCTCAAAACTTTAGGCGCCTTCCTGCAGGATAGCTGGCGCATGACCAGCAAGGTCACACTCAACGCTGGTATCCGCTACGACATCGAGGCCTTTCCGACACAGGGGGCTCTCAATGCCAACACGCAAGCCGCGGAGCGCGCCTATGGAGTTCGTCAGGGTATCCGGTTGCAGGCAACCAACTTCGCACCGCGGATTGGTCTCTCTTACGATCCGCGCGGCGATGGCAAGACCGTTATCCGAGCCAACTATGGCCTCTTCTATGACCGGGCACCCGGCAATCTCGTATCGCAGTCCAGCGTCTTCAACTCCACCAGAGTTCCACTGATCATCCTCGCAGGCGGTTCGCCCTGTACCGCTGCCAGCAGTGTGAGCCCGCTGAATCTGAATGCCACCAATACCTTTCAAGGCTCGCTCTCGAATCCCAACTGTCTGCCTCTCCCCAGCCTCAACTATCTTGCAGGCGAGCAGCGCTTCGATCCCAATAATCCAAACTCGATCTTCGTAAACCAGGCTTACCTCGCTGCCGGGTTTCCGCTGGCGATCCTGCCGTCGGGGCTTCCCGCCGACCTCCACTACGTCACTCCTTATGTCCAGCAGATCTCCTTTGGCATCGAGCAGGACTTGGGCAACAACTTCTCGCTGAACATCGCGTACAACTCCACCGGAGGTCGCCATCTCAACCGCCCCATCAACGTGAATCCGGTCAACCCTGCGCTGCTTGTCGGCAACTGGCGCAGCGCCGTCGCCGCGGTCAAGGCTGGTAGTGCCTCTGTTCTGCCTGGAACACCGCAGTCTGCTGTTGCCGGACCAACATCGAACCCACTGACCGTGGCCACCGCCAGCGGGACCATCCCCTGCGGCCTTGGGCCCAGTGGCCCCTACGTTGCGCCGCCCCTGCTCAACTTCTTCCGACGATCCGGGCTGAATACCTCGCTCGCCCAGTTCCTCGTCAGCCAGGGAGCAGGCCAGTGCGTTGCCCTCGCCAGCCAGGTCGCGGCCATCGATGGCCTCGGTGTAGGGCTTCCCGTTCCCTTCGGCGACATGTCACCCAACCTCACCAGTGGCACCTCCAGCTACAACGGGCTAAGCGTGAACCTGAAGAAGCGCTTCTCCTCGAACTACGAGTTCCTCGTCAGCTACACCTGGTCCCATGCCATCGACGACTCCACCGATGTCGTCTCCACCTCCGACGCTCCCCAGAGCAACTTCAACCCCAATGCCGAGCGCAGCACCTCCACCTTCGACCAGCGCCATCGCTTCGTCCTGAGCGGCGTCTACAACTCCGGACATATTGGAGGCACAGGCTTCGTTCCCTCTGTCTTCTCTGGCATCACCGTCGCTCCCATCTTTGAGATCTCTTCCGGTCGTCCCTTCAACGTCCTCACTGGCACCGATACCAACTTCGACTTCGATCCACTCACCGACCGGCCAAACGCCGTCGCGCTAAACAGCGGCCCGACCAGCTGCGGAAACTCTCCTGTCGCATCCAAATACTCCCCTACCGGCGCGTTCAATCTGCCTTGCTACATCGATGCTCCTGCAGTCGGTACCGGCAGCGGATACTTCACCGGCACGCTCGGCCGCAACGCGGGCATCAAGCCCTACACCGTCTTCACCGACCTGCGCATCGCCAAGGCCTTCAGCTTCCCGCGCGAGGTGACGCTCCAGGTTACCGCCGACGTCTTCAATCTAATCAATAAAAACAACACCCTCGACGTGAACCTTCTATACACCAATGCCGGACGGGAGACTGCCGCCTCCGACCCTCGCCAGTTCCAATTCGGAGCGCGATTATCGTTCTAAACACGGTTTGCTGCCCCATGGAACCGGGCAAACCGCGCCTGCGTAATTTGCGTCTAATGACAATGCCGGGAAAACTTAAACACCGGTCAGGTGTGGCATTCATTTCTTTGCTGCTGTTAGTGTGCAATGCAGCGCGAGCCAGGGCCGATGCGGCTTTCTTGATGGAAGAGCCCTATGGCGGGTTCGGCAGCATCAATCCGACAGGACATGCGGCTGTATATCTGAACCATATCTGTGCTGCCTCACCCACACAACTGCGACCTTGTCGGTCCGACGAGGCTGGCGTCGTCATCAGCCGCTACCACAAGATCAATGGCTACGACTGGCTCGCGATTCCACTCCTTCCTTATCTGTATGCGGTAGAGCGTCTCGAAGATGTGCCCGCTTCAGCCGACGCACTACTCCGGGAGCAATTACGCGATGCCTATCGTCGCAGGTATCTGCTGCACTTCGCGCCGGATGTTGTGACCAAGGGGGAGGATGCAGGCAAGGTTTCTGAAGGCGAATGGGTTCAGCTCGTCGGCTCATCCTACGACCGGAAGATCTACGGCTTTCAGATCGAGACGACGCAGCAGCAAGATGAGCACTTCATCGCGAAGTTCAATGACAGCCGCAATGTGAGCCACTTCAATCTGTTTTTTCACAACTGCGCCGATTTCTCACGCACCCTGTTGAACACGTACTATCCCCACGCGATACGCCGGAACTTTTTAGTGGACCTGGGGATGACGACCCCCAAGCAGGTAGCGCGGTCCCTGACGAAGTTCGCAAAGCGCCATCCGGATCTCGCGTTTTCGACATTCGTAATTCCGCAGGTGCCCGGAAGCATCACACGCAGCCACTCCACCGATGGCGTCGTGGAGGCGTTGGTGAAGTCTAAGAAGTACGTTGTTCCCCTGGCGGCGCTGCACCCGGAGCTCACAGCGGTGATGGTGGTGACCTACCTCACCAACGGCCGCTTTGCGATGCCCAAGGACACGGTGCAGATGATGTTGCCTGGCGAGGATGCAAAGACATTGGCAAAACTCAGCTCGGAGCAGGAGAAGCTACCGGACTCAATTGACGTTCATTCCCGCGTCGATGTCGACGACCAGCAACTCCCCTTGAACGATCATGGAATGAATCTTGAGCGAGCTCAGCGAGAGCGCGTAGCCGGTGGTTTCGGCGGAGCGACTGAGTAGTTGCCGCATCAGGTCTGCCGCATTCACCTTCATCTGCTGTGGCAGCTTGCGGCTCAAAAATGGGACGAGCAGAAAGTTCAGCTCTCTGGAATCGCTGAGTTGTTCGATGCGAGCGTCGCGAAAGCCGATCGTCTCGCCCTCCGCATTTGGAATCATGGAGACATCGGCATCCCTGGTGAGCGAGACGCCGATACAGGCACCACGCACACCGGTCCCAAGCTTGGCTTTCGTGTGGACATGGACCACGATGCGGTCCTGCACGAATGAGACGTGCGGAGAGTCGGCGTAGACATAGCAGGTCGAGCTGGCGTCGCCTCGCATATAGTATCGACCCTCCGGTCCATTGAAGAGCTGAGTCCGCAGTGTGCGCTCCAAAGCTTTCGCTGAGATCTTCATCTCCGTGGCAGAGGCCGTGCAAACCGTGGTGAACACAACTGCAAAGAGAAGCAGCAAACCGAGCAATAGACGACGCATGATGCCTTTAAGCATAAAGGCTGCTTATGGTGGTCGATTCGATATTTTCTCGCCCCTGCCACACACGCTCACATAAATCTGTATCCTTCAGAGGAACTCTTATCCTGTGTTTGCGGTACGCCTATCTACCTGGAGGTTTCATGGAAAGACGTGACTTTTTGACCACGTCCCTTGCTGCATCGGCTTTTGCTCTCACCAATCAGGCTTCGGCCCAGTCTCAAGCCCAAACGTCTGCTGGCAAACCCCGCGAGTACTACGAGATTCGCAAGTACCATCTGCAGTCCGGTCCGCAGACCAAGCTCACCGAGGGCTACGTGGCCAACGCTCTCATCCCGGCGCTCAACCGGCTCGGCATCGCGCCAGTTGGTGCATTCCACCTTGACTTCGGTCCCGAGACACCTACGCTGTACCTGCTGCTCCCCAGCGCCAACCTCGAAGCTTTGGCCACAGCCGAGCTGCGGCTCACGAAAGATGAAGTCTTCATGAAAGCCGCCGAGCCCTTCTGGAATGCGCCCGCTACCGCGCCTGCCTTCCAGCGGGCCGAGAGCTCGCTGCTCATCGCCTTCGAAGGCTGGCCGAAGCTGACGGTACCCGCAGCCACGGCGAAGCAGGGTAAGCGCATCTTCCAGCTCCGTACCTACGAGAGCCCCAGCAGCCAGGACCACATCCGCAAGGTCGAGATGTTCCACCACGGAGAGTTCGATTTCTTCCAGCGCGCCGGTTGTGGACAGGTCTTCTACGGCGACACGCTCATCGGTCCCCGCATGCCTAGTCTCACCTATATGCTCACCTTCGCCGACATGGCAGAGCTGAACGCTGGTTGGGATCACTTCCGCAACGATCCCGACTGGAAGAAGCTATCGGGCTCGCCCAGATATAACTTCGAATCGATCGTGAGCAATGTCTCGAACCTGATCCTGAGTCCGACGACTTACTCTCAGATCTAGATTTAGTTGCTCGCCAGCAGTCCCTGCTGTGACGATATCGCTTCACGATAAGAGAGAGAGCCAGGCGACAAGGGCAGCGAATTTTTCGTCTTGCGACCACGGAGGACCAAGAGGGAATCCGAGATCGGCAAGACGAGGAGCAAGCTCTTTAGACGGTTGGTGAAGAGCATGGGAGGCCGTCTCGAGCAACTCTCTCTCTTTAGCGATAAACACCTCGAAGCCGCAGCGCTTACTTGCGTGGAGCAGTGCTTCACGAAAGAGTTCCCCGTCGGCAGTGTGAATCAGGGCATGAGATGCCAGAATTTGAGCGAGACTCGGGAGTAGCCTTCCGGAGGCGAGAAGAAGGCCGCAATGCCTCAGTTCATAGCCTTGCTTCTGAAGGCTCGTCTGGACGGAGTGGACAGCCTTGTAGGCCAGATGTCTTGCTTCGGCCTGTACGCGCAATAGGAACGCTCGGGCCTCGGCAATCGGCATCTTCTCCGCAGTGTGATATGGCTGGCGAAATTCATAGGTGAAGGTCTCAACGAGGTGAGGACGCATACGAAGAAGAACTTGAGGAGAGCCCTCGTCGAGTGATATCGCTACGAGGGCGGTCCATCCCGAATGAGCGCGAAAACCCAAAGCAGCTTGTCTCATAAGAGAATCTCCGCCAGAGCAGATCCCAGAACAATTCCCAGAGCAATCTCAGAACAAATGATAGTCCAGCATCGCAAAGTGGAACCATAAGTGGTCGCCGGTTCGCCGGGCTCTAGTCAAAGGTCGCTTGCTGACCTGAATCCCTGCAGTCATCTACACTGGCTATCTATATGGATCTCACTCAACTCAATGATCACTTCGCCATCCCAGGCATCCTCTCCTTCGACGAGCATAACGGTCTCACCCGTGCCAACGTGACTACACCTGCGGCAAAGGCCACCATCTATCTGCAAGGCGCACACCTTGCCGCATGGCAGCCAACCGGCCAGCAGCCGGTCATCTTCATGAGCCGCAAGAGCGACTTCGAACCTGGCAAACCCATCCGCGGAGGCGTGCCTATCGCATTCCCCTGGTTTGCGATAGATCGAAACCCCAACCGCTACAAAGGTCAGCCCGGGCCCTCCCACGGCTTCGCTCGATTGCAGGATTGGACGTTGGCCTTCGCCGCGCTCTCGGGCGACGACCTCCACCTCACCTTCACGCTCACCCCAACGCAGATGAGCCGTGACATGGGCTTCGACCACTTCCGCCTCGCCTTTCAACTCACCATCGGCCATAGCCTCACCATGCAGCTCGCTGTTGCCAACGACGCAGCCGCCCCGCTGGTCTTCGAAGAGGCCTTCCACACCTACTTTGAAGTCGTCGATGTTCATGAGGTCACTGTCACCGGGCTTGAGCCAACGCCCTTCATCGACAAGACCGACAACATGCGCGAGAAGCCTTCGGCTAATGCTCCCCTCACCTTTACCGGCTTCACAGACCGCGTCTACTGCAATACGGCAGCTACCTGCGTGATCCACGACGTCGCCGGCAGACGCAACATCACCGTGGCTAAGACAGACTCCAACACCACGGTCGTCTTCAACCCATGGAAGGAGCTGCCCGACATGGGCCCCGATGAGTGGCACGAGATGGTCTGCGTAGAGACCGTCAACGCCGCGGCGAATGCCGTCACACTCGCACCCGGCAAAACCCATATCATGCAGGCTCACATTACCGTCGAAAAGACCAAAGCATAGTCCCGTACCACGAACATTAAACTGCCATGCTCATCCTCGCCTCATCTTCTCCTCGCCGTCGTGAACTGCTCGCGCAGGCAGGCTTGACCTTCACGGTAGAGTCCGCCGATATCAATGAAGACCACCTGCCGCACGAGATCGCCGCTGCCTACGTCCAACGCCTTGCGGAAGAGAAGGCCCAGGCAGTCTGGGCCTTCCATCAGTCGGCAGACACCCCTGCCGACCCGCTCATCGTCCTCGGTGCCGATACCTGTGTCGTTAGCGATGGCCACATCCTGGGCAAGCCTGCCAGCCCTGAGGATGCCTATCGCATGTTGCAGCTCCTCTCAGGCCGCACCCATGCCGTCCTCACCGGCATAGGCGCCGCCAGTCGGTCTAAAACCATCAGTGACGTGGAGATCACCCAGGTCACATTCAACGTTCTGAAGGAGTCGGAGATCGCCGAGTACGTCGCCACCGGCGAACCGCTCGACAAGGCCGGAGCCTACGCGATCCAGGGCTATGCGGCGCGCTGGATTCCGCGTATCGAGGGCTGCTACTTCAACGTCGTCGGCCTGCCCATAGCACGTACGATCACTCTCCTCGAAGAGGCCCGCGCCAAACTGGGCTGATCGAACCCAGGCTAAGTGAGTGTCCTGCTACTCAACGCTGGCGATCATCGCGGCCAGCAGAGCCGTCCGTGGGACAAGGTGCTCAATCACAACGTGCTCATGCGAGGCATGGGCTCCCTCGCCGACAGCGCCCATTCCATCGAGCGTCGGAACGCCCAGTGCGGCTGTGAAGTTGCCATCCGAGCCGCCGCCCGTCGCAGCCTCGTCGAGTTCGAAGCCGATCTCGGCGGCCAGCTTACGCGCCTTCTTGAACAGGGCGATCGTCCCGGTCTTGCGCTCCATCGGAGGCCTGTTGATTCCGCCTGTAACGGTCAGCTTGCAGTGTGGGTCGGAGACCTTGAGGCCGCGAAACAGCTTTTCCACATAAGCGGCATCGCTCGCCTTCGCGATTCGGACGTCGACCTCTGCGTGTGCGTGCGAAGCGACGACATTTGACCGCGTTCCACCAGCAACAACACCACAATTGACCGTCAATTTGCGCTCTAAATTGGTGAAGTTTGACATGGTCTGGACTAGCTTCGCCAGCTCCAGAACCGCGGAGTGACCCTTCTGAAAGTCGACGCCGCTGTGTGCTCCAACACCCGTAACTTCAACATTATAATGGCCTACGCCCTTGCGAGCGGTCTTGTAGGCCAGCCCCTGCGCCGGTTCAAGAACAAATACCGCAGCCGACTCCAACGCCAATTTTTCCGTAATTGCCCGAGAAACCGGACTCCCCACCTCCTCCTCGCTATTCAAAAGCAGGGTGATAGGACGGGCTAACTTCAACTCCTGTAATGTACTTACGGCGGCAAGAGCCATCACGACCCCGGCCTTCATATCGAGCACTCCCGGCCCCCAATACCGCCCTTTTTCTTCCCGCCAAGGCATCTCCGCAAGCGTCCCCATCGGCCACACTGTGTCCAGATGTCCTAATAAAAGCAATGGTTTACGGGAAGAGCGGGAGCCAAAACGGAGCTCAAAAACGTCGCCAAAATTTTTTTGTTTATGCCGTCTAACCCTCCCCCCGAAATCCGCGGCTAGACGCTCGGCAATCGCCATTGCAGCGTTAACTGCCATCCTGTCTTCACTTGGCGATTCCTGGAGTACAAGCTCGCGAAGACTAGTCCGTATCCACTCCGACTTCGTTTCGACATGATGGAGAATCGCTTTGGAGTCCATGGACGTATGTTATAGCAGATGAATGGCTTAGTCTTAAAGTTGGCGAAGAGAAAAAGTGAGCGATGTCGACAAAGTGTGGTTTTTTTACCACATCGACAGATAGCGATCTGCTTGTAATCTCGACAAAATGGATTTGCGGGAGATCTCGATTCGTGGCACTCGAAGCTCATTTTGAGCGAACAATTCGATCCGAGATAGAGTTCAGTGGCGTTGGCCTGCATAGTGGGGCGCTGGTCTCGATGCGATTGGTGCCAGCCCCGGCTGGATCCGGTATCGTCTTTAGACGCACAGACTTAGATAATTTTGAAATTGCCGCGACCGGGCGGAATGTCGCCAAGGTGAGTTATGCGACGAGCCTGATGCGCGGAAGTGTCCTGATTTCAACGACTGAGCATCTGCTTTCGGCTTTAATTGGGTTTGGTGTGGATAACGTGATTGTCGAGGTGGACAATCTGGAGGTTCCGATCCTGGATGGGAGCGCTCTGCCGTATGTGCAAGCCTTTCATTCTGTTGGACTTAAGCAGCAGCGGCGGAAGCGGGAGTACCTTAAAATTTTGAAGGAGGTGGAGGTTCGGGAGGGGTCGAAGTTTATCGGGGTCTATCCGGGCTCGGGATATGGGATTCAGTATACGATTGACTTCCCTCAACCCATTGGTTATGAGACATTTACAGGTGATCTGGCGACTGGGGACTATGTGAGGTTGATTGCACCGGCGCGGACCTTCGGGTTTAAAGAGGATGAGGCTATGTTGCGGGATATGGGGCTGATTCGTGGGGTTTCGGACGAGAGTGCCATTATTCTTTCGCGGCAAGGTATTGAAAATGGGCCACTTCGGTTTGCAGATGAGTTTGTGAGACACAAGGTTTTGGATTTAATTGGGGATCTGGCGCTGGCGGGACGGCGGATACAGGGCCGGGTGGTGGCCGAGAGAGCGGGTCATGCGATGCATACTGCTCTTGTGCAACGACTTATGCGGGACCGCTCGGCGTGGGAGCTGGCGCATGGGTATGATGAAGTAGTTGAGCCGGAGATGGTGGCGGCTGCGCTGCAACCCATGCATGCCTAGTCATTTTCGTGGTGCAGCGGGTGGTTGTCTGGTTGGAGATCATGGACAAGGTGTGGTGATTTGTATGGTTGATTTTGCTTCGCGTGCACCATTTCTGGTGCAGCGGTGAGGGAGCTTGCTGCGATTGCGCTGGGGTCGAATCTGGAGTCGGGGTTTGGCGACCGAGAGGCGAATCTGCGGGAGGCGGTGAAGCGGCTTCGGGGGCTCGGCGAGGTGAGGGCGGTGTCGTCGATGTACGACACGGAGCCGGTGGGGTATCGGGATCAGCCGAGGTTTCTGAATGCGGCGCTGCTGCTGGAGACGGAGCTGCCGCCGCATGAATTGTTGCGTGGGTTGCTTGAGGTGGAGCAGTCGATGGGGCGGGACCGGGTGGGGGCGGTGGAGAAGGGGCCTCGAGTGATCGATTTGGACCTGCTGCTGTATGGGCAGGCGGTGATGGCGACGGAGGAGTTGTCGCTCCCGCATCCTGCGATGCAGGAGAGAAGGTTTGTGCTGGAGCCTCTGGCGGAGATCGCGCCGGAGATGATGCATCCTGTGCTGGGGCGAACGGTGGGGGAGATGTTGGCGCGGGTAAGTTCCGCATGAGGTACGAGGGAGCACGAGAGTACCGCGCGGTGCGTGTTCTACGTGGTACTACGCCGTTTGAAGGGTACTTTCCGTCGAGGCTGCGGAGCTTTGGGCGCAGCGGCTAGTTGCTTGACTTCTGTGACGACGTGATCGAAGTGGCTTGGCGTATCGGCTTCTTATTGGAGCCGGAGGTCGTCGTATTTCTGGAACTCACGTGCGGCGTGGAGTTCGGCAGTTTTGTGGGAGATGGTGCCCGCGTTGCTTAGGATCTCGCGTTCGCTCAGGCGAAGGAAGTCATCCAGTTTGGCAATCCAGTCGCGCATGTACATAGGGCGGTGATTGCTTGCCTGGAGCTCGGCGAAGTCGAGATAAGCTGACACAACAAGATTGAGGGACTGCAGCTCAGATTGAGTGAGATAGTTCTTCGCGACGGATACATCGGTCTTGCGGATTGGCCAGCGGACGCATCTTCCAATTGGTCAGGCCCATATTGGAACGATTGGCATCGGCACGTTTGCGGACGACTTCGGCGGCAGTGTGTCCGTGGGCGGCGAAGTGCATCTTGTTCTGGACGGTCTGGAAGAAGGTGCGGGTGAGGTTGGCGTCGCTGTCGTAGTCGATGCTGAGAGCGTAGATGTCGGTGATCTTCTGGTAGAAGAGGCGCTCGCTGGAGCGGATGTCCCGGATGCGGTTGAGGAGCTCGTCGAGGCGAGTGGTGCCCATTAGCGGAAACGGGTGTCCGTTGCTACGGTCGGGATGACGTTGTTGTTGGGTTGGGATAGGGAACAAGAAGCGGCACTCGGGTCGCTGCGCTCCCCTCGTAAATGCGGGGGTTCTTCGCTGCTCTCAGAATGACAAAGGAGCTGCGCTCAGAAATGGAGCTGCGCTCAGAATGACAAGGATTTTGGTGATGATGAGTAATTTTTGGCGGCGGTAGCGTTTGGCGTGAGGAGCGTTAGAGGCGTTACTGGATCCGGAGGCGGGTTCGCAGTTATAGCTACTAGCAGTTATAGCTACTAAAGGTGATGAAGCGGCCGACTGTGCTTCGTTATGGTGTCGCCTAACCCGAGCGGCAGAGGTGGATTTTGGGCTCTCGGGTTCGCGTGGGCGCGAATACCCGCCCTTCGCAAAAGACGCGATGGATGGGGCACCCTGCAGGACGCGCAATCGAGTGCTACGCTGCTTGCCACTTCTGTCGGGTTTTTACCATCAGGGCTGCGGTGTTGCGCAGCAGGGGTAGCACGGGATAGCGGGAGATCCGGATCCATGGCACGGAGATGGCGTAGCTTCCGTATTTCTTCTTGTATTCTCCGCCTCCACCCATATCGAAGACGTTCATGTTTTGTTGCTTCCAGTAACGAAACATATGCCAGAACATTACCTCGTTCGGGCGCTGGTGCTGATAGTCTCTCCAACTTGCTGTACCCCACAACTCGGCACGGTTATTCATGCCAACGGAGATAGCAGTTCCGATGCACCGTCCTTCCGCGTTGATCGCTCGCAACAGCAACAGACTGCCCGTGGGCTGCAGATGGCGAATCAGCGCGGCTACGCGTTCTCTGCTATATGTAGGCGCCAGATGTTGCTTGGCAAAGACATCTGTGAGCTGCTCGTAATAATCATCTATGAACCCGGCATCGCACGCCTCCTGAATGACGATGCCGGAGCGAACGGCGTGTCGAATACTTTGGCGGCAGGTTTTACTCATGTTTTTGAAGACAACATCCTCATCCAACGAGAGATCGACTTCAAATCCGTTGTAGTTGGTGAACAGATAACGATCCCTGATGGCGCTAGTACAAAGATACCTATCCATAAGCTCTAAATGAAGGCACTTGAGATCGCGGAAGGCAAAGCGCCGTAAGGCTTCAAGAGCATCCGCTCGGGAGACATCGGGTTCCAGCACAGGCCCCATGTACGAGCTCGTCCAGCCTGGGAAGGGGCTTCCCAAGATGCTTATCCCAAACTTATGAACCATTAATCCTGCGAAGTAGCCCAGTACTGCATTGCCTTCGCGTAAAACCGCAATGACCCTCTCACCCTTTTGCGTCTCCTCCAAAAACGCCAACCAGGCGGAGCTCTGACACAGAGTGCGATCCGGGAACCGTGCCAGAGCTCTGTCCCAGTCGACAGGCTTCAGGTTGATGCGCTCAAACGTCAGCATAGTGGCGCACGTGCTTTCGTTGTTGAGTGTGAGACTTTTGAAGAAGGGCCTGGTGTTCCCATGCTGGATCCTGTCGATTTTCAGCGCTGCACTGGAAGCGACGGTTGAGCGCTAGGGGGTCGCGGGTGTCTTTGTTTGAATGCGTGGCTTGGGCTTCCAGAAGGTGGGGTCGGCTTTGATCCACTCTTCGGCCGGGTAGCTCATGTCGGGGGTGAAGGCGAAGAGATTAGTTTGGACGGACTCGATGCAGGAGGCTGAGAGCGTCTCCAGCTTCTTCATGCCGTCTTCGCCCATCGCATCCATGAACTGCTTTGACTGAGGAAGGGACTGGTCGATCTCGGCCATGGACTTGATGGGGTTGATGACGACGAAGACTCCACCGTTGTCTGTGCCGTAGAGGCTCTCGAAGGTGGCCCAGTGGGCGTCGGGGATGGTCTTCTCGTAGCCGCCGACGTAGAGCTTGCCAAGCTCCTCGAACTCCTTCATGTGGCCGGGGCGTACGACGAAACGGGAGATCTCGAAGTAGCGCATGTGGGCGATGTCGACGGCCTGGCGCAGACTAAGGTCTTCGCGGAGGATGAAGGTGCTGGAGTCGTAGCTGCTGAGCAGATCGCCGTCGGCGGCGGAGGCGTGGTCCATAGCGGCGGCCAGAGTGGGGTTGCCGGCGGTGGCGAGGTTGTCCTTCTCCCATGCGGCGAAGGACTCGTAGCCGATGAAGAAGAGGGTGCGCGGGGCTCCGGAGAGGGAGTTCATGGCGAAGTAGTGGACGGGCCACTTGGCGGCTGTCATTGCGTTGACGAAGGCGCTTTCGGTCTTTTGATGCGCGGCTCCGGATCTGCCGGGCTTGAGGAACTCGCGGGTGACGACGAGGACCTTGGGCGGACCCGGCATGGCGGGTGCGGCTTCCTGTGCGTTGAGGGTGCTGAGACTGCCGAAGAGAAGACACAGTCCGAGAGAGAGCGTGGGTGAAGTTTTCATGGATGTCAGCCTCCTGGGCTGGAGAGACTTGTGGTGCAGCGACTACCGGCGACAGAGATCGAATCCGCGAGACGCATGAGGGCGTACTCGAGCAGTGAGAACCGGTACTTCGATGGAGGGGTCCCGGCGGAAGTGTACGCCGATTTTTTTGCCGATGAGACTTTAATTTGATCTGGGAACGGCTCCAGGTAGCGGGAAGGTGTACTTCGGCCAGGGGTAACGAAACTGGTGGGTTGGGGCGGAGTTCCATCTAAAGGTGGAAGACAGCAAGGATACGCTCCACTTAGAGTGGGTGCGCTCCTACTAAAGCGTTTTCCGGGACAGTGTTTTGCGGGGCCAGTTGCTTCGAGGAATTCTCATGAAAAAGATACAGAAGATAATTTTGGCGGCTATGGTTGCGTCGGTGGGTCTTGCCGGCGTGCGAGCGTCAGCACAGGGATGCGTTGCGGCGCATACGAATCAGCGCACGATGAGCGAGCTGGTGAAGACCTATGACGGAGGCTCCTTTGGGGGCTGGTCGATTCATAACCTGACGGTGGACATCGGCTATCGGATGTTCAATTCGAACAAGTATTTTGTAGGCGACGCGGAGCTGCCGCGGGCGAATGCGATCCGGAACCACCAGAACATCTTCGATGTGGGGGTGGAGTACAGGTTTACGCCGCGCTGGAGCTTTATTGCCGATGTGCCGGTCTATAACGGCTCGCGCAATCAGCTGTATCCGCCGACGGGTGTGTTTCAGGTGAGTGGGTTGGGCGATATGACGGTGGGAGGGCAGGCGTGGATCTTCCGGCCACCTACGGAGAACGGCGGGAATATCGCCGTGAGCGCGTCGCTGAAGATTCCGACGGGGATCAACGATGCGACGGGGACGGCTCTGTACAAGGGCCAGATGGTGAAGGCTACGGCGGACCAGTCGATGCAGCCGGGCGATGGCGGATGGGGGTTCTCGCTGGGGACGCAGGGGTATAAGTCGATGTGGCATCGGGCGGATGCGTACTACCAGGCGCAGTATCTATTCAACCCGAGGAATACGAATGGCGTGGCGACGTTTCGGAGCCAGCCGGGGCAGAGCGTGATGTCGGTGACGGACCAGTACCTGTATCGCGTCGGGGTTACACAGGGCGTGCCAAAGGTGCGTGGGCTGGCGTTCAGCCTTGGGGTTCGCGGCGAGGGCGTGCCGGTGCGGGATCTGCTGGGAGACAGCGACGGGTTCCGGCGACCGGGATCGATTCTGTCGCTGGACCCGGGGTTGATGTTTAATGTGCGTAGGACGACGTTATCGGTGAATGGGCCGTGGGCGCTGCGTCGCGATCGCCCGCCAAGCGTGCCGGAGATACAGAACAATACGAAGAATGGCGACGCGTTCTTTGCCGACTACACGGTGATTGTGAGTCTGTCCCACCATTTTTAGGGGCTTGGCCGTTGTCTCCACCTAATGATGGAGGCGAAAGCCGGTCTTTAGGGCCATGACAGCGGTGACTGCGGACCTTATTCTGGTTTCGTTATCGTATTGCTCTCCAGGAGGTGCCCATTCGGCGCCTCTTTTTTTGTGAGCCTGAGTCTTCATGCGTGTGTAACCAAAACCGTAGAAGCTGGCGGTACCGCTATGAATAGAGCTTCGTGGATCGTCTCCCTCGCCCTTGCTTCCGCAGCCATGCTTCACGGTCAGGAGAGCAACCCTTACAACGGATTGATGCAGCAGGCATGGGACCATGCGAAGACGCATGGCGTGGGGGTGCGGCCGGTGCTGTCACCGGTGGATGGCACGGTCCTGAATCATGAGGTGCCGGTCGATGCGCTTCAGGCGGCTGGCTTCCGGGTCGTTCCGTGGACGACGAATGATGCGGAGAAGATCCGGGCGCAGATCAAGCTTGGAGTCGATGGGATCATTACTGACTGGCCGGATATTCTGCAGCAGGTGCTGCAGGAAGAGCGGGCGGCGGCTACGACGGCGGCGCAGCGGGAGAGGCTGGCTCGCTTCGATGTGTCGGCACACAGGGGCGGGCGAGGGTTGCGTCCGGAGAACACGCTGCCTTCGTTTGAGTCGGGACTGGACCAGTTGAGCACAACGCTCGAGACGGATACGGGTGTGACTACCGATGGGGTCTCGCTGATCTGGCACGATCAGTTTCTAAATCCGGAGTCGTGCCGCAAGGCGGATGGGTCCGCGTACACGATGGAGAACCGCGTTTACGTTCAGGACATCTCGAGCGTCGACGCGCAGAAGACGTTTATCTGCGACAAGGTGCACTTTGGGCCGGATCAGAAGAACGACCTTGCGCTTTCGCCGGTGGCAGTAGCCTTTGCGAAGCAGGAGAAGCTGATTAGCCCCTATGTTCCGACTTATGCCGAGCCGCTCTTCCGCTTTGCAAAGTTCTATGCGGTCTACTATCGCAAGGGCGTGGGCAAGGGACAGCCCCAGGCGAAAGAGCGGGCTGCCAACGCGGATCGGGTGCGGTTCAATCTGGAGACGAAGATTCTTCCGGATCGGCTGCCTCCGGCGGTTTCGGGAGGACAGGCTACGAAGGCTTCTGCCGAGCTTTCTAAGAAGCACTCCGTGGCGCCGCAGGTGTTTGTCGATACTCTGTGCGGGGCGATTGTTCGCAACCACATGGAGTCGCGCGCCGAGGTGCAGAGCTTTGATTTTCGTACGTTGATTCTGGTGGAGGAACAGCACCCCGGCATCCCGACGTATTATCTGACCGGTGGTAGCCGTACGCTCAGCAGTGAATTCGTTCCGGAGAGTCTGCGCCAGAAGGCCTCCGGCCAGACAGCTTCTCAACCTTGATGGATCGGCAGGCCGAGGTTCGAAACGAGGTCATCTCCTGAAATCGTTTGTTCATCGTTCAGTAACAGCATGTAAATATTTCATCGCTAACTTAGCACACATGCATAAATTTTCTGGAGCCCTCCTTGCGGTTATGCTGTGCCTGTTTCTGTTCCCGGCAGTCCTGCTTGCTCAGTTTGAAAACGGCAGCATCGTAGGAACGATTCATGATGGAACAGGAGCGGTTGTCTCCGGCGCTACGGTAGCGGTAACGAACATCAGCACGGGTGTCGTAAGCACGCGTACGACCAATGACAGCGGCGACTATGAGGTGCCAGCGCTGCGTGTGGGTCAGTACAACGTTAAGGTCACGCATGAGGGCTTCTCTCCGGCGAATGCAACGGACATCACGGTATCGGTCTCAAGCCGTCAGCGCATCGATCTGACGCTGAAGGTTGGAGACACGAATACGACCGTCGAGGTCTCGGGTGTGTCGTTGCAGGTGGAGACGGATACGAGCCAGCGCGGACAGATCATAACGCAGTACCAGACGGCGGCGCTGCCGCTGGTGAGCCGTAACTACTCCGACCTGATCGGGCTGACGACGGGTGTTCGTCAGACGACAGGCTCGATGTCCACCGCGTCGAACACAGGTTTGCTGCGTGAGGGCTCGTTCAACGTGAACGGACAACGCTCGATCTTCAACAACTTCCTGCTCGACGGTATGGACAATAATGCGTACGGCGAGTCGAATCAGGGATTTTCGAACCAGATCATTCAGCCTGCGCCGGACTCCATTGCTCAGTTTCAAGTGGTGACGAACAACGAATCGGCTGAGTATGGACGTGCGTCGGGCGCCGTGATCAACGTGGCGTTCGCACAGGGAACGAATCAGTTCCACGGACGCGTGTACGAGTTTCTCCGCAACACAGACCTGAATGCCAGGGGCTTCTTCAGCCCCGCGGGAACCAAGAAGCCTCAGTTCAATCGCAACCAGTTTGGCGGCAATATCGGCGGCCCGATCCTTCACGATCGCCTGTTCTTCTTCCTTGACTACGAGGGCTTCCGGCAGATTCGTAAGCAGGTGTCTACCGCTACGCTGCCGACGCCGAATCAGCTTCTGGGAAAGTTCAGCAAGACGGTCTACGATCCTTACACCGGAACTCCATACACCGCCGGTACGTCGATTCTGAATGCGTCCGATATCTCTCCGGCGGCGAAGACGATTGCAGGCCTGATCAGTCAGCTGCCGAACACCGGAGCGACCACGAGCAACTTCACAACGCTGCAGCGCTCGCAGAATTTTTCGGATAAGGGAGACCTTCGGCTCGACTACACCATGAATTCGCGCAATTCGTTCTTCCTGCGCGTGTCTGACCTGAAGCAGAATGCGACGGACTTTCCGATCTTCGGGCTCCCCCTGGACGGCAATTCGAACGGCAAGCAGCGGATTCTCGATCAGCAGGTTGCGGTTGGCTATACGCGTGTGATCAGCTCGAACCAACTGCTGGATGCGCGCTTCGGCCTGTCTCGGACGAAGGCCGGAAAGTTCTCGACCTCGATTGGGACGAATGCAGGCATCAACTTTCCTGGGCTGCCTACCGATCCTATCGTTGCGGGAGGTATCCCGGGCATCGGTATCACGGGCATCGCTGCCCTTGGCCGCCAGACGACGAATCCACAGTTCCAGAATCCGGCACTGCTCAATCCCAAGATCAACTACTCGTGGGTGATTCACAACCACTCGTTGAAGACGGGCTACGAGTATCAGCACACCTGGATGGCGGTGCAGGATACGAATCCGCTGTATGGGGGATTCACCTTCGGTGGCGCTTATAGCCGGCAATATGCTGGTGGCAAAGTGGTCAACTCGGAGACAGCTACGACAGACAACTACTTTGCGGACTTCCTGTGGGGAGCGTCGAGCGCGTACTCCCTCTCGTCGTACTTTGTTGCTCACCTGCGGAACCAGTCGCACTTTGCGTACGTGCAGGATGATTGGAAGGTGTCGCCGAGGCTGACACTCAATATAGGTTTGCGCTACGAGTACTCGACGCCGTACTACGAGCAGAAGAACCTGCAGTCGAACTTTGACCCAACCGTCGCGATGGGGCCCAACCCGCTGTCGGCAATTGTGCCCGTCTCAATGAGTGGCAACAAGTATGGCTACAATCCGGACCGCAACGACTTCGCGCCACGGTTTGGTTTTGCTTATACCGTCGACGACAAGACGGCGATTCGCGGCGGTTACGGTATCAGCTTCTCGCACTACGATCGCGCTGGCTCGGGCAACATCCTCGCGATCAATCCGCCGGAGGCGCTGTTCGTCACGGTGACGCAGGCTCCAACGCGTGCTGGAGGTGCGGGTACCTATACTCCGATCGATCAGGGCTTCCCGTCGAGCACACTGACCTTCAATCCGATTACGGACAACATCAGCTATATCGACTCGAACCGCTACCGCGACAGCTACGTCCATAACTACTATCTGGACGTGCAGCGCACGTTGATGAAGAACACGCTGCTGGACATCGCTTATGTCGGCAACCACGGTTTGAAGCTGCTGCAGTTCGCCAACTACAACCAGGCTAATCCGAATGTGATTACGGCTGGAAAGTTCACTCGCCCCATCCCCACCTATGGCGATATCACGATTGCCCTCCACGAGGCCTATTCGCACTATGACGCATTGCAGGTGCGCTACGAGCAGCGCATGGTGGCCGGGCTCACGCTGCTGAATTCGTTTACGTGGTCGCACGCGCTGGATAACGCGGGAGCCTCGCTCGAAGCGAATACGCCCTCGATGCAGGACTATCGCAATCCCGCCGCAGACTATGGCCAGTCGGAGTACAACCAGCCATTGATCAACACAACATCGCTGGTCTACGAGTTGCCCTTCGGCCGGAACCGCCGCTTCATGAATACAGGCGGCATCCTCAACCAGGTTCTGGGCCAGTGGCAGGTCTCTGCCGTCAACCAGGCGCAGTCGGGTTTCCCATACCAGATCAACTACAGCCCTTCCACGCAAAACCAGGTCTCGGGCATTGCGGCGAGCTATCGCGGCTCCAATCTCTATCGGCCTAACCGTGTGCCTGGTGTCGCGCTGAATTCGATAGACAAGTCGAAGTCGACGGGAACCTCGTTGCAGTACATCAACCTGGCTGCGGTCTCTCTGCCACCCAGCCTTGTCAATGGAGTTCTCGCCAGCCCGTTCGGCAATATGTCGCGCGATCCAGGCCGCAGCCCCATCTACAACAACCTCAACATCGCCTTCAACAAACGGTTCGATACTCCAGTGGAGACGCTGAAGGTAGAGTTTCGCGGGGAGCTCTACAACGCCTTCAACCATACCAACTTCACTACGCCCGGCGGCGGCATCGGAACATCGGCCAATGGACTTACTGGTGGAACGATCACCAATACGTTCGATCCGCGCATCGCTCAGTTTGGTTTGAAGGTGCTCTTCTAAACTCTCAGAGAGACTTACCGATGCCAGCTGCCCTTCCGGGTGGCTGGCATTTTTCTTTGGATCGAAGCGGGATCGAACCGGCATTGCGATGGTGTAGGGTGAAGGTGCTTGTGTCTGTGCGGGTGAGGTGAACTGCGTGGATAGGCCGCATGATGGAGCTGCGATCGTCTCGAGGCGGGCTGCGGGGCCAGCGGCGGACGGTGGGGTCTGGGTACTGGTGGCGACGGTGCTGGGGTCCAGCATGGCATTCATCGACGGCACCGTGGTGAATGTCGCTCTGCCGGCGCTGCAGACAGGACTACACGCGAGTGGAGCGGGTGTGCAGTGGGTGGTGGAGGCCTATGCGCTGTTTCTGTCGGCGCTGTTGCTGGTGGGTGGGTCGCTGGGCGACATCTATGGAAGGCGAAAAGTCTTTACCGTGGGCGTGTTTGTGTTTGCGCTGGCTTCGGTGGGGTGTGGGATGGCGCAGAGCATCGGACAGCTGATTCTGGCGCGGAGCTTGCAGGGGATTGGCGGGGCATTACTGGTTCCGGGCAGCCTGGCGCTGATCAGCGCTTCGTTTGCTACAGAGAAGCGGGGGGGCGCGATCGGGACGTGGTCGGGCTTCACAGCGATTACGACGGCGTTCGGGCCGGTGATGGGCGGGTGGCTGGTGCAGCATGGATCGTGGCGGTGGGTGTTCTTTCTGAATGTGCCGCTGGCGGTGGTGACGGTTCTGATTACTCTGTGGAAGGTGCCGGAGAGCAGAGACGAGGAGGATTCTCAGAGCCTGGACGGGGTGGGTGCTGCGCTGGTGACAACTGGACTGAGCGGTATTACGTTTGCACTGATTGAATGGGTGCGAGGTGGGTGGCTTGTTCTTGTCGCGGGCATTGGCGGAGTGATGTTGCTGGTGGGGTTTGTGTTTGTAGAGAGGCGGTCGGTTGCGCCGATGATGCCTCTAAGTCTGTTTCGTGTTCGCAACTTCATGGGAGCGAATCTGCTTACGCTCTTTCTGTATGCGGCGTTGAGTGGTGCGATGTTCTATCTGCCGCTGAACCTGATTCAAGTGCAGCACTATTCGCCCACCGCGGCTGGAGGGTCGCTGCTGCCGCTGATTCTGCTGATCTTTGTGTTGTCTCGATGGTCGGGTGGGTTGGTGGCCCGATACGGAGCGCGAGTACCGTTGATTGTTGGGCCATTGATCGCGGGATCGGGGTTTGCGTTGCTGACACGGCCTGGGATCGGAGGATCGTACTGGACGACGTATTTCCCGGCGGTCGTGGTGCTTGGGTTTGGGATGGCGGTGAGCGTGGCTCCGCTGACGACGGTGGTGATGAGCTCAGTAGATCAGAGCCGAGCGGGTGTGGCATCGGGGGTGAACAATGCAGTGTCGCGGGTGGCCGGTCTGCTGGCCATTGCTTTGTTTGGGCTGATTTTTTTTTGCGTGTTTGAACGGGCACTGGACAGGCGGTTGCAGAGAGCTGGTGTACCGGTAGAGGAGGCGCGGCAGATCGAGGAGCAGCGGGGCAGGCTGGCTGCGATCGAGACGGGCGATGCGCGTGGGCGTATTGCGGTGGATGAGGCTTTCGTCACCAGCTTTCGCGTGGTGTTATGGTTGGCTGCTGGATTAGCGGTGGCTGCCTCTGTGAGTGGCGGCCTGATCTTGCGGACGGAGGGTGGAGCGGATTCTCAGGATCGATGAGGTTTCGCGGAGTTTACGAAGAATTTAGCCTGGAACTGAGGGTTAGGTTACGTGAGTTGGTGGCATGGTTTGTTGGAGATTTCGACGCGAACGCGTCTATTGGTCGCTGATGATGGTCTATGTGCGTCAAAGGGAGTAGAGGTCTGATTTGAGACGAGTGGAGTTAATCAGGATGCGTTTTGGCTTGGTTGTTAGCTTGATGTTACTGGGGTCGGCTGCGGCGGTTGCGCAGAGTGGCAGGACGGCTCGGCAGATTGTGGACGCGATGGTTGGGAATGAGAATGCGGCGGAGCTGCATCGCGGGCGTTATCTGTATGTGTCGGAGGAGCGTTCGGAGCGGACGGGCGGACATCTGTGGCGGGAGCGCGTGGCAGAGACGTCCGTAGGCAAGGTGCGGATGCTGATGGCGGAGGACGGTCAGCCGTTGAGCGGTGACCGCGCGGCGATGGAAAGGGCTCGGTTGGCGGATATTGCGGCGCATCCGGACGTCTTCGAGAGAAGAGAGCTTGCACTGAAGAATGACGAGAAGCACGCGAAGCAGATGCTGGAGATGCTGACGAAGGCATTTGAGTTGAGTGGGCCGCGCGAGGAGAACGGGTTCTGGAGGATCGACTTCAAGCCGAATGACTCTTATGCCCCGCAGTCGCTGGAGGAGCGGGTGCTGCATGGCATGGCGGGATCGCTACTGGTCGATGAGGGGGCTACGAGGCTGCATGAGATCGAGGGGCGGCTGCCAGCGGATGTGAGTATCGGATTTGGGTTGGTGGCGACGATCAAGGCCGGCAGCAACTTCAGCACGACGCGCGACCGGGTAAGAGCGGATGAGTGGAAGACTGCGGTGCTGGATACCGATATCAACGGGCGGGCTATCTTCTTCAAGGCGATTGGCAGGAAGCAGCATGCGGCGCATAGCGATTTCAGGCAGCTGCCTGATGACATTACGGTAGGTCAGGCGGTGGCGCTGCTGCTGAAGTGAAGGCGGGCTTCTACAATCTGATTAATGGGACTTTCTTTTGAGATTCAGGCAGCGGCAGAGGGTGGGGGCCGCAGGGGAGCGCTGACGCTGCCGCATGGTGTGGTGCAGACTCCGGTGTTCATGCCGGTGGGAACGGCAGCCTCGGTGAAGGCCGTGCCGCAGAGTCTGCTGGAGGAGATTGGCGCGGATGGCGAAGGCGCGCAGATCATTCTGGCGAATACGTATCACCTGTATCTGCGGCCAGGACATGAGCTGGTGCGACGGATGGGTGGGGTGCATCGGTTCATGAGCTGGGAGCGTCCGATGCTGACGGACTCAGGTGGGTTCCAGGTGTTCAGCTTGAGCGGGCTGCGGAAGATTACGCAGGAAGGCGTGGAGTTCCGGTCGCATCTTGATGGGAGCAAGCACTTCTTCTCGCCGGAGCACTCGATGGATGTGCAGATCGCTCTGGGGGCCGATATTGCGATGGTGTTCGACGAGTGCGTCGAGCATCCGGCGACATATGAGCGGACGCGGGAGAGTATGGGGCTGACTCATGCGTGGGCTCAGCGGTCGCGCAATCACTTTGAGGAGAACAAGCATCTGGTGCCTTGGTTCTCTCAGAAGGATGGGAAGACGCAGAGTCTCTTCGGGATCGTGCAGGGTGGAATGTATGCCGATCTGCGGAAGGAGTCGGCGGAGCGTCTGGTGGAGATGGAGCTGCCGGGGTATGCGATTGGCGGATTGGCTGTTGGCGAACCGCGCGAGGTGACTCGCGAGATGATTGCGCGGACGCTGGAGTGGCTGCCCAAGGACAAGCCTCGTTATGTGATGGGGGTGGGGTATCCCGATGAGATTGAAGAGTACGCGAAGATGGGCGTGGACATGATGGACTGCGTGCTGCCGACCCGAGCCGGACGGCATGGGCTGCTGTTCCTACGGGATGAAGCAGGCAAGGTGCAGCGGCTGAATATCAAGAAGCTGGAGTACGCAGAGGATCAGAGGCCAATCGATGCAGGGTGTGGATGCATGGTCTGTGGGCGGTATACGCGAGCCTATCTAAGGCATCTCTATGCTTCGGGGGAGCCGCTGAGCGCGGTGTTGAATAGCGTCCACAACTTGGCATTTTATCTGGATACCATGAAGAAGGTACGCGGAGAGTTGGCGAGATCAACGTGCTCGAATTAGGCGAGACGGAGGGAGTTGTGGTCTCGGCGGAGTTCGATGCAGAGGCCCTCGACGACGAGGTTGTGGTCCTCTCGCTGCGGGAGGCCGGAGACGGTGACGCTGCCGATGATGCCAGAGCCGGTGATGTGGATGGGGAAGCTGCCGCCATGGGTGGCATAGTCGGCGTCGGGCAGGGAATATTTCTCGGCGAAGGTGATCTTGTTTTGCTGCAGGTAGAGTCCTAGCTGATACGAGCTACGGTGGAAGCGGGCAACGACGTTGGATTTTCGCTGAACCCAACGGGCGTTGTCGGGCGTAGTGCCGGGCAGGGCGGTGTAGAAGAGAGGCTGGTAGGGCTGGCCGAAGCGGCGGACGTCGATGACGATTGGGTGTTTGCGGGAGACGGCCAGCTCACGGAGGGTGAGGCCGAGGCTCCAGGCGGTGTTGTGGTCGAAGTGGGGAAAGTGGAGCTCAGCTTCCTGGTGGATGATGGCGGCGAGGTCTTCGGCGAGAGGCATGGGCGAACTCCTGTGCAGACGGCTGGTCTTGTTGATCTTTACCGGGCGTGGTGTACGCGATGAGCTTCGGGCGCAGTTGCGCTATCGCTATCTTATGAGAAAGACAGAGGCCGAGCACCAGTTCGCAGCAGTGACACGATAAAAACGAAAACATCATTGACTCGTCTTTTTAATTTAGGTATACCTAATTATCGGGACGAAGGGTAACTTGCCCGACCTGAATGAACCGACGACTCGATTGACTGAACTGAATGGAGTGGCATGGTGGATCTTCGATCATCGCATTCGGCCGAGACTGATTTTCCTGAGGTGGAGACGGAATCGCTCACTGACTCGCCGGCGGCATTGACTGCTGCGACGAGCACCGTTGCTGCTCCGCGCAGGTTCAGTTTTCGTCGCAACGAGATGTGGACGTACTTTGGGCCGGCGTTTGTGGCCTCAGTCGCTTATATCGATCCGGGCAACTTTGCTACGAATATTGAGGGTGGCAGCCGATTTGGGTATCGCCTATTGTGGGTGCTGCTGTGGTCGAACGCGATGGCCATCCTGATCCAGTACCTGTCGGCGAAGCTGGGCATCGTGACGGGGCTTACGCTGCCGCAGAACTGCCGAAGGCACTTCTCGCGGCCGCTGACGATTTTTTTGTGGGTAGCCGCCGAATGCTCGGCGATTGCCACGGACCTCGCGGAGTTCCTTGGTGCGGCGTTGGGATTCTATCTGCTGGTGGGTCCGGCTATGCTGGCGCACGGATGGTCGCGGACGGGGTCGCTGTTTATCGCGGCGCTGGTCTCCTCGGTGCTGGTGTTTCTCATCCTGGCGCTGGATCTGGCCGGCTTTCGCTGGCTGGAGCGAGGCATCATGGCATTCGTTGGGATCATCGGGCTCTGCTATGGATTCGAGATATTCCTGGTGCATCCTGACTGGAGGCTAGCGGCGTTTCATGTGCTTGTACCGACACTCGATCGGGGAGACTTCCACAGTAGCTTGTATGTCGCCGTGGGGATGCTGGGAGCGACCGTGATGCCGCATGTGATCTACCTGCATTCAGCGCTGGTGCAGCCACGGCTGAAGCAGATGGCGAAGCCTCCGAAGACGGTAGGACATGGCGTGCGACGGAGTTATCTGCGGTTTGAGCTGATCGACGTCTTTGTGGCGATGAACGGGGCGTGGCTGATCAACTCGGCGATGATCGTGATGGCGGCGGTGGCGTTCGTTCATAGCGGCAAGGCACCGAGCATCGAGGATGCGTACCACACGCTGGGGCCGCTGCTAGGGCCGATGTCCGCTACTGTGTTCGCGGTGGCTCTGCTGTGCTCGGGGCTGTCGTCTTCGACGGTGGGTGTGATGGCAGGGCAGGTGATCATCGAGGGATTTCTCGACGTCAAGTTCTCGATCTTCCTGCGACGGCTGATCACCATTATTCCGGCGCTGATCGTGATTGCGGTTGGGCTCGATCCTTTGAAGATCCTGATTCTCTCGCAGGTGGTGCTGAGCTTTACGTTGCCCTTCGCGCTGATTCCTCTACTAGTGCTGACCAGCAAGCGATCGGTGATGGACACGTTTGCCAGCGCTCTGCGAACGCGTATTGCGGGGTGGGCTGCTGTGGGGATTATCCTTACGCTGAACGTGGTTCTGCTGGGGCAGATTGCCTTTGGCGACTAGCGTTGAATTCCTACCCATCTGGAGACAACTTTGATCGGCGATGCGGAGCAGTATGAACGGCTCACCCGGCTGTATGGCGAGTTTGGCGATAAGGAGCTGCTGGCCCTTGCGCGCGATATGAGCGATCTCACGGAGACGGCTCAGGAGGTGTTACGGGCCGAGATAGCGCATCGTCGGCTTGATCTTCCTCCTCAGGTGAGTGGATTGGCGGCTGATGCTGCCGTAGACGATACGACTTCTAGCAATCGCTTTGGCTCGGTAGCCCCGGAGGATTGCGTCTGGGAGTTTGCCGAGAACGAAGATGCTCTGGCTGCCGGTGAGGCGTTGCGAGCTGCGGGGATCGAGTGCGAAGTCATCCTCCCCGGCGCGGAGCGATTCGACTGGAGAGCGCCGAGACTGGCAGTCGTACCGGAGGATATTGCGAGGGCCACAGCTATTCTGTCGCAGCCGATTCCGGAGGAGTTCAAGATCCTGGTGCGGACACGGGACCAGTTCGTTGTTCCGATCTGTCCGGGATGCGGCGCTGCCGATCCCCTGCTGGAGTCCATCGAACCGACGAATCAGTGGCGATGCGAGGTCTGCGATCGGGTTTGGTTGGAGAGCGATCCCGCGTCTATTGCGTAAGCGATACGGAACCAAACAAAAGACCCGCCTCATCGCGGGTCTTTTGTTTGGTGGATGGGTGGATGTTAGCGAGGACGGTTTTCTTCCCGGGGAGCCTGCATGGGTCGTGGCTGCTGCGTGGGTTGAGCCATTCGCTGCTGCTGCTGTGGCTGGGCTTGTGGCATTGGCCGTGGCTGCTGCTGCATGGGCCGCGGTTGCTGCTGCTGTGGCATAGGCCGGGGCTGCTGTGGCATAGGTCGCGGTTGCGGTACGGGACGCTCGGCTGGTTGGGGCCGAGGCATCTGCGGCTGCATGGGCCGGGGTTGAGGTTGAGGGGTAGGTCTGATCTGCGGCTGGGGGGCGGGTCTGGGTTGTGGTTCAGGGGTAGGCCTTATCTGCGGTTGCGTGGGCCTGACCTGCGGCTGAATAGGCCGGGTCTCCGGTTGGGTGGGACGTACCTGTGGTTGCGTAGGTCTCAGTTGAGGCTGGCTTGGGCGAGCAGATGGCTCCGCTGGCCTTATCTGGGATTGTCCGGGCCTTATCTGCGGCTGACCTGGACGCGCCGGTTGGATCTGCGGCTGTCCCGGACGTACCTGTGGGCCGTTGGGCTGGCCGGGTCGTACCTGCGGCTGGTTCACTGGCATCGGACGGGCTACCGGGCGAGTGATGCCCTTGTCTGCAACGAACGGCCTTGGCGCTGCAATGATTGCGGGGCGGCCCTTGTTCTGATTGAAGAACTGCTGGCGATTCTGCGAGGCCTGATGCTGGTTCTGGATCTGGGCGGACATGGGCGGAACTCTGGGACCGCGCATGGCCGCGATCTCCGCAGGCTGCGGCCTTACCGGGATACCGCCACGTCCCCCGTTGTAGGAGATTCGGTTGTAGTTGTTGTTGACGATGACGGTGCGGTTGTAGACGTTGGTGATGCGGGTTACGTTGATGCGGTTGACGGCGCGGTTGTAGTAGAAGTTGTTGCCGTTCCAGTAGCCTCCGCGATAGCCCGAGCCGATGTAGCCGAAGCCATAGTTGATGCCGCCGTAGAAGCCGATGTGCAAGCCCCAGAAACCTCGGTGGAAGCGATAGCGATTGCCGAAGTAGCCCCAGTAGCCGGGGGTCCAGAGAGCACCCGGGTATGGAGCGGCGACCCAGGCTCCGGGAACCCAGTAGTAGCCGATGGGGGCGTAGCTCCAGTAGCCGGGAGTCCAGATGTAGTTGGGCGCTGGAGCTTCGGGTTGCTGATAGACGGGGAGCGCCGGGGGAGGAGCTTCGGCTTCGAGTGCCTGCTGCCCCGCGTCGATATCATCTTCCGCGTTCGGGTCGTACTGGTCGTTGGAGTTCGGGGACTCAGGTGCGTAGGACTGGTCCTGCTGGGGTTCGGCGGGTGCTCCGGACTGGGCTCCGGTCTGCGCATACTCCTGGGCGCGCTGCTGGCTCTCGTTCTGAATGGGCTGGCCCTGGGCCCGTGCCGGTGCGCTCTGCCTCTGTACCGGGACGGGAGCAACTGGCTGCTGCTGCTGACCGCCATCTACCGGTGCCATGTTCACGTCCGTTGGATCTGGCCCCGAGTCCTGGACTGCGGCGGAGGTGAAGCTCGGAGCCTTATGGCAGCCGGAGATACCAAAGATTGTTGCTAGTGCCGTAATGCCAATTGCCAAGCGCAATATGTTACGGCCGAACCTGGATCCCATTGTGTGCATCGTGGCTCCTCGTATTGATTAACCCACACTTCTGACATGAGATGCGTTTTTTACAACGTGATACTTTCGCATCTTGTCGAACCGACGTAAAATGAAAAAGATGGCTGGCTGCCTTCCCAAGACGAAGCGCTTTCGCCACGGTCGCCCTGACCGCGGTCGCTCCTAAATACTACTCATCCCCTGAAAATTTGATAGGCTTCACCCGTCGTCGCTTGAGGCCGCAAGTCGCGTCCCCAGCCCTTACTTCGCGCTCGATAAGCGCTCTCCCGGAGAAAGAAAAATGTCGACCAAGATTGTCCAGACCTACCCCGAGATTGCCCAGACTTACCCTGACTCCTTTAAAGCCAAGTCCCAGTTGAAATCGGGCTCGAAGACTGTCCACATGTTCCGCCTGCAATCATTGGCAGAGGCGGGCATCAACCTGACGCGGCTTCCGTTCTCGCTGCGTATCCTGCTGGAGAACCTGCTGCGTCATGAGGATGGCCGTACCGTCACAGACGACGATATCAAATTTCTTGCCAACTGGGATCCCAAGGCGGAGCCCTCGCGCGAGATCGCCTATATGCCCGCGCGAGTCCTGATGCAGGACTTCACCGGCGTTCCGGCGGTGGTCGACCTCGCCGCCATGCGCGATGCCATGCGTGCTTTGGGCGGCGATCCGGAGAAGATCAATCCGCTGCAGCCCGCGGAGCTGGTGATCGACCACTCGGTGCAGGTGGATGAGTTCGGTACGGAGCGAGCCTACGACCTCAACGCCGCTCTGGAGTTTCAGCGGAACCGTGAGCGGTATGCGTTCCTGAAGTGGGGACAGACGGCGTTTCGGAACTTCTCGGCGGTACCGCCGGGGATGGGAATCTGCCACCAGGTGAATCTGGAGTATCTGGCGCGGGTAGTATTCACGACGCAGCCGGATGCGGAGGGCAACGTCCACGCCTACCCCGATACGCTGGTGGGAACGGACTCGCATACGACGATGATCAATGGCCTGGGTGTGCTGGGCTGGGGTGTTGGCGGCATCGAAGCCGAGGCGGCGATGCTGGGCCAGCCGGTCTCGATGCTGGTGCCGCAGGTGGTCGGGTTCAGGCTGACGGGCAAGCTGAAGGAAGGGACGACAGCGACTGACCTGGTGCTGACCGTTACGGAGGCGCTGCGCAAGCTTGGCGTTGTGGGCAAGTTCGTCGAGTTCTACGGACCGGGAATCGCCGAGCTGCCGCTAGCCGATCGCGCGACCATTGCCAACATGGCTCCAGAGTATGGCGCTACGTGCGGGATCTTCCCGGTGGATGCCGAGACGCTGCGCTACCTGCGGCTGACGGGCCGGACCGAGGAGCAGATCGCGCTGGTCGAGGCTTATTACCGCGAGCAGGGACTTTTCCATACGGCGGATGCGCCGGAGGCCGAGTACTCGGCGACGATCTCGCTGGATCTCGCGACGGTTGAGCCGAGCGTAGCGGGACCGAAGCGCCCTCAGGACCGAGTGCTGCTCTCGAAGGCGGGAGCCAGCTTCAAGGAGCAGTTGCCCGGATTGCTTGGACCCAATTCCAATAGCCAGGTAGCCCGCCAGCTCGTTCGATGGGAGAGCGAGGGCGGCCACCCCGCGGTGCGGGCGGCAGTCGTCGAAGCGCCTACAGTTCAGGTTGCGACGCTGCAGGCAGAGGGTGGCGGCGTGGCGACGCTCGAGGCTCCCCCAGTATCGATCCGGAGCCGCTTCGGTGTCGATCCGGAGCCTTATCTTGATCACGGCTCGATTGTGATTGCAGCGATTACGTCGTGCACCAATACGTCGAACCCCTATGTGATGATCGCCGCTGGCTTGCTGGCCAAGAAGGCAGTAGAAAAGGGCCTTAGCACGCCTCCGTGGGTGAAGACCTCGCTCGCTCCCGGGTCGCGCGTGGTGACGGACTACTACATCAAGTCGGGTCTGATGCCATTCCTCGACAAGCTTCGCTTCCAGGTGGTTGGCTATGGATGCACGACCTGTATCGGCAACTCTGGACCCCTGCCCTCGGACGTTTCGAAGGCGATTGAGGATCACGGGCTAGTTGCGGTGTCGGTGCTGTCGGGGAACCGGAACTTCGAGGGACGCATCTCCTCCGAGGTTCGGGCGAACTACCTGATGAGCCCGCCGCTGGTGGTGGCCTATGCGCTGGCGGGGCATATCGGCCATAACTTCGACACGGAGCCGTTAGGCAAGGATAAGGACGGCCAGCCGGTGTTCCTCAGGGACATCTGGCCCACGCAGCAGGAGGTCTCTGCTACCGTTGCGAGCTCAATCGATTCGGAGATGTTCCGGCACGAGTACTCGACCGTCTCCGATGGCGACCAGAACTGGCAGAACCTGAAGTTCCCCGACGGGAAGACGTATGGCTGGGAGCCGGATTCGACGTACATCCGCAAGGCCCCTTACTTCGACGGCATGAAGGCGCAGCCCGAGCCGGTGGAGGACATCCACGGAGCCCGCGTTCTAGCAGTCCTTGGCGACTCGGTCACGACCGACCACATCTCCCCGGCTGGCTCAATCAAGCTGAATGGACCTGCGGGCAAGTACCTCATCGACCACGGTGTGAAGCCTTCCGACTTCAACAGCTACGGCTCGCGGCGCGGCAACCATGAGGTCATGGTGCGCGGCACGTTCGCGAATGTGCGGCTGCGGAACAAGCTGGCTCCGGGGACTGAGGGCGGCGTTACGCGCCTGCTTCCAGAAGACCTTCCGATGTCGATCTACGACGCCTCGGTGGAGTATGCGAAGCGGGGAACGCCGCTCGCGATCCTTGCCGGCAAGGAGTACGGGTCGGGGTCGTCGCGAGACTGGGCTGCCAAGGGGCCGCGTTTGCTGGGCATTCGGTTCGTCATCGCGGAGAGCTATGAGCGGATCCACCGGTCGAACCTGGTCGGCATGGGCATTCTTCCCCTGCAGTTCCTGCCGGGTCAGAACGCCGAGTCGCTGCGCCTGACGGGCGAAGAGGTATACGCAATCGGAGATACTCGCGGACAGCTTAAGGCCATGCTCGACGGCAAGTTCGCCGACGGGAAGGTCGTTACGGTCTTTGCCGAGTCGGATCTGGGGAAGACGATCGAGTTCTCTGCGACGGTTCGGATCGATACGCCGCAGGAGATTCTCTACTACCAGAACGGTGGCATCCTGCAATATGTACTGCGGCAGCTGGCAGCCAGGGGATAGATCTGCGGCTGCATCTCTGTTGAAAAAAAGCCCCGGTCATGTGCCGGGGCTTCCTTTAGCGTGGTTCACAGGTTCACAGGTTCACAGGTTCACAGGTTCACAGGGATAAGCTGTGGCTCACCTTACGGCTGTTCCCGGCCACCTCTCGTCCTCTACAATTGCCGCCACACCACGAGGCTCGCACATGACCTTTCCTTCGCCCCTCCTCCGTCGCATTACTCCCTCTCGCCCCCTCTCCGGCCTTGCCATTCCTCCCGACGCTGTTGGCCAGCTCCAGAGCATCGCCAGCAAGATCCGTACCGGCGGTACACCTTCCACCTCTGCCACCGCGATCTTTCTCTCCGGCAGCCCTGCGAGCTCTGCCCTCGCCGCTGAAGCCGTCGCCCACGCCATGGGCCGCGACCTCCTTCGTGTCGATCTCGAGGCGGTGTCCTCTCAGTACATTGGCGAGACGGAAAAGAACCTCGACCAGATCCTGGCAACGGCCGACCCTGGGCGCGGGATCCTCTTCTTCGACGAGGCCGATGCGCTCTTCGGCAAGCGTACTGAGATCCGTGACAGCCACGACCGCTACGCGAACATCGAGGTGTCGTTCCTTCTCCAACGCCTCGAATCCTTCTCCGGATTGGTCATATTCGCCACGGCCTCGCCGATCAAGCCCATTCCCAGCAGGCTTGTCCGCTACGCCGTTCACCTTCCTTCAGGCCCGGGCGGCGATCCAGAGTCCAGGTAAGGAGCAAATTTCAGCCCCATCGCCAACGCTTCACCAAAACACAGCCGGTTATGGGCCTTGTTCTTCGAACTAAACCTGATTTAGCCCTGGCGGAGGCCGACGGAATCGACTCTTAGCGCAAGGGTTGGAGACGCAGCCTATAATAGCCTATGGCAATCGCTAATCCGGCCTCCTCGCAGGCCGGCCCGCAGCCAGGGTCGCAAAACGCACCGAAGAGCCAACCGGAGATTATGACTACCGATACAGGGATTGAGCTGAAGGCGGCTCTTCCTGTCGCGGCTCCGACGAGTTCTACCGGTGTGGCCTCGGCTGCCTCCGATACCAATACGACTGAGACTGCCCTGAAGCTATCACCGGTCCAGCAGGGATTGGACGAGCCGGTAGGGAGCTTCGTTTCGCCGATGCCTGCCGCCGATGAAGAGTCTTCCGCATCGCATCTTGCAGGTTCGTCCATAGAGGATATTCGGGTCGTCGACGCCAAGTTTCAGCGGTTGCTGGCTACGGTTCATGAGAATCGTCCGGGCGACGATCTGGAGATCATCCGCAAGGCGTGGGCGTTCTGTCTGCAACAGCACGAGGGGCAGAAGCGGGCGAGCGGAGAGCCGTACATCATCCATCCGCTTGAGGTAGGGCAGGTGCTCGCCGAGTTGAAGATGGATTCGACGGCCATTGCGGCGGGGTTGCTGCACGATGCCGTGGAAGACACGGATGTGACCTCTGTCGAGATCGCCAAGCAGTTCGGAGACCAGGTCGCGCACATCGTCGAGGGAGTCACGAAGCTCGACAAGATCAAGTTCGCCAATCGCGAGGACCACCAGGCGGAGAACATTCGCAAGATGCTGCTCGCCATGGTGACGGACGTCCGCGTGGTCATCATCAAGCTGGCGGACCGGCTGCACAACATGCGGACGCTCGAGCACCTGAAGCCCGAGAAGCAACAGAAGATCGCGCGGGAGACGCTGGATATCTATGCTCCGCTGGCGCATCGGCTGGGCATGGGCAAGCTGCGTGGTGAGCTTGAGGATCTTGCGTTTCGCTACACCGATGCCTATGCGTATGAGCAGCTGTCGACGGAGGTCGATGCGTTGCGCGGGGCGGGCGAGGAGTTCTTGCAGAAGATCGTCGTGAAGCTCGAAGAGAAGCTGCGCGAGTTCAAGATTCAAGGACGGGTGGAGTCGCGGATCAAGCGGCTCTACTCGATTCAGCAGAAGCTGGTGGACCAGAAGATTCCGGTGGACCAGGTCTACGACCTTCTGGCGATTCGCGTGATTACCAACTCGGTGCAGGATTGCTATGCGCTGCTTGGCCTGTTGCACAGCATCTGGCGACCGGTGCCGGGGCGCATCAAGGACTTTATCGCGATGCCGCGGCCGAATCTCTACCAGTCGCTGCATACGACGCTGATCGCCGAGGGCGGGCACCAGTTCGAGGTGCAGATTCGCACGGAGGATATGCACCGCGTCGCCGAGGAGGGCATTGCGGCACACTGGAAGTACAAGGCCTCCGACGACGTCAGTGCAAAGGACGAGCAGCGGCTGGCATGGGTGCGGCAACTGATGGAGTGGCAGCGGGAGATGCCGGACCCCAACGAGTTCATGTCGACGCTGAAGATCGACCTGTACCCGGAGGAGGTCTACACCTTTACGCCGAAGGGCAAGGTGGTGGTGCTGCCCAAAGACGCCAGTCCAATTGACTTCGCGTATGCCATCCATACGGAGGTCGGCAATACGACCATCGGGGCCAAGGTGAATGGCCGCATTGTTCCATTGCGGACGCGGCTGAAGAATGGCGACATCGTTGAGGTGACGACGCAGGCGGGGCACGCTCCGAGCCGGGACTGGCTCAGCTTTACGAAGAGCTCGAAGGCGCGGAACAAGATCAAGCACTGGCTGAATGAGCATCAGAGGCAGCGGGCGCTTGAGATCGGCAGAAAGCTGCTGGATCGCGAGGCGCGGAAGTACAAGCTATCGTTGAGCAAGTACACGACGGCGGACTTCGATAAGGTTGCGACCGAGTATGGGCTGGGGACGGAGGCTGAGCTGCTGGCCGGGGTGGGCTTCGGCAAGTACTCGGCGCGGCAGGTGCTGAACAAGCTGGAGCCGGGTTCGACGATGACTGCCGAGCCGCCGACCCCTGAGAGCGGAGTCGGGAACGCGCTGGGGCATATGTCCGAGGCCGTGAAGCGGGTCTTCTTCGGCAAGGGTTCGGAATCGCTCCAGGTGGAGGGGCAGGACGATCTGCTGGTGTACCGGGCGCGTTGTTGTAACCCGATTCGTGGTGAGGAGATTATCGGATATGTCACGCGGGGCAAGGGCGTGGCGGTTCATGCAAGAAGCTGTCCCAATGTGCAGAACCTGTTGTATGAGTCGGACCGGCGGATCCAGGTGGAGTGGTCGCCGTCACCGACGGAGCCGGGCACAGCGAAGGCGCAGACGTATCCGGTTAAGCTGACGGTGATCTGTGACGACCGGGCCGGGTTGCTGAAGGAGTTTACGGCGATCATCGCGGACGACGGAACCAATATTCGGAGTGTGGATACGAAGCCCGCGGATGATGGGACGATGGTGGTGGACTTCGTGGTGGAGACGATCGATGTGCGACACCTGAACCGGCTGGTGCTGAACCTGAGGAAGGTTCCCGGGGTCCGGGATGTCCAGCGAGTCCAGAAGATCTAAGCGAAGCTGCGAAAAGCTAGTGCAAAGAGTCAGTGAGGAAGAGCCAGTGAAACCGCAAAGAACCAGTGAAGCCGCAAAGAGTTAGTTCTGAGCGCGGGAGAAAAGACGTACTGTTGCCCTTGCTTTAGCCGTTATTTGTCTTTGTTCCGAAGTGACATTCTAAGTTCTGAAGTCTCATTCTAAGTTCTGAAGTGTCATTCTGAGCGTAGCGAAGAACCCCGCACTTTACGAGGGAGCGCAGCGACCCGAGTGCCCTCTGCTTTTTTCATCCTTCGCGGAAGCGGAGGATCTGCTTTTATCTTCCGCCTTGTCTATACCCCAAAAACTGTCAAGCCCCCAAACCGGCTAACCATAAGTAAACAACCAACATCCCCGTGGCATAGTAGTTTCTCCCCATCCGTTACACTTAAAACAGAATCAAAGAAAGCCCCGGCCAAAACCGGGGCTTTCTTTGATTCCACCCATAACTTCAATCAGGAGACGATTTTAGCCCTAACTTCTTTATCTGCACGAGTTTGCGGGTCAAGACACCGCTATCCTACTGATTCAACTTAACTTACGCCCAAAGTACCGGGGGGGTTACCCCCCTCCAAAGCTAGTTCACGACGGCGGGATACCAGCTAAAAAATCGTGAAGAACGGCATTGAAACGATCCGTAGCTTCGAGGTTCGGCAGATGGCCGATACCTTCGAAGACTTCGAGCCGAGAGTTTGGGATGGACTGCTGCATCTGGTTGGCGACGTCTACTGCGATATAAGCGTCTTCAGTGCCTATTGCGATGAGTGTAGGGACGGTAATCCGGGTGAGGGATTCGGTGTAGTCCTTGCGCTGGGCGCGGCCTCGGAGGGCGGCGGCGGCTCCTGCTGGAGGAGTACGGGCGATCATGGTGAAGACATCGATGGCTATCTCTGGATTCTTCTTGAGGGAAGCTGGAGCAATGAGCTTTGGCAGCATCTCCCCACCCGGAAGGACGGAGCCTTGGTGGATGAATCGATCGGCTGTCATGCGGCGCAGCTTGACGGTCTCTTCCGTGTCGGCCTGCGGGAAGGTGGCGGCGAGCACGAGTCCGGAGAGGCGTTGTGGATATAGATCCGCGAAGGCCATGGCGATCTGGCCGCCCATGGAGAGACCGGCAACGATCGCCTTCGGGATGTTGAGGTGGTCGAGGAGAGCACTGATGTCCGCCGCCATCGTCTCCAGTGTGGTGGCTTCGACGGCAGGGACCTCGGATGCGCCGTAGCCCCTGAGGTCGAAGGTGATGACACGATACTTCCAGCTCAGGGCAGCGACCTGAGGATCCCACATCGATTGATTGAAGGGGTGGCCGTGGATGAAGAGGATAGGCGTCCCGTCGCCTTCGTCGCGGAAGGCGATGGAGATGCCGTTGATCTGAGTGAAGTTCATGCCTTGTGTACTTTTAGGCCGGAGAGGTCTTCCAGAGCCTGGACCAATGCATGATTTCCGAGACCGCCCTTTCCATCCTTCTGGAGCTTGTTGTAGAGCTGATGGACGAGGCTGGTTGCGAGCAGGGGAAGGCCTAGCTCGCGGGCCGATTCGAGCACAAGGCGGAGATCCTTCTGCTGGAGGTCGATGGTGAAGCCGGGCTGCCAATAACCGTCGATGGCCTGGGGTGCACGCTGCGAGAGCATCCAGCTTCCGCCGGCTCCAGCTTCGACGGCGCGGACGGCCTTGAGCAGGTCCACATCGGCGGCACGGCCAAGGAGCAAAGCTTCGCTGACGGCGAGCATGTTGACGACGACGAGGATCTGGTTCATCAGCTTGGTCGTCTGGCCGGAGCCGCTGGGACCCATGTGGGTGATGCGGGTTCCCATCGCTTCGAGGATGGGCTTGACGCGGTCGAAGGCCTCTTCGGGGCCGCCGACCATAATGCTCAAAGTTCCTTTGGCGGCACCTTCGCTGCCTCCAGAGACGGGAGCATCGAGGAATGCGATATTTTTCTCCGCCAGGGTCTTTCCGAACGCTCTGCTCGCGGCTGGGCTGATAGTGCTGAGGTCGACGACTGTGGTTCCGCTGCGGAGACCGTTCGCCAGGCCGGTTTCACCGAAGAGGACGTCTTCGACGTCGGGAGTGTCACTGACGCAGAGAAGGACGACATCGCTGGTCTCCGCAAGGGATTTAATCGAAGGTGCGATGGTTATGTTCAGGTCTTTCTTTAGGGATTCTGCTTTTTCAGGTGTTCTGTTCCATACGGTTACAGGGTGATTTTTCTCGACGAGGTTTTTCACCATCCCCCGCCCCATGATGCCGAGTCCAACGAATCCGATTCGCGATGTCATGGAGCTAGTATTCACTGGGTCGAGGCGAAGGGCAAAATGTGACTTAAACGGAACAGCGGCCAATCGGGAAGATTGGCCGCTGTTCGACTGCTAATTTATTGGCGAGGCTCGCTGGTTTCGCGGTTTTCACGTTTCTTGACTGCTTTATCCTTGCGGACTTTATTTGCTATCGCGCCGCCACCTGCACCCACGGCGCCCCCGATGAGTGCGCCTTTACCTCCGCCGGCGAGGCCACCTACGACAGCACCGCCTACAGCGGAGCCACCGACAACCTTCGCTCCAGTGTGTTTCTGATGATCGCGGGCGGTTTGTTCGCGGACGGCCCGGTCGTGCTCTTCCTGCCGGGTCTCGGTCTGCTGGGCAAACGCAGACAAAGGAAGGGAGATGATGGCGCCAAGAGTTATAAGAGATGCGCTTCGTCTGAGGTTCATTGGATCCTCCTGGTTCACCTATTTAGGATGCTCGGAAGGTGTTCGACGGCCGAAAGAGAGATTTCAGCGCGTCGGCAGATGGTTGCCTCCATAGAGATAAAATTTGAAAATATCGAGGCAAAATTTTCGCCGATTTTTGAGTGGGCGGGTTGACGTCTAAATGCTGCAACTACAAAAAATCTGTAAATGGGTTGCGGCAGAGTTAGGAGCGATGTATGTTTAAAGGCAAGATGATTATTCGCTCCAGCCGATTTAGCTTTATCTTCCGCTACTGGTATACGGTAGCGGCATCGGCGGAGTAGGTTCATCTGAGAGATAGCTGAAAGTTCAGTTGAGATCGACATCCACACGAGCCGCGACCGCTAAGGTTGCGGCTTTTGCTTTGTGTACCGCAGTGCAGCGAGGAGAGTTTATGAGTACTACAGCGGCGATGGTGAATCCGACAGGTCCTGTGAAGTCGGCAGTGGGACGATTCGGAATCTATGGCGGGCGGTATGTTCCTGAGACGCTGATGGCGGCGCTGGAGGAGTTGGAGGCGGCATATGGGGTCGCGCAGGGGGATGCGGAGTTTCAGGCGGAGCTGGATGATCTGCTGCGGAACTACTGTGGACGGCCAACTCCCCTCTACTTCGCGAAACGGCTGACGGAGCAGTGTGGCGGAGCGAAGATTTATCTGAAGCGCGAGGACCTGCTGCATACGGGAGCACACAAGATCAACAATGCACTTGGGCAAGGGCTACTGGCTCGGCGGATGGGCAAGCAGAGGATCATCGCGGAGACCGGCGCGGGGCAACATGGGGTGGCGACGGCTACGGTGTGTGCGCTCTTCGGTATGGAATGCGTGATCTACATGGGTGAGGAGGATACGCGGCGGCAGGAGCTGAATGTCTACCGGATGCGGTTGCTGGGTGCCGAGGTGCGCGGGGTCTCGGCTGGCTCGGCGACGCTGAAGGATGCGATCTCCG
Source organism: Edaphobacter sp. (assembly GCA_025462645.1). Taxonomy (GTDB): domain Bacteria; phylum Acidobacteriota; class Terriglobia; order Terriglobales; family Acidobacteriaceae; genus Edaphobacter. Next base: position 117,054 of record JAOAPB010000069.1, on the reverse strand, counting down.
AGGCCATGCGGGACTGGGTTACGAATGTGCGGACGACATACTATATTCTGGGGAGCGCGCTGGGGGCGCATCCTTACCCGACGATGGTGCGGGACTTTCATCGCGTGATCGGCAAAGAGGCGAAGCGGCAGGTGATGGAGCAGGAGGGTAAGCTGCCGACGGCGATTGTGGCCTGTGTTGGCGGTGGGTCGAATGCAATTGGAGCCTTCTATGAGTTTCTGCCGGATGCGAATGTGCAGTTGATCGGCGTTGAAGCCGGCGGGCGCGGGACGGCTCTGGGAGAGCATGCGGCACGATTTCAGAAGGTTGGTGGCGGGATTCCTGGAGTGTTACAGGGAACTTATAGCTATGTACTTCAGAATGATGCCGGACAGATTGCGAGTACGCACTCGGTAAGCGCCGGGCTTGACTATGCCAGCGTGGGTCCGGAGCATGCGATGCTGCATGATTCGGGGAGGGCGACGTATGTCTCCTGCTCGGACGATGCGGCGTTGAAGGCGACGGTGACGCTGGCTCGGACTGAGGGAATTTTGCCGGCTCTGGAGAGCGCACATGCAGTGGCGGAGGCGATTCGACTGGCTCCCACGATGGCGAAGACGGATGTTCTGATGGTGAACCTGTCGGGCAGGGGCGATAAGGATATGGGGATTCTGGCTCGTGAGCTCGATTTGAAGGGCAGTGAGTCAGCGGGTCAGCAGTTCAGCGAGTCGACGAAAGGGTAAGTGCAGAGCAATGGCGATTGAGTTCAAGAAGAAGCCGGGGATTGTTGCTTATCTGACGGCGGGTGATCCTGATCTGGCGACTACGCGGAACATTGCGCTGACAGCGATCGATAACGGCGCAGATGTGATTGAGCTGGGTGTTCCATTCAGCGATCCGCTGGCAGATGGGCCGGTGATTCAGCGGGCGAGCGAGCGGGCTGTAGCTCGGGGAACTCGGCTGACGGACGTATTGGGGCTGGCCAAGGAACTGCGTGCGACTCGGCCAGAGGCTGGGCTGGTGTTGTTCTCGTATCTGAACCCTGTGATGCGAATGGGGATGAAGACGTTTTGCGCGCAGGCCGCAGAGGCCGGTGCCGATGGCGTGCTGCTGACGGACATGATCGTGGAAGAGGCGGAGGAGTATCTGGCTGCGATGCAGGAACATAGGCTTGCACCGATCTTCCTTGCTGCGCCTACCAGTCCCGATGCCCGTTTGAAGGCGATTGCGAGTGCTTCGCAGGGGTTTGTGTATGCGATTTCGCGAGTGGGTATTACCGGGACGCAGCAGAAGGTTGCGAGTGATGCGGCGGAGTTGGTGGCAAGACTGCGGCAGTTTACCAAGCTGCCCATTGCAGTAGGGTTTGGGATCTCGAACGCCGAGCACGTGAAGGCCGTGGGAGAGTTTGCGGATGCTGCGATTATTGGCAGTGCACTGGTGGCTTTGATTGAGAAGAGTGAGCCCGTTGAGGCTCCGGCTGCGGTAGGACGATTTATCGCGGGATTGCGAGCATGAGTTGTCAGGATGTAGTCGGGGCGGTTGAGACAGGGGTCTCCGTCGATCGCCATTTATCATTGGAGCGTAAAAATATTTCGCAGCTGGCGAAACCGGGAAGAACAAGGCCGGGACGAGCGACGCTGCACTTCGAGGGCTACTGCATGGAAATCTCCGACTGGCGGCAGAAGATTGATGAGCTGGATGAGCAGATTGTTCAACTTATCAGTAAGCGTGCAGAGGCCGCGCAGGCCATTGGCGAGCTTAAAAAGACAGCCGATCTTCCAGTCTATGAGCCGCAGCGGGAGCAGGCTGTCTTCGACCACGTTCGCGCAAAAAATCCTGGTCCGTTGGGCGATGCCGAGATTCAGCATGTGTATGAGCGCATCATCGACGTGATGCGAACTTTGCAGCGGCGCAATCATTAAAGACCACAAGTTTTACGCAGTTTAAGTAGAGCTGAAGTAGATTTTGTATCCAATTTAGTTACATAAAAGAGAGCGAAAGCGAAAACCATGATCGTAGCGATGCAAGACCAGGCAACTGAGGAGAACATACAGCAGGTGATCGAGCGGATGGTCGAGCTCGGCTTCAACGTTCACCGAACGACGGGCGCGGCACAGACGATTCTGGCGGGTGTGGGGACGCCGGAGCACTTCGAGGTTGCCGAGTTCAAGGTACTTGCCGGGGTGCACGATGCGTATCGCATCTCGTCGCCGTACAAGCTGGCGGGGCGGAACTTCCGGCCCGAGGGAACGAAGATCAAGTTTCCGAATGGTGTGGTCGTCGGCGGCAACGAGGTCGTGTTAATGGCGGGACCGTGCTCGGTGGAGTCGCGCGAACAGATTTTGCTGAGTGCGAAGCAGGTCGCGGCAGCGGGGGGGAAGTTTCTGCGCGGTGGAGCGTACAAACCGCGAAGTTCGCCGTACAGCTTTCAGGGAATGGGAGTGGAAGGGCTGAAGCTGCTGCGCGAGGTAAGCAATGAGACCGGACTGCTGGTGATCACCGAGGTCATGGAGATCTCGCAGATCGAAGTGATGCTGCCGTACATCGATTGCTTCCAGGTGGGCGCACGTAACATGCAGAACTTCAACCTGCTGCGTGAGCTTGGGCATGTGCGCAAACCGGTGCTGCTGAAGCGCGGCATCTCGGCGACGATTGAAGAGGTTCTGCTATCGGCCGAGTACATTCTGTCGGGCGGCAACTACGACCTGATTCTATGCGAGCGCGGGATTCGGACATATGAGACATACACGCGCAACACGATGGATATCTCGGCGATTCCGGTACTGAAGAAGCTAACGCACCTGCCAGTGATGGGCGATCCGTCACACGGCGTCGGCATTCGCGATCTGGTGCCGCCAATGGCGCTTGCGAGCGTTGCCGCCGGAGCGGACGGGTTGCTGATGGAGATGCACCCGAATCCGGATAAGGCGATGAGCGATGGAGCGCAGAGCCTGTATCCGGAGCAGTTGGAGAAGCTGGTGGCGCAATTACGGCTGCTGGCGCCGGTGGTCGGCAGGATGATTGCATAGATCATGGCCTCAGGCTTGATAGAGCGCGTTCTCATTATCGGTACGGGATTGATCGGGGCTTCGACCGGGATGGCTCTGCGGGGTGCAGGGTTTATGGGCCGTATCGATGGATGGGACGTGAGTTCGTTGGAGAGAGCGGCGGCGTTGCAGATGGGCGCCGTCGATGGTGTAGCCGCCGACCGCGAGGCTGCGCTGGTGTTAGCCCGTGGCGCAAATGTGATTGTGCTGGCTGTGCCTGTGCTGGCCATCAAAGATTGGATGCAACTTCTGGCGCCGATACTACAGGCAGGACAGCTCGTTACAGATGTGGGGAGCACGAAGCTCGAGATCTCGGAGTTGGGCGCGAGACTTTTTAATGGTGAGGATGTTGCGAATTTCCTGCCTGGCCACCCGATGTCGGGTAAGGAGTCAGGTGGGGCTCTGCTGGCCGAGGCCGGGCTATTCCATGGTGCGATGTGGTTGTTTACCCCCACCACGCCGCAGCCTACGACGATCGACAAAGAGTGGCGTAAATGGGTAGGTTTTTTCGGCGCACGGACATTGGATATGGATGCGGCGCGACACGATGAGTTGTGCGCCTGGGTGAGTCATCTACCGCAGATGCTGTCGACTGCGTTGTCGGCGCTGCTGGAGGATAGGTTTGGCGACGCACCGGAGGTTGCAGCGATCGGCGGGCGGGCGCTGCGCGAGACGACGCGGCTGGGTGCGAGCCCGTACAGCATGTGGAGAGATGTCGCGCTGACGAATACAGGCCCAATCGCCGATACGCTGTTAGCGCTCGAGCAGCGGCTGACGCATGTGCGTGAGAATCTGCGGACACCGGAGCTGCGTGATGAGTTCGCGCTGGCGAATGAGTTTCGCAAAAAACATTAAGCATGATTTGCCTCAAGTGACATCAACGGATCTGTGAGCGATTTGACGACCAAGACGACCAATCTGAATATTAGCCTTGCCGACGTAGTTGCCGCGCGCGAACGGTTGCGAGGCTCCATCTATTACTCGCCCTGTCCGCACTCGCAGATGCTGTCGGCGCTGACGGGACAGCAGGTTTATCTGAAGCTCGAAAACCTGCAGATGACGGGCTCTTTCAAAGAGCGCGGCGCACTGAACCGGATCGCGATGCTGACGTCGGAGCAGGCAGCGCGGGGAGTGGTGGCGGCGAGTGCGGGGAACCATGCGCAGGGTGTGGCCTACCACGCCACAGCTCGGGGAATTCGCGCGCTGATCGTGATGCCGCTCGCGACACCGCTGGTGAAGGTAACGGCAACACGTGGTTTTGGCGCTGAGGTTGTGCTGCATGGAGCGAACTACGACGAGGCCTGCGAAGAGGCCACACGGCTGTGCGAAGCGGAGAGGATGACGTTTATCCATCCGTTCGACGATCCGATCGTCATGGCGGGGCAGGGCACGATTGGCCTTGAACTATTGGAGCAGGTTCCGCAGCTTGAAGCGGTGGTGGTGCCGATTGGCGGTGGTGGGTTAATTGGCGGAATCGCCTGCGCGATCAAGGAGTCGCGGCCGGATATCCGGGTCGTTGGTGTGCAGACCTCGCGGCTGCCGTCGATGGCGATGGCGGTGGAGCAGCATCATCCGGTGACGCTCGATCCGGCGACGACGATTGCGGATGGTATCGCCGTTCGACGTGCTGGCGATGAGACATTTCCTGTTGTAGACCGATATGTCGATGAGATTGTGACTGTCGAAGAGGACGAGATCGCCTCAGCGATTCTGGTGCTCCTAGAACGGGAGAAGACACTGGCTGAGGGCGCGGGCGCTACGGCGCTGGCGGCTCTGCTGCAGAAGAAGACATCGTTGAATGGCGCGCATACGGCGGTCCTGGTCTGCGGCGGCAACATCGATGTGACACTGCTCTCGCGGATCATCGAGCGCGGTCTGGTGCAGGATGGACGAATGATCCGCCTGCGAATTCATCTGTTGGACAAACCGGGCGCACTGGCTGAATTGACGAAGCTGATCGCGAACTATCGTGCCAACATTGTGGATACGTTGTATAACCGGGCCTATTATGGCGTGAATCTGGGAAATACGACGATTGACATCACCCTGGAGACTCGCGGGCGCGAGCAGGTTGCGGAGCTGTTGGCGGCGCTGACGTCTGAGGGATACGAGCACAGCCGGGTGTTGTAGCGGATTCGCCTAGCCTCGCTCGTAGTGGAAGTGGAGTTCCTGCTCGCTGGCCACGGGCTGGCCGTCTCTCGTGGCTGGGTGGAAGGTCCACTGTTGCACCGTTGCGATGACGGTTTCGTCTATGCCATGACCGAGGCCGCTGGTCATCTTCAAGTCCGAGATCTTTCCAGTGGCGTCGATGACGACGTCCAGGATGACATCGCCCTTTGTTCCGTGAGGCAGTGAAGAGAGGTCGGGCTTCGGCGTAGGAAAGAAACTGGCCAGGGCAATGTTGATGTTGCCGGAGCCCAGCGCATCCGCTCCTGCAGAGGAGTCAGGTTGTGCCGAGACGGGCGAATTGGTGTTGGGCGAGGGGCTTGTATCCTTCATCTTTGGGATGGGCAGCTTTGGCGGCGGAGACTTTGCCTCGGCAAGTTGGGGCTCGGTCTTTGGGTTGGGTGCGGCAGACTGTATCGGTGCCCGGCCGGGCAAATACGTTAACAGGAGATTGCTGCCATGTTCGCTGCCCGGCAGGCGAATAGGAGCGACCCAGGGCGCGCTCCTATGGAGGAGAGCCCCGAGTAGAAGTGCATGAAACAATAAAGAACCAGCGAAATGCCTAGACGTCCGGCGTTGTGGCGCAATTGGCCTGCCGATGGTCTGCATCCCGGTCCTCCTGATGCTGTTTAGACGCGGCTGAACTGGGTCTGTTGCTTTTCCTTCTGACGTTCGACTGCCAGGGCAATGAGGCGGTCGATCAACTGTTTGTAGGACAGGCCGCTAGCCTCCCAGAGCTTGGGGTACATGCTGATGCTGGTGAAGCCTGGCATGCTATTGATCTCGTTCAGATAGATGCGGCTCTTCTTTCCCTTGCGAGCGGGCTCCATTAGGAAGTCGACACGCGCCAAGCCGGCGCAGTCGCAGGCGCGGAAGGCGGCTATGGCCATCTCACGGATCTTTTTGGTCTCGGACTTCGATAGTTTGGCCGGGATAATGGGGACGGAGGTGTTGGAATGATACTTGGCCTCGTAGTCGTAGAACTCGGCCCCAGGGACGATCTCGCCTACTACGGAGGCCTCGGGCGAGTCGTTGCCCAGGACGGAGACCTCGAGCTCGCGGGGCTTAACGCCGGGGCCGCCTACGCCTTGCTCGATGACGAGCTTGCGGTCGAAGCTGGCGGCGAGGTCCATCGCGGCGGCTAGTTCGCTGCGGTCGTGGACCTTGCTGATCCCTACGGAAGAGCCTAGATTTGCCGGTTTGACGAAGACGGGGTAGGAGAGTTTTTTCTCGATGAGCTTCGTGCAGCGCCTGGGATCGGCCTTCCATTCGCTGCGGATCAGGGCTACGTGCGGGGTCTGGGGCAGGCCGGTGGCGCTAAAGAGCTGCTTCATGGCTGCCTTGTCCATGCCGGTGGCGGAGCCGAGGACGCCGGAGCCCACGTAGGCGATATCGGCTAGTTCGAAGAGCCCTTGAATGGTTCCGTCTTCGCCAAACGTTCCGTGGAGGACGGGGAAGATGACGTCTAATCGCTGGCCTAGGGCTCCGTTCTGCTGGGCAAGATCGGCGCTGGCGCTTAGCTGGATGGCCTTGGTTTGCTTGATTGGCGCTGGTTTTGCTTCGCCGCTAAGGAGGTGCTGGGCTTCGGTGGAGGTGAGCCACTGGCCTTGTTTGGTGATGCCTATGGGGACTACCTCGTACTTCTTTTTGTCGATGGCTTTGAGGATGCTGGCGGCGGAGAGGAGGGAGACTTCATGCTCGCCGGAGCGGCCGCCAAAGAGGATACCAATGCGTAGTTTTTTCTTCATGTCTGGATACAAGTTTCTACTAATTTTTGGCTTTTTGTGCGCGGAAAAGTTTGGCTGGAAGAAAGTTGGTTTTTGCTGGGGATTTTTGAGTTTTTGGGTGGCTGGTGATGGTGAATTCGTGGTCAGATTGTGGTGAGTTGGGTGGCAAACCTGGTTTGCCGCATGCTTCTTTTGACCGTCCAAAATCCGGCACTTTTCCGCGAATTCTTTGAAGAATGATCTGGAGCTCTTTTGTCCGTCGATTGTCCTCCGACCGCCTGGTGGGTGGAGGAGTTGATCGGCGAAGCTGGCCCATCCAACATTCCTTTTCGGAGAGTGCGTACTTGCACGAGACATAGCGGCGAAATGTTTAACTGAAATTTCAAGGCTTCGCAACATTCAAACAAACCGCTCCTATTAACTTCGACACAATTTCTGTTAGGAAATCGAGATTGTTCCAGCTTGCCTCTGAATGTATGCAAGGTTGCGGCTTTCTCGAATATTCGCTTACATGCCCGGTGGCTGAAAACGATGCCCTCAACTGTGTTGTCTGCTGGAGAGATGAGACTAATCCGGTGGGGGAGTCGATCGGCTGTGCGCACCGTTGCAATGCGAATTCCGCGGAGATTAAACCGATGTTGCTTTCAATTGGAGGAACAGTGACTCTAAGAATGTTTTCTGCAGTAGCCGTTGCGATGAGTTTGTTCTGTGTCGGCAGAGCCGGAGCACAACAGGGTCAGGTAGCACAACAGGGACAGCCGGCTGTGGGAGCCTCCCAGCCGGGGCAGAGCGCCACGAACTCCGAGGCGGCCACCAAACTGACCACTACGGACTCGGTCACGGTGACCGCGCCGGGCGAGACTCGCAGCGAACAGTCGATCGATTCGAAGCTGCTTCTGGAGGCTGCTCCCGGCACCAGTCCGATTCAGACGCTTGCGCGGCTGCCGAGCGTCAGCGTCACCTCGGCAGATCCTTATGGCGCGTATGAGTGGGCGCTGCGCATCTCGGTGCGCGGGTTCAACCAGAATCAACTGGGGTTCACGCTCGACGATGTTCCGTTGGGCGATATGTCGTACGGCAACCTGAACGGTCTGCATATCAGCCGCGCGATCATCGACGAGAACCTTGGCCGCGTCACTCTATCTCAGGGCACGGGCTCGCTCGAGACGGCTTCGACCAGCAATCTTGGCGGAGCGGTTCAGTTCTTTTCGTCGGACCCTCTGGAGAAGCTTCACTTTGCCGCTACACAGTCCTTCGGAAGCTTCAATGGCCTGCGGAGCTTCGCTCGCTTCGATAGCGGGTCTCTGCCGACTCGCACGAAGTTCTACGTTGCCGGCGTCTATCAACGGTCGGACAAGTGGAAGAGCGTGGGCGAGATCAATCAGCGCTACTTTCAGATCAATGCGAAGCTGACGCAGTTTGTCGGCAGTAAGGGCGTCTTCACCTTCTATGCGGACTACTCCAACCGGCAGGAGGTCGACTATCAGGATCTAAACAAGGTATGGGTGCAGAAGCTCGGCTACGGCTGGGACAACTATGGCGACTGGGGAAAGTCGATACAGGCGGCGAATGCGTGCAATGGGGTCGGCAGCTACCCCTCGCCGGTCAGCGTTCTGGCGGCGAATGAAGATCCATGCGATGCAGGTTACTTCGGCGCCGCCGGGTTGCGGAAGGACTTCCTCTTCTATGCGAATTATAAGATGGCGCTTACCAATCGCCTGACCTGGAAGACGACTGCTTATGGTCATCGGAACGACGGTCGTGGTCTGTGGTTTACGCCGTACCTCGCCAGCTTCGACTCGAACTACAGGGTGGTGTCGCCGATCTCGCTGAGGACTTCAGAGTATGGCATCAGCCGCGGCGGATTTCTTACCTCGCTCTCCTACGAGACGAGCCACAACACACTCGAGGGCGGAGTCTGGTTTGAGAAAGAGAGCTTCGACCTGGCACGCCGCTTCTATGGAACGACTCTGGCGGCACCGGGGCACTCGCTCTATGATTTTCCAACTAACCCCTTCTATACGCAGTGGGCTTACAACTTTCCGAGTACGGTCTACCAGATTCATCTGCAGGACTCTTACAAGATCACTCCGGCTGTGAACGTTTCGGCGGGGTTCAAGACCGTAGAGACGAATATGACGGGCAACCTTGTGGCCTTCAACACGGGGCTCTCGGGGTTGAACCCGACGGCCTCGGCTGCAAGCTATGCCCAAGGAAGCCTGCAGTCCGGCAAGGCGTTTCTGCCTCAGGTCGGCGTGAACTGGAAGCTGAATCAGGCGGACGAGGTCTTCGCCGACGTGGCGGACAACGTGAGAGCCTTCCAGGCGGGTGGTAACGGATTCGGCAACTCGCCGTGGGGAACATCGCAGGCCGGCTTCAACGCGCTTACAAGCAGCCTGAAGCCGGAGAGCTCGTGGAGCGAAGAGGTGGGGTATCGCCATACCGACAATAAGGTGATGGCGCAGGCGAACTACTTCCATGTGAACTTCAGCAATCGTCTGCTTGCGATTCAACAGGGGCCGGCGATTGCCGGTGGAGCGTCGCTGCTGTCGAATGTGGGCGGCGTGACGACTAACGGGGTGGACGCGGCTGCATCGGTCCGGATCTACTCGGGTTGGTCTCTGTATAACGCTGTAACGTTCAGCAAATCAACCTACGACTCCGATGTGACGACGGCCAGTGGCTCGATCGCGACCAGGGGGAAGGTGGCAGTGGATTCGCCGCAGTTCCTCTACAAGGATGAGCTTACGTATACGAACAAGGGCTTCAATGCTCACATCGGCGCCGACTATATGTCCAAGCGATACTTCACCTACACCAACGACAACAGTGTGGATGGCCGCTTCATCAGCGATTTTGGAACCAGCTACAAACGCGAAGAAGTAGGACCGTTCAACGAGCTCAAGCTGCAGATGAATATCTACAACCTGGCAGGTGCTCAGTACTACTCCTCGATCGGTACGAATGGGTTTATTGCCAGCGATCCGACATCGGTGAGCAACAACACGCTGCAAGTGGGTTCTCCGAGGACGATTTCGGGTATGTTCTCGGTGAAGTTCTAACCTTAGCGGGAGGTGCAAACACATGGGGCGCGGATTACATCCGCGCCCCATGTGTTTTTGCGGAGGGGCACCCGTATTTGTGGTTGAAATGGAATGCCGGAGGCTAGACGTTGAATTTGAAGAAGAGAATGTCGCCGTCTTTGACGATGTACTCTTTGCCTTCGGAGCGGAGGAGGCCCTTTTCCTTGACAGCTTGTTCGCTGCCGTAGGCGAAGAGATCGTCGGAGGCGTAGCAGTCGGCCTTGATGAAGCCTCGCTCGAAGTCGGAGTGGATGACTCCGGCGGCTCCAGGGGCCTTGGTTCCGCGCTTGATGGTCCAGGCTCGGACCTCTTGCACGCCTGCTGTGAAGTAGGTGATGAGGTCGAGGAGACGGTAGGCGGAGTGGATGAGGCGGTTGAGGCCAGGCTCGGAGAGGCCCATGTCCTTGAGGAACTCGTCGCGCTCGGCGGGTTCGAGCTGGGCGATCTCAGACTCCATCGCTCCGGAGATGCGGACCACCTGGGCGCCCTCTTCTACAGCGCGTTTTTCGACGGCGGCGGTGTAGGCGTTGCCTTCGATGATGCCGGAGTCGTCGACGTTGGCGACATAGAGTTGGGGCTTGGCGGTGATGAGGAAGAGGTCGCGCGTGTAGGGACGCTCTTCGTCGGTGAGGTCGGCTGTGCGGGCGGGCTTGCCGGCGTTGAGGACAGTGAGGAGCTTGCCGAGGGCGGAGGCTTCGGTCTTTACCTTGTGGTCGGCGGAGGGGGACTTGGCCAGCTTCTCGACCTTGGTGTTGCGCTTTTCGACGGTATCGAGGTCGGCGAGCAGGAGCTCGGTGTTGATGATGTCCATATCGTGAAGCGGGTTGACGCCTCCGGCGACGTGGACGACCTCGGGGTCGTCGAAGCAGCGGACGACGTGGCAGATGGCATCGGTGGCGCGGATGTGGCCGAGGAACTGGTTGCCGAGACCCTCGCCTTTGGAGGCGCCTTCTACGAGTCCGGCGATGTCGATGAATTCCATCGTGGTGGGGACGAGGGACTTGGGCTTGATGAGCGCGGAGATTTTGGAGAGGCGCTCATCGGGCACGGTGACGACGCCGGTGTTGGGGTCGATAGTGCAGAAGGGGTAGTTGGCTGCCTGGGCCTTTGCTGAGGTGAGGGCGTTGAAGATGGTGGACTTTCCGACGTTGGGCAGGCCAACGATTCCGCAGTTGAGAGGCATGTTTTGCTGTTTCCTTCGTACGAGGCTTGTTCCGGCGTCGTGAGTTTGTCTCTTACAGGATAGTTCATGGGTGAGGTGGGGGTTTGAATGGCACGTTTACTTCTCTGCTGGTGACACAAGGGAGGAGCTGGTTCGTCTAATCTAGACACCAATGAGCCTTGCCGCCCTCAGATCCGGCGTTCTTGTGGCAGCACTTGGTAGCGTGGCTCTTGCGCAGACTACGATTCGTACGACGACCACGCTTGTGGTTGTGCCTACTCTGGTTCAGACCGCGGGCAAGGAGCTTGTCTTTTCCCTGAAGGCGGACGACTTCACTGTGACGGACAATGGTGTGCCGCAGAAGGCGACTCTGGAGGAGGAGACGAATCGGCCTCTATCGCTGGTGGTTCTGATGCAGACCGGCGGAATTGCTCGTGGTCAGTTTGCGAGCTACGCCAACCTGGAGACGATGCTTGCAGGCCTTCTGGGGAAGGCCCCGAACGAGGTTTCGATTGTGAACTTCGATAGCCGCGTCGAGGCTGCCTCTCCGTTTACTTCGGATATCGCGCAGTGGCGTGATGCGATCAATCATCCTGACCAGGGCGATAGCGGCGCTGCGATTCTCGACAGCATCGCGTTTGGGCTCGATCTGCTGAAGAAGGAGCCGCAGGGGAATCGGCGTGCGATTCTTCTGATCAGCCAGGAACACGACAACGGCAGCAAGAAGCAGCTCAAAGAGATCGTCAGTGCTCTAGGAGAGACCAATACCGCGATCTATAGCCTTACTTTTTCCGCTGAGAGGACCGCGGCTAGACAGGCGTTCAAGGATCCACCACATCTCAATCCTCCGATGGACTTCGGTGCCGGTCCATTTCAGGGTTACTTCAATCTCAGCGCGCCACTCGGCCTCGTGATTGGGGCTATGCGCAAGAACCTATCGGCGGAGGCGGCGAATCTCTCCGGTGGCGAGTCGAGTAGCTTCGATAACCGGAACGAGCTGGAGGCGGATCTGGGCACGTTGATTAATCATCTTCGCAATAGCTACATCCTCAGCTTCCGACCGACTTCGACAGAGCCTGGACTTCACACAATAAAGGTGCGGCTAGCCAGTCGTCCGGAGCTGATCGTCTCCGCGAGGAGCAGCTACTGGGCTACTGACGCTGCAACCACCGAGACACAGCACTAGGTATGTCTTTCGAGAATCGGTTCCTTAGAAGGGAGTGATAAGAGATAAGAAGGCATACCTCAGGGGCTAAAGCCCTCATTTTTCATGATCCACGAGAGACCCAAGGCTAAAGCCTTGGGCTACCTGGAAGCAGGGCTGATTAGTCAAACACTATTATGACTTCTTGTGGGCTTTGAATCTGCGGGCTTTCATGCGATTGCCGCAGATCTTCATGTCGCACCACCGCCGGGTATGGTTCTTGCTGGTGTCGAGGAAGAGCCAGCGGCACTCTTCGTTGTCGCAGGCGCGGACTCTGTGAACTGCTTCGGAGACCATGAGGTCGGATGTGGCCAGTGACAGCAGCCAAAGAGGAAGCTCGGCGTCGGCCTCCTTCCCCGACCAGCTCCACTCCAACTGGGACCCCTTCCAGCTGAGTCTTTGTTGCAGACGTGCTGCCTTGAAGTGTCGCTCGAGTGTTCGGAGCGGTGCGGCAGAGGGGCTGCGGCCATCGAGCCAGGCATAGGAGACATCGGCCATTGCTTCGCGAAGCTCTATGCAGGCGGCAAGCACGCGGCCTCCAGCGCTCTTTCTGGTGTTGCGGTGGAGTAGCTGTATGTGTTTGATGGTTAGCATCTTCGATTGCTCGATGAACCTTAGCAGATGGTCGTAGCTCTGCAGCAGCTCTTCCGGTCCGCTCTCGCGGAAGCGCCAGTCCAGCGTGTTGATGAAGTCAAGCGCAGGGTGTTCGGCGACCAATTGGAAGGCTGGGGATGGATCGACCTTGCTGATTACCACTGGCTAACCCTCCAAATTCATTTTACAGGTTATCTGCTCTGTTGTAATTTTATAACCATCTATGACAGATACGGCTGTTAGTACATCATCGGCGAACACATCCTCTACGCGATTCGATATACGCGTCGCGGCGGCATTCTTTGTGATCTATGTCTTCTGGGGAGCGACGTTCCTTGCCATACGGGTAGTCGTGCAGGAGGTGCCTCCGCTGTTTGCCGCTGGAGTTCGATTCTTCGTGGCGGGTGTCCTGCTCTACGGCTTTATGCGGTTGAAGGGACAGCCTCGACCTGCAGCCGTGCAATGGCGGAATCTCGCTCTCATTGGGCTTCTGATGTTCGTTGCGGAGTACGGGGCGTTATTCTGGGCGGAGAAGTATGTGCCGTCGGGCGTCACCTCCGTACTGGAGGCAACGCTTCCGCTGATCACGATTGTGCTGGAGATGTTTGTCTTTCGGCAGCAACGACTGCACTGGGGGCTTTTGTTCGCAACGCTGCTGGGCTTCGGCGGAGTTGGAGTGCTGCTGCTGCCAAATGGAGAGCAACACTTCGGCTTGCTTCCCTGCGTCGCGATCTTCGCCGGAGCCACGTGCTGGTCTCTGGGTTCGGTTCTCAATCGTTCGTTGGAGCTGCCGGGGTCGAAGCCGCTGGCGGCTGGCGCGATGATGATGCTGGGTGGCGGAACACTGCTTCTGCTCTCTGCGGCCATCGGGGAGATGCATCCCTTTCCCCATGTCTCGATGCGTGCGGGGTTAGCCCTGCTGTATCTGATCGTCTGCGGATCGCTTCTCGGCTTTACGGCGTTTGTCTGGCTGCTTGCGCGTATGCCGGCGACCCGCGTTGCGAGCCATGCTTACGTCAACCCTATTGTTGCGGTTGCGCTGGGCTACTTTGTGGCAGGTGAGATTATCACTACTCGTATGCTCCTGGGAGCAGCGCTTGTGTTGATAAGCGTCTTCCTTATCCTGCGCAAGGATAAGATGCTGGCGAAGGCCTCCTAGGTGATTCTGCACGATGTCATCGAGATGCTTGTGGCGAGGGCCGTGTACGGGTAGGCTGGTGGGGATGTTCGAGGTGAGATGATGCAGCGGATACGTTTGGTGTGTACGGTTGCCGGATTGATGATGTCCGGTGTGGCGTTTGGGCAGGCGCCGGCGGTTTCACAGGCTTCTGGGCCGGCGGCCGAGGTGCAGCGAAGTTATGCGGGAGTGAAGGCGAACATCCTCAAATCAGCTGAGCAGATGCCCGCGGAGAGCTATACGTACAAGCCGGAGCCAGATATCCGGACCTACGCGCGCGTGTTGAACCACATCAGCGAGGCTCAGCAGCGGAGCTGCGGTGCGGTGAACGGGACGAAGGATCTGGCGAAGGTTCCGCCGGAGACCGCCGACAAGGCCGCCATCGTCGAGGCGCTGAAGGCTTCGTTTGCAGAGTGCGATAAGGCGTTCGCGACGGTGACCGATACGAACCTCGCCGATATGCTTCAGGCGGGGCCGGCGAAGCGGTCACGCGTGGGACTGGTCTGGGGGACTGTGTCGCATGACAGTGAGCAGTACGCGACGCTGGCCCTGTATCTGCGTTTGAAGGGGCTGACGCCGCCTAGCAGCGAGAAGTAGTCGTTGTTGCGAAGAGGATGTATCCGGCACCGGGTATATCCTCCCTTTCCTTAGTGGTTGGGTTTTAAATTCATAAATTTGAGGCGGGGCGGGACTTGGTTGGTACGTCACCGCCTGCATGCTGTCGGGCGAATGCTTTGCTGATGCGGTCTGTGCGCCAGGCGGAGATTGCGGGTTTCCGCGTGGATGGTGAGGCGAAGAGCTTTCTAAGGTGGAGGGTGCGGCTAGTAAGGGGATCGAGTTGAAGGGAACTCGATGGAACATAGAAGCGAAGCTATCGGCTTTGGGAGCGACGCTAATAGGGCTTGGCGAAAGAGAGTCTCGCACGGTAAAGCGTTAAAGATTCGACGATGAGGCAGTCGCGAAGATGGGTACCCGAGTTCGCGGCTGTTCGAGTTGTGGGCTACCTGCCCGTTCTACTTCGCAGGAGCCGGTGGAAGCTCGCGAATCTTGATGTTGCGGAAGGACACAGGAAACCCGTGGTCCTGCAGCATGATGTATC
This sequence comes from Edaphobacter sp., assembly GCA_025462645.1. Lineage (GTDB taxonomy): Bacteria > Acidobacteriota > Terriglobia > Terriglobales > Acidobacteriaceae > Edaphobacter. The sequence goes on along the minus strand of JAOAPB010000069.1, from coordinate 101,816 downwards.
CATCATGTAACTCGCCGAAGTTGGGCCAGACGTGGTATTTGCTCTCTGCTACGATCTGCCGGAAGTGCGGCGTGAAGCGCTCGTACTCCACCACCTTCTTCCCGTTGAGCCAATGTTCGCCATGTGCTCCGCGGACGACGATTCGAGCTGTGTTCCACTCGCCCACCGGCTTCACAGGCTTGTCCTTGGCGGCGGGGATCAGGTCGTAGAGCGAAGCGATGGTTCGATCGCTATCCTTGCCCTTCTTCGCGTCAGGATGCACTGCGTCGTCAAGAATCTGATACTCGAGACCGATGGACGAACCGGGGCCCTTATTCAGATCGGGATCGACGAAGTACTTGATGCCGCTGTTGGCCCCGCGCGTGATACGGAAGTCGACGGTCAGCTCGAAGTCGGCGTACTTGCGCGTGGTGATGATATCGCCGGCGTCACCGCCTTCTTCGCCGCCGTGGTCGGTGACGGTGAGGAGGCCGTCCTTCACCTCCCAGCCGGTGGCGGGGAAGTCGGAGGCGTGGGTGCTGCGCCAGCCGTTGGTGGTCTTGCCGTCCCAGAGGAGCTTCCAGCCCTGGGCGGCTTCCTTTTTGGAGAGGGTGTTGGGGGTGGGTTGGGCGAGGGCGGGGATGGTGCCTGCGAGGAGGATTGCGGCGACGAATGGTGCTCGGATCGGCATGGTTTTCCAAGATACGCGGACGGTGGGGGCTTGCATAGCGATGATCCTTTCTATCCCTCTATACCCCACTCCCTCCCCTGCTGTGGGTATTTTGGAGTATCCACACTGTTTTTTGTCGGATGGAGGCATTGCGAATGGGTAAGGGCAGGTAAAGTCTCTCTACCTATACTATGTTGACTCTCTCCTGGACTTTACATGCGCACTGTAGCTATAATCGGCTCGGTCAAATCCTCCCCCCAGAGTCCAGAGATTTTCCGCCGCACGCGTACCGGCCTCCTTTTTATTTTGGACACGTTCGCAGCCCCGACTGCACAGGAATCCGCTTAAGGCGGATTATTTGACGCACTCCTGAATCTGATCTCTCCGCCTTGTTCTGACATACCGACGGCCCCGTAGATCGGTCCCCGATACAAATCCGGCCCTGGTGTCGAATCGATCCATGTTTTCAAGAGCGGAGACATTATGAAGAGATTATGCAAGGCAACTTCTGCGGTTGCCATCACACTTGCCGTCGCTGTTACCGGTATCCGGGGGAACGGCCAAACACCCGAAGACCAAACCCTCCAAAACATTCAGCGCACTTCCCCTGGCCTCGTCGCTGACGGGGTACTGAGTTACATCTATGGCTATCCTCTGCTGATGTTCGGCGTGACAGGACGAACGGCGACGACCGTTCCGGATGCCATGACCAAATTAGGCGCGGCTCCCCTCAATCAATTCGGAAAAGAGATGGTGTTACCGGATGCCTCGTTTACGGCTGTGGTGCTTCCAAGCACGTCGACACTGTACGCCTCGTCGTTTCTCAATCTGTGCGAAGAGCCGGTGATACTTCATCTTCCGAACTTCGGCAGCCGCTTCTTCATCATGCAGATACTGGACGGATGGACGGAGGTGAGCCCGCTGTCGCCGGGTTCGAACAAGACCAGCGGCGAAGGAAACTATGCCCTTGTCGGTCCGGCGTGCAATGGGCATGAGCAGCCCCCGATCACGATACCTGTCGTCGAGACGATCAAGATCCCGACCAGCTCGATGTGGATTATTGGACGCATCTATACGAACGGCTCGGACTCGGATGTCAAAGACATCATCAACAACATCTATCCGGGACTGACACTGACTCCGTTGAGTAAGTACCAGGCCGGTCAGACATTCACTCCGCCAGACACTCTGTCGGTGCAGCCTCTGGCCGATACGGTGACGCCGCCTCTACGCCAGGTGACTGGAATGGACGCGTGCGCCTTCTTTCAGAATATGGCGGCGATGATGAACTTCAATCTTCCGATACGCGGACAGGACGACCTGGTTATACCAAGCTTGCTGAAGCTGGGACTCCTTGTGCGAAACAATAATCCCAAGAAGGGGAGTGTTCCTGTTACCGGGACTAATTTCGATTGCACGGCGCCGGGCAGGGAAAAGCTGGCGAAGTTGCAGCGGGCCGTCGACCTAGGGCAGCTGATAATAAATAACGTGGGTGCGACCACGCCCACCACAACGGGCTGGACGGTGAGTCTCGATGTGGGGACGTATGACAGGCATTACCTGCTGAGAGCAGAGGTTGCGAAGAATGCTCTTGGAGCGAATAGAAAAGAAGACGCCGTTTACGGTTACACCAAGACGGACGGTAACGGAAGTGATCTGCTCGGCAGCAAGAACTACAAGATCCAGTTCAAGGCTCCGCACATCAACGAGGGAATTCCACCTGTTCAAGGGTTCTGGTCGGTGACCATCTACGATCTGGAAGGCAAGCTGGTGCCGTGGCCGAATACTTCGGAGGCGTTGACCTGGAATGCCGTTGGAGACCCCTATGTGCAGAACCACAAGGCATGCTTCAATCCCGACGGCTCGCTGGATCTGTACCTGCAGGCAAGCGAACCTCCGGATGGGTCGAAACAAAAATGCAACTGGCTTCCCACTCCGGCCAACGCCGGCTACATCGTGTTTCTGCGGATGTACTGGCCGGATGACGTGATTACGAGCGGGAAGTGGATTCCTCCGCCGATTGTGGCGAATTAGCACGGCTTCACACTTTTGTTGCGCGGGCACGGCTATAGTGCCCGCGCTTTCTATTGCGCTGGAGTGGTCTTTGACCCTGGGGGCGAAAGAGGCTAGCGGGAGGTTACCTGACGTAGGAGAATGTGCCGCATTTGTCGGTTGAGTTGGAGATGGCGTCGAAGGTGAAGATGGGTGGCTTCTCTCCTGAGAAGAAGGCTAGCTGCAAGGAGTTTCCCTGGGCGTAGGCGACCATCCAGTGAACATCTTCGGAGCCGCAGAGGCTGTTCTTGTGCTGGAACTTCTTCGCGGCCGGGATGTTCAGGCGATAGAGACTGCCGCTGGTGCCGGAGCTGCTGTCTGTATCGAAGAGGGCGCTGACCTCCGCGGCTTCGAGGGCGCGGGCTCGCGACATGGTGGTGCTGTAGAACGCGTTGATGGTGAGCTTTTCGTCGGCGAGTCCGACGTCGCCGGTAATGGTTCGGGCCGTGGAGCTTGATGCGCGCCAGTAGCCCTTCTCCTGCGCGTGTGCCATCGTCAGGCAACAGATCAGGATCAATCCGGCGAATATTCGTAGCAAGGTTTCAGGCTTCATGTCTTCAGGATGACATTTTGGAGGGGTTTGAGGAAGTTGTGTCGATCCGGGGATGGGTTCGCACTTCGCGCGGAGGCCCACTCATGCGATGAGATTGCATGAATGGGGCACCCGGCTGAGATTAGTCTCTGCGGCGGCCACCCATCAGTTGGAGGACGGCGAGGAAGATGTTGATGGCGTCGAGATAGATGGAGAGGGAGAGCGATACGGCGGAGCGGCCGTCTCCGCCGGCGCGGATACGGGCGAAGTCGCCTACGGTGAGGAGGGTGAAGACGCCGAGGGTGAGCCAGGAGTAAATGTCCGGGGTGAGGAAGTGGAAGAACATGCTGGCGATGCCGGCGATGATGAGCAGGAGCAGCGCGGCAAAGCCGATACCGGCGATGCGGCGGTAGTTGATGTTGAAGAGATAGGCGACGCAGCCCATGACGGCCATACCGGCGCCGGTGGTAGCGGCGGCGTTAAAGACCATTCCGGTGCCGAAGGTGCGGATGTAGCGCTGGATGAGCGGACCGATCTCCCAGCCCATGAAGTAGGTGAGGGTGAGGAAGAGTCCGAGCGCGACGGCAGGGTTGGCCTTGCGGGTGAAGTTGATGGCGAAGACGAGCCCGAGGACGACGATGAAGCCGACGAGGGTTCCCCAGGGGGGCGCGGTGGCGACGCCGAAGGCCGTGATGAAGAAGCCGAGCGAGGTGATGGCCAGCACTTTGGCGAGCAGGGAGGAGGCTTCCTCGCGGGGGACGTCGATGGTGTGGGGATAGGTGTTGTAGCTGTTCATGCGGTAGTCGTTCATTGCCATTGTTCTGCTCCAGTGGTGCCTGCCGTGTGGCAGTGTGCCGTTTGTCTTCTTTCTGTTCGTCTCTATCTTCTAGGATTCCATCGTTCTCTTCGAGATCACAGGTCGGTTATGGCTCCAACACTATGAGACGCTCTTCCGGGCGGTTTGTCATGGTGGGGGGGGAGGGTGACGGTGTGGACACTCGCGGGAGTAGGATGTCTTCGCGATGATCTGGTATCGGCACAGGATCGGGTGCGGGCTGCGGGGTGGCGCGATGGCATCGATTCTGGCGCTATTGGCGGCGGGTTGCAACGAGCAGGCGGGTTACGACAAGCATGAGGCGAATGTCGCCGCTCCGGTGCCAGCGATGAAACCGGCTCCTTCGACCCCGATCGATACGAAGAGAGCGGAGCTTGGAGGAGAGAGATGGGATCCGGAGTGGGACAAGATTGTGCAACTGGCGGTTCCTCCGGAGATGCTGTCGCACCAGGTTCCGCGCGATGTGAGGCGGTTCTGTCCGAGGTTTTATGAGATGGCGGAGGTGGACAAGCGGGCGTTCTGGGCCTATCTCTTCCAGGCGCTGGCGGGTGCGGAGGCGGGATTGAAGCCTGCAACGCGGGTTCGGCATACGGAGCCTGAGGTTGCGGTGACGGATAAGGTGACGGGGCGGAAGGTACGGAGCGAGGGTCTGCTGCAGCTTACGTACGAGGATCAGAGGCGCTATGGGTGCGAGTTCGACTGGGATCGGGACAGGACGCTGAAGGCGGATGATCCGGCGAAGACGATTCTGCAGCCGAAGAACAATCTGGAGTGCGGGGTGAAGATTCTGGAGAAGCAGATTATCGAGCAGCGGAAGCCGCTGCTGTCGGGGTCGGGGTATTGGTCGACGCTGCGGCCGGGGACGGTGAGCTACAGGGTGTTCGCGAAGCAGATGACGAATGTTCCGGGGGCTTGCAGGGTTAGGGGTGGGAGGCGGGTGGCTTCGCGGTGAGTGGTATTACGTAGGAGCTCTTTAAGAGCGTCACTGGGTTGGAGGCATATACTCCCACCCTTTGCGGTGAGACTGCAAAGGATGGGGCACCCGATCTTGTGCCTGGGCGCGCATCACCCAAGTTGGTGTCGGGGGCACCCGCCGAACACAATCTCAAATCAACCCTCTAGTGGGATTTCGGTGAGAGCATATTGGAATGAGACAACGGTTCCTTGACCAAATACATTCCTCGCAGCCGTACACGGTTGCCTTAAAGGATGGTCGCAGCCCCGCCCAGATCAAAGAAGAAATAGTCGCTCTCCTCAATCCTTATATCGTAGACAAAGATCTGCTGGAGCGGTGCGCGGTCAACCAACTGGCAGGACTAGCAATCGGCATAGGTAAGCTCTCGACCCGATTCGATTGGGAATCGATGCTTAACTTTGCATTCTCGGTTCGTGCACAGGCATTAGAAATTGACGCGAACAGAGTGCTCGAAGTCCTTTCATTCTTTGAAGTGCCCATTTTGGAGACACAGAGGAAATTTGCACTTCAAGTCGTGTTCGAGGTGCCTACGGTTAAGCTCGCAATTGATGAGTATGCTTTTGAGCTATTCCGGAACATCGGGGCAGGAATCGAGTCGATACTCCAGCCCTTTATGAAGGAATTTTACTGTCTACTTTGCATTCGCGATGGAGCCCCTGTAGAACCAGCTGCAATTTTGCACGAGGATTTTGGCAAGGTACTTGAAAGGCTCCATCACTTTCTTCCCGAGCAAGATCTCATTGCTCCTTTACCGTGGGGAATCCGCCTCAATCAATGGCGCAACATGGCGCAACATCACACGTTCGCGGTCACAGGCGACAGAATCATTGGTCGATATGGAAAATCGTTGGCGAAGAGTATCGAGCTATCGAGAGAAGAACTATTGTCGGTTGCGGTAGAGGTTAACTCCCGTATTGGAATTCTGAGATGTTCACGTGTACTGACTATTGTCAACAGCTCTCGAGAGATGCTGGAACGAATGCCTACGGGTGCGGATGATATTCATGCGAAAGTTGCCGATTTAAGCGCGAGCTTTGCTACTCAAGGTTTTGCGCTAACTGAACTGAACGAAGAGGAAGGACAGATTACAGCAAGCTTTCAGGATGCCACTCCTGAGACCGCTCCTAATCGCCATATCCATTTTTCGCAATTCATCATTCCTCTAGCATTTCGATTTCCGGGAAGGAGTGTGGAGATTCGCCTGCGGACTCGTGACAATCGCGACCACTGGGTCTTCTCGGTAACGGGTGAGGAACTAGGCCAAATAATCGCGATGGAGGATCCTCTCTCGGGTCTTGCCGACGCAATTAATTGGACAAAGTCGATTGAAATTGCTCGCCGGAACGAGGCAGAGTTCGACAATAATCGTTAGTCACTCATCTGTCGGTTTAAATATTATTTTGACAATCAAGAACTCATGGGTAAATGCGGTTTAGAGTTCTGGCGAAGGGGATGGTTTCGCGGACGTGGTCCAGGCCGCAGATCCAGGCTACGGCTCGCTCGATGCCCATGCCGAAGCCGGAGTGAGGGACGCTGCCGTACTTGCGGAGGTCGAGGTACCACTGGAAGGCGGCTAGGGGCAGGTCGTGCTCTTCGATGCGGGATTTGAGGAGGTCGTAGCTGTCGACGCGCTGGCTGCCGCCGATGATCTCGCCGTAGCCCTCGGGGGCGAGGACGTCGACGCATAGGGCCTTCGATGGGTCCTGCGGGTCGGGTTGCATGTAGAACGCCTTGATCGCGGCGGGATAGCGGTGGATCATGACGGGGCGGTCGAACTGGCTGGAGATGTAGGTCTCGTCGGGGGAGCCGAAGTCGTCGCCGTACTTGTGGGGGGATTCGAGCTTGCCGGCTTTGTAGGCTTCGTCGAGCATGGCGTGGGCTTCGTCGTAGGACAACCTTGGAAACCGGTTGGGCTTCTGTGGTAGCGAAGCAGATCCCTCCGCTTCGCTGCGCTCCGGTCGGGATGACAGCTCATCGGTGATGGGGGAGTTGGTGGTGCTGGACGGTTGAGGTGCTTCGGGGGAAGACGGTCGAACTTCGCTCGATACCCCACCCTTCGCAGAAGGCGCGAAGGATGGGGCACCCAGTTCTGTGGCTGGTTCGGATGAGATCCCGATGACGGCTTCGAGCTTGGCGACGTCGCGGCCGATGACCTTGAGGTCGGCACGGTGGTGGGCGAGGACCGTGGTGACGATGTGGGTGATGAAGCTCTCGGCGAGGTTGAGGAGGCCGTCGAGTTCGAGGAAGGCGACCTCGGGCTCGATCATCCAGAACTCGGTGAGGTGGCGGCGGGTCTTGGACTTCTCGGCGCGGAAGGTGGGGCCGAAGCTGTAGACCTTGCCGAGGGCGAGCGCGGTGGCTTCGATGTAGAGCTGGCCGGATTGGGTGAGGTAGGCCTTGTCGTCGTCGAAGTAGTCCATCTCGAAGAGCTCGCTGGTGCCCTCGCATGCATTGGGAGTCAAGATCGGTGGATCGGTGCGGACGAAGCCGTTGGTGTCGAAGTACTCCGCCGCGGCGCGCATGATGGTGGCGCGGACGCGCAGGATGGCGGACTGGCGCGGAGTGCGGAGCCAGAGGTGGCGGTGCTCCATGAGGAAGTCGACGCCGTGCTCTTTGAGGGTGATGGGGAAGGGGGTATCGTCGGGGACCTTCTGGAGGACGGTGACGCCTTCGACGTCGAGCTCGTAGCCCGAGGGGGCGCGGCTGTCGGCCCGCACCTTGCCGGTGACGGTGAGGCTGGACTCGAGCGTGAGGTTCTTCAGGGTCTCGAAGACCTCTTCGGAGACGGCAGCCTTGGGGACGATGCCCTGGATGGTTCCGGTGCCGTCGCGGAAGATGGGGAAGAGCAGCTTGCCCGAGGCGCGCAGGTTGTAGAGCCAGCCGCGGAGGGTGACGGTCTGGCCTTCGTGCTGAGAGAGGGAGGCGATGGTGGTGATCGGATTTGTGCTGGTGGAGGTCACATTCTGGTGTGGTTCGGTGTGGGAATGGGGTTGAGATTCGGTCTGGGATTCGCTCATTGGGGGGCTGCTTCCGTTCCTTGCGATCTTTTTCGATTACGTACTGCTTAGTTCCCGGCTGAATGCAACAGGTCCTCTGCAATGCGGGATTGCTGGGAGAAGACCTCTGCAGCTTTTTTGGTGACGGTTTCGGCGGTCTCGTCCAGGTCGTGTGCGATTTCGAGGATACCTGGAGTCTTCGTCGGCAGTGTGACGATGTGTTTGGCTACATTCGTCCAGTCGATGACTCCGGTGCCGGGCCATAGGTGGTCGATCTTCTGGCCGTGGGTGTCGTGCAGGTGGAGCTCGGCGATGCGCGGCTTGAGGAGCTCGAAGGCCGCGTCGATGCCTCCGGCTGGATCATTCTGAGTGAGGTGCGCGTGGCCCACGTCGAAGCAGACGCCGACGTTGTCGAAGTGGCCAACGCGGAGTATCTCGAGGAGGTGCTCCGGAGTGGTGACCTCGTTCTGCAGGTTCTCGAGGAGGACGCGGACGCCGAGAGGATGGGCGAAGGCCTTGATGTGCTCGATGCCGGTGAGGGAGTTTTCGAGCGAGCGCGGGCTCCAGGTGTCGTCCTTCAGCCCGAGGTGCAGGACGATGGAGGCGAAGGGAATCTGCTCTGCGGATTCGAGCGCGCGCTTGATCTCGTCCATGGCATCGATGCGACGAGACTTCTCGGGGTCGATGAGCGAGAGTGTAGGGGCGACGTGGCGAGACCAGTGGGCATCGGTGTAGAGCGGCTGATGCAGGGTGGCGGTGACACCGTTGTCCCGGAACCAGGTAGCCATGTCGCGGACGCTGGGTCGATCCGTGTAGTCGAAGTGATGACGGGCGGCGAAGACCTCGATGGTTTGGGCGCCGCCCTTATGCAGAGCGTCCAGCAGGCCGGGGTGCAGGCGCTGCTGAAGGAAGACGTGGGTGGATATACCGGGCTGCATCACTTCTTAAGGTACAGCAGCGGGGCAATTGAGGGTGGTGGCGAGAGAGGTATCGACTAGAATCGGCGAAGGGTCTTTTCAGGAGGGTTGGGCGGGATGAAGATTTTTGTGTGCAATGTTTTGCTTACATGTCTGCCATTTGTGACTGCAATCGGTCAGGCGCAGACGGCTGTTCCTGTTCCTGCACAGGCGACGGCGACCCCGGCACAGGCCGATACGACGAAACAGATTGCCGCGATGCAGGCGAAGCTCATGGACTGGCCCCAACTGAATCGGTATCGCGCAGACAACGCCGCCTTGCCCGCTCCGGCGGCAGGCGAGAGACGTGTCGTCTTCTATGGAGACTCGATCACAGATGCCTGGGGACGGAAGCCCGGGACGGAGTTCTTTCCCGGTAAGCCCTATGTGAATCGTGGTATCAGCGGGCAGACGACGCCGCAGATGGTCGTCCGCTTCCAGCAGGATGTCGTACACCTCAAGCCTGCGGTCGTGGTCATTCTTGCGGGTACCAACGACGTCGCAGGCAACACCGGCCCATCGACCCCGGAGATGACCGAGGATAACTTCGTCTCGATGGCAGAGATCGCCCGGGCGAACGGAATCAAGGTAGTGATCTCGTCGATTCTGCCGGCCTCGGAGTATCGGTGGAAGCCGGAGGTGCAGCCAGCGGGACAGATTCGCGCGATGAATGTGCGGCTGAAGGCGCTCTGCGAGCGAGAGGGGCTAGTCTATCTCGACTACTACACGCCGATGGCGAACGCAAAGGGGGGACTCGATCCCGATCTGGCTTCGGACGGCGTACACCCCACGGCAAAGGCCTATGGCGTTATGGCTCCACTGGCTGAGAAGGCGATCGCGACGGCTTTGGCGCGGTAGTAGCGGCTTACTTCAGGAGTTGGACCTGGCCGGTGGCGAGGCCGTAGGTTGCGCCGACTACTTTGAGCTGTCCGGCTTTGACGCGTGGGGCGATGATGGGGTCGAGGTGCGCGAGGCGGTCTACACCGCGGCGGACGTTGGCTCGGATGGCGTTCTCGAGGGGGTCCCCGGGGAGATGCTCGCTCTCGAGGACGGCGGGCTTGATGCTGGTGACGAGATCGTTGATGGCCCCGGGAAGGGCGTCCTTGTCGTGCAGGTGTTTGATGGCGGCTTTGATCGCGCCGCACTGGCTGTGGCCGAGGACCATGAGGAGGTTGACGCCTAGCTCAGCTACAGCGTACTCGACACTGCCTTTGACGGAGGCTCCGGCGCCGTTGATGTAGTTTCCCGCGATGCGGACGATGAAGAGGTCTCCGATACCGAGGTCGAAGAGGATCTCTGGCGTGACGCGGGAGTCGGAGCAGGTGATGATGCAGGCAATGGGGTTCTGGCCTTCGGCGAGGGGCTTGAAGTCTGCAGGGGATCGGCGCGGGTGGGTGATGGCTCCTGAGGCGAAGCGCTTGTTGCCCTCGACGAGGAGGCTTAGGACATGGTCGGCGTCGGGGCCTGTTGGTGCAGGACCGTCTGCGGGGGGCGATGCGAAGGCGGGTAGGGATGCTCCGGCCAGGGCTGCGGTGGTGGTGAAGAGGAATTGACGGCGTGTGGTTGGTGGGGTGGTTGGCATGGTGTGCGGCCTCGAAGGATCTCGCTGAATCGCTGAGCTGGATCGGCTCACGCCATGGTAAAGGCTGCGGTGGGGTTAGTCTGTATGTTTCTTGCGGATTGCCTGGCTTGACCTGGCGCGGATACAGGGATTGCGAGGGTGTAGCAGTGCGGTTCGCGCGGGGCACCCGGCTGAAGGCGCTCTGCGAGCGAGAGGGCTCGTCTATCTCGACTACTACACGCGGATGGCGAACGCAAAGGGCGGACTCAATCCCGATCTGGCTTCCGACGGCGTACACCCCACAGCAAAAGGCTATGGCGTTATGGCTCCACTGGCGGAGAAGGCGATCGCGACGGCTTTGGCGCGCCAGGGTTGGGTTAGCTCACTGGGTCGGGTCGTCTCGCCTTTGCCATAGGGTGTCGCCGTCTGAGAAGACATGGGTGCAGTTGTACGAGCTGTGAACATAGTTGCGGAGGGCAGTGAAATGGTCGTTGCAGACGTGGCCAGGAAGACACGGTGAATCCAGCCTTGGAGCCCAGAGGATGAACCGGACGCGTTTTGTTTTCAGCTGTTGAATCGCCAGTTCGATATCCTCCGGGCGAGCAGCGTCGAGTCGATCCACAGTGGCCACATACAACGGATTCTGCAAGTGCAGGGAATGTACATACCGGGCCACGCGGCTTCAAGGAAAAACTCTCCGGGTTCGGTGCGTTGCTCGATCCAATGCAATTTCTCGTAGGACTGAGGAGTCGTGGCGGCATGGCCCCCTGGAAGTTCAACTCGAAGAGAGTAGGTAGGGCGACTTAATATAGTCTGCCGCGCGGCAAGACAGGCTACCCCAACCCATAGCAGAGTGACTGCGTAACTGCGGATCTTTGGAGTCCGGTCGAGCGTCCAGATCAGCAGAACGATGCCTGGAATCGAGACGGCATAGAGACGCAGCCAGTTCACGCTCTCGGCCACTTCGAGGAGCAGGAAGAGTCCGACCATGGACAGGAGCGCGAGTTTTTCCCAAAGAAAAGAGGGATCCTTGCGTTGACGCCAACATTGCCAGAGCGACACGCAATAGACAACGGGAAGAAGGCTATAGATAGCGAGATAAGGGGCGAGTCTGGGCAGGGTTCGCCAGGCAATCGTCTCCGGTAAGCCCAATGCCAGTCCCTGGGCATAGTGACCGGGATACTGCAAGACATATGTGACCTGGCAGTACCAGAGCTGCTTCAGTCCAACTGAGATGATGAAGGGGGTGCTAAGAGCAGTAGCACGGAGGTATATCCCAGAAGCAGTGGAGCCAGGTCTCGAAGAAGATCGGCTAAACCTCTCTTCGCTCGTGAATGTCTCCAGACCAGGAAGAAGAAAAACGCGAGCAGCGCCGCCATACCATGGGCCTGATTGAAGAAGGAAGCCACCCCAAGGAGTGCACCGGCAGCGGCGATTCTTCCGGGGGTCATCTTCTCCATGCCGATATTGACAGTAACCATGACTGCCAATACGGCGAACCAGTGATTCGTTCCATTGAGCGCCTTGCCGTAGACGGCGACCATAAACAGGGCTGTGGCCAGCAGGGCTGAGCGGTGTTCCATGATCTTGCTCGAAAGGGAAAAGCACAGCCAGCAGTAGGCAGCTCCTAGAGCAAGAACTGCCGCATTCGTTACCCATATGCGAATCCCGAAGAGCTTGAAGAGCGGCATATAGCAGATCGGTGCCCGGAGGCGTATATCGGAAGAAGTCATGATAGATGCGCTCCCCGCCCAGTATGCGTTGGCCGTCCATCCAGAAATAGGTTTGGTCTCAGCCTAGCAAAAAGGGTATGTGGTGAGAGGCGAACAGATTGAGATAGAGGTAGATTGTCGTTACAGACAGCAGGAGAAAAAAGGACCAGCTTGTCTGTTGTCGGTCGATGCGGCGGATCTCCATGGCGATTCGTGTTCTCCGCTCCCTTGTGAGCTGCTCGACATCTTATCCTTCGTTGATTACCGGGTTGTTTTGCCGCAGGTGCGTGCCTTCGCTCTCAGTATCCTGCTGCCTTTCCGAAGCTTCGTCGGCTGTCATGCCCTCCGAGTAGCTCGCGGGTCTTGGGGTCGATGGCGATGAGTTCGCTGTCGCCCCAGACGCCTGGGTTCTTCTCGTCGGCTACGGCGAGGCGGTTGATGGTGTAGCCCATGGCTTTGAGCTCCTCGGCTGGAGGGATGGGGAACTTCTTCTCGAGGTCGAGGCGATCAGGAAGGTACTGGTGATGGAAGCGGGGTGCATCGGCGGCCTGCTGGATGTTGAGGCCGTTGTCGATGGTGCTGATGATGTCGTTGGCCACGGTTGTGATAATTGTCGAGCCGCCGGGGGTGCCTATGACGTAGGCGAGTTTGCCGCGTTTGAACCAATGCCCCGACGTTGTGACGATGGTTGGGGTCATCGCGGAGAGCGGACGCTTCCCTGGAGCAATGGAGTTCGCAGGACCCTGGATGAGGCCGTAGACGTTGGGGACGCCGATCTTCGAGGTGAAGTCGTCCATCTCGTTGTTCAGGAGGAAGCCGAGGCCCTCCACCGTGACTCCCGACCCGAAGCCTCCGTTGAGGGTGTAGGTGCTGGAGACGGCGTTGCCATCTGCGTCAACGATAGAGAAGTGGGTGGTCTGGGTGGACTCCTTGACCGGGGTTGCCTGCGGAGGAGGCGGCATGAAGCCTGCGGGACGGACGAGGGAGGCGGAGGGCGTAGGCTTGGCCGGATCGATGGAGCTCCGCCACGCGGCGGCGTACTTCATCTTGGCCATCTGCTTGAGGGGAAGCTTGTTGAAGTCGGGGTCGCCGAGGTAGTCGCCACGATCCATGTAGGCGCGGCGGAAGGCCTCGGTGATGATGTGGACCTGGGCTGCGCTGCGATCTTTTGTCTCCGCGCCTCCGGGACCTAGTTTGGACAGGTCGTAGGTGGAGAGGATGTTGAGGATCTCGACGAGGACGATGCCGCCGGAGGAGGGTGGAGGTGCGGTGATGAGGGTGTAGCCGTGATACTTGCCCTTGATGGGCTTGCGATCCTTGACCTCGTAGGCGGCGAGATCGGCTTCGGTGATGAGGCCGCCGCCTGTCTTCTCGAAGTCGGCGATCTGTTTCGCCATCGCTCCCTTGTAGAACTCATCGGGATCTTTGGAGATGCGGATAAGAGTGGCGGCCAGCTCGGGCTGCTTGAAGGTGTCGCCCTCTTTGTAGAAGTCGCCGTCGCGCTGGAAGATCTTCGTGGAGGTGGGAAAGCGGGTGAGGTTCTTGCTCTGGAGGGCGCGAGCTTCTTCCTCGGAGAGGAGGTAGCCTTCGCTGGCGAGCTTGATGGAGGGCGCCATGTCCTCGGCGAGGGTCAGCTTGCCATAGTGCTTCTGTGCGTAGGCCAGACCTGCGACGGAGCCGGGGACTCCGCTGGCCTTGTAGCCGACGAGTGACATGCCCGGGACGACGTTGCCCTGGGCGTCGAGATACATGTCGCGGCTGGCGGCTGCGGGAGCCTTCTCGCGGTAGTCGAGGAAGTGGGATTTGCCGTGCTTGTCGCGGATGAGCATGAAGCCGCCGCCACCGATGTTTCCGGCTGCCGGATAGACGACGGCGAGGGCGAAGCCGACGGCAACGGCTGCGTCGACTGCGTTGCCTCCCTGTTTGAGGATGGCGACTCCGGCGTCAGTGGCGTCGTGGTGGATGCTGACGACCATCGCATGCTGGGTGCGGGTGGGTTCCAGGCCGGGCTGCTGGGCTAGAAGAGGTATTGAGACGAGCGAGGTGGCGATCAGGACGGTGGTGGCGCGTGACAGAAGGGTCTTCGGCGTGGTCCTGGTCGCAGGGGTGAGTCGGGTCAAAGGTAGCGTCTCCACTGATTGGTGTGGAGAGATGATAACGGCTAACTACGAAACTTCAGAGGATATTCGCTAGCAGGTTCACGATTGCAGTGGTCGCCGCTCTGCTTTGTCGACGGTGGCGAAAGCTATTTGTAAAGGGCATGTTACTACCGGAAATAAATGTGAACGATTTGGGGACAGGTGCGGTCTTAGTGTGTGAAGGCAACAGCGAAGAGGCGGGATGGATCTTTCGGTCGAGTTGACGCAGGTCGAGCAGCGGGAGATGGCGGCGTTGCCTTATGAGGAGATGACAACGCGGGAGGATGAGTTCGCGTCGCTGGTCGAGCGGCAGAGCAGGTTTCTCTATCGCGTCGCGTACTCGATTGTTCGGAATGTGCATGACGCCGAAGACGTAGTGCAGGAGGCCTTCCTGAAGCTCTACCGGACGGGGGCCTGGCGGGGGATGAATGAGGAGAAGGCCTATCTGGCGCGGGTAGCCTGGCGGATTGCAGTGGAACGGCTGCCGAAGCGTGACAGCTTAGGAGCAGAGTATGAGATGGATTTGCTGGCCTCGGGTGAGAGGTCGCCGGAGGCAAGCGCAGTGGATGGGGATGAGCGGGCTTTGCTGCGGTGGTTGATTGATCGATTGCCGGAGGAGCTGCGACAGGTGCTGGTGCTGTCGGCGATTGAGGAGATGAGTTCGCCTGAGGTCGCTGTTGTGATGGATATTCCCGAGGGTACGGTACGGACGCGGGTGATGCGGGCAAAGGCGGAGTTGAGGCGAAGATTCGAGGCGATGAAGGAGGTGCAGCGATGAGAGATGAGATGGAGTTCGAGATGCTTTTGAGTTCGGTGCTGCACGAGGTCGCCAATCCTGAGCCGGTAGGGGGTGTAGAGCAGAGGGTAATGAGTGGCTTCGGTATGTTGGAGCAGCCTCGGATGGCGCAGCCTGAGGCTGGGGTGTTGCTCGATGGTGGGATAAAGGAGGATGGGATCCTCGCTTCGCTTTGGAGCGGCGTGCGCGATCTGATCTTTCCAAGGAGACTGCCGGCGCTGGTTCTGGAGTCGCGACCGATCGCAGTCGTCGACCGGATGGCTCCTGAGAGGGGGCACTCCTCGACGGTTTACGCGTTTGTTTTGCATGCGGTGGTGATCTTTCTCATCGGCTTCGTTGTGAGGGCTCAGATACGTGATGCGGAGCCTGCACACAGCGTTACGGCGCTGATCGAACCGCCTTCGCTGCGGGCTGCCGTCAAGGCCGGGCAGATGGGAGGCGGCGGTGGGCAGCGCGGGGATACGCCGGTCAGCAAGGGGCACCTGCCGAAGCTGGAACAGGAGCAGATCGTTCTGCCGATGGCTCCGCCCATGTTGCCACCCAAGATTGCGATTGAGCCCAGCGTCGTGGTGCAGCGGGATCTGAAGCTTGCAGATAACGTGCTGCCGAATCTGGGAGTGCCGAACTCGCCAATCGTCGGGCGTTCGATGGGCAGCGGCAGGGGCCTGGGGATCGGGTCTGGCGACGGGGACGGCATTGGACCGGGCAGCGGCGGAAATACAGGTGACGGGCTCCGACATGTAGGGGGAACCGTCAGTGCGCCCGAGGTGCTGCATGCGGTTGATCCGGAGTTCTCCGAGCAGGCGCGGAAGGCGAAGATGTCGGGCAATGTGCAGGTGTATCTCTGGGTCGATGAGCATGGGAACCCGACACATGTCCGCGTGATTCGCGGGATGGGGATGGGGCTGGATGAAAAGGCGATCGAGGCGGTGCGGCAGTACAAGTTCAAGCCTGCGATGGACAACGGTAGGCCGGTGACGGTGGAGATGTATGTCGATGTGAACTTCCAGATTTTTTGAAGGGTGAGGTCGGTAGAATTGAAGGCGATGTCTACGACTGTTCGGTCTTATTCGAAGATAAATTTGGGGTTGGCGATCGGGCCGGTGCGGGCGGATGGCTTTCATGGGCTGACGACGCTCTATCAGACTTTGGATCTGCATGATCTGGTTACGGTTACGGCTCGGCGGGCTGAGGAGACGTGGATTTCTCTGACGACGAATCATCCGTATGTGCCGACGAATGAGCGGAATACGGCGTGGCGGATGGTGGAGAGATGTCTGGCAAAGCTGGATGTTCGGGCGGAGGTCGAGGTCCACATCGAGAAGAATCTGCCGGTCCAGGGAGGTTTGGGGGCAGGGTCGGCTAATGGAGCGGCGGCTCTGATCGGGCTGGAGCGGGAGCTTGGGGTGGCTCTTCCGGGTGTGGAGCGGTTGCATCTGGCGGCCGAGATCGGCTCGGATGTGCCTTTGTTTCTGTTGGGCGGAGCGGTGATGGGGGTGGGACGCGGGGAGCAGGTGGTCCCGATGCCGGATCTGCCTCGGACGTACTGCGTGGTGGCTGTGCCTGCGGTGGGGGTTTCGACGCCGGCGGCGTTCAAGGAGTGGGATGTCCGACACGCTGGGTTGACCCCGGACCCTAAACTTGATAGACTAAACGAGTTGAGTCTTGCTTACGCGTCCCTCTCTGCGAAGACAGGTGATAGTAAGCCCGGCACCTCCGGTATCGTTCGCGATCCTAATCCTGAGAAAAAACAGGGTTTATCTGGTGAGAGCCAGTCAAACGCGATGAACGATCTGGCTGAGAATACCCTTCTCACGCTTGTCCGCACCGGGATTGGAAACGACGGTCTTCAGAACGATTTTGAAGAGGTCGTCTTTCCTCAGTATCCCTCCTTGCGAATAACCAAGCGCCAATTGATGGGTAATGAATCGGGTGCTTCTGACAGCCCTGCGATATACGCAGCGCTCTCGGGATCGGGCTCTGCCTTGTTTGGACTTTACCGGTCCGAGGCGGACGCAGAGGCAGCTCAACGGCGCGTCCAGGCTTCCGGGGTCAAGGCATTCGTAACGGAGACCTTGCCCCGAACGGAGTACTGGGCGAGAATGTTCGCAGGGTGACCTCGCCGGCATGAAAAGTACCGGCGAAGTACTGGGCGATCGACTAACGGTAGGTCAAGAGACTTTGAATCTCTTTGTCTAGGTTCGAATCCTAGTCGCCCAACCAAAGAGTCGACGCCAGATGCGAGGAGCAATTTAGGGTTCTTTCGCGGCAGCAACATGCCGCAGGAGTTGGACGAGTTTTGGATTCCGCGCTTGCTGGAATAAAAGAAGAAGCGGCGTGGACGAAGAAGTGAGAAGTTTGAAGGACCGAAGTCTTTAGTTTTTTTGAGTATTCCGCAACAGGATTTCAAAAGAAGTACGGAGTCGCAACAAGGCTCCGGTAGACAAATGCAGCAGGAACTACCAAGGTCAACCAGCCTGGAGGGTTTCACGTGAACGAACAAGACACGACTGCAGTTCTTTCCCCTATTTCAGGTCAGGCTGATGAGACCGAAAATGGCTCTCAGTCTGTACCAGCGCTAACCGGCCAGGGTCAACCTGGCGGACAAGCCAAAGCAAGTGCGGAGAGGAAGCGCTCCGGGCGGATTCCCGAGCCCAAACGCTTCAAGATTTTTTGCGGATCTTCCAATCGCGCCTTGTGCGAGGAGATCTGCAAGTTCGTCGGTGTGCCGCTGGGCGAGACCCGGTTGCAGAGATTCTCCGACGGCGAGGTTCACTTTCAGCTGCTCGAGAACGTTCGCGGTGCGGATGTCTTTCTCGTGCAGCCTACCTGTTTCCCGGTAGATCAGCACCTTGTCGAGCTGCTGATCATGATGGACGCGCTGAAGCGCGCATCGGCCGGACGCATCACGGTTGTGATTCCCTACTATGGCTATGCCCGGCAGGACCGCAAGGACCGGCCTCGCGTCGCCATTACATCGAAGCTTGTGGCCGATCTTCTCCAGACAGCCGGTGCGAACCGGGCTCTGCTGGTCGATCTGCACGCGGCCCAGATTCAGGGATTCTTTAATATTCCGGTGGATCATCTGTTTGCCAGCCCGGTGCTGGTGAGCTACTTCCGGGATCTTGACCTGCCGAATCTGACGGTGGTTTCGCCGGATGCGGGTGGCGTAGAGCGTGCGCGCTTCTTCGCCAAGAAGCTGGATGTACCGTTGGCCATCGTCGACAAGCGGCGGACCGACATCAATGTCACCGAGGTGATGAACGTGATCGGCGATGTACGGGGCCGGACGTGCCTGATCCTTGACGACATCATCGACACCGCCGGAACCCTGGTGAAGACGGTGGATGCGCTGCTGGCCGAGGGCGCGGATAAAGTTTATGCGTGCGCGACGCATCCTGTGCTGTCGGGGCCGGCGGTTGAGCGCATTGCAACATCACGGTTGGAGCAGTTGATCGTGACGAATACCATTCCGTTGCGCGAAGATGCGCTGCGGGTGCCG
This sequence comes from Edaphobacter sp., assembly GCA_025462645.1. Classification (GTDB taxonomy): domain Bacteria; phylum Acidobacteriota; class Terriglobia; order Terriglobales; family Acidobacteriaceae; genus Edaphobacter. The sequence continues at coordinate 83,111 of JAOAPB010000069.1, read as the reverse complement.
AAGATTAAGGTGCTCTCCATTGCGGGCCTGCTTGGCCGGGCGATCGAGAGCATTCACATGGAGACCAGCGTCAGCAGGCTCTTCGACTAGGTCGCAGTTTCAGTAGGGGCGGCTTGGAATAACCCAAGTAGCAAAGGGAGCAGAGCTCAACTCTGTGCCCGAAAGGAAGATGTAAATCATGGCAACAACAATCACTGAAGCAGTCGTCGCAACCCCGCGCGAGGGCAAGTTCAACAAGAATGCCGCTCGCCGCGTTCGCGTCGCCGGCAAGATTCCTGCCGTTGTCTATGGCGCGGGTCAGGACGCCGTTGCGGTCACTGTCGATCCTCGCGTCATCACAAAGATTCTGCACTCCGACTCCGGTCACAACTCGATCTTCGACCTCAACGTCGAGGGTACTGCCGTTGTGAAGGCCATGATCGTCGACTGGCAGCACGAGCCCATCAAGGGCAAGCTGCTGCACATCGACCTCAAGCGCATCGCGATGGACAAGATGATGCGTGTCTCCGTGCCGATTCAGTTGACCGGTGTTCCGGTCGGCGTGAAGACGCAGGGCGGCATCCTCGAGCACGTTATGCGTGAGGTCGAGATCGAGTGCCTTCCGGCCGATATTCCCAGCCACCTTGACGTCGACGTCACGGGCCTCGAACTGCATGGCGTTATCCGCGTCTCGGACCTGCCGCACTCGGGAAGCATCAAGTTCCTCGGCGAAGAGGATGCGACCGTGGCGCACGTCACCATCATCAAGGAAGAGGCTCCTGCTGTTGAGGCAGTGGTTGCCGCACCGAGCGAGCCCGAGGTTGCCAAGAAGGGCAAGACGGACGCGGACGCTGCTGCCGCCGATACGAAGGCCAAGAAGTAGTTCGCAGAAAGACAGGTGTGGGAGTAGAACGATCGCTCCCGCATCGTGGTTTGGAGAAGTGGCGTGAAGTTGATAGTCGGGCTTGGAAATCCTGGGATCGAATATCAGTTCACGCCGCACAACGCCGGGTTTCTGGCGGTGGATCGGATCGCAGAGGATTGCGGTGTGGTCCTCTCGAATCGGCGAGGCAGGGCGCTTACAGCCCGGGCGAAGCTTGCAGGGCAGGATGTTCTGCTGGCCAAGCCGGAGACCTTCATGAACCTCAGCGGGCTTTCGGTGGCCGCTCTGGTTCGTGAGTTCGAGATTGCGAATCCGTCGGAGGACATCATCGTCCTCTATGACGAGCTTGCAATTCCGCTGGGCACGATTCGCATCCGCGAGCGTGGTTCGGCGAACGGGCATAACGGAGTGAAGTCGGTCTCCGGTGTACTCGGCACGGAAGATTGGATTCGCATTCGCATCGGGGTTGGGAAGCCAGCTCTGGCGGATGGTAGAGAAGTGAAGGCAGGCGGCACGGATTATCTGCTGTCGCCGATGCGCAAGCAGGAGCTTGCGGTGCTGGATGAAGTGCTCGACCGCGTCCGTGACGCTGTCGAGATGGTGTTGACCCAGGGGGTCGGCGCTGCGATGAACGAGTTCAACCGTCGGGCTTCAGAGTCCGATCCCGAAGCTGGGACGGATGGTCCGAAGGAGAAGTAGAAGTTAAACGAGGCGTATCTCCAAACCGGGTTGGCAGAACAGACGCCAGCACGGTGCGAAGCAGAACTTCGCAGAAAGAAGTAAACGAATGAATCGTACCTACGAAATCATGTTTATCGTCCGTCCGGACGTTGAAGAAGCAGACCTCGAAAAGCTGATTGAAGGCTTCTCCGCGAACGTCACCAATGGTGGCGGCGAGATCAAGTCGGTTGAGAAGATGGGCCGCCGCCGGCTCGCCTATACCGTTCGCAAGTTCAACGACGGCTTCTATGTCCTGTTGACCATCGCCGCAGCTGGCTCGCTGATCGCTGAGATCGAGCGTCGTCTCCGCGTCTCCGAGCAGGTGATCAAGTTCATCACCGTGCGCATGGACGAGGAAGAGAAGCGCCTGGCGAAGGTGAAGGCTATCCGCGATACCAAGGTAAAGCGCAGCGCACAGCCTGTCGCACATACTCCGCAGGCACCTGCTGCCGCTCCTGATGCCGAGGCTGCCGCAGCTCCTGCAGCCGCTGCCGAGCCCGAGGAAGAGGTTACGCCAGCCGCGGCTCCTGTCGCCGCTGTTGCCTCCGATGCTCCTCCCGAGAATGCAGCCGCCGTCTAGTATTCGCTAAAGGATTCGCGATGCTGGCTCCATGCTGCATCGCTCAACGCATCACGATCGCCGTACCCCGCTTCCATTCGATCGATACCGGATCGAATGTTCAGAGACTCCAACGCGTGTCTGGGGCGGACGAAGGCACAACGTACCTTGAGAGGAAATACAAATGGCTGACGAAACCAGCAGCACGCAATCCACTGAGCATCACGCGCCCTCATCCCGCCCACACTCGGCGCACTCCGGTCCGGGCGCAGGTGCTCCGCGTTCCCCACGTCCCGCCGGCGGTCCCGGTGGCGGTCCTGGCGGCCGCAAGTTCTTCCGGCGCAAGAAGGTCTGCAAGTTCTGCACCGAGAAGATCGACGCCATCTCCTACCGTGACGTTCGTCTGTTGCAGGGGTTTGTGGCCGAGCGCGGCAAGATCGTTCCGCGCCGTCTGACTGGTGTCTGCACCCGGCATCAGCGCCGCCTTAGCCTGGCTATCAAGCAGTCGCGCAACATTGCTCTGCTCGCCTTCGCCGCGCGCTTCTAAATTACCCGCTACGCAAGACTGGCCTATTGGCGCCAGACAGGAATCGGAGAAACTGCAATGGAAGTCATTCTGAAGGAAGACGTAAACAAGCTCGGGCATCGCGGCGATGTGGTGAAGGTCGCCGACGGCTACGGGCGCAACTTTCTGCTCCCCGGCAAGCTCGCCATCGAGGCGAATGCCGCTAACAAGGCTGTGATCGAGCAGATGAAGGGCTCGGCCATCCGCAAGTCGGCCAAGGAGAAGACCGAGGCCGAGAGCCTCGCAACCCAGCTCTCCGCCGTTGAGCTCGTCTTCGAGCGCAAGGTCGGCGAGCACGAGCATCTCTTCGGCTCGGTAACCTCAAGCGATATCGCTCACCAGCTCGAGGCAAAGGGCTTCACGATCGATCGCCGCAAGATCTCGCTCGAAGATCCGCTGAAGACCATCGGCGAGTACCACGTCCCCGTGAAGCTGCACCGCGAGGTCACCAGCCACGTCAAGGTTACGGTCAAGGGCGATCAGCCGGAGGCCGAAGCCGTCGCTGCAGCCGAGTAGTTTCAGGCAGGGTTATAAAACGCGTCAGCCTCCGCAGAAACTTTGCGGAGGCTGACGCGTTTCTTTTGAAAGCAGCCCCTCTGACTATGAAGTCGTAGGACAGGCGGTTGCGCTGCCGTGCTCTTGCCGCTGTTCTCGTTATTGCTGTTGTTCCCTGCTGTTGCAGGTTCTTGCTGTCATTCTGAGCGCAGCTAAGGACCCAAAGGTCTGTACAGCGTATGTTTCTCTTCTTATCGGTTCATGGAGGAATAGATTATCAAGGGACTCTGATTCGAAAAAACATCGAATTCAAACCAGTAATCTGCAGAAATGGAACCATTTATCCCCGAAAATACCCCTCACGAAGGGGACGTGAGGAGCTTAGTTGGCAATTGTCTGCTGTCTGCTTGGGACTTGATAGAAAACAGGCAAAAGGCCACACCGTTGAGTTTTGTTGCTGAAAGGGTTAGCAGTGGGTGTTGAGTAGAGACCCTCGGGATCCTTCGCTGCGCTCAGGATGACGGCAAGAACGCTCTCAGGGTGACGGTGGGAAACGCCTCGGGGTGTGACGGCGAGAAAGAGGTAGTCTGAGATGAATATCGCTGCGTCGCGATCTACTCGTACTTGAGTGTCTGTACAGGATCGAGCCGCGCGGCGCGATTCGCCGGTAGCGTCCCGAAGAGCACACCTACGAGCACAGATGTGCCAAGGGCGATCACCGCAGACCACGGCGAGACGGGAATCTTGAAGGGTGTAAGGAAGCTGACCGACATCGGAATCGCCAGGCCGAGTATGGTGCCGATCATCCCGCCGCTCAATGAGAGGAACACCGCCTCGGTAAGGAACTGCATCCGGATCTCGTGACTGGTTGCACCCAACGCCTTGCGGATGCCGATCTCCTTGAGGCGCGACTGCACGTTGGCCAGCATGCTGTTCATAATGCCGACACCGCTGACGATGAGGGTGATGGCAGCGGCAAGCGTGAGCACGATCGTCAGCATGTTGGCGATCTGCGCCATCACGTTGAGCACCTGCGTGAGGTTGAAGGCGGTATAGACGGATGTGGGGCGGTGGCGGCTCTTGATAATGTTAAGGATCTGTTCGGAGGCAGGAACCACCAGCGAGGTATCCCTCATCGTGAAGAAGATCTGCTTCACGGTATTGGTCCCATCGAAGTAGCGGGCGACCTCGTAAGGGATCAGGATAGTCTGCTCGCTGATCTCGGACTGGCCGAAGGTCTCGACGCGCTCCTTGAAGACGCCGATGATGACAAACGGAATTCCTCTTACAGTGATGCTCTGACCGACGGCGGCGCGGGCACTGCCGAAGAGCGCCTTGGCAAAGGGCTCGACGATGACCGCAACCTTGGTGTGCGAGATAGCATCCTGCTCGTCGAAGAAACGGCCTGCGAGGATGGCGAGGTTGCGGACCTCTTTGTACTGAGGGGAGACGCCGAGCAGCATCGTGTCCTTGACGATACCGCCCCCCATGCTGACGCGGTCGTGGAACTCGAGCATCGGCGAGGATGCGATGATGCCGGGGACCTGCTCGACGACGACGTTCATGTCATCGCGCGTCATGGAGTCGGGGGTGCTGGTGTTGTCGGGCCCGGCGATGCTGCCACCGTTGTACTGCATCTCGATCATGTTGGGCCCGATGCTCGAGATGAGGTTGAGGGCGTACTGCTTACCCGTAAGTCCCAGCGTCACAACGAGGATGATCGATGCCGAGCCGATGACCATACCCAGCATTGTCAGCAGGAACCGCACCTTGCTGGCACGGAAGCTATCGACGGCGAGGCGCACAATCTCGCTGAACAACATGGTGGAGCGTGCGCTGGCAAGCGTGCGTTCGAAGGAACTCGGTTTGGTGAGACTGGGAGTGGCCATACAAGTAAAGATTAGACTCTTACAAGTATCGCAGCGGTGCACCGTTTCCCGCCAGAGGAGCTGACGGGAATATATTAGACACAAAGCACCGGTCCAAGCCCTAGGCCAATCCCCAGCCAATACCCAGACTCGGAGTTCGTAGCCGGATCCTATTTCTTGCCTGAGTACCCCGTCGAAGTGGAGAACCAGAGAAACTTCACCGGTGTATCGCCGGAGTTGATGTTCGAGTGCTGCATCAGGCCATCGGGGCGAAGCATGTACGCCACGCCAGGTGGCTGCACGCGGAGCTCCGTACCGATGAAAGCAAGGCTCGTGCCATCGATGGCAGCCCATATCTCCTCATGACCCGGCTGATGTGGGTGCGGCTCTCCCATGGAGATTGGGTTTATCTCAACGGTGATAATGTCGCCTATCGTCGCGAGGCCGTCATTCTTGTTGAAGAGATCGCGGACGATGTGCGCCCAGTGCCCGGAGGCTCCGGGGATGGTATAGGGGGAGGCGAGCAGAGGGGTTCTGACTGGAACCAGTCGCTCATCCGCCATCAACATCTGCTTGATGGGATGAAAGTTTGCGGGGAGAGGCTCATTGACGACGTACATCGTGAGCGGTTCCTCGCCGGTGTTCTTCATGACGAAGGAGAGGTCAGCCGGCATGAGGATAGCAACATCCTTGTGAAGGGCGAAGCTCTTTTCCCCTGCCGTGATCTCTCCGGCGCCGCCGAGAATGTAGTAGACCTCCTGCACGCTTTGAAGCTGCGAGGGAATGGTGGATTCGTGCGGTTGAAGGCGGCCGTAGGAGAGGAAGTTGGCGCTTTCGAGGACGGCACCTTTTTGTGGCGGGTTGAGGTTGTCCCCCTTCGTGAGAATGTCTCGCAGGATGAGAGAGCCGTACACGCGACGAGGCAGAGAATCATGCCAGTCGCCAATGAACATATCGATTCTTCTGTCCTGCAGATCCTTCTGGTTTGGGTAGCGCACATATTCGGGACCGTTGAAGCTATTGCCTCCCGCACCCGCTGTGGAGACGCTGGGCTTGGGAGCGATCTGAGCCGATGCCGTCAGGAGGGGAAGGCTGAGAGCCAGCAAGACGCGAGCGAAGTTTCTTCCGGGCAACAGAGAGTTCCTTTGGTACCTTGCGTTCATCCTGTTCCTCACTTCCTTGTATCACTCGCTGTGAGCTATCGCAGCCGTGAGTATCTGTTCTTCTCAGCAAGCTCTTACTGCGGCAAGGCGAAGGCGATGACGGAGTCTCCGCTGGTGCGGTCGTAATAGCTACCGCCGGTAGCAACCGTAATGACGTACTGTTTGCCGTCCTTGCCTTGAAAGGTCATGGGTGTGGTGTAGGCGCCGGTTTCGAGCTTGGTGACCCACAATTCCTTGCCGGTAGCGGCCTCGAATGCTCTGAAACGTTGATCGTCGGTGGCAGCGATGAAGACCAGACCGCCAGCGGTTGAGATGGAGCCACCGTAGTTCAAGGCTCCGGTTCCGTGGATACCCTTTGCATCAAGCTCCTCGATGATTCCGAGTGGAACCTTCCAGGCTACGTCGCCCGTGTTGACGTTGATGGCCCAGAGCTGACCCCAGGGTGGCTGCTGGCAGGGCCAGAATTTTTGCTGATCCCAGAAGCGAGCATAGGTTCCCCATGGGCTTGTCCGTTCATAAGGAGGATTAGAGCCATCTTCGGATTTCGCTATTTTGCCAATGTCTGCGAGGTCGACGGTGTTAACGAAGAGATAGCCAAGCTTTGCGTTGAAGGACATTCCAGGCCAGTTGGTGACACCGATGGTTCCCGGAAACATGACGGTCAGCTTGGTTCCAAACGAGGTGAAGGGACCACCAGTCTTCATGCCACCTTCAGTGGCAAGGAGGTCGGTGCAGACTTTCTGGTGCTCGGGAGTGACTGTGGCGATCTCAGCCGATGTGAAACTGCTGCGCCCAAGCTGCTGAGGCTTGAGAGGAAAGGGTTGAGTAGGCCAGCTATGTTCCCCTGGGACGTCACTCGGTGGAACCGGCCGCTCTTCTACTCCGTAGATTGGATGTCCGTTTCGTCGGTCCAGGATATACATGAGACCGACCTTTCCAATGACGGCAACCGCGGGAATCTTCTTTCCTTCGTGCGTGACTTCCATCAGGACCGGGGCGGATTCGAGATCATAGTCAGTTATGTCGTGGTGAACGGTCTGGAAGTACCAGGCGAGCTTTCCGGTATCGGCGTGAAGCGCGACGATGGAGTTGCCGAAGAGGTTCTTACCCTGGCGGTCGGAGCCGTAGAAGTCGTAGCTTGGCGAGCCGTAGGGAAGGAAGACCAGGCCTCGCTGAGCGTCGACGCTCATGAAGCCCCAGACGTTGGTACCGGAGCGATTCTTCCAGCTGTCACCGGCCCAGGTGTCATTTCCGACTTCACCGGAATGAGGCACGGAGTGGAACCGCCATACCAGCTTGCCGGTGCGAACGTCCCATCCTCGGGTGTCGCCTGAGGGGCCAACGCCGGGTGACTCCTGTACCTGCGCTCCCGTGATGATGATGTTTTTATAGATGGAGGGGGGAGAGGTTAGGTCGTATCGAGCATCGGTGTAGCCGTTGTCGACGCCTAATTTGATGTTGATGGCGCCGTTCTCGCCGAAGCTGGCGGAGGGCTTTCCAGTCTGCGCGTCGAGGGAGATGAGACGCCCGTCGCTCGTCCCAAAGAGAACTGCGGCAGGGGTAGTCTTGTCTCCGGGCCAGTAGGTAACAGCGCGGCCGGCGGGACGTCCCTTTTCAAGCTTATAGGTCCAGATCTCCTTGCCGGTCTCGGGCTGGAGAGCGACTACGGTGCTGTATGGCGTCGGCATGTAAAGAACGCCTTTGACAACAATTGGCGTGGCCTGAGAGGAGCGGCGACCTCCACCTTTGCCTGCGGTGCCAGCAGAAGTCGATGCGGGGCCGTCCTTCTTCATGTGGTAGGTCCATACCCGCGTGAGGTTCTGCACGTTATGGGTGTCGATCTGCGTAAGCGGGGAGTAGCGCGTGCTCGCATCGTCGTGGCCGAACATAGGCCAATCGGATTGGCTCATCGCGGGGAGTGCACATGAGAGGAGACAAAAGGCGGCGGGGAACAAGCTGAATTTCAAAAGACCATACCTTTCTGTGGCCTATGCCTTCCATCTGGCGCTGCGCTTGGAGCGATGTACTCGTACCGCACGCCAATGCAACCTAATGACGTTGTAAGGTCAAGGCGATACTGAAGCAGTAAACGCCTAACTTGGATCTTCCTGCAACCAGACGTTAGTTATTACTGGTTACAAACCAGTCTTGCGTCTTTTAGGAGAGCAGTTTTTCTTTCTCCCAACAAGCGAAATAGTGCGAAATCGGGTGAGCACAATCTACAACATACGTTGTTCAGATGGCAAAAATTGAGACGGACCAGCATAGTTCGTTACAGAGTGTGGAACAGCCTTCAAGGTTTCACTGCAAAGATCGCATCGAGTGGCCCTCCAGTAAGCTGGCCTCTAACATCGACAAATCCGGTGACTTCCAAGAGCATGCGATACTCGCCGAGTGTCCGCTCCCTACCCTCCGTACAGACAAGCATGTTGAGCGACTGCATGTGAGCTGATACAGGACCGGATTTATCTTCTGCCAGCAACTTCTCCGCAATGAGGATGCCACCGCCGGGTTTTAGCCGCTTGTGTATTCCTTCCAGGAGAGCGGTTACCTTTTCATCAGACCAATCGTGAAGAATTTTACCTAAACCAAACAAGTCCGCTTCCGGAAGTTGTTCGGTGTGAAACATGTCGCCCTTCATCAACTCGATTTGAGAGGCGACAGAGGTACTGGAAACTGCATCACGAACCGCATCGATAACATCGGGGAGGTCAAATACTATCGCTTTTAGCTGCGGATATCTTTCACAAGCCGCAATTGCCAAATGACCGGTAGCACCGCCAATATCAACGAATAATCGGAAGCGGCCTAAGTCGAAGGCAGATGCGACGAGAGGAGAGCTTAGCGTCCCTAGACCATGCATTCCCTTAAGAAAGGTTTGCATGGTTTCCTTGGTTTGAAAAAACTGGTCGAAGATGCCGCCGTCTTGCTTGGAGATTTGTTTCCACTGATGGCCACCATATCGGACGGCGTTCTCCAGGTGAGACCAGAGAGGATAAAGCACCTGGTTTGAATAGAGGACATATCCAACCAGAGTATTAGGACTTGCGCGACACAGATAGGTGCTCGCGGCCGACTCGTTACTATAGATTGCATCCTGTTTTCGCACCAGCTTCAGTCCAACACAGGCATCCAGTAAGCGCTCCAGGGGATCGAGCTGACAATCAAGATCCGATGCTAGATTCTTCAAATTCTCCGGGCTGCGCTCCAGCCGATCAAATACTCCAAGGGACACTGCAACAAACATTGCCTTTGAAGAGCGAAACGCCTCCATTAGCTGAATGACGGGATTGGGATCAATCGAATGATTAAGCATTGTTATTCCTAATGATTATTCCTCTGTATTGCTTGCAATCGCTGGATTAAATTATTCGCAAAAATGTTTGCAGTTAGACCAGAGTTACAACGATATGGCTTCCGGTTGCAATGGCTTATCGATTGCCACACTGCAGGTAGGATCAATCTTGAAGCAAAACAATATTGCCACTATGCAAAGAATGGAAGATAAGACGAATGGTACATTCCAGCTATAGAGGCGCACTAAATAACCTAGCAGGGCGGGGGAGATGGCGCTGCCTAAATTTCCGAAGGTATTCATGATAGAGGCTATGGAGCCAGCGTAATTTCCGCCGATATCAAGCGGAATGGCCCACGCTACACCAACAGTAAGTTCCAAACCGAAGACAGCCAAGCACGAATAAAGGACCGACGTAGTCGTATGCGTGGCAAACGTAGCAGACAAAATAGCGCCAGTCGCTATTAAAAATCCAAGCGCAGCTATCACGCGGCGTGCTGCTTTGAGATTTCCGGTGCGTGCCGCCCATCGATCGGAGAACCAGCCCCCTAGTACATCTCCTGCCGCACCTGCAATAAATGGAAGGCTAGCATAGAGGCCCATCCTTTTAAGATCGAGTCCTCGTGCGTCATAAAGATATTTTGGAAACCAATCCAAGTAGATGTCGATGCTATATCCGTAACAAAAATACATGAGTGAAAGCATCCAAACTGTTCGGTTCGTCAAGATGAGTCGCCACGGCACGGTTTTGGAGGGGGCATCAGGAGAACAAGCGGACCGCTGGATGATTTGTAGCTCCGCAGCGTTGACGCCTTGATGCTCCGCCGGTCTATCACGGTAGTAGAAGTACCACACCGCCGACCAGACGAGCCCGAGCAATCCGAAGAGGAAGAATGGCATCCGCCAGCCAAAGTGCATCATGAGAATGACGACTAGCGGAGGCGTCAAGGCGGCTCCCAATCTCGATGCAGCATGAGGCAGGCCTTGCGCGAAACCACGTTCTTCCGCAGGCATCCAATGCGATAGGGAACGCGTTGCTATAGGAAAGGCTCCAGCCTCGCCTACGCCGAAGAGAAATCGGCAAAAGCCGATAGATGTCGCGCTCCAGGCAAGTGCGGTGACAGAGGTAAAGAGCGACCACCAGCAGACCACAAATGCGAGTGCTCGTCTGGGTCCGATTCTGTCACCGAACCATCCTCCAGGAATTTGAAATAGTGCATATCCCCATCGAAAAGAACTAAAGATCCATCCTACCGTGACAATGGATAGCCCCAGATCGCGCTGGAGGATCGGCATCGCCGATGAGATATTCACTCGATCCATGTAGGTAATGACGTAGACACAGACGATGAGCGCCAGAACTATATGGCGCGCCCGTGTAGGACGCACTGGAGCATTCGATCTGCCAATATTTTTCTGTAGCTCCAACTTTGGCTCCGGAGGGGCGTCCGTACGAAAGCTCGGTTCACCTACACGATGATAGATAGCTTATGAGAGAAAGAAGATCGGGCAAATCCAGTACCTATCGAGCAACTACTTTGGTTTTGTTCGCCTGCTTATTCCATTTTCTTTCGTGCGTCTTCAAGGATATGCTTTGCACGCAGCGGATTAAACACGCCGCAGGAACAGAATCGAGCCATATAGGTGACAGCTTCCTCTGGAGTGCGTCGACCTTCCTTCACCCAGTCGATCATCTTCTTGGCAAGACTTGATGAGATCATCCCGTGTCCACACATCGTTGTCAGGGTAAGCATCTGGGTGTTGGGTAACTTCTCGGTCTTTCCTTCGAAGCCGAGCGAATAGCCGACGCTGTGACGAGGGATTCCGGCGAATCTGCAGCACTGTTGAGCTCCCTCGATGGAAGCGGAGATATTCACAGACAGGCCCAGATCAGCCTCAACTACGACACTGAGGAACTCTTCCGCAGCCTTCAGGTTGTCGAAGATGGCTACAACTGAGGCGGGTTCATCAATGCCATCGATAACGGCACGCAGGTCCGGTGTCTTATCGCGCTTCCAATTTGCAGCAGTATTCAAGCCTCGTTCTGGCCGCAGTGCACCACCGTGAACCGGATCGCCAATATTTACAGGCTTAAACGGCAAGGCCATTTCAAGGAATTTCTTCAGTTTGGGAATGCTTCCAATTTCATTTTTTCCGTTTGCAGGACTGGCAAACACGATAAAGTCGTTTTGAAAACTCTCGGCACTACCATAGCGATGTAGAGTATTGGTCATTGAATTTCGCCGTCTGGCTTCTCCTTAGTTCTCCACAGAATTTGTAACTCGACCTAGCCCTACGTTCGTCTTAGCACGTTCGAGTGTGTACCCTAGGCGCTCTAAGATAGGAGCGACGACGTTCTCTTCTCCTTGTTCGTCGCAACGCGTGCCGACGCCCAGAGAGATGACAGTTTCGACCTCTTTTTCAACTTCGTGCACGAGCTTAATAATCTCTTCTGTGCGTTCGACCCCTACCTTTATCTCAACGATGGCCGAGAGCACCTTCTCATTCAGGACATCTTCCCGAATCGTGCCTGTCGTGACATCCGTCATGAGCAAGGTGAAAGGATTTTTTTTCTCGAAGGCGACCCCAGCCTTCGCCAACGCCCAAGTCATCTTCTGAATGTCACGTAACCAAACACCGATGCCAGGTCTTCCGAATTCGATTGTGAAGCCCACCTCACCCCGCTTTACTCGCAGTGTGACGTCGTTGGTTTTGACCTCTTCGGTGCCGCGGCCCTGCACGCCTGTTGATTCGTGCGTGGCCCGCGGGTCGGAGAACGCACGCCGCACCACCCGAGGCCATTGAAGAGCATCCGGCTCGAAGGCGGCGGTTGGACATACATCCGGTTCGGGATCGAACCTTAGCCGGCCCATTTGGAAGATCTTCCGGACCATGCGCACAAGGGGTGGATTCAGGTGCTCCGTGCTAAGCCCGTTGTAGCAGGCGTAGCACTCTACGCATTCATCCCGATCAATGGTGGCACGTTTAATAACGGGATCAATATAGATAGCTCCCATTGGGCAGACGTAAGTACAGTTACCGCAGGCAACACACTTATCGGGGTTTATTTTCATCTGTAATGACCAATCTGTAGATTGAGAGCCGGTCTTATAAATTAGTAATATTGTAGCACAAATGGAATTGGAGATTCACCTCTCCAACTTTTCACGCCCAGATTCCTTAGCGGTCCCCCATGGTAGCCTCAAGCTCATGATTCTGTGGACGATACGGAATTCAACTCTACGTCGGTCAAGTCGGCTTGCAAAATGAGAGCGTTCCGTTCGGCGCTTTCAATATGTGACCGCATGGCAATCCTTGCTTTCTCGGGATTGCGGTTCTTGATCGCTCGATATATCGTCCAATGTTCGCGAAGTCCCGCCTCTGCAACTCCAGGCATGATATTGGTTTGTCGGCTTCGATTTATCAGCGGCTTAGAGATTGCTTGCAGTACCAGAATCGCAATTGGATTTTTTGTCGCCTCTGCGATCGCCGTATGAAAGCGAATATTTACCTCGCCTAATTCTTTGTAGAAGAGTGCTTCTCCCTCAGCAGTGCTGTGGTCGATTTTTACTGTCACCTCGTGATCGGCCAGTACCGTTTGCAGTTTCAAGAGGTCCTCTTCTGTGGCGTTTTCCGCTGCCAACGCCGCGAGCCCCAGCTCAAGAATCTTGCGAAACTCGATTAAAGCGTCCGTGCGCTGCTGATAGGCAGATGCGGAAAGATGCTCGGCATTAATCAAGGCGGTGGGGGAGGGCTCTAGAACTACGGCACCGACTCTAGGCCGCACTTTAATGAGCTGCAGCACTTCGAGAGATTTGATTGCCTCTCGTACGCAGGTCCTGCTTACATGCAGTTCCTCCGTCAATTGCTTCTCGGTTGGCAATTGTTCGCCAGGCTTCACCTGCCCGCTCCTAATAAGGCCGAGAAGGTGGTCAATCACCTGCATTGTTATCGTTTGCCGTCGAATCAGAGCGTGAGTCCTCCTTGATTCATTCAACTCTACACCGCGTGAAAGCCTCATTGTGTTTGCCAGAACGGGCTACGTCAGGTATCCGAAGGCGGCGGAACGGGCTGCAAGCCTCAGGTAGCCGATCTTCCGGAAGAGCTGCAGGCCTGCTATTTCACTACAGCCTTGAATTCGAATTGGAAGTTATGTATCGTGCGGTGTACGTATATTATATTACAAAAAAATTTGGGGGCGATTTATATGCGTTTCATAACATTCCAAAATAACGAATCAGCCGAGCCAGGCGTCATCCTGGGCGATAACGTTCTCGGGCTTAAGAGCGCTGGGTTTTCCACTCTTCTGGATGTCATAGAGCAAGGCTCATCGGCTCTAGAGCGTATAGCGACCTTGGTGAAGGGCCCATCTAACGGTGCTGTTGTTCCTCTCTCGACGGTTCGGCTGCTTACTCCACTATCGCGCCCCCCGAAGCTCATCTTCGTTGGATTGAATTACCGCGATCATGCCATCGAGTGCGGCGCTGAGCTTCCGAAGGTGCCAGCTGTCTTTTCTAAGTACAACACCTCGATCGTGGGGCCTGGCGATGAGATCGTCCTGCCGAAGGTCTCGGCACAGCCCGACTATGAAGCAGAGTTGGGGGTTGTGATTGGAAAAAAGGGGCGTCATGTTCCTAAAAGTCAATGGCGGGAGTATGTGTTCGGATATACCAACGTCCACGATGTCAGCGCCCGCGACGTTCAAATGGCTACGAGCCAATGGCTGATGGGAAAGACCTTCGACACCTTTGCACCCATCGGGCCTGCAATCGTGACGTCGGACGAGATACCTGACCCTAACGCTCTGAAGATCGAGTTGATCATCAATGGGGAGGTTCTGCAGAGCTCAAACACGTCGGAGATGGTATTCCAGATTCCTTATCTGATTGAACACCTCTCCAGCGTGATGACTCTTGAGCCAGGGGATATTATCTCGACCGGCACTCCGGCTGGCGTAGGGATGGCCAAGACTCCGCAGCGGTGGCTCCGTCCGGGAGACCACACTGTGGTGCGAATCGAAGGAATTCCCGAGCTACAAAACAGGGTAAGAGCAGAGTAACCACAAAAATATTACCCAAGAGATTGCACACATATAGCTCAATTTCATGAGCGCTCCAATATAACTAGCTCGAGATCCACTCGCAGCATAACTACATACTTCAAGGAGTGATCAAGATGATCAAGTTACGCGTGACATTAGCCCTTACGTTACTAGCGATGCCTCTAACGATGAAAGCCGCAGATCTACCTGCTGGTGTCTTCGCCGGCACCTGGAAAGCCAACCTGGCTAAGAGCAAATTCCCGGGGCCACCGCCCAAGGTCGATATGGTCACTATTCAACCCAATGGCCGGGTGACGGTGAACGAGACAACCGCCGAAGGTAAAAATATTAGCTGGACTTACCTGCCGTCCGAGGGCCAGCCAGTAAAGGTAACCGGTAGAGACAATGTTACAGTGACTGTCCGGAAGTTGAACGATCACACCACAGAACAGAGCTGGAATATGAACGGAAGAGCAGCTAAGAGCAAAGCTACGGTCTCTAAGGACGGCAAGACACAGACCTTCCAGATCGACGGAGTCGATAAGGATGGTCAACCAACTCACGAGTTGGTCGTGTATGAGAAGCAGTAATGAATCAGGCCGTCGTTATTGAGTGGGAGCGCTCTTAGAAAATTTTTAATGTGTTACTGCTTCGCATTTCGCACTATTTCGCTTGCTGGCCCTAAAAGAAGCTGCTTAACTTCACGAGCAATTAAATATTCATTAATAAATATTCTGTAAGTGATTTGGAGATAGTTCAATGGGTCTATGTCGCTACCGCTACCTTTGTCTCTGCTTGCTCGTTTTGCTTGGCACTGCGCAGCTTAAGGCAGACGTAACCGGGTCAATTCTTGGATATGTTCGCGATGGCTCCGGAGCAGCAATTCCCCAGGCGTCCGTGGTCATTACCGACCTAGCTACCAATGCTAGTCATGGTGTGGTCACGAACACAGATGGCCAGTACACCTTCCTTGCTCTGTCCCCGGGCAAGTACAAGATCACTGCAACCGTCGCTGGTTTCAAGATCTCGACCATCAACAATATTGACCTCAAGGTCAACGATCAGCTCCGCTTTGACATCGCCCTCAATGTCGGAGATGTGCAGCAGAGTATCTCGGTCGAGGCCAATGCAGTTCAGGTGCAGACTTCAAGCACGCAGCTTGGTGGCACGATTGAATCCAAGGAGATGCTGGCGCTGCCACTCAACGGCCGCAGCTATCTCGATCTCCTTGGTCTGCAGGCTGGCGTCGCGCCCCGTAGCACGACAGCATCGACAGACCGCCCTGTCGGCGGACTGTTTACTTCTCCTGGCAACGTCTCCGTCAACGGTCAGCCCGAGAGCGCAAACGCCTTTCTCGTCAACGGTGGCGACGTCAGCGAAACGAAGAACAATGGTGCGGGCCTTATCCCCAATATCGACTCCGTTCAGGAGTTTCGCCTCATCACTAACTCCTTCGACGCCGAGTACGGTAAGTTCACTGGCGCGGTCATGAATACCATCACCAAGTCCGGATCAAACGGCTTTCACGGAGATGCCTTCGAATTCCTTCGTAACGACGCCCTTGATGCGAAGAGCTACTTCGATCCCGTCAAGGCTACTCTAAAGCGCAACCAGTACGGCTATGCCATCGGTGGCCCTTTCTGGAAGAACAAACTCTTCTGGTTCACTGATTTTCAGGGAACTAACCAGACCGCTGGAGCCAGCACAGGTGTTATTGGTGTGGCATCCGATGCACAGCGCGCCGGCAACTTCAGCGCAACGGCGTTCGGAACGAAGGCCGTCAATGGGGCTGCTTGGGCCGCTGTTCTATCTCAGCGTCTCGGACGCACCATTCACAACGGAGATCTATACAGCGCCGTATTTCCTGGCGGTGTCATTCCTGCGGCTGCTTTTGATCCCATCGCAGTCAACGAGCTTTCCTTCATTCCCCGGGCCAACATCGGTACGGCTTCCTATGCAAGCTCCGGTGCGAACAACACGGTCAAAGATAACAAGATTGGCCAGCGTGTCGATTTCACTAATGCAAAGACAGGCAATTGGTCCTTCTACTATCACTTCGATGATTCCACTGCCTTTAATCAATTTCAGGGAGGGGGGGTCCCGGGCTTCGCTATAACATCGCCTTCGCGCGCTCAGATGTTCATGATGAGCAATACAAAGAGCATAGGCGCAACGATGGTCAATGAGATTCGTGCCACTTTCTTCCGTACATCCATCAACACCGCTCAGCCTGACTCCAGCAGTCCCGGCAACAAGGCGACTCTCTCCGGACTTGGTTTCGCCACCGGCGTTGGAACACTCGGCATCATCAAATCGGGGCCAAGCGGTTATCCCGAGGCTATGCCAACAAACATCTTCAGTAACTACAGTGTTGGCAATCCTCTTACAAATATGAAGTCGGTCGACAACAATTACATGCTCACGGACACCTTCAAAAAGGTTATGGGAAACCACTCGCTCAGTGTCGGCGGCGAGTATCGTTACTATCAGCTCAATGTCCGCAACGTTTGCGCTCCTAATGGGCAGTTCAACTTCAATAACAACGCGGAGACGGGTGTCGATTTTGCCGACTTCCTGATCGGTGCACCCTCGGTCTATACCCAGTGCAGCGAACAGCTCCTGGATAATCGTGCCCGCTACGGTGGTCTCTTTGCCCAGGATTCCTGGAAGGTGAAGTCGAACCTGACTCTCAATCTTGGCGTCCGATGGGATGTCGCTGTGCCCTGGTACGACGTATACAGCCAGCTCAACACATTCGTTCCGGGCGTGCAATCGACGCTCTTTCCTCTCGCGCCGCTCGGCTATCTGGTGCCTGGAGATCCTGGTGTTCCGCGGTCTATCTCTCCTACTTACTGGGGTAAGTTCGCGCCACGCCTCGGCGTTGCTTACTCTCCCGACTCCACCTCTGGAATCTTGGGTAAGATCTTCGGCGGCCCGGGCATGAGCAGCATTCGCGCGGCCTATGGCATCTACTACCTGGGCGCAGCAGACTCCGGCAACTTCGGTGTCATCGGCTCTGCCCCTTGGGGCCAGTATTGGACCAGCCTGGCACCGACCAGCTTCTCTGAGCCTTTCAGGACCCGCTCTAACGGCACCTCGCAGACTCAGCGCTTTCCGTTCGTCGCCCCGAAGGCTGGCGATCCTGCGAATGCAACGCTCAGCTTCGCACAATACATGCCTATCGTGGGCCCAGGTTTTGCCAACAATAACAAGCTCACTTACGCCGAGCACTATAACTTCTCCATCCAGAGGCAACTCTCTGAATCAACCGTACTCACGCTCGCTTACGTCGGAACCCAAAGCCATCATCTCCCCGGCGACCTGAACCTAAACCCAGGCAATGGAGCTCTCTGCCTCCAACTTGCCGCCATCGGTGCTACTCCGAAGTGTGGTCCCAACGCCGAGAAGCAGGTATTCACCAGCCCCGATGGATCCAAGACTTACGGAACTCTCCAGGGTATGGGTAACCAGAAACTTGGTGTGGTTGCGTTCGGTAAGGTCCACCTCAATACCAACATCTCGAGCTCGAACTACAATGCCGTTCAGGTCACGATCGAGAGGAAGGCTGCGAACGTCACTGTTCTAGGTGCATATACCTACTCGAAATCGATCGATAATGCGACCACGACGTTCAATACTTCCAACTTCCGCTACAATCGTGCACTCTCGCCCTACGACCTCACTCATAACTTTGTAGCCAGCTATACCTGGGCGATTCCTTTCAATCGAGTCTTCAGCACTCTCCCGGATCGTCTCACAAGGGGTTGGAGCGTCAGCGGAATCAGCCGCTTCGCTACCGGCTTTCCCGTCACTCTCACCCAATCCGGAGACATAGCCTTGACCGGATATGGATTCGATTTTCCGAATGTAGCAGGGCCTGTCGTCAAATCGAATCCGCGCAGCACTCCCAACCACGTTTACTTCAACGCGAGCGCCTACAAAACGGAGAATCCTGGCGAAATCGGTAACTCTGGCCCACGGCCCTTCCATGGTCCCGGGCTCATCAATACCGACGCCGGGCTCGGCAAGAGCACCCGGATTACCGAGAGCACCTCATTCATTGTTCGAGGCGAATTCTTCAACCTCTTCAACCATGCCAACTTCCTCAACCCGATCGGTAATTTTGCCAGCAGCCAGTTTGGTCAGGTAACTAATGCTTCACCCGGTCGAATCGGCCAGGTCAGCGCCAAGTTCATCTGGTAGTTTGCTAGATCGGTGGTCTTTCCCGTCACCGATCTTTCTTCAATCGCGAGGTGTTCTGGGAGATGTAAGCACCACCCTCGCGCACTTTTGCGCCAATGGGGTAATCAATGACACACACATATAACGACCAAGAGGCTCTCGCGCGTTGGGAAGGCTTGTCGCAGATTGGTTTAGAAATATTGACGAAAAGCCAATTAAATAAACCATCCATCGACTATGCCAAAACCAAAGCAGACTAGTCGATTGTTTGGTGACCTACTCTTCCTATCCAGGAAGTTACGAGCCGTAGCATCAAAATAATGCGGTGTGGAGCGGGGAACTGTACTGGGTTAACCCGATCTGCTCGACAACCGCTCTAAATTCCGTTCGATCCCGCAGCAGGTCGAAGCGCGGATCTTGGGTCAAAGTGAAAAGTTTCATATTGTGTTCATTGCACGCCCGCTTGAGCCAGCGTACCACCTCGCCACACTCACCAAGCGCCGCGTAGGTCGCTGCGATATCGTAAGAAGGCATGCACTTGTGTGTAGGCGTTCCCTTCAGTTCGCCTAGGATCGTACGAGCCGAGTTCGTGTCTCCCGCCACAGCGAGCGCATGAGCCTTCATTGCCTGTACGCAATTGCTCCCTCCTGTAAGAAGGAGCGTTGTCTCAAACTCTCGCAACGCCTCTTTATAGAGGCCTTTTTGCTCCAATGCCTGGGCCATGTACATATGAGCCCATATGAAGTCGGGCTTCAATTCGAGAGCGGTCTTGTAGTGTTTGATTGCCTGGTCGAACCGATGCGCCAGATGCGAGGTCACCCCGGCCCATACCTGCGTTATCAGAGACACAGGATCGATCTCCAGCGCATGCATAATAGCGATTTGTGCCGCCTCGTGTTGTCCCTTTGCCGCAAGCAAATTCGCATACCAGTGATAACTAAGGGCGTAGCCTGGATTGCATTGGATAGCACGCCGATACTCTTTGTCGGCGCCATCCCAATTACGATCGAAGTGCAGCAGAATATCCGCTAGCGATGCATGTGCTTCCGCAAGCGTTGGATCAAGTTCGATCGCCTTCATCGCGGCTTGTCGCGCGACTGGCATAGCCTCCGACGGCGAAACGATCTCATAAAACGAGAGGAGGTTCAATGAATCGGCCAATCCCGAGTAGGGCAGAGGAAACTGCGGGTCTTCCTCGATCGCCGACTTGAACCACTGAATTGCCTTACGCAGGCCCTCTTCGTTTCGCTGGCTCCAGAAGTATCTACCCTTCAGGTAAGCCTCACGAGAGCCTGACTTCCTCCGGCGTCCCGCTACTGGCGAATACGATGGGGATGAAATAATCTTCAGCCAAAGACATTGAACGATCTGTCCCGCAATATAGGTGGGCGTCTCTTCAGAATCCTTTACACTGCACCGGAACTTACTGGACCAAGCCCGCGTTTGGGTCTCGGAGAGGAAAAGAGCAGCACTTATTCCTAGTCCGGCTTCATCTTCTTGAAGGTTCCACCGCAGTACATAATCGGCGGTTCTCACCTTTATCTCAGACATCGTTGCGTTAAGGGCGACGATGCTCAGTTGTCCGGGATTCAGTTGCTCCAGCGCCGAAACTGTCTTATCTTGGATGGCTTTGCACAGCGCCCGATGCTTTCGGCTGATGGAGCGGCTATCGAGTTCGGACACGTGAATCCTGATGTGGCCGCGGTTGTTCTCCTTCGCTTCGACCGGTAAAGGTTTTGGAGTCTCTGTCTCTTGCTGGTTCGGGTTGTCTCTTCGGGAGACCAATCGCCCCCATCGTTCGATCTCGGACCGAAACGCATAGACCGTTCCGAGATGATTATGGAAGTGACGGTGGACTGGGAGCCCCTCTTTTTTCTCCCATAGTTGGACTGTTCGGACCTCACGCTTCAAATAACTGGCGATCTCTTTCCAGGAATCCAGACGGTCAGGGGCCGCTCCAAGTCCATTAGGGTGCTGAGTGCCCGCAGATAGCGAAGATACATCGTTCATGATGGCCGATACCGAATGGGAGATAGGAAGCTGGCAACATCTCTTGTGGCGTGTTCCCGAAATCCGATCACACACGCGAGGAATGCAATGCGACAATCTTTAGTATTTAAAGAAATAAGCAGAACAGGAGCAACATAAATTTAACTCTTTATTGATTGAAGCGAGATTACACTTTAGATCGCCGACACGCAAGACTCTTTCCCTGAATCCGAAGGTCAATCGTCATTTTAATGACGATGAGGCGAAATCTTGTTTCGTACTATTTCGCTTGCTGGCTACCCCAAAACTTGTTGAACTGTAAAAGTTATCTTGCCTCGAACTACTATATGAGTGAGCAAATGTCGGAAAAAGAGTTTAGGTACCCATCTCAAGAAGTTTTCAGATATACAAACAGCTTTGATTTCATGGACAAAATACGAGTGGGAATGCCTCCACTTATTATTTGCGTTGCATGCAATGGTGGGATCCAGGGCAAGGAAGCTAACGAGTTCATACCCGAGACGGCAGATGAAATCGCCGAGTCTGTTCATGGTGCCTACGAGGCCGGCGCTAGCATGGTTCACGTTCATGCACGCGATCCCGAAGACCTGACTAAGTGCGCTCGCGAAGCCGCACCTTGGCGCGAGGTCCTCCAGAAGATTCGTCAGCGCTGCCCGGAGATCATTGTCAACGCGACGACTGGGGGAGGGCCTGGGATGACCATGCAGGAGCGGCTCTCCTCCCTGGAGGCGAATCCAGAGGTTGCTTCGCTGAATCTCGCGCCAGACATGAGCAAGTTCGATCTCAAGGAGCGACGGGCTCCTCTGCCGAATCCCCGGGCAGCCCTCGAGATCGACGAATGCATCCCCTTTACCTACGGTCAGATTCACCAATTCGCCGCGGAGATGAAGCGGCGTGGAGTGAAGCCCGAACTTGAAACCTACCATCCGGGATGTGCCTGGGTGGTCAGGTATCTTATCGAAAATGATCTCCTCCAAAAGCCTTACTGGATTCAAACTGTTATGGGCTATCAGACCGGCAGCTTTCCGACGGTGGAAAATGTACTCCAGCTTCTCAAGGAGTTTCCAGAAGGTGCCTTGTGGCTCTGTTCCGCAATCGGTCCCTACCAGCTCCCACTGACCACTCTGGCTACCTTGATGGGCGGTCATGTTCGCGTTGGTCTTGAAGACAACGTCTACTATTCTCGTGGACGCAAGGCTAAGAGTAATGCCGAACTCGTACAACGTACCGTTCGTATTGCGAACGAGCTCAACCGCCCAGTAGCGACGCCGGCGCAGGCGCGCGAGATTCTTGGTTTGCGAAGTCAGCCGAATAGCTACTAATAGCAGAGCCAGGATGTCTTATGCCAAAGATCAAACTCCCGGAGATCACCATGTATTACGAGAGTTGTGGTGCGGGAGAGCCACTTCTTCTTCTGCCCGGCGCCCTTGGTACAGGTGAAAGCGACTTTCATTATCAAATTCCGTGGTTCGGACAGTGCTGCCAAGTCATCGCCCCCGATCCTCGAGGCTATGGACGATCGCGTCCTCCTGAGCGCAACTATCCTCTTGGCTTTTACCAAAGGGACGCCGAAGATATGCTTGCCCTTATGTCTGCTCTAGGTCATGAGAGCTTCGCTATCATGGGCTGGAGCGATGGTGCGAACATTGCCGTCCTTATGGCCGCCCAGCAACCATCATGCGTCAAGCGTCTCATCCTTTGGGGTGGAAATTCCTTTCTTACCCATGAGGAACTCACTGCATTTCAGGCTATTCGATCTATCTCGTCCTGGTCCCCGCGAGCTGTCGAAGGTATGCGACACACATACGGCGACGCGCTCGACGGCCTTTGGGAGAGATATATCACCGGACTAGAAGAGCTTTACAGCTCTGGTGGCGATATCTATCAGTCGCGCCTTCATCTCGTGCAATGCCCGACCCTCATACTTCATGGAGAAAAAGATCCATTGGTTCCGTCGCTGCACCCTGCGGCTATTCATCGGGGTATCGCTAAATCCCAGCTCCACACCTTTCCGGAAGGAAAGCACAACATCCATATCAAATACTCTGAAGAGTTTAACCAGATCGCCTTTTCTTTCTTAGCTCACGGCGATAACGTTTCTTCCGGTGCCAATACTTCCCTATATCTGCAGTAAGCCAACATTAGCCGGTTGATCGGCTGACTAGTACAAACAATTTATTGACCGTTCTTCACTCCATTTTTCCAGGCTGAACAGAAACTCACAGACTTAGTTCACTTGAAGGCCGGTTCGCATATATACAAACAAGCACACGGGACTTCGAAAACGACCAAGCTATAAGTTGCGCCGGGTAGAGGTTTTTGGGGGAAAGTTAAAAACTATAAAGAGAGCGTGAAACAACCAGTGATCCAATCCCAGTCTGAAGAAACGCATCGCAAGCTGAACCGCAGCCTGGGCCTTTTCGACTCGACAATGATTGTTGCTGGCTCGATGATTGGTTCCGGAATATTCATTGTTGCTGCCGAGATGGCGCGCGAGGTGGGGAGTGCCGGTTGGCTAATGGTCGCCTGGCTCATTGCCGGTATTCTGACGATGACCGCAGCGCTCTCCTACGGCGAACTTGCCGCAATGATGCCTCACGCTGGCGGTCAGTATGTCTATCTTCGCGAAGCTTTCTCTCCGCTCTGGGGGTTTCTCTATGGTTGGACACTCTTTCTCGTCATCCAGACGGGGACCATCGCCGCCTCTTCCGTGGGCTTCGCTCGGTACCTCGGTGTTCTGTGCCCCCAGATCACGGAGGTCAGGTACATCGTTCCACCCATTCACATTCTTCCCACCTACGCCATCTCCCTCTCTACGGCCCAGCTTGTCTCATTGCTGCTCATCGCATTCCTTACCTGGACAAACACCAGCGGCCTCAAATATGGCAAAGGTGTTCAGAACGTCTTCACAACTATGAAGATCGGTTCCTTGATCGGCGTCATTCTAATTGGCCTGCTGATTGGCTGGAAGGCCTCTGTTGTATCCTCTAACTTCGGCCACGCCTGGACACCTCGAGGCTTTACCCTTCCTGCCCCCGGCATCTCCCCAGTCACCGGCTTTGGCATGCTGATCGCGCTCTGCACCGCGCAGATTGGCTCGCTCTTCGCTGCCGATGCATGGAACAACATCACCTTCAGTGCTGGCGAAGTACGCAATCCCAGTCGCAACGTACCGCTCTCGCTCGCCCTTGGCACCATCATTGTCATGGTTCTCTACATGGGCGCGAACTTCGCCTACACAGTTGTCCTACCCTTCAGCGAGATTCAACACGCTCCGTCCGACCGAGTCGCGGCCATGGTACTCCAGGCGATCTTTCCCGGCCTTGGCCCCACTCTTATCGCTATAGCCATCATGGTCTCAGCCTTCGGATGCATGAACGGCATGATCCTCTCCGGGGCTCGTGCCTATTACGCCATGTCCCTTGACGGCCTCTTCTTCAAAAAAGCCTCTATCCTCAACCGCTCCAATGTGCCAAGCGCCGCCCTTATCATGCAGGGCATGTGGACCGCAGTCCTTGTACTCGTCCGCACGTATCAACCTGCAACGAATACCTACGGCAATCTTTATAGCAATCTTCTGGACTACGTTGTTTCAGCGGCGCTCATCTTCTACATCCTTACTATCGCCGGCATCTTCCGTCTGCGAAGACTTCAGCCCAAAGCAGAGCGTCCCTATCGCGCCTTTGGCTATCCCTTCGTCCCCGCCCTCTACATCATTGCCGCCACCGTCATCCTTGTCATCCTCTTTATCTATCGTCCCACGACGACCATCCCCGGAGTTCTCATTGTCCTCATCGGGGTTCCCGTCTATTTCCTCTTCAAATATCGAACACAGCGCGAGAGGAAACGCGCAGCGACACTAGTCTGATCACTTTTTATATCCATTAGCTGCATCACAAGTATGTTGGAGAAGATGGAAATGGTTCGAGTAGGCATAGAAGAATCCATCGATGAGTCGCT
The DNA here is from genome assembly GCA_025462645.1 of Edaphobacter sp. GTDB lineage: Bacteria > Acidobacteriota > Terriglobia > Terriglobales > Acidobacteriaceae > Edaphobacter. Next base: position 58,391 of record JAOAPB010000069.1, on the reverse strand, counting down.
GCTGCGTGGCTTCACTAAGGAAGTAGAGCTGGTACGCATCCCTGCCAATCCGCAGGATGATATTGAAATTGATTTTTGGATTTCAGCTCTTTCCTCCGAGACTGGCCGTCTCCAGTGGCCGCGCCTGAAAGGCGTACGGGCCGTTCAAGCCCTCTGGGCCGGGGTGGACTCGTTGCTCACCCTCCTGCCCCCCGGCGTCACCCTCTGCGATGCCCGCGGAGTACACGATATACCTACCGCCGAATGGGCTGTTACCGCAATTCTCGCCATGCAGAAAAACCTGCCGTTCTACGTTGAGCTTCAACAGCGGGGGGATTGGTCTGCAAAAGACAAAGCTGAGCAAATCTACCTCCTTTCGCCAGGTGCAACTCCTGATCTTAATGCTCCAGTGCTCCTCGACGAGATCGCAGACAAGACTATTCTCATCGTTGGCTACGGCTCCATCGGTAAGGCGATCGAAGCTCGCCTCACACCTTTTTGTCCAAAGTTCCTTCGCATCGCCCGCTCGGCACGCGAAGGGGTTGAGTCAGTCGAAAGGCTCGATGACCTGCTTCCGCAAGCCGACATCATCGTCCTCATCACCCCCCTCACCTCCGAGACTCGGCATCTTATCGATACGCGTCGTCTCGCGAAGATGAAACCCGGAGCCCTCCTGGTCAATGCCGGTCGCGGCCCCGTTGTCGATACCGATGCGCTGCTTCAGGCCTTGGTCGAAAAAAGAATTCGCGCCGCAATCGACGTTACCGATCCCGAACCACTCCCAATAAACCATCCGCTATGGAAGGCTTCCAACCTTCTCATTACCCCGCATGTCGCCACGGATAGCCCGATGTTCATGAAGCGTGCTTTTAGATTTGCCAGCCAACAGGTAGAGCGCTATGCTCGCGGGGAAGCTCTCTTGAATATAGTGACCGGAGAGTATTAGCTCCTCAGAGTGGGGGAGACCTGACTCTGAGCGCGGTGTTAACAAGAGTGGATCAAACCTGTTCCAAGGGTGATCGACACACCTGGCTACAGGATTTCAGCGTGACATCCAAATGGTACAACTGCGCCTCAATCAAAATGCAAGCCGATCCCGCTGCTCCTCAATCTTAGCCGAAGGTACACCCGGTACCGCAGCCACCTCTTGCCAACTCTTGAACTTGCCATTTTGCTCACGGTATCGTACCACCGATTCGGCCTCTTTATCCGACAGTGCAAGCTCGCGCTCCAAATCCTGTGCACTTGCGGTGTTCACATTCACTGGAGCGGGCTTGCTCGGCTTAACCTGTTCTGTCTTCTGGTCCTTTGTCGGACCGTAGTGAGCAGCCAGATACTGTACGACCGCCTCCAAATTATCATCTGAAACATCAGCACCCTTGGATACCATCTGGTCTACTAGAGATGCCCATTCATCATGCGTAGCCTGCTTCGAAGTGACCACCTTCAAACTATGGCATCCAACACATGATTTCTGAACGATCGCCTTGCCCGGGCCGTCCGGCATTGGCGTGCTATTCTGCGCGCTGCATAACACCGGAACTACAAAGACCGCCAGCGTGAATATTTTGAGCATAAAAATTCTCCAACCTAAACCCATTTATTTCGATCCGCGGAGACTGGATACTCATTGTAGTTGAGCAATGGAGCGCCCTCTCGACAAGCGAAATGGTACGAAACGAAGCTTGCTGTATATTGTTGCTGCAACACCTGTGTTGTATGAAACCAAATCTGCACGGATTCTAAAGATAGCTGTTTGTCCGATTATTTCAGACGTCTTGTCCTAACAGGTGTAATAGAGTGAAATTTACTTCCTTTCCGCTCCATCCACTCTGCTCCTTCTCCTGTTCGTGACCGCCGTTGGAAACGTGGCGACCTTTGTCGAGATCAGAGTTGGTGTAGGTCCGCAAAGGCGCTGAAATATAATGGTTTCCATCTCTGTGAACCCTTCCTATCAGAGCAGCATCTACGATCGCAGCTTCCTCGTCGTTCATCCGTTGCGCGGATTATCTTAGCGTGTCTGATGAGGCCTCTCTGTCACTGCCTACAGCGTCACTGCCTCCAGCGATTCATCGGGGGAGCAATACACAAAAGTCGAAACTCTCGTTTTTACATGTGCTTTTGTTGATAATAGAGTTCTATGTCTAAACGTGAATTTCAGACTGAAGTCAGTCAGCTGTTGCAACTAATCATCCACTCTCTCTATTCTCATCCTGAGATCTTCCTGCGCGAGCTCGTTTCGAACTCCTCTGACGCGCTTGATAAGCTTCGTCACTTGACGCTTACGGATGAAGCCTACAAAGCGCTTCCTTTTAATCCTCGCATTGATCTGGAACTCGATGAGGAGAACAAGACCCTCACTATCAGCGACACGGGCATCGGCATGAATGAGGAGGATTTGACTTCTCACCTTGGCACCATCGCTCGTTCCGGCACCAAAAGCTTTCTCTCTCAGCTTTCCGGGGACGCCAAGAAGGACTCAAACCTCATCGGCCAGTTTGGTGTCGGATTTTATAGCGTTTTCATGGTTGCCGACCAAGTCGAAGTTGTCTCCCGCAAGGCTGGGCAAGAGCAAACCTGGCGTTGGGTGAGCGATGGCAAGACTGGCTTTGACATCGAACCTGCGGAGCGATCCGTCGCGGGCACTACCCTGCTCATTCACTTCAATGAAGAGGGTGAGCAGTACGCCAATAGCTGGCGCCTGCAGGAGATCGTCAAGAAGTACTCGAACCACATTGCGTTTCCGATCTTTCTGACCTACGACAAAAGTCAATGGAACGAAGCCGAAAAGAAGTCGGATAAGATCCGTACTACCGAACAGGTCAATGTCGCGAGCGCGCTTTGGCGGCGTCCGAAGGGTGAACTGAAGGATGAGGACTACAAAGAGCTCTACAAGTCGGTCGCGGGGAGCTGGGAAGATCCTCTCTTCTGGTTCCATACCAAGGCCGAAGGAAGCCTTGAGTACACGACGCTCTTTTACGTGCCTTCCAAAGCTCCGCTCGATCTCTACCAGGCCGAATATAAGGTGGGTGTAAAGCTCTATGTGAAACGCGTCTTCATCATGGATGATGCCAGGGAGCTTCTGCCGCAATACCTGCGCTTTATCCGCGGCATCATCGACAGCGAAGATCTTCCTCTCAACGTCAGTCGTGAAATTCTGCAGCAGAATCGCGTACTCACCAGTATCCGCATGGCCAGCGTAAAGAAAATCCTCTCCGAGCTGAAGAATATTGCGACTAATCAGTCTGACGAGTACCTGAAGTTCATCGCAGAGTATAACCGTCCGCTAAAAGAAGGTCTCTACAGCGACCACGCGAATCGCGAAACGCTGCTGGACTTGGTCCGTTTCAAATCCACCAAAGTCGAAGGCCTTACCAGCCTTGCTGATGTAAAGTCACGCATGAAGGGAGAGCAGAAAAGTATCTATTACATCACTGGCGGTGCAGAATCCCTACTGCGTACCTCACCTCTCCTTGAGATCTACAAGAAAAAGGATCTTGAAGTTCTCATCCTCGATGATGACTTCGACGAGGTCATATTCTCTGGCATCGACAAATACGGTGATATTGATCTAAAGGCCATAAACAAAGCTTCCACCAGTGAGGACCTGAATAGCGAGGACGAGCCCGACAAAGCCGAAAGCCTCAAGCCACTCCTTGACAAATTGAAGAACACGCTTGGAGACCGCGTGAAAGATGTACGAGCTTCGGTGCGCCTCGCCGATAGTCCTTCATGCATCGTCTCTGATGAAGAGGAGCCATCTATTCAAATGCAGCAGATGATGCGTGCCATGGGTCAAAAAGATCTTCCTGTGATTAAGCCAACGCTCGAGATTAATCCTAATCATGAGATCGTCCAAAAACTACTTGCACGTTCAGATGACGGCGTCGCGCAGGATGCTGCCTGGTTGCTTTTTGATCAGGCTCTTCTTATGGAAGGCGTAACGATTCAAGATCCTGCTGCCTTTGTTCAACGCCTCAATCGCGTCTTGAATCTTTCCATTTAGTTTTTTCGTGGCGGTTATGCATATACGCAGCCGCCACTGTTATCACGCTGCAAAGTATTCACTGGCTGCGGTACCTGATGTGAAGCCGACTGATAAGGGACGACCTGATGCATCAACCCGATTCTTTTCCGGATGCGAGTATCGTGAAGTGACACGCTCCTCCCATCGGACCACCTTCATTGCTGCAAAACGTTCACTCTGTGGATACGAACGATTGTGACTTAGATGATAGATGTTGGTCTAATTTTTGCGAGAACAGATGAAACCAATGTGGGTGTGCAATCGATTTTCAGGCAAACGTACTGGAACGAATTTGCCCTGAGACTGCGATGGACGACAGAACGGATTAGGTGTAGCGTTTAGTCGAACAGAGGAGCATACACATGTTGCGTCGTGACTTCGTCCGAGCTGTTGTGTCGGTCAGCTTTGCACCGAGATTGTTGCTGTCGCAGCAGGCTGCCAATCCTGCCCCGCCGCCTCCCGCGCCTGTGCCATGGACATTAGGGTTGAACCCTAAAACACCACTACCGCATACCGAAGTGTCTGAGGGGATTGCTGAGACGGAGCAACGCTTCTTCACGCCGGTGCAGATGGCAGTCCTCGCTCGGCTCTGCGATGTACTTCTGCCTCCCATCGGAAATAAGCCGGGAGCACTGCAGGCCGAGACCCACCTCTTCCTTGACTTTCTCATTGGCAGTTCACCAGCTGCCCGCAAGAAGGTGTATACCGGCGGTTTGAACTGGCTGGATTCAGAGTCGCAGAAGAGATATAAAAAGTCGTTTGCCAAGCTTGATGACATGCAGGCCGACGCCATACTGAAGCCGTGGTTGCGCACATGGATGAGCGACCATCCGCCCACAGAACCGCACGCGGACTTCGTCAATATCGCTCACGATGATATTCGCATGGCCACCGTGAACTCAAAAGCATGGAGCGACGTCCCATCATCTGAAGCACAGGCGTCAACTGCGGCGGGTCTATACTGGTCTCCAATTGAACCGGACATCTACACCCGAAACTCAAACTGTACGCGCATTCCAGCTCACGTCATTGCTGCCCCCAAGGTGGCCCACTCCATTCCCGCCTATCCGCGATAGACCTTTGGGGACTTCAGAGATTGATGATGAACGAAACCTTCGATGTGTTGATTATCGGGTCGGGACACGCCGGTGGAATGGCTGCAAAAGTCTTGACCGAGAGTGGCATCCATTGCCTGATGCTGAATGCCGGACCAGTGGCCAATGTCGCTCGAAATGCGCAGCACAAACCCGCATACGAGCTGCCATACCGTGGGTTCAAGCCACCCGGGCGCCTGGAGCATGTCTTCCAGGCCAGCGAGTTCAATGCAAACGTCTGGGTCGATGAGCAAGAGGTTCCGTACACCTTTGACGCAGCCAATCCCTACAACTGGGTTCGCGTACGCCTCTTTGGCGGGAGGTCCCTCTTCTGGTCGAGACAATCCTTCCGTTTAAGCGACTACGAGTTCAAGGGTAAGTCGCACGACGGTTTTGGGGAAGACTGGCCGATTAGCCACGCAGACCTGTCACCATACTACTCGCGTGTGGAGGACATCTTTCAGGTCTCTGGTGCGATGGACGGTCCGCCACAGATGCCAGATGGCAACTTCGTTCTCGACGAAGACCCATGGTCGGAGTCGATGCAGCGCTTCATTGCAGCAGGCCGCTCTCTCAACGTTCCTGTCTGCAAGCAACGACGCGCCCTGGGTCGTGACGGTCTGGCAAGCTCAGTTAATCTTCTCCTGCCAGATGCAGAAAATACAGGCAAGCTCACCTCTATCGCTAATGCCGTAGTGCGCGAGTTGACGGTAGACAAAAACACGGGTCAGCCGAATGGCTGCCACTTTGTCGATCGCCTCTCGCGGCGAGAGATGCATGTCAAAGCCCGCGTGGTGGTTCTGGCCGCGGGAACACTGGAGAGCACGCGACTGCTGCTGAACTCGACAGTTGGCAATTCAAGCGGTCTGGTAGGACGCTATCTGATGGATCAGATCTACGGCCCTGGCGTGACATGCTCCGTTCCCGAGGCTCGCAATGGTAACGCAACGAAGGAGCTGATGGGCGGAGGAGCAATCGTTCCGCGTTTCCGCAACATCACGACAAAAAGCGACGCCTTCCTGCGCGGCTACGCGTTGAATGTTACCAGCAGTATCGGTCCCGTGAATCCGCGCAACTTCGCCGCCTATGGCGCCGAGTTGCAACGGAAGCTGCAGGAATACCACGGCAGCTCCTTCCACATGACAATAATGGGCGAAGTTCTGGGCCGATATGAGAACCATGTCCGGATCAACAAAGAAAAAGTAGATGCTTGGGGTATTCCCGTATTGCATGTGGAGACCAGATACACAGAAAACGAATACAACATGGCAAAGGATGCAGTGGAGGTTGGCTCTGCGATGACTGAAGCTGCAGGATTTGAGGTGCTGTCGAAGAACATTGTTCCTAATCCACCAGGCTACAGCATCCACGAAGTGGGAACCTGCCGCATGGGCGACGATCCGAAGCGCAGTGTGTTAAACAAGTGGTGCCAGAGCCACGACCACAAGAACCTGTTCGTCGTAGATGGAGCAAGCTTTACCAGTGCAGGATGGCAGAACCCAACCATGACGATTCTTGCGTTATCGATGCGCGCTTCAGAATATCTTGCAGGTGAGATGAGTAAACACAACATTTAGGGGAAGAAAATGACGAAGATTTCTCGCAGAGAGTTTATAGGCACTACCGCGGCGATCGCCGTTTTGGGCTTCGCAAATCGTGCCGTCCTCGCCAATCCACTGGGTCTGCCGCTCGGTATCCAACTCTATTCAGTAAGACAGCAGATGGCCGAGGATCTCGATGGCGCGCTAGCTGCAGTAAAAGCTGCCGGTTATACCGAAGTGGAAGCGGCAGCGCTGCCTAAGAAAAGTGCAAAGGAGATTCGCGCGGCGCTGGACAAGGTGGGCCTGCACTGCGTCAGCGCGCATCATCCATTTCCAGAGCTGCACGCAAACTTCAATGAGATAGTCGCGTATGACAAGGAACTTGGTGTGCAATTCATCATCTGTTCCAGCCCTGGATATCGCACTCCGTCTCCAGTCGGTACGTCTGGTGGGCAAAGGGCGTTCTCGCTCGACGATTGGAACTACAACGCAGAGCAATTCAATATCTTAGGCGAAAAGACGGCCGTATCCGGCATTCGCTTTGGCTATCACAACCATACGCGAGAGTTTGTCATGACTGAAGGTAAGACGCCATATATGGAGCTGCTGCGTCTCACCGATCCAAAGAAGGTCACGTTCGAGCTTGACTGCGGATGGGCCATGGTGGCGGCCGTAAATCCGGTTGAGATCATGAAGAATCACCCTCACCGCATCTCGATGCTCCACGTGAAGGATTTCAAGCTCCCGCAAAATCCTTCTCCGGAGAACCATGACCCTAAGGTGACGGAGCTGGGCCGAGGCACCATCGATTATCACCCAATCTTCGCGCAAGCAGCAAAGACCCAGCAAATCCAGCACGCCTTTGTGGAGCAGGAGGCCTTCGACATGCCATGGAAGGAATCGCTGAAAGTAGATGCTGACTATCTGCGCAACTTTAAAATGTAACTAGGATTGTAACCATTACAGATAGGCTTGCTACGCCTAATGGTGATGTATTACCAGGTAATGAATGTAGGTTTTCGCTTCGGTACGCCACCGACTCTTATCCTTACTCCTCCACCATGGCTAGGAGAGCAGTAGCCTATCACCAACCAGCACGGCGCCAATCAGTCGGCAACGGCGAATTCCTGTAACGCTTTTAATTCAACTACCGGCGACCTATCGGCCGTCAACCGGCACCAGCCGGGACATCGTAATCCTAGCCAAAGGCGGAGTACCTTATCTCCGCAACGGGTAAGTCCGCTTCTCTACTCATTCCGTCTCATCGCTAACTCGAACCGAAGATCTGCGAATACAATCAAGAAGCTCGGTAATGAAGCAGGATCTGCCACAATGCCAAAAGGAGAGTATGAGCGACACCATAACGCCTGCTTCTTGCCTCCTCGAACAACGTGCGATTCGGAAGATCACATGGCGGCTCATTCCCTTCCTGATGCTCCTCTATTTTGTAGCCTTTCTCGATCGCATCAACGTAGGCTTTGCCGCCCTGACCATGAACAAGGATGTAGGCTTGACGTCCCAGATGTTCGGCCTCGGCGCGGGTATCTTCTTCCTCGGCTACTTCGCCTTCGAGGTCCCCTCTACCATCATCCTGCACAAGGTGGGAGCACGCTTTTGGATCGGCCGAGTCATGATCACGTGGGGCCTGGTCTCAGTCGCAATGGCCTTCACCCGAGGCCCGATTAGCTTCTATGTCCTCAGGTTTCTGCTCGGTCTGGCGGAAGCCGGCTTCTTCCCTGGAATCATCCTCTATCTCAGCTATTGGTTCCCTGCCAATCATCGCTCAGCTGTAACTGCCATGTTTATGGCCGCCGCGCCGGTAGCCGGCGCCATCGGGTCGCCAGTCTCAGGCGCGCTAATGCAACTGCACGGCCTGCACGGTCTGCGAGGTTGGCAGTGGCTTTTTCTCCTCGAAGGCATCCCCGCACTGGTGCTTGGCTTCATCACCTTCCGCTTCCTTACCAACCGTCCCGCCGATGCCGCCTGGCTCACCGCGGAAGAACGCGAGTGGCTCTCCTCTACAATCCAACAGGAGCAAACCAGCATCAAGGATCCCCGCAGCCACAGTGCATGGCGAGCCTTGGCGGATTGGAAGGTCCTGACACTCTCCCTCGCATACTTCGGCACCTCAGCAGGTCTCTACACCATCGGTTTCTGGGCTCCCCTGATCGTCAAGGGTTTGGGCTTCTCGGTCTTCCACGTAGGTCTCCTGGTCGCCATTCCGAACCTCATCGCCGTAATCGGGATGGTTCTCTGGTCGCGCAACTCCGACCGCACCAGAGAGCGCTACTGGCACGCTGCGCTCGCCTGTCTCATTGGCGCAGTTGGGATGGCCATAGCTGCCCGTGCTGGCTCCTCGGCTTTTCTGGCGATTGCAGGACTCTCGCTCACCGCATTCGGGGTCAGCGCCGCCAAACCACCCCTCTGGAGCTTGCCAACTACCTTTTTCGCCGGTACTGCTGCCGCCACGTCCATCGGGCTGATCAACTCGCTCGGCACTTTGGGAGGCTTCGCCGGACCGTACATGATCGGCTCAACTAACGGAACCAGCGGAAACTTTACTCGCGGACTCTACCTCGTCGGCGGTACGCTGATCGTGTCCGCCGTCACCATCGTCCTCATGCGTCTGGTGGTGCATCGCCAGGCAAGCCAACCCCGTCAAACTCGAAGGGCGCTCTAACTATGCTTCCAAATCAAGCCAAACGTAGCTACAAAATCGCAGTAATTCCGGGTGATGGAATTGGTAAGGAAGTCGTCCCCGAAGGGTTGCGAGTCCTCGAAGCCGCCGCGCAAAAGTACGGCTTCAAACTTCAGCTCGATGAGTTCGACTTCGCGTCCTGCGACTACTACCAGAAACACAACAAGATGATGCCCGACGATTGGAAGGATCAGATCGGCCACCACGACGCCATCTTCTTCGGAGCCGTAGGCTGGCCGGAGAAGATTCCCGACCACATATCACTATGGGGATCGCTGATCCTCTTCCGCCGCGAGTTCGATCAGTACGTCAACCTCCGTCCGGTTCGTCTGATGCCCGGCGTGCCCTGCCCACTCGCCGGTCGTAAGCCGGGCGACATCGACTTCTTCGTAGTCCGCGAAAATACCGAAGGCGAGTACTCCTCCATCGGAGGCAGAATCTTCCCCGACACAGACCGCGAGGTCGTCATTCAAGAGACCGTGATGACCCGCGTAGGAGTGGACCGCATCCTGAAATTCGCCTTCAATCTCGCGCAGAGACGCGAGAAAAAGCACCTCACCTCTGCCACCAAATCCAACGGAATCTCCATCACAATGCCCTACTGGGACGAGCGCGTGCTCGAAATGTCAAAAGCGTTTCCCAACGTCACGTGGGACAAATTCCATATCGACATCCTCACCGCTCACTTCGTCCTCAATCCCGACCGTTTCGACGTCGTCGTAGCCTCCAACCTCTTTGGAGATATCCTCTCCGACCTGGGCCCAGCCTGCGCCGGAACTATCGGCATAGCGCCCTCTGGAAATATCAACCCCGAACGCCGCTTCCCCTCACTCTTCGAGCCCGTCCACGGCTCTGCTCCAGACATCGCCGGCAAGGGAATAGCAAATCCCGTCGGCCAGATCTGGTCAGCCGCTATGATGCTCGATCATCTTGGCGAGGTCGAAGCCGGCGCCGCCATCCTCAAAGCCATCGAAACCATCCTGATCGACAAATCCCTCTGCACCCGCGACGTAGGCGGAACTGCCAATACCTCCACTGCTGGCAAAGCCATTGCCAGTGCGCTCGCCCAGTCACGTATAGCTTGAGTCCACAAATAGTTTCAGTTCAACGGACGGAGATGTTGGGCTGGGACACTCAATCAAACGCCTCCGTTACAATCGGGACCCATGAAGATCTTTTTTCCACTGCGCACTGCGTTGTTCGTCACCGGAACAATAGCCGCTGCTCTCCTTGCCTCGTCACTCTACGCCGCAACCTCGGAAGAGCAGGCGGTCATCGCTCCCATCCACGCCATGTTCGACGGCATGTCCAAACGCGATGCCGCAGCAATCAAAGAGCCGATGTTGCCCGGCGGCACTATGGTGCTGATGCGCGACGGCAAGCCCTCTCAAATGACCTTCGACGCCTTCGCCGACCGTGTAGGCAAACCAGGAACGACCCACATTGAGGAGCGAATTCACGATCCCCTGGTCCGCATCGACAACGACCTCGCAGTGGTATGGGCTTCATTCGACTTCCTGGTCGACGGCAAGGTGGAGCACTGCGGAACAGACCTATTCAGCCTCGTCCGCAAAGACGGCAGATGGCTGATCGCAAGCATAGCAGACACAGGTCACAAGGATTGTCCGGCAAAGTAGCCACCGCCGAGCGTCTCATCTTCGCGACAACCCTCCATTAACCACTCCGCCTCCAAGGTGTGTGCTTGTCGTTGCCTTTGGGTCGAAATTACCAGCCGTCCTCCCCGCGGCTCAAGCGAGCCTTATCAACAGAGCCTGGCCGTCCCGGTCCCATCACCACGTTCGGTTCAATCCTTGAGTTCACCTGTGGAGGCAACACGTCCAATCCCACGCCCTGAACAGGAATCCGGTATCACCCGCATACCCAGACTTCGCCAGAACACGACATCGTGGTTCAGAAAGTGATGCCACGACTCTACCTTCTCTATCGGCATGGCTTTCAACTTCGAATTGCGCCACGCCAATGTCCACCACTCCTCCTGACCTGTATGCCCCAAGCTCTTCATCCAGTCGGCAACGCCTTGAATCTCGCTGTCGTTGTATCGGGTAGCCAGATCGTAGAGCAGGTTGTAGTTCGATTCGAAGTGACCACCCGGATGGCTGCGTTCGTAGTCATCGCCAATCTTCGCTCGAGTCACCGGCCTTGCGAAGACATCGCCGAAATCAAGCATCATCTGGGCGTCAGGCGTCAGGCTATGCACTGCATAGAGGTGTGTCTTCCACAATCCCGGCTGATTGAACAGATCTTCGCCAGTTGCATGCTTCTGCGCATCGAGGTAGTGAATGATCCAGGGAGTCGAGAAGATCCAATATTTGAACCCCTCGTAGTAGTAAACCATCTCGCTCTTAGCCGTTCGGGCACACTGTTCTTCGCCGACAGTCGGAGCAGCGGCTGAGGATAGCGCCGGGCAGGTGTATTTTGCTAGACCAGCCGGCATACAGATCTGCGAGGCAAATGGCCGCGTGGCCACTATTCTTAATGCTCCCGAGATCGAGGTCATCACGAGGCTTACTTTTTCCGGAACCGACCATACGTGGCTCTATGTCGCCGAGAACAACAAGATCTTTCGCCGCCCAGTGAAGGTACACGGACTTTTTGTTTCCAATCCCACCAAACCTCCAAAGCCACCTCTCTAGACTAATGGTCTTGGGGAATAGGCACACGAACCGGAATGAGAGCTTACCAAACATTCAAAATTGTGCAGATAGGAGTTCTGCACATGTATCGATCCGAAACGATCTGTACCAAATTTCATTCGAATTGATCACATGCGGGCTTATGCCAGAGAAGCCAGATAGCGACGGACATCAAAGCCTACATAGAAGCCTAGCTGATCGTAGGGATAGCATCACCCTCGATCTAAGCTCTAAACTATTTCGGACATGGACAGATAATTCGGCTACTTCCATCCTCCTCCTAGCACAACGTAAAGCTGCACTAGTGAGTCTGCTTCTTGTTCCTGTCCTTGCGCGAGTTGCAGCTGAGCATCGTATAAGTTCGTTTCTGTAGTAAGTACTTCAAGATAGCTTGTGTTTCCACCGGAATAGCTTAGCCGGGCAAGCCGAGCAGCGTCAGCCGCGGAAACGACGAGTGCCGATTGTTCCTCGCGTCGTTCACGGGTCTCCTTGTAAGCGACCAATGAGTTAGAAACATCCTTCAAGGCATTCAGAATGGACTTTTTGTATTCGAGAACCATCTCTTGCTGCTGCACCTGCGAGAGGCGATAGTTACTGCGGATCCGGCCGCCATCGAAGATGGGCTCCGACAGTGAGCCGGCAGCGTACCAATAAGCGTTTTGGCCAGAGAAGATGGCTTGCAACTGATTGCTCGCGGATCCTCCAAGACTCGTCAGTGAGATTTGTGGGAAGAATTGCGCTTTTGCTACTCCAATACGGGCGTTTGCCGCAATGAGCATGGCTTCCGCTCGTTGAACGTCTGGGCGTCTTTCCAGAAGCTGCGAGGGTATGCCTGTCGGTACTTCTTGGGGATGTGGCTGGTCGGCGACGTTGAAACCGCGGTCAATGTCTTCAGGATCATGACCAAGAAGGATGCTGATCGCGTTCTCCTGCGTGGCTATCTGTCTTCTCAACTCGGGTAAATTCGCCTGGGCAGTGTGCAGAAGTTCCTCTGCTTGCCGGGTGTCCGCCAGAGAACCAGCACCGTACTTCTCAAGAAATTGAGTAAGTTGCAGAGAGTCCCGCCGAGCCTTAATTGTGTTCTTTGTTATCTCTAATTGGGAGTCGAGACTGCGAAGCTGGAAGTACGCTTGAGCGATCTCCTGAACAAGAGTAACGCGCGTTGTTCTCTGTGCCCACTGACCGGACAGAAGTTCTGCCCTTGCAGCTTCGGTTTGGCGACGATACATACCCCAGAAGTCCAAGTTCCACGCAGCAGAGGCGCTGAAGCCGCCACCGTTGAAAAACGACGCTCCGGGAGTGCCATCTGACTTATTGCCCACCAGTGATGAAGGTATCTGAAGTGCAGAGTAGCTGTCTCCGGCGTTCACCGAAGGTAGCTGCTGTGAACGTGTAATGCCAAGCTGAGCTTGCGCTTCGAGGACACGCTGTGCGGCTATACGAAGGTCGAGATTATTTTGCAGCGCCTCCTTAACCAGTCGCTGCAGTACCGGGTCCCGGAAGACAGCCGACCATTGTTGATCACCAAGTGAAGACTCTGGCTGGGCAGACGATGGAATCTCAGGAGCAAGCGCCCCACGAAAGTCCTGTGGAGTAGAGGCTACGGGTCTCTTATAATTTGGGCCCACGGTGCAACCAACTACCATCAAGGCCAGCAGGCCAGCGACAACTGCATGGGTGACCTTCCTAGCTATGGCATGCTTGTCAATGTGATCTGCTGAATCTTTCGGGTTAGGTATGGAATCAACGTATTTCAACATGTTCTCCCTCGTTAAGCAGGTCGCTTGGGCTAGCAACTAACGACTCAGGCCCGAGAAGCCCATGGAGAATTTCGACTTCCTTGCCCATGTCCTTACCGATTGTGACTGGCACGAAGTGGACTCTATGACTGGGGTCAACAGTTACGACATGCATACCGCTGTGATCCACTACGAGCGAACTGGTTGGGATAATAAGCGATGTGCGCTGCTGTGACAGCGTGAACTTGACTTGGGCATACATACCGGGTAGCAAGGAGGCGTCCCTGTTATCTACCTGCACCTCAGTGCGCATGGTGCGAGCAGCATTATCGAGAGCTCCAGCATTGCGAATGACAGTCCCGGTATAAGCTCGCCCCAGCCGCTCCTTCACATCGATCGCTGCTTTTTGGCCGTCCTGGATGTTCACCGCCTCCGATTGCGGAACATCTATCTGAATGCGGAGAGTGTCGCTTTGCGCAATGCTAAAAAGAGGTCTTCCCACTGCAGAACTACCCGCACCGACAAGGTCGCCGCGCTCCACATTGCGTTCGGTAATGACGCCATCGAACGGTGCAATGATGCGCTCGAAGCTCTGTATCTGCTGCAGGCGGGAGACGTTCGCGCGGTTTGCCGTTACATTTGATTCTGCGGCAGTAATGTTTGCGGTTGCAGCCGACACGTCGGCTAGCCTTGCGTTGTGTGATTGTACGGCACTATCCACAATCTGCTGCGAAATGGCGTGTTGCTCACCCAGAGGAAGGTCGCGCTCCTTCGTTAGTCGAGCCAGTTCTGCGTTGGCCTTAGCCTGTTCCAATGCGGCGTTGGCCTGCAGGAGCGAGGCTTCAGACTGCGCAAGTGTCGCTCGTGCCTGCAGAAGCTGCTGATCGATCTCGGGCGATGAGATAACGGCGAGCACTTGACCGGCCTTTACCTTCGTTCCAATATCGACGTTCCGGCGATCAACATACCCGTCGGTACGTGCAAACAGCTTTGCACCATAGAGCGGCTCAATGTTGCCTGGCAAGAGCAGCTCCGATGTCGGTTCTCTTCGCTTTGCGTGAATGAGAGTCACAACCGGATGTGTAGCCGGAGCCTCGCGAACAGCAGCAAGAGCGTCGCGCTGTCGTAGGAGGCGAGGGAGTGTCCCGATGGCGATCAGGGCTAGGAGAAGGGCTACCGCTCCTGTGACTCTTATTATGACGCTCGAAGACTGCTGCTTTCGTACACCTTGAGTGGGAAGTGTCTCGGTCTGCTGCGTCATGCTGCCTCCTGTTGTGTACTGGCGTTTCTTCCATGAATCAGAGTGAACATCAAAGGAACAAAGAACAGGGTGGCGAAGGTGGCGACAGTGAGACCACCGATTACCGCCCTTGCAAGAGGAGCATTCTGTTCGCCGCCTTCTCCAATACCGAGTGCCATCGGCAGCATGCCGATGATCATTGCGCATGCCGTCATAATGATCGGCCGCAGTCGCGTGTATCCGGCTGTCACCGCCGCTTCGAGAGGACCCATACCTTTTGCGCGGAGTTCATTTGCAAACGTCACAAGCAGGATCGAGTTTGCGGTCGCCACGCCGATCGACATGATAGCGCCCATCAAACTGGGAACGTTGAAGGTTGTTTGAGTAAGGAATAGTGCCCATACGATACCGCAGAACGCTCCTGGAAGTGCGCAGATAATGATGAAAGGATCGAGCCAGCTCTGATAGTTGACCACCATCAATAGGTAGACCAGCAAGGCTGCAAAGGCGAGGCCAAGGCCCAGTCGGTTGAATGCCTCGTTCATACTCTCAACTTGTCCTCGCACGACGATCTTGGTTCCCGGAGGAAGATTTTTGCTCTCTTCTCTCACGATGTGAACAATCTTTGCCGCTACTGAACCGAGGTCGTTGTCTTGGGTATTCGCGTAGATGTCATAGACTGGTGCGCCGTTATGGTGATTGATCACAACGGGTTGGATGGCTGGCATTAATGTCGCCATGTTTCCCAGCACCTCCGTACGATTGCTAATCGTGTGGATTGGGATAGGGGTGTTTTGTAACGCGTTGATGGAATCAATACTGTACTGCGGAGTCTGTGCGGCCACGGTATAGGTTATCCCCATCTTCGGGTCAAGCCAGAAGTTAGGTTGAACAGCGGCGCTCGAACTCAGCGAGATATAGAGGCTATTGGCCACATCCTGCTGTGTAAGACCGAACTGTGCGGCACGTACGCGATCAATGTCCAGGTGAAGATCGGGAGCATCGACGACCTGGTGCATGTGGACGTCGACCGCCCCGGGGACGGTGGCCAGATGCTCACGCAGGTGACGTGCAATTTCGTAGTTGGTGGGGTCGTAACCCTGCACCTGAACATCGATCGGTGAAGGAAGCCCGAAGTTGAGGATCTGCGT
Organism: Edaphobacter sp.; assembly: GCA_025462645.1. Taxonomy (GTDB): domain Bacteria; phylum Acidobacteriota; class Terriglobia; order Terriglobales; family Acidobacteriaceae; genus Edaphobacter. Next base: position 42,268 of record JAOAPB010000069.1, on the reverse strand, counting down.
CACCATGTCAGCAGGCTGAAAGAAAAACGTGAGATCAGGAAACTCTCTTTGCAGTTGAGACCGCAGCTCTTTTACGTACTTCTGAGTTGGACCATGATGTTTTTTGTTAAGCGCGATGAGTACCTCTCCATCGGCGCTACTGATCGTCGCCCCATCGCCGAAGGCGTAGTTGAAGGTCTCTGGCGTCAATCCGATGTTATCCATGATTAGCTCGGTTTCGTCCGCCGGAATCATCTTACGGATCTGGTCCTCCACCCGACTGAAGAGTACTTTAGTGGTCTCAATGCGTGTTCCAGGCCTTGCCCTGATGTGCAATTTGATCTGTCCAGCATCGACGGACGGGAAGAAGTCTCTGCCAACAAAGGGCAGCAGTAGGAATGCCGTGGACATGATCACGACCGATGCAATGAGCGCCCTCCTTTGATTGTTCAGGACACTCTCAAGGGCGCGTGTGTAGTGCCCCTGAACCCAGAGATAACCCTTATTGAAACGATCATTGATCCTACCGAATATCGAGCGTGATCCGGCCTCCACCATATCTATGGTGGAGTGTTCATCAAAGGTATGCTCGGCACCCAGGAGGAAGTTAACCAGCACTGGGACAAGCGTTCTTGAAAGGACATAGGACGCGAGCATGGCGAAGACAACCGCAAGCGCCATCGGCGTGAAGAGATATTTTGCGGGACCCGTCAAAAAGACTACCGAGACAAAGACGATGCAGATGGTGAGCGTGGAAACTAGAGTCGGGGTTGCAATCTCAGAGGCGCCGATGAGGACAGCCTCCCGAAGAGGCTGATAATTCATGTGACGGTGAATATTTTCAATGGTGACTGTTGCGTCGTCCACCAGAATACCGATGGCCAGTGCAAGACCGCCAAGCGTCATGGTGTTCATGGTCTCGCCCAGCGCGCTAAGCACGATGATTGAGCTGAGAATCGAGAGCGGAATCGAAATCGCAATGATGAAAGTGCTTCGCCAACTGCCAAGGAAGAGCAGGATCATCAGCGCGGTAAGGGATGCTGCAATCACTCCTTCGCGGAGAACGCCCACAATAGAGGCTTTGACGAAGATGGATTGATCGAAGAGCTCCGTAATCTTCAATCCTTTGGGTGCGGCCGCACGAGATGCAGGGAGCACGTCGTACTTGATCTGATTGACGATGTCCAGCGTCGAAACAGAACCCGTCTTCATGATTGCCAGAAGAGCTGCTGGCTTCCCGTTGGCACGAGCTACGTTTTGCTGAACTGACCATCCGTCTCGTACGTGCGCAACATCCCTCATATAGACCAGAGAGCCATTGACCGTCTTAATCGGTACGTCGTTCAGCATCAGAGCATCGACCGGACTGGAGTTTGTACTTACGGTATATTCGCTGTTGCCAACTTTTGCCGTACCCGAAGGAAGCGTAACGTTTTGCGCATTGATGGCTGCGGTAATATCGATCGGCGTCAGACCTTTCGCGAGAAGAGCATTTTGATCGAGATCCACCATGATCTGACGGGCCACACCACCATACGGCGCGGGAAGCAGCGTGCCCGGAACCGTAGTTAATTGTTGACGAACACGGAATAGTCCGTAGTCGTAGATATCGGATTCGGAGAGTGTATCGCTGGAGAGGGAAAGTTGGATAATCGGTACTGTCGATGCACTAAAACGCAAGATCCACGGCGGATTCACACCGGGCGGCATGCGAAATCGAATCGAGTTAACTGCAGCGCCCACCTGCGACATTGCGGCATCAATCCGTACCTGGGGTTGAAATGAGATCTTTATCACGCTGGCACCACTAGTCGTTTGTGAATCGATTGATTTCACATCGTTGACGACAGCCATGACGAATTCGCTGAAGGTTGTAACCCGCTGCTCCATCTCCTTCGCGGGAAGGCCGGAGTACGACCAGATCACGGTGACCACCGGGATGTCGATGTTCGGAAAGATATCGGTGGGTGTCGTCGCTATGGACGAGAATCCAAGAACCAGGATTAGTATCGACGCTACAATGAAGGTGTAAGGGCGATCCAAAGCGAGTCGAACAATCCACATCTCGAGTTCTCCATTCGCGCAGCATTTGGCAGCGCTTATTTAGATGATCATCGAAATACTTGGATTCATGCTTTCTCAATGGTCTAATTTCGTTCGAGTGCGTCTTAGTAGATATGGCGAAAATGACAGACGATGAGGTGGCCAAGATTGGTAAGGCGCTTGGCGACCCAAATCGCCTCGCCATCTATACGCAAATTACTCAACATGACGAGCTGTTCTGCGGCGAGATGCATGCCAAGCATGCTATTTCCATGGCCACGCTCTCCCACCATCTAAAGGTACTGACCGAGCTGGGACTGATCACATTTCGTAAAGAAGGTCTGAATGTTTACTACCGCTCAGTGCCTGAGAAGCTCGCAGGATACCTTCAATACCTAACAAGCATTGGCCCTAATACTCGTCGTTAGGCATAATGCTGGGACACAATGGGGGATTTGGTATTACCTGCACGAATCTGGACTGGGCCTGCGTCCAAACCCCATTCATTCGATCTGCTTGAGAAGCATTTCCTCGACTGTCCGGCCTCTTGAAGGGGAGTGGAAGAGAATAACCACATGGGAGTGCCGCCCTCCGATCGCTACTGAAGATCAAAATGAGTTCAATCCACACCACGCGAGTTCTGTGAGCGTGGTAGGACTTCTTTGCAAACGAATAAGACGGGATGCTACACTTTCGGCGAATCCACAGAGGATGTGACGCTCAGTTATTTTGATTGATTCCTGCAACTTGCTGCTCCTATTTCTTCTCTTCGGTCTCTTGTTCAAATTCATTCTTTCATTTCAGTCAGAGAGTTGAGTGGTATGACCTTTCTAAAGAAAATTTTCACACCTGGATATAAATTTTGCAGCAACGCATTTATCTCGTTTGCCTGCTGTGCCTTCAGTCTCTCCGCACTTGCGCAGCAACCTCTTAAGACGCTTTTGGTAGGGGTCGATCGGCGCTCGGTCACCTCTCTCAATGGGGACTGGCACTACCTCGTTGATCAGCCACCCGCTAAGGGCCTCTACACTGCCGAAGGTAAGGTTCGCGACAACGGCTATGCCCTCAACAGCCACCCCAACATCAACAGCGGACCGCATAACGAGGAGTACGACTTCGCTACTGCCCCCACACTCAAGGTCCCAGGGGACTGGAATACCCAGGACCCTACGCTCTTCCGCTTTGAGGGGGTCATCTGGTATCAGCGTGACTTCGACTTCCAACCCAAAGCAAACACGCGTACCTTCCTCCACATCGGCGCTGCAAACTATAAGTCCTTCGTCTGGGTAAACCAGAAGCGCATCTGCGATCACGAGGGCGGCTTCACTCCTTTCGACTGCGAAGTCACCGCCGCCCTCAAGCCTGGCAGCAACTTCGTCGTCATCGCCGTGGACTCCACCCGCGAAGTCGATGGCATCCCCTCCGTCGGCATCGACTGGTTCAACTACGGCGGCCTCACCCGCGATGTCTCTCTCGTCACGCTTCCCACACAGTTCATCGACGACTATGACGTCCATCTCAAGCGCGAAAGCACGTTCTCCGCAGCCAATGCCAACACCCTCGCCGGCTACGTCCATGTCGAAGGCGCCTCAGCCGGAACCCCTGTCAGCCTCCGTATCCCCGAGGCTGGCGTCAACGCCACTCTCACAACAGATGCCGAAAGCCGCGCATCCTTCGACCTCAAGGCCAGCAAGCTCGATCTCTGGTCGCCAGAGACGCCAAAGCTCTACACGGTCGAACTCGCCTCCGGTCAGGACAAGCTTACAGACGACATCGGCTTTCGCGACATCCGTGTCGATGGCACGCGCATTCTGCTCAATGGCAAAGCCATCTTCCTACAGGGTGCCAACATGCATGCCGAGGCTCCCTACCGTACCGGCCGCGCTCACACCGACGAAGATGTTAAGAACATCTTCGGTTTTCTCAAAGATCTTAATGCCAACTTCGTCCGCTTGGCCCACTATCCCCACGACGAGCGCATGGAACGAACCGCCGACCGCGACGGCATTATGGTCTGGTCAGAGATTCCGTTGTGGCAGCACATCTCCTTCGATAAGCCAGCGGTCTATGCCAAGGCTACCTACATGCTCAACGAGATGATCCGCCGCGACCGCAACAAGGCCTCCGTCATCCTCTGGTCGGTCTCCAACGAGACGCCCAACAATCCCATTCGCACCCAGTTCCTCACCAACCTGGCCAACGAAGCGCGTAGACTTGATCCCACCAGGCCAATTACCTCCGCCTTGATCGGTCCCCACGCCAAGGGCAACGAGATAGTGCAGGATGATCCCTTAGCCAACGCTCTCGATGTCGTCGGCCAGAACGAGTACATCGGATGGTACGAGATGCGCCCCGAGGACGCCGACAACATCAAATGGACCCTTCCGCAGAAGCCCATTCTCATCTCCGAGTTCGGCGCTGAAGCAAAGCAGGGCATCCATGGCGGCAAAGACGAGCGCTGGGCAGAGGAGCAGCAGGTCAATGTCTACGAACACCAGTTCGTCATGATCAACAAGATCCCGCAGGTGCGTGGGCTCGTTCCCTGGGTCCTCATGGACTTCCGCTCCCCAACTCGAAACATCCCCAAATTGCAGGACGGCTTCAATCGCAAAGGACTCTTCTCGGAGGACGGCAAGAAGAAGCAGGCCTTCTACCTCTTCCAGAAGGTCTACAAGGAGCGCTCCGTGGGTAAAGCCGAGTAACTACGATCCCAGTGGGATCACATCGCTGCTTCCCTTGGGGGTACCCCCCCGGGGGGGTACTGACCACAAGTTGCTTTAATTCAATAAGTTACACTTATGGCTCGCTGCAAATTCGTCATTCTAAATAGGTTGCGGCTAAATTCGTCTTTCTAAAAGGTTTATTGGTTTAAAGAGAAGAGCCCCGGTTGGTTGGCCGGGGCTCTTCTGACTCTGTATTAACTATAGCCGATTGGGTGAAACTACTATGCCACTTTGCGGAAGATTAGTTTCGGAGGCTAAGTCTTTGTTTTTGTTTGGTTTGCTTACGGAGTTGGGTATTAGTTCCTGCTGCGGGGGCTTGACAGGAAAACAGGGAGCAGGGCTCAGGACCAACCATTGCGGCAACAGCAAAGGCGCAATGGTTGAGGCGTAGGCCAGTTCGCAAAAGCTCATAACAAGCCTCTAGAACAGGACCTTGAGACCGAGCTGTACCTGGCGCGGCGGATAAGCACCCGCGACGGTGCCGAAGTTGGAGTTGCTGGCATTAAGGTTCACACCAGAGAAGTTGGTGCGGTTGAGGACGTTGAAGAAGTCGGACTGGAACTTGACGCGAACGCGCTCTGTAATCGGAAAGAATTTGGAGAGCGTTGCGTCAGTCTGTGCAAGACCAGGCCCGACGACAGTGCCATTCCCCGCGTTGCCGAAGCGAGCCACAGTCCTAGGCGTTGCAACGAATGCGTTCTTGTTGACATAACCGTTGAGTCCAGCGTGGCCACTGGTGTAGATAGGGACAGCGGGGTTTCGATCAGCGCGAACAGTACCAAGGCCCAGCAGCGACGTAGACTGCACGGTATAGTAGGCACCGCTTTGGAGCCGCGCCACACCGCTGACCTGCCAACCTCCGGCGACCTCACGAACGAGGAAGTTATGTCCTCTGAAATCCGGCGCCTGGATGACGAAGCTGGCGACGAAGGCGTGACGTCGATCGTTGGTGAGAGAGCCGTAGTTGTAGTTGAGATCGCGCCAGTTCTCGAGCGAAGGCGCGTTGTTGGTGCCGGCGTTGCCGTTCGAGTCGCCAAGCGCCTTGGAGAAGGTGTAAGCGAGCGTGAAGGTCACAATACCTGTCCGCTTGGAGGCAAATGCCTGGAGCGCGTTGTAGTTGTAGTTCGAATCGAAGCGATTGGAGTTGATGGCGGTGTAGCCCTTGTAGGGATTGAAGAAGTTGGTCGAGGAGACAGGGCTGCCCGCGACCACATTAGCCACTACCGGGGCAAGATCAGGGAAGTTGATGTTCGGCTGACGAAGCTGATGATGAGCGACGTTGCCGACATAGTTGATTTCGAACAGGACAGACTTGGGAAGCTGGCGCTGCACCCCAAGGCTGTACTGCCAGGTATAAGGATTGCGGTTGGTCGGATCGATCGCGCTAATGGTGCCCTGGAGGCCATTGTTTACCGCTGCTCCTGTGGTAAGGGTAGCGAGATTGCCGGTGTCAAACTGCGTGTTCTGGAGGAATGGAGGAATGGCGAGCTGGCTGAAGATCAGGTTGCCCTGCGGCCGATAGTAAAAGAGGCCTATGCCGCCACGGATGACCGTATCGGAATTTGCCGCGTAAGCAAAGCCGAAGCGCGGACCGAAGGCTCCATTCATCTTGTAAAGGCCGCGGGGAGCGCCGGCAGGGATGAGTGGGAAGAGTGCGGTATTGACATTGGTAACGCGGATGGCCTGGTCGGCCGGGACACCATCACCGGCGCGCACGAGACCGTTGTAGGGGTTGCCAGAGGTCGGATCGATCTTTCCATTCGGAAGAACGGTGACCGCCTTTGCAGGGTTATAGAGCGCTGCATCGAAGTTGGAGATGTTATTGCCCTGGGTGTAGAAGGGCGAGACCAGCTGCCAACGAACACCGAAGTCCAGGCTCAACTTGCGTGTGGCCTTCCAGTTGTCCTGGGCGAACCACTCCACCTGGTTGAAGCGGAAGTGGCCGACGGGATCGGCACTAGCCTCCGAATAGGACTGAAAGTTGCCGAGGAAGGCATCTGCCAAAGCGTAGCAGGTAGTATTTCCGCTTGCCGCGCGGCAATTGCCGGAGGTTGGGGTGGAGTTAAAGGTAGCTGTGCCTGTGTAGTTGGAACGCGCATTCTGGTCGACACGATCGCGAGTGTAGGCTCCCCCGAATTTGAAGTTGTGATTCCCCTTGATCCAGGTAACGTTGTCAGCCACCTGAATGTCCGTCGAGGGAGAGAGCAGCGAAAAGTTTGGGCCCTGGAAAGGGGCGTAGCTGGTGACGTTCACGATGGGAATGCCGTTTGGAAAGCGACCCGCATCTGGATAAAGCTTGTTGTACTGGAAGCCGAAGGTCTCACGCTTCCAGTTGTTGCCAAAGGGAGGAATACGCTGAGCAGCCCAGCTGGCATTCGCTGTCGCCTGGTTGATGAGGTTTGGACGAATGCTCCACGTTTCAGAGACCAGATAGCTCTGTCCTGGGCGATTACGCGTAGTGGGAGTGGTATTGAGAACTCCCGCGTTGGCGAACGTGCCGTAAGGATCGATGAGTGTGTTCTGATCGTGAATCCAGCGACCGTAGAGAGAGTGCTTTTGGTTGATCACATAGTCGAAACGGATCAGGTCCTGATGGAAGTTCAGCGGATTGGAGGGTGCCAGGGTGAGATTGTTGCTGGGGACGCCGCCATCTCTGAAGCTGAGACCCGCCGCAGTGATCGTCTTGTAGACGTTAGCGATGGCGCGTCCGTCCGCTGTGATCAGCGAGGCGATGTTGTTGTTGGGGATAGGCCTCGATGTACCAGGATAGTAAAGCTGCGTCGGAGAAGAGCCTGCCAACAAGGCAGAGAAATCGCCATTGAGCATGGCGGTAGTTGGCACGGTGAACTGGGTGGCAATGGCCTGCTGGCGGAGACGCTTCCACTCTTCCCCTACGAAGAAGAACAGCTTGTCACGAATGATCGGGCCGCCAACGAAGAAGCCAAAGTCGTTGTAGATCAACTGTGTCTTCTTTCTTGCGATGTAGTTGGTGGCGTCGAGGGTGTTATTGCGAAGGAACTCGAAGGCGCCGCCATGGAACTGGTTGGTACCGCTCTTGGTGACGATGTTGAAGGTAGGGCCCGAAGTACGGCCGTATTCGGCAGAGGCGTTCGAGGTGTCGATCTTGACTTCAGCTATGAAGTCGGGACCGACGTTGTTCATGAGCGAGGCGTTCGAGCCGGCGACCTGATTGTAGGCACCGTCGACGGTGAGGTTGCCCGTGTCTGAACGGTTGCCGTTGATGGTCTGGTTGCCTGAGGCGAGCGACGTGGTGACAGAGAAGATGTCTGGGTTGGTGACGACTGCGCCTGGGACGAGCGTTAGCAACTGGGTGTAGTTGCGTCCATTGAGGGCAAGGTTATCAACCTGCTTGGAGTCGATGACTCGGGCGAGCTCTCCTGAAGTGGTATTGAGCGATTCGATGGCTCCGCCTTCCACTTGGACAACTTCGGATGCCTGGCCAAGCTGCAAAGAGAAATTCGAAGTGACCTTGGCATCGGCGCTGATGGAAACATCCGCTTGCTGCGCGGTGCGAAAACCAGTCTGCGTAACCGAGATTGAATAAACAGCAATGGGCAGGTTGGTCGCGATGTAGTTACCGTTCTCGTCCGAGGTAAGCGTACGTTTTGCCTGCGTGTTTGTAGAAGTGATGGTGATCGTGGCGCCGGGAATGCCCGCGCCAGTGGGGTCAGTGATGGTGCCGGAGATCTGGCCAAAGTTGCTCTGCGCAAGTGCGGATGGACCTGCGAGGATAAGGGTGAACGCAAACAGAAGAGCGCTCCAACCCTTCAAAAGCTTGTACTGCATAGTGTGCCTCCCGAGTTGCATTACTTGAAAAGTTTGGTGGAGGCCGCGGGTTGCGTACTTTCGCAATAGCTTTCCACCGTATATCTGCTTCCATTCGCGAAGGACGTGGTCGTACCGAGCTTTCGAAGAAGCTTTTTATTAGCGCCATTAATGAGGCTGGAAGGTGCCATTGTCAAGCTGAATCGATTAACGGAGGATATTTTGGTGCATCTCTCACTAACAGGGCTAATTATTGGTCTGACCGCCTAGAGCTCAGACGCAAACTTATGACTACTGACAAATACTTGCCAGCACACAAGAAAGTTAAAACTGCCGTTAGGGACGGTAGAGGTTCTTTTTTTACAACTATCATAACCAGCCAAAAGATAAAGCCTATCGGCTAGAGGGCTATGATTGCCTTTGTTCCATTTCTTTTATCCAGCCTGTAGCATCATCACCGCGTAACTACTTCTCGTCAGCATTTCTTCCCGAACCGCACACCGTCTCGTACCAATTTGCTGGCCATTCGATGCCAGTTGCCGCGCGTCTGCTTTTCATTCGCAATATCTCCGGCACCTCAGTAACAATGCGCCTCTCAGCCAGTTTGATAAAAGCTCGATCTCGTCTCAGGGGACCGTCTATCGGAAAGTTACTGCGTGTTTGTGAACGATGGAGTGGGCTTTATGGATCATCTATGGCGGCTAATCTCCGGGACAAGACTATTGGTTGAGACACCAATCGTGCCAAGCACCCCAAAGTATTACTTGTGATATGCGCTATTTGATCCCAGTGTAGAATCCGTCAATAAATTCAATTCATATCTTCCACGAAAGTCCCAGGTGAATAAATGGCCATAAGGTTTCGTACGATTAGCGCCTTCGTTCTTGGTATGTGTGCAGTCTCTCCCAGCCTCTTTGCACAGGACTATGACCTGCTACTTAAGGGGGGACACGTCATCGACGCGAAAAACAATATTGACGGTGTGATGGATGTCGCTATCAAAGACGGTGTCATCGCGAAGGTCGCAACGGATATTCCGATTGCATCCGCGGTCAAAGTCATTAGTTTAACCGGCGAGTACGTTACCCCAGGATTGATCGATATTCACACGCATAGCTGGGTGGACCAGCCAGGCATGCTCGAACATGGCGTCTTCCCCGATGACTTCACATTCCGCAACGGCATCACCACTGTCGTGGATGCAGGTTCCTCTGGCTGGCGCACCTTCTCGGAGTTCAAGGCACACATTATCGATCATGCCAAAACACGGGTGCTGGCCATGTTGAATATTGTGGGAGCAGGCATGATAGGCGGCGCGGCGGAACAGAATCTCAGTGACATGCAGGCAGAGCCAACGGCCGCGATGGCCCTGAAGTATCCGGAGATCATTGTCGGCATCAAGAGTGCGCATTTTAACGGTCCGGAGTGGTTGCCGTATGAGCAGTCGGTGAAGGCTGGCACCGCCGCTCATATTCCGGTCATGATCGATTACGGAGCACGGCGGATAGAGAGGCCGCTCTCTGAACTGCTGGAGCGCGTTCTGCGTCCTGGCGACATCTACACACACATGTACTCCGGCCACCGCGGGGAGCAAGACAGCCAGACAGGAGGGCCTGGGAAAGGAATGAAGGAGGGACGGGCGCGAGGAGTCATCTTCGACGTTGGAAATGGAAGTGGCAGTTTCTCGTGGGCGGTTGCAGTTCCTCTGGTCAAGGCTGGTTTTCTGCCGGATTCCATCTCCACCGATATCCACGTTCATAGCATGAATACCGATATGAAGGATCTGTTGAACGTCGGCGATAAATTTCTGGCTCTCGGCCTGCCGCTGAAAGATGTGATCGCGGATATGACCTGGCATCCGGCACGCGAGATTCAGCGACCACTATTAGGGAATCTATCGGTAGGTTCGCCAGCGGACGTAGCCGTACTTAGTATCCAACATGGAAGTTTTGGCTTACAGGACATGTACAACACCGTACTGGTCGGTCACGATCGGATGGTTTGCGATCTCACGGTGCGCAATGGAAAAGTTGTCTACGATCTCAATGGCCTGACCGGCGAGCCCTGGGATGCTCCACCGAGCGCTGGAAATCGTCAGTCACGCCGCTGGACGACGATGAATGAACGCGGCTTCGGTACGGCGCGGCCGACGCCGCAAGCCGGCGATAAACCAACCCAGCCGCAACACTGATGTGCCACATCTGAAAGAAATTGTGCGTAGCAAAGAGGCCATCCACTAACTCTCGGATGGCCTCTTTGCGCTCGCACGAAACTGGATGGCAGATGCAGATTCTGCATGGTGCGATTTCGTTGACAGTAAGTTCTTGACTGTTACCACTTACCTCTTCAATGGCGGCCATATAGGCAATCTGTCCTATATCTATGAGGGGCAACAGCCTAATGACAATAGTATCGTGCTATAGTTCAATTCATCCACATCAAGCAAGCAAGGTGAAGCGCTCTACTTCGAAGCATTCTTGTCCGAAGTAAGGAAGCGGCATTCGTCTATCCTCGGTCACTTCCTGGCAATGCCAAGGTCGATAGGAGTCTATACACGTGAAGAAGATTCTTGTCTGTGTCGCACTTATCCTCTGTCCCTTCGTCGGATACACGCAGGTGGCAAATAACACCTCTCTGGTCGGAACCGTTACGGACCCGACTGGCAACGTGGTTGCCGGCGCAAAGGTCGTCGGCACTAACGTTGACACGAAGGTCGAATACAACAGCACCACGAACCCCGAAGGGTATTACTCCATTACCTTCATAAACCCTGGCACCTACGACGTCAGGGTGGAGCAGACTGGCTTCAGCAGGGCGGTCACTAAAGGCGTAATCGTAGCCATCAATATGGCGGTCCGTACCGACGTCACGCTTGCGGTGGGGTCGACGACCTCCGAAGTCAGCATTTCGGCAGATAATCCTCCGCTCTCGACCGATGATGCTCTTCTCGGCGAAACCATTGAGGCGCAAAGGGTTCATGATCTTCCGCTGAATGGCCGCAATGCTATCAATCTCGCCGCGACCACATCGAATATCACTGTCGCCGGGAATACCCTCACAGGCAATCCTCCGGGGAATACGGCGAGCGGCTCGGGTACACGCGGTGTGAACAACAGCATCACGTTGGATGGAATCTCGATCGTGAACAATCTGATCACGACGGCTACCCTGTCGCCGAATCCGGATGCTCTCGATTCCGTACAGACGCAAAACGGAAACTACACGGCTCAGTACGGTGATTACATCGGTGTTCATATCAACATGGTTACGAAGACCGGTGGCAATAAGTTCCACGGCACCGCATACGACTATCTTCAAAACGACAAATTCAACTCCTACACCTTCGGAGCCACCCCAGGTCAAGCCAAGAGCAAGGTACGGTACAACCTGTTCGGTGGAGTGGTGAGCGGCCCAGTGATCATTCCATTTCTCTATAACGGCCGTGACAAGACCTTCTTCGTTGGTTCCTATGAAGGACTCAGACAGTCAAATGCGTCATTGAATACGGGATCGGTCCTGACCAATAAGATGCGCACCCTGGATTTTTCGGAGATGGCGCAGTTGAAGGATCCCAGGACACAGTTGCCAGTTGGCAGTGCTGCGAACGGAACGGTGAACCGCTTCGATCTGTTGGGGTACAAGGTTAACCCAGTCTCCGCGGCACTTCTTCAATACATTCCTTTGCCGACCAAGGCTGGAGTAACAAATAACTTTGTTGGAAATCTCCCGAATATAGTGAACGCAGACAATACCCTCGATCGAATCGATCACAGCATCGGAGACAAGGTTCGACTCTTTGCCCGATTCGCCTGGACGAAGACGTTCAATCTTGGTGGTGCAATTGTTTCAACCAGCAATAACTACACGCCAACCACAAATCGAAATGGAGTGGTTGGATACACGCACATCATTACACCGAACCTGGTGAACGATCTTCGTGGCGGATTCAATGTCCTCCAGACGAACAACCTGAACTACTTCGCATATAACAACATTCAGGGCGCTGGATCAGCACTTGGCATTCCCGGATTTACAGCTGACGTAACAAATAGCAATCCTGGTCTTCCAACAATCAACACCACCAACTACCAGACTTTAGGCAGCGATGGTACGAATTGGTATCAGGACGATCGGACCCTGACTCTATATGATCAGATCAGCTATACCCGCAATAAGCACAACTTTATGGCGGGTGTTAGCTTCCGCAAGCTGACCCTCGGCCGCGCATCGACGAATGGTGCTCGTGGAACGTTTACCTTCAACGGACAGTACACGGGTTCTGCCCCGGCCGACTTCCTCCTCGGAACGGCTCAACAGAGCATTACTCCATATTTTCAGGTGAAGGTAGCAGTGGGGCAATGGCGCGATGGGTTCTTTTTCCAGGACAACTGGCAGGTAACCCAGAAACTTACCGTGCAGTATGGCTTGCGCTATGAGCTGCCTCAGGTGGCCTACAGCTTGAATGGTGTTGGCCGTAAGCTGACACCCGACCAGATGGCCTTGTACCCTGCACAGGGCGGCACCAACGCGCTCAACGCGGTGAGCTATCCGGGTTACAAGTACACCGGACCAAATCACAACAACCTTGCGCCTCGTCTGGGTTTTGCCTATCGCATCACAGATAAAACAGTCATCCGTGGTGGCGGTGGTATCTACTACAACGCAAACCAGCTCAACGCATACACGCTGACAAATCAGAATTATCCGTACTCTTCGTCGACGAGCTTTTCTGGCGCGACCTCGACAGCTCCGGGATACAAGGGTCCTGACGTGACGTTCCAAACGCCAACTCCAGGCGCAGGATCTACATCTCCAGTTGGCGGAACGCCCGGCACCTACGTTACTGCCATTACGGAAAATCAATATCTTCCCTCTGAGCAGATGTATCAGTGGAATCTCGACATTGGTCAGGAGATGTGGCGCAATGCCGGATTTGAACTTCAGTACATCGGATCGAGGAGCATCCATCTGAATGAGAGCTGGTACTCAAACCAGCCAAACGCTCCGGGTGCCAACGCGCCGGCAAGCCGCTACAGCACGGCAACCGCTGTGATCAATGCCAATCGTCCCAATCAGCTTTGGGGTCAGATACGTACAGTTCAGAACGACGGATTTGCTACCTATCACGGTCTTACTGCCATCCTGAGGCAGCGTATGACGCGTGGTCTTAGCATGACGGCAAGCTACACCTGGGCGCACAATCTGGATACCTCGAATGACTCAAACAACGCCGGAAGCGCCATGTGGCAAGGGCATCTGAGGCTTGACTATGGCAATGCGAGTAACGATATCCGTAATCGTTTCGTCGCTACAGCCACCTATGCTCTTCCGACGCTTGACGGTCACAACCTGCTCGTTCAGGAGGCACTAGGTGGTTGGCAGCTCAACGGTATCTTCGACATCCGTAGTGGTCTGCCGTTCAATGTCACTTCCTCTGGCGATCGCGTCTATGTTGGGACTCCTGGGACCGCACAGCGTCCAAACTTCGTTCACGTAGGGAGAAACACCTGCACCAAGTCGTTTCTCCTCCAGTACGGCAGTTCGAAGAGCTGTATCGATACGACAGCGTATGCTCTGCCTGCGCAGGGCGTATACGGAAACCTGCATCGCAACGATCAATATGGACCTTCACAGCTCGCGCAAAACAGCCTCTCGCTCTTCAAGAACTTCAAGATCTGGGAGAGCGTCGCTTTTCAGTTCCGAGCCGAGGCATTCAATGTACTGAACCACGGTAATGCGGGAGCAGCAAATACTCTGATCCCAAACGTAACATTGTCAAACAACACGTTGAGCAATCCAAACGATCCTACTAGTTTCACAGTCCCGGCTGCCTTCGGAACGATGACGGGCACCGGTCAACGTGTCATTCAGTTCGCCGGTAAGATCAACTTCTAACCTCTACAGCAACTTCTATTGAGGCCACCGGGGACTTGTCCGGTGGCCTCTTTTGTTATTGTTTTGAGAAAGCCAGGTTGAAAGCGATTGGGTCACTCACCAATCTGCCACTGCTCGTCGAGGTACAAGAGTGTGACTGAATGAATGGACCACAAAACAAATGCAGATTTTGCTTTTCTTAAGTTCGAGCGTATTGCGATTCGGCCGGTGGTTGATAGCTTACCGCCAATTGTGGCGTCTCTAACCGTTGGTTCAGCTGGTGCTTTGAGTTCAGACACGCCTCCAGCAGGCCGGTAGTCAGCAAGGTGCGCTTCACCGGATAGGGCGTACTTCGGGTCTGATACATCTGCTCGATCTTCGCGGCCAGGCAAGCCGAATGGGTCTCGTTTGGAGCCGGCGTCATGAAGAACTGGGTCGAGACAATGCCGTAACCCGTTACCCGTGCCGCGATGTTGAAGTCCCGGATGGCACCGTTCAACAGGAGCAGCGTGGCGCGAGTCCCATCGGTGTATTCGATGCAACAGGCGATCGGATCCTTGACCAGTTGCGGCAGGATGCCAGGGGCTGTCAGGTCCTGGGTGCGTCCGTCGAGCCACGTCAGTCCTAACGGCGTGTCGCTGCGTGACAGCGCGGAGCTCAGCAGGTCCTTAGACCAGCGTCCTTCGTCTTCTGCCGCCCAGACATCGTCACCTTCCAGCAGTTGCACCGCCTTCACGCCCGACTCTCCGCCCTTGCGCCGCTCCAACATGGACTGCATGGCTTCGAGTGCGTCGAAGGCCATGGTATCCAGGCTGCCTACACCCACCATCACAGCTTCCTGTACCCGAGCTCCCATGGGAATATCCGTATCGGGCAATCGCCACGTGACTGGCATCGAAGAGCCGGCCATCAACGAAAAATTCAGACGCTCGGCGGTCTTCACCATGCTTTGCGCCTCCGAAAAGCTGAAGGAGAGCTGTTTATGGTTAAAGTAAGGGACTGCGTGTTTCTCTGCCTCAAAGACCTGAGCGCACTGCTGGAAGAAGTCGTATTGCGGCAGTAGGATCTGTCCCTTGTCGTTGCGAGGATAATCGTCTTGCTCGATGACCGTCAGCACGGCATCGACAGCGATCCTGTTGCCACCGCAGCGCAATGCCTCCGGGATGTTGCGGCAGAGGCGGAAGCCGAACAGATGAGCGCGGGATTCGCTTAAATCGCTCATCGGTCCTAGTTCCTCCGATGGATGCCAGGCGGCCTCTGGATGCGTCGCCACCCCGATATGAGGGGTTCCCTGGGTACCCGATCCTTTTGCCTTGGGCTGCAGCCACGCCGCTTTCAAAGTTCCAGCCATGGCTTTCTGAAACTCATTGGGCTCCGCCTCGGCTTTCCGTATCCGCTGGTCCACATACAGGGAGACCACCTGCACCTCCGGCATGTGCCAGTCGCCGTCGTGCGGGTAACCAACCATGAAGTGGTCTGCGATGGTCTGCAGGGCCGATCCAGGGCGATAGACACTGCCAAGGATCGCCAGACGCAGCGGGCGCTGGTCAAGCATCTGTCCGAAGGTGGAGCGCAGCAGCGGGCGGTTCGCCAGCAAGACGGACGACATGGCAGAGTAGCTTACAAAACGGCGACGGGTCAGCATTAGCTTCTCCAGTACGAGGATTCGGGGTAGGGCTGATAGTTCACGGCCGCCAGGTGCGGTGTCTCAATGCGTTTGCCCTGTGAATCGCTATCGACGCCGGCGATCAGCAAGCCGCTGGTCAGCAGTGTCCTCTCCACTGGATACTGCGCCTTGCCGGTTAAGAACATCTTCTCGGCGTTGTATACCAATGGGGTGAAGAAGCTCGCCAGTGTGGTGCGTCCATCCGGCATGGGTAGATACATCTGAGTGGAGAACGGTTTCGACTGTCCCTCGATCGTCGCCGCAAAGGTAAAGTCGCGCACCATCCCGCCCATGAGCAGCATCGTACAGCGCAGACCGTCACGATGCCGATAGTGATATGCGACCGGATTGGGTACCATCGCCTTCATCTGTTCGATCGTTGGAAAGATGTTGGTGAAGGTGGGATCTCCAGATCTCAGCGTAGCGCTACGACTTAATGCTGCCTTGACCAAGGCTTGCGACCACACACCCTCCTGATGAGCCTTCCAGAAACTGTCTCCGCGATACGTCTGCAGCCACTCGACACCGGTCTCGCCTCCCTTGCGACGTTCCACCATGCATTGAATTGTCTCTAAACCGTGAAAGTCGTAGCTGCCCATCCCGCCATAGCCGATTGAGATGGCCTCGTTCACCGTGGCTCCCGTGGGGAACTCTACCGATGGGACTCTCCAGGTCACCGCGAGGCTCGAACCACCCTGAAATGGGAAGCCCAGCTCATGCGAGACATCGACCATCTTCTTCGACCAATCCCAATTCCACGAGAGTTCTTTGTCGTTGAAGTAAGGCACCGACCGGCCACTGTCTCGAAACACCCTGGTGATCTGCTCGAAGAACTCATAGTGCGGATGCATCATGATTCCGGTGGGAGTGAGCGGATAAGTGCCGTGCTCGCCGACCACAATTACGCCATCGACTGCCAGCTTGCCCGTGCCAAGGGTCAGGGCCTCCGCGATGGAGGAACAAATCCTCAACTGAGGATGCCGGTCTGCCCGGTCCTGGGTCAGATCGCCTTCGCCGGCCCGTTGATCGACGTACAACGAGACAACATCCATCTCCGGGCGATGGAAGGTCCCGTTCACTCCATACCCCTCAAGGAACCGATCCACGATATGTTGCGGGTGCAGCATCCTCTTATAGGCAGTGACCACAGCTGCAAGCTGCGGGCGCTTCTTAGATGTCTCTTTGGGAGCCATGAAAGTCCTCTGTGACAGATACCTCGCGAGATGCAAGGACTTCCTAATCAGGCCGTTTTTTTTCTTTTTTTACAAGTCAAAAATTTCTCCTTAGGCCAATTGGCCTAGTGGGAATTAAGCACTGGAAAAAGCTTGTATACGAGAACGTGTCATCACGTACACTGACCCGCAGACCGTCCTTTGCCAGGGCGCAAATTTAGAACTCCGCGAAACGGTCTCAGCGGTGCATGCCGGTACCGTTGCTGACCACAAACTACCTGCGCCACCCAGAATCTACCTTTCTTGAGGAACCAATGCTGACCCGTCGCAGATTTCTTCATTACACTGCACTGGCGCCCGCCGCGCTGAGCCCCGCCTTCTGGGCGCAAGCTCCATCACAGGACCCTGGTATCGATCACGCGGCCCCTCAGATATCGGCGCAGGCGCGAGCCATTCACAAGCGTGCGCTGATATTCGACGGACATGTGCACGCGTTGGACCGCGAGTTCTACCACGGCGGCAGCATGGGGATCCGCACGACCGATGGCCAATGGGATCTGCCCCGCGCGCGGGAGGGCGGAGTCGGCGCATTCTTTCTCTCTGTTTTCACTCCCGAGGAGTACTACCCTAGCCGATTCGAGACCAAGCAGGCGTTGCGCCGGATTGATCACGCGCTTAACCAGTTGCAGATGAATCGCGACCAGGTCGAACTGGCATTAAACGGCGACGACGTGGTACGCATCCGCACGCAGGGCAAGATGGCTGCAGTCCTCGATATAGAGGGAAGCTACGATCTGGATGGGGATCTGGGGGTTCTGCGCGAACTTCACCGACTGGGATTGCGCTCGGTACAACTCTCGGCACACAACTGGAACCAGAACTATGCCGACTCCTGCTGCTCGTCGCCACAGTGGAACGGCCTTACCGAACATGGACACGATGTCATCCGCGAGATGAATCGGCTGGGCATGGTGATCAACGTATCTCACTCCTCCGACGACACGATTTCGCAGGCAATCGATATCAGCGATGGTCCCATCATCGCCACGCATCACGGCTTGCGCAAAGTAAACGACATCCCCAGGAACATGCCGGACTCGCTGCTAAAGAAGCTGGCAGCTAAGGGTGGCATCATCGGCTTCCAGATCGGCAGTGAGTTTGCCTATCCCAAAGAGTATGACTGGCTCACCGCTCACCGGCACAAGACGTTTTGGGACACTACTAGCATCCCGGATCGCGTGAAGGGAAAGACGATCTATGAGGTAGACAAGTTGGTGGCACCGCAGTTTCCGATGTTGGGGGCTCAGGTGCCTGACTCCGTCATGATGCAGGTAGACGACTGGGTATCCGTGGTAGATAAAGCCATCCAACTAGTGGGGGAGGATCATGTTGCCATCGGCACTGACTTCGATGGGGGTCCCACCCTGGCGCGCGGAATGCGCGACGTTCGCGATCTCCCCATGATCACCGACGCAATGCTGCGCCGCAGGTACTCGGAGGAGCGCATTCACAAGTTCTGGGGTGGCAACCTGCTGCGGTGCTTTAGCCAGGTAACGCAGAAGTAGGCTGAACATCTAGGTCTTTAGACCGGTCGCTCCCGTCGCCCAGCTCCGCAGACAGTCAATAAGACGCTGAAGTTTATCTGAACCTGCGATCGCAGCCGCTATCGTGGGCTTCTTAGTTCGCTCGTGATGGTTACATATTCACGTAATATCGTTTGCGACCCATTTTCGCAGAGTCATCTATCCGGGAGCATAGCGTTGACAGAGCAGAAATTCGCTGGAAGCCGCAGTCTACGCAGTCACCAGGTGATCACGCTTTCGCTGCTCTTTCTTGCAGGAGTGGTGAACTTTCTCGACCGATCCTCGCTCTCCATCGCCAACACCACCATACGCGCAGAGTTGCACCTCAACGCAACACAGATCGGCTGGCTGCTCTCCGCGTTCTCGCTTGCATACGGGTTCGCGCAGCTTCCGCTCATCGGCTTGCTCGATCGCGCGGGTACCCGGTCAGTACTCGGTGCCGGCCTTATTCTCTGGTCAACGGCACAGATGCTCACCGGCTTTGTTCGCAGTTTGCCCTCTTTCCTTCTACTTCGCATCTTTCTTGGTGCAGGAGAAGCACCATTCTATCCGTCAGGCGTGCGTAGCGTCCGCGAATGGTTTTCTTCAGAAACTCGCGGACGTGCTACTGCTGTAATGAGCATGTCTCAGACCCTCGGGCTCGCTGTGGCGCCGCCTGCCCTTACCTGGCTGATGCTTGGCCTCGGGTGGCGAACCATGTTCATCCTCCTCGGATTTTCAGGCTTGATCGTCGCCGCAGCGTGGATCACATTCCATCGTGCACGGCACGACACATCTTTCCATCAGCCTGAAGAAAGGCTTGCCACTCACGAAGGACCATGGAGGGCGCTTCTCCGACAGCGGACCGTCTGGGGCATGATGCTAGGCTTTGGAGGAATCAACTACACCAACTGGCTCTATACCTCCTGGCTTCCCGGATATCTGCAGTCCGAACGGCATCTCTCTCTTGCAAGGAGCGGATGGGTAGCAGCTATTCCCTTTCTCGCCGGCGCCCTGGGCATGATTTCCAGCGGCACCGTGGCCGACATGCTCGCGCGCTCCGGCATACCGCTCACGAAGGTGCATCGTGGAAACCTCATTGTCGGGATGATCATCTCTGCGGCCAGCACCTTCGTCGTGGCGCACAGCAGCACCACGCTCGCAGCCGTGGCCGGCATCAGTATGGCGCTCTTCTTCATTCATTTCGCAGGAACATCCGGCTGGGGATACGTGCAAGCCGTCAGTCCTGGTCGCTACGTGGCCTCGCTCAGCGCGTTGCAGAACTTTGCAAGCTTCATGATTGCCTCGACTGCCCCCGTGCTCACAGGTTGGCTTTTAGATCACACGCAATCCTTCAGTCTCGCGCTGGGCGTGTGCAGCGCAGTTACACTGCTTGGTGCACTCAGCTATGGAACACTGGGCGCTCCGAGCGGGATGCATCTCGAGCGTGAAGCATGATTTGGCCGCAGATGCGAGTGAACCGCTCAAGAGTAAAGCGTCAGTGACCTCCTATTTCCAATGCCGAAGGAGCAGATTGTCTCCGGCGCACTGCTGCTTTTCCCAAACAACTTCTGTCCCGATAGTTCTGGTTGACGGAAATGAGGGTATACCGCAGTTACTGCCTACTTGCGAAAAATAGGTGGTGGGTCGATCACTTTACTAAGCGAACCCGTATTTACGTAGCAGGCAGATTACCTCCCCTGCACGATACCAGGGAACGCGTCCACCCCAGCTTGCGCCATCTGGCCATCCTGCTGCGGTGTGCCTCCGCTTACTCCTATAGCTCCTATGATTTTGCCATCGACAACCAGGGGGATACCGCCCTCAATGGGCATCGCGTTCGGCACCTTCAAAACAGGCGTATAACCGTTATGCACCGCCTCCTCGAACATTTTGGTGGGGCGCTTGAACAACAGCGCACTCCGTGCCTTCGCGATCGAGACATCCAGGCTTCCCAGTTGGGCTTCATCCATCCGTTCCAGGTACATCAGGTTTCCGCCATCGTCGACAATAACAACGAAGGCATGCCACTGGTGGCTCGCCGCCTCTTTCTCCGAGGCAGCAGCAACCTGTTTCGCGATATCCAGCGTCAGCGCCTTCTTTACCGCAAGCTGGGCCGAAGACACCGATCCCGCAACTAAGGCCACGCCAACGAAAAAACCAAGAACACCCTTTGTACCTATTCGCATCCGTTCTTATTCCTCCGTCTTACTTTGTCCCGTAGCTTACACGCCATATCGAGCCCGAACCGTCGTCGCTCACCAGAAGGGAACCGTCCGTTGCCGTGACAACACCTACCGGACGCCCCCATACGGTCTCGTCATCCACAACGAAACCTGTCAGGAAATCCTCGTACTCGCCGCTTGCATGCCCACTCTGGTGGAGAGGTACACGAATCACCTCGTATCCCGTCCGCGGCGACTTGTTCCATGAACCATGTTCGGCCGCGAAGATGTCGCCCTGATACTTTGCCGGAAACTGCGCACCGTCGTAGAACATCATCTGCAGAGAAGCATTATGCGGCTGCAAAATCACATCAGGAGTAATTACTTTTCCCTTCAGATCCGGGCGCTTCCCTGGAAAGCGTGGATCCTGGTGACCGCCCATATACCACCATGGCCAGCCATAGAAACCACCAGCCTCCACGTGGGTAATATAGTCAGGCACGAGATTGTTACCCAGCCCGTCCCGCTCATTCACCGAGCACCACAGCTCGCCTGTGGTCGGATTCACAGCGAGGCCTACCGCATTGCGTATCCCATACGCATAGATACGCATTCCCGAGCCATCGGGGTTGTACTCCAGAATGTCCGCCCGGTACTTCTCTCCAGGCGTCACATCGGCGTCGTCCACATTCTCCTGGGAGCCGACGGAGACGAACATCTTTTTGCCATCCGGTGAGAACTGCACGTCCCTCGACCGGTGATGGCCTCCGCTGGGAAGATCAGCCAGATGCTCGGCTGGCCCACGGGCCGTCATATCACCTTCGCGATATGGAAATCGCACCACGGAATCCATATTTGCTATGTAAACCCACTGTGGGTTCTTCAACGGGTAGAACGCGATTCCAAACGGTATATTCAGTCCGGTCGCGAAGACGTGGACCTCCTGCGGCTTACCATCCTTCGTCATTCCGTGGAACACCTTGATGTTGCCTGCGCTCGTCTCCGCCAGAAAGATATCTCCATTCGGAGCCCTGCGCATCAGCCGCGGATTGTTCAGTCCCGTCGCGTACTGCTCTACCTTGAAGCCCTCGGGCGCCTTCGGCCAAGCTCCCTCAGGCCGCGCCACAATCTTCGGGCCATTGGTCGCGGACTCGTCCGGCGTTGGCTCAGGAAGATCCTTCAGTTTGATCCAGCGCGATAGTCCCGGTTTCTGGTATCGATAATCGGTAAATGGAGCCTTGGGTGCCGGCGCATTCGACACAACACCCGTAGCCGCTGCCTTTGGAACGGTAACAGGAGCCGCAATGCCGGCACTACCCATTACAGGTGTTGCTCCATTTAGCGACTTTATATAGCTGATTACCTTCCAGCGCTGGTCCTCTGGCATCTGAGCCCATGACGGCATTCCATTGCCCAGATCCCCCTTTGTGATGTACCAGAACACCTCGCCATCCGTAGCCGTCTTTACCGGGTCACCGATCACCGGAGGTACGTTGCCGGTCCCCTTGCCGCCGGCCCCATGGCACATGACGCAGCTGCGTTCATAGACCTCTTTGCCGGCTGCTGCGGCCGAAGCCTCCGCAGCATAAGGGTTTTTAGACTGCTGCGCGGATGCTGGCGCATTGTGAAAGGATGAACCCGAGGTTTGCGCCAGTAGAAGGGCGCTACCGCCAACCAGAAAAAATAATGGTAAGGAAGCTCTCAGAACACGGCAATGCATAACCATCATTGAAGGAAATTCTCCGAAATCACTCGATTGGTGACAACCCTGCCAAATATACATAGTGGAGCAGTCTCTCCGCTGTTCAACAAGCGAAATTGAGCGAAATGAGACTCTCTTTCCTCCGAAAGCTGCCGGAAACTCAGGGGCAGCAAAGCCTCCCTAGTCCTTATTCGTTCACTTCTGTAGGATGGTTTCGCACTATTTCGCTTGTTCATCCATGGGTGAGCTGCTCAACTAAAATCACTTCGCAACATCAAAGTTGCCCGCCCTGGTCAACTTGCAGCAAAAAGGGAGAATAAGCTTGATGGTGAGAAAGCTTCTCGCATCACTCGGTATATGCGCCGCGCTGTCATCCTTCGCACTGGCTCAGACCACCGGCGACCGTATCGATCTCTACCTCAGCGACTGGCATACCACCGCTTCGCACAAGGTCGGAGGAGGGCTGGAAGAGCGCGACATTCTCACACGTGGGGATCCCCACAATCCGGTCAAAAAAGGCGCTGTTCTCCGCCTCGTGGATGCCTACACGTACGACACCCTTGCACCGCATGCCTCCACGACCTCAACTCGTCTTGTAGGCCAGCAGGAGATCCTCTTTGTTGAGTCCGGGCAGGGAACCGCTACGGCTGGCGGACAGACTGCGGAACTCTTCCGCAATATCGCCATACTTATCCCCGCTAACCTTGAGTTCACTCTCAAGAACACGGGCGATAAGCCACTCGGTCTATATATAGTTAAGGAACCCACGACGCCCGGCTTCCGGCCCAATACCTCTATGCTTGTCCGCGATGAAAATAAGCTTCCATTCACTACCGCGGAGAGCCACTGGTCCCATATTGTCAAGCCGCTCTTTGTCACTCAAGACGGCCTCGCCACCCTGGAAAGCGTCCTGACAGTTACCATGGATCCTCTCACCATTGGTCAGCCTCATCTTACCGACCACTCCGATATCGAGGAGGTCTGGACCGCCCTCGATGGAACCAGCCTCGCCTTCGTTGGAAACCAGCTCCGCCGCCAGCCCCCCGGCATGGCCTTCTATCACATCCCCGACAATAAGACTCCCCATAGCAACATCAATTACAACGAAGACTCTCAAGTAAAGTTTTTTTACTTCGCTTTCTATCATCCGCACCAGCCCCGTCAGTAGAGCAGGAGAAAAGACCGCAACCATGCCCCGCGCAACGCTTGCTTCTTTCACGATATCGGCTCTGGTCCTCTTCTCGGCTACGCTCGCCGGAGCGCAGACGTCCCAGGCGCCGCCGCTCTCCAGCGGCACGCAGAATGCCATCAACGGCATCGACTCTTATCCCTCCCCGGGCCTGGTAAGGTATGCCAAAGGCAACGACCCCGAGACTCGTCGCATCGACATGTTCATCAGCGACTGGCAGGGCTCCATGCCTCGCTTTGAACACGGCTCACTGGTTCTCCGTGACATTCTTATCAAAGGCGACAACTTCGCTCCGCCACAGAAGAGCGCTGTCCTCGACTACGCCAACTTTCTCGCCCTCGGCCGCCTCGCTGCCGGTGCCTCCACCATACCCTCCCTTCTCAACAAGCAACAGGAGGTCTTCTACATCCTAAGCGGGGAGGGCGAGATCTCCGCCGCCGGCGAGACCGCTAAGCTGCACCGCAACATCGCTGTCTTCATACCGGCCGGTGTCGAGTTCGTCATGAAGGCTACCGGCGACCAGCCCCTTACTATGTATGTCATTAACGAACCCACCCCGGGAGAGTTCCACCCAAAGACAAAGATGGTCGTTCGCGATCAGAGCACCGCTCGCCAGCGAACCCCCGCTGGCGGTGACCCCTATATCGTAGGCGGGGCCTCCGGTCACTGGGCCCACGTCGTCAAGGAGCTCTTCTCTCCTGCGGACGGTCTTGGCACGATCCAGAGTGTCATCACGGTCACGATCAATCCCCGCACTCTAGGCGAGCCTCATCCCCACAAGCCCGCACAGGAGGAGGTCTGGGCAGCCATCGAAGGCGACAGCCTCATTCTTCTCGGCACTCAGCTTCGCGTCCAACGTCCCGGCATGGCCTACATGTCGCGCCCCGACGGCACCATGATCCACTCCAACATCAACCCCGGCGATCAGCCTGTAACCTTTCTCTACTTCGCCCGTTTCCCAGACAATACCAACTACGTTCACGCTACCGACCACGGACCCCAATGATCCGTTCACTCACCAGAGCAGCCTTGCAGTTCCTACCTGCATATGGCTACTCGTGCACGCCGATCGGCTGCATCGCTATTTCGGCCGTCCTCTCATAGAAGGAGATAACAAACGATGAAATTCTTCCGCTTCGCGCTCTGTCCCATCATCGCCCTAGGCCTTGCGCTACTACCTAGCCGCTCCGTTTCGGCTCAGGACAAAGACTTCTTCATGTACTCCGGTACCTACACCGGTTTCAAGTCCGTGCACAACAGCCTTCCCGTCGGTCCCGGCCAGAGCCATAGCAAGGGAATTTACGTTAGCCGATTCAATGCCGCCACCGGTGATATCAGCGAGCCCCAGCTCGCAGCAGAGATCATCAATCCCTCTTTCATCACCATCGCTCCTAACCATCGGTTCCTCTATGCAGTCATCGAAGACCCCACCTCCGTCGGTCCTCCGCTCGATCATGCTTCGTATGTCAGTGCCTTCGCGATTGACCCCAAGAGCGGCAAGCTCCGCCTGTTGAACACTCTCCCCTCCGGGGGAACCAGCACTTGCTTCATCTCCACGGATAAGACCGGTCATTTCATCTTCATGGCTCATTTTGGTAGCGGCAGCATCTCCGTCATGCGCGTCAAGGAGGACGGCTCTCTCGGCGAGCAAACCTCTTTTATGCAGCACATCGGCCACAGCGTCTTCCTGCCCGTCCAAGCCTCTGCCCACCCCCACTCCGTCATTGCCTCTCCCGATAACCGGCACGTCATCGTCTCCGACCTGGGACAGGACAAGATCTTCGTCTACAACTTCGATGAAAAGACTGGCCTGCTCTCCCCTCCCACTCCTTCCTTTGTCACTGTTGCTCCTGGCGGAGGCCCGCGCCACTTTATCTTCGATCCCGCTGGGAAATTTGGTTACCAACTAGGTGAGATGAGCGGAGCCATCGACGTCTTCTCCTGGGATGCCGCGACGGCCAAGCTCTCGCACGTTCAGACTGCTCACTTTTCCCCCATCCCCAACTTCACTGGCGACAATCACAGTGCTGAGATCGAAATCAGCCCCGACGGCAAGTTTCTCTACGAATCCAACAGACGCACCCATGAGGACGGCACGCGTGGTCCCGATACCATCGGCGTTTTCGCCATAGATCCGGTCAAAGGCACCCTCACCGAGGTGCAGCAATCTCCCACCGGCGGAATTCAGCCGCGCAGCTTCGCTCTCGACCCGACTGGCTCCTTCCTCCTTTCCGCGAACGAGGCCACTAACGGCGTTTTTGTCTACAAAGTCGATCCCAGCACCGGCAAGCTTACTCCCACAGGCAAGTCGTCCATGATCGATACCCCCGTTTGCATTAAGTTCGTTCCGATCAAGCCATAGTTCATGCTCATTTGAAACCCGGAGGTCATCTTTAGGCCTTCTGGGTTTTAGAGCAACTCGGTCGTTGAGAGCTCAGAACTGCTGCCTGATTGTTCCCCATTTGTGCCACAGTTGAACTCGCCTCTTCCTCCTCGACATAAAAATATCCTTCGATTTATGAAATATTCGGTGATCCTATGACTCACAAAGAATCCCTTCGCCAGGCCAAAATCGACCTTACCGCAGCCCTCCGCGCTGCCGCCTTGCTTGGTCTCCATGAAGGCGTTTGCAACCATTTCAGCTATGCCGTCGCGAATGGCTCTGACACGGAAGTCTTCCTCATCAATCCACAGGGCATCCATTGGTCCGATATCCTGCCCTCCGATATCGTCACCGTCGACGTCGATGGTAATAAACTCGACGGCCATCGCGACGTGGAGCCCACCGCTTTTTTCATCCACGGCCGCATCCACAGAGCTAAGAAAAATGCACGCTGCATCATGCATACACACATGCCCTACGCTACCGCGCTGACTCTACTGCAGGAAGGCCATCTGGAGTGGGCCAGTCAGAATTCCCTCCGCTACTACGATCGAGTCGCTTACGATACGGAGTATCGGGGTCTCGCCCTAGACGACCAAGAAGGCGACCGCATCTGCAGCAAGCTCGCCAACGCGGACGTCCTCTTCATGGCTAATCACGGAGTTCTCCTTTGCGGCGAAACCATCGCAAACGTCTTCGACGATCTCTATTACCTTGAGCGAGCTTGCACTGTACAGGTCCTCGCCCAGAGTACCGGAAAGCAGCTCCGTATGATCTCACCGGAGGTCGCGATCAAGACTGCCCTACAGTTCGAGCAGGAACGTCAGCAATCATCCCTGCATTTCGAAGCTCTCAAACGTAATCTTGATCAGACCAGCCCCGGCTGGTCTGATCTCCCTGAATAGCTGCCCTTTGCCGGATAGATATTCAGCAAGACATCGATCCAGGTTTCTTGTACTTGCGATGGTCCTCGAACCTCGTTATTCGAGGAAAAGGCAATTGAGGGAATCTAGGAAGACGACTCATCGTACAATCTCATATGTATCACGCGGAGGGATGTGTGAGCGGTTGAAACAGGCGGTCTTGAAAACCGCTTTACCTTAACGGGTAACGGGGGTTCGAATCCCTCTCCCTCCGCCATTTCGTCTTCTGAGTCATTCTCTCTGCATCGACAAACTAGAAGCCTGCTGAAATCCCCGCAAATCTCCGCTTCTTAGACACACTCTCGTGTGCGGAGAAGCGCTCCGCCGATTGATTTTCCGGGCGTTTGGTGTTTTTCTCCAAGGCCTGAAACCCTTGAAAGGCCTTCACTCGGGAGGAGAAAGATGCCGAGCGACAAGCTCAAAGAGATCCTCGCTCCGTTGATCGCCTCACCTCGCCAGTTCCATCCCCTTGCAACATGGCCAGCGCTTTAGGGGAGCAGAGGCAGAAACGTTTACAAGGTCGAACGTAGCCGAGTGGATGACCTCTTCCATGCCATAGACCCAACGGTAGTATTTTCAATAACTTACAAGAACCCGGTGGCTGCCTACCTCTGAGAACCGACGTATCGCAAAGCGTATCGCGTTCGATCAACAAAACGGGCTTTTCGAAGACCTATTCCTGGTTCAGCGCCCAAAGCAAGTTCGATGAGTGATTAGCCCGCCATAACCATCCGGATAGGTAGATCGTTGATCCTTTTTTCGGTGTCGTATTTCCACTTTTTCAGGATCTTGGCGGTGAAGGTAGCCGGTTGCTTGTCGATCTCGGTGTGATGATTTGGACACATCAGCATGAGATTTGGGTAGCTGTTCCGCTCCGCCAAGGTCAGGGTGAGGAGCGCCCGGGGACCGTCGTCCTCGTAGGCGTGAATATGGGCGACTTCCCCGATAATCACGGCAAGGTCTTCCGGTGTTTCCGGCCGCTCCGTCCGGATCGGACAGCCGAAAAAAGGAGCATTGCCCAGCGGAATACATCCAGATCAGCTTCTGCTGCGAGAGCGGAATCTGCTTCCGAGGAGTCTTCGTGGCGGTGGTGGCACGCACCATTCTACATTCCGAATCCTGGACGACGGCGGACGGCAATCGGGGTTTCGCGCGCCGCGTACCATCTGTAGAAATCAGTTGAGCCCTCCAAAAGTCGGCCCAAAGTCTAGTGTCTCAAATTTCTCCGCAACCAAACTCCGCATCGGTGGGGTAGAGTGGTATTGTGACCAAGTAGCTGAATCTATGATTGTTCCTCAGGTCCCGCGCAGTCCAAGATGATAGATAAAGCCGATTTTTATCACGGCGCTGCACTTGCAATGGCGCTCGACGATCCCCGATGCAAAGATGTGGCTAAGTGTCCGCCAGGCTATCTGGTGAACGATGAAGTTCTCGCGATAATCAAATACACAACCAAGAATCATTCTCCGTGGCAATTCACCTTTTCAACTGAAGACCTGGCACGGTTGCAACATTGCCCGGATGGGGTTGATCGAGTAGTGTTGGCGCTTGTATGCGCCGGTGACGGCATCTGCACAATCTCGTCGGACGCAGCCTGTGTTCTGCTGGGAGATGCAGCTGCATGGATCGGTGTCAGGCGGAAATTTCGCGGCTGGTATGGGGTAAGTGGACCGGCTGGACAACTAGAGACGAAAGTGGCCATCAAACGCTGGCCGGAAATCCTGTTTAAGCATAAGGACGATTCGAATGAGTAGTGGCATGAGTAGTGGCAAGATACCACGCATAATCAAGACTGACGGACCTCACGCTGAGGAGGTTTTAAATGTTCTCCGCAAGGAACTTGGGGTTGACGGTACCGCGAAAGCTGTCGCCAAAGCGAAGCGCATTCTCGAATTGTCGGTCGATCCAACTCAAGGCAAGCCGTCTCAACCCTCGGACGGTTTGCTATATGGCCTGATTCAAAGCGGTAAAACCAGCATCTTGACACTCGCTGCCGGAATGGCTGTCGATAACTTCTTCGATTGCATTTTGGTTTTGACCAGCGACAACAACCCTCTTTACGAACAAACCACAGAGCGGATACGCGCTGCTCTCGGAGGGCTGAGGGTTCTCGGCAAAAACGAGTGGAAAGATACCGCCAGATTCGCCAAGCAGATGAAGGCCAAACCGTTCGCCATCGCATGTTCTAAAAACGGCAACATGCTAAGCAGTCTGCTCGAAGCCTTCAAAAAGGCAAAGTCGAAAAGTCTTTCCGTGCTCATTGTGGATGACGAGGCCGATCAAGCAAGCTTGAATACCTACACCAGCAAGCAGTCCAGTGAAGTCTCGACCGTCAATAGGGTTATCACGGAACTTCGTGCATATTTTCCGATCAATACGTATCTGCAAGTCACGGCGACACCGCAAGCTCTATTCCTACAAAGGCCGGATCACCGTTACCGACCTAGCTTTACTGTTCTGACGGAACCAGGTGACGGGTATGTGGGAGGAGAGTCGTTTTTCTCCGAAGACACAAAGCTGCGGCGCATTGTGGACTTGGCAGAGACAGCCCAGCTTACGGCGTCGAATCAGCCGACATCCAGAGGCAATCTCCCTACGGGATTGAAAAGAGCTATATGTACTTATTTTGTGGCAGCGGCTGCGAGGCTGATACAGGGGTCAACCGAGAACTACGCTTTCCTTTTGCATGTGAGCATGGGAACCAAAGATCACGAGTACACACGGCAGCTAATCGACGACTTCAAACAAGACGCCTTCGATGCTTTGAAAAAGAAGAAGGGATCGACGTATACGGCCCTGATCAAAGAGCTCCACGCCGCATATGATGATTTGAAGGCGACTGAGCCGTCGCTTCCCGCATTTGCCGCTATTCTGGGAAAAATCGAGTTCTACCTTAACGGTGCTACCACAAAGCTAATAAACGCCATGTCGAGCGACGAAGTGAAGCTGGACTCCAAGTTCAATTTATTTGTCGGCGGCAATAAACTGGGCCGCGGTGTAACTATCCGCAATCTACTCGTAAGCTATTACGGTCGCAATCCGAAACGACCAAAAGCGGACACGGTCCTGCAACATGCACGCATGTACGGGTATCGTAAAAAAGACCTAGGTGTAACTCGTCTCTATTTACCGCAACGCTTGGCCGACCACTTTACAGCAATTCATCGCATGGAGCGTTCGCTGCGGGATCTGGTGCAGACCGTTCCGGACGGTGCTTTCGAGGGCCTTTATATCTCCGGAGCATGGGATGCCACGCGTAAGAACGTCACCGATCCTGATTCGCTCGGTAGTTATTCGGCTGGTGGCAGCATCAATCCTCGCTATCCAGAAAGGACAGTTAAGTCTTTAGAAAATACGAAGTGGCTAGACGCGAAACTGCAGGGCCTCAAGGAGGGAGCACCGTATAGCACTATCACCGTGGCGGAGACGGTTGAAATTTTGAAGCACACACCTCCCGATCCTACCGTCCTAACCCAGCTTTGGGACATGCGGGCGATCGATGCGGCCTTAAAAATTCTCAAGGGCATGAAGACACCTCAAGGCAAGCCTATATACGGAGACAAGGTGTACCTAGTCGTAAAGCGCGGCCTCAATCAAAAGGCCCACCGTTCAGAGACTCAAGGAATTATTACGGGCGGCAAGGGAGGGGATGAGAGCTTAGCTCCGAAAGATGCGCCAACCCTGTTCATGTACAAGATGAACCAGGCTGGCCCGGAGTTACCTGTGTGGTGGCCGCAGCTCCGCTTTCCGGATGGAGCTTATCTACTGTCGTTCTCGTTCGATTGGTAGCCTAGCCGTACGGCTAGGCTACCAATCGTCTCACGGTGTAGCTTATCGTGATCGACATTGCATAGTGTCTCAAGGTTTTCGACGGTGTTCGCGCCCTTGTTTTTATGGTGCGTCTTGTGATGCAATTCGAGGAACTTACGTGGATCATCGGGTGAGAGCATGGCCCGATTCCACCCGCATTGAACGCAACTGAAATTGTCGCGCTTAAGGACAGCCACACGCACATCGTCGGGAATTCGGCGATCGTGCTCTTCGGCCTGCCTGTCCTCTTCAAGAACGTAGACACCGACAGCAAGATCTTCCCTGCCGCTGTTCCTTGTGATGATCGGCCATCCCGCCTCGGTGCGAAGCTCGCGGACCCGACGCGCCCATTCCTTGGCGTCGCCGGCAAGATATTTCAACTCCTCGCCAGTGATCTGTTTGCCGACGTTCCGGCGAAAATATTCAAGGATTCTATCCGTGACCGACACTTTCTTGCCGCGAATCTCGTTCAGTACGTTCCATCGATACGCAGCGTCCCGGTCTTCTTCGGTCCGCATGAGAATGTACTGATCCGGCCTGATATGTATTGCTTCGACACCGGCTAGCTCTGCCGCGTCACCCGCATCATTAGCCGCAGAAGCAATGTCGGCGAACGTGTATCCGGAATAAATCCACCACCCGAATTCGACTCTTAGCTCACGGACACGTCTAGCCCACTCGCTGATGCCGGAAATCACTCCCAGCTCATCTCCATCGATAATTTGGTGGGGATATCTCAGGAGATATGCCAAGATGCGTGCGCGTGCGGAGTTAGCATCGCTTGTGGGAATAAGCGAGCTACCGAGATCGCGGAGTTTCTGAAAGGCCGGAACCAGAGCGATGACCTTTGCCCGCAGGTCATCGCGATGCAACTCCTCCGCAAAATTGGTAAGAAGTTCGACCAACTCACGTCTGAGTTCCTCCGGCCGATCGTTAGGCTGAGACCGTCTCGCCAATCGGAGCCTCCAACCGCCTCGGAGTCTTCTCGGATTTCGGGGAGAGATCTCCCTGGAGAGAGGCTTTTACCATGCCTGCAATCGCTCCGGCTAGGTTCGGCGGAACAGCGTTCCCGATCTGCTTCGCGATTTCCGTTTTACCACCCTTAAAAATGAAATCGTCAGGAAATCCCATGAGACGAGCCGCTTCGCGGTGAGTGATAGGTCGATGCTTCACGGGGTGTAGATAGCGTCCCTTCTCAGGTTTGAAAAACTCGGTTCGGATAGTGACCGAGGGACGGTCCCACCATAGGCGTCCGAATAGATCTGTGCCTCCGGAGGTCTTCTTAATCCAACATGCCGGTGTAATGTGCCGTGCGTTTCTCATCAAATCAAAGCGGTTTCCGCCAGGTGGAACGGCTCTATATCGTTCAAGGCTTTTTTCCGTCGGATTTCGACCGAAATGGAGGTCTAGGGGTGCTCCCACACCGATCTCAGTCCCTTTGGGTTCGCGCAAATCTCCAATAGCTTCCTTGACTGTTCTCCAAGGCGGCAGACTCGTCTTTAGGTCCGGAGATGCATGAGTCCGAGGGGGTGGAAATACAGGTGCTTCGACCTCTTTATTTTTCCATCCGATGACAACGGTGCGTTTGCGCGTCTGAGGGGCTCCGTAATCAGCGGCGTTAAGAACCATAGCATCGGTCCTGAACCCCATGCGCTCAGCCTGTTTCCTAATCTGGACTAATTCATCCGAGCGGTAGAGTTCGCTTACATTTTCCATTACAAATATCTTCGCTTCCGAAAGCTCGACGATATCGAGATATGGTTCCCAAAGAGCGCGGCGGAGATCTCCGCTCCGCTTCTTATTAAGGAGGCTGAATCCTTGGCAAGGCGGTCCGCCGATAACTACATCGGCCTTAGGAACGTTAGGATTTTCGGCGAGCCAATGCTCAATATTTCCCAAAACCGTTTTCCCGCTGAAGTTAGCAGCATGTGTCTCAATCGCAGCCTTATCGTTGTCGACGGCAAGAACGCACTTGAATCCGCCGCAGAACCGCGGATCGACGAAGCCCAGGCTCATACCGCCCGCACCGCTAAATAGATCGATCAGCTTATAGGTCATTCAGCAACATCTCTCTCGTTATGGTTCATCGTTAGGAACCGGACTATCGTCTGCTTAAGTTCGAAAACATCCTTAAGCCTGCATTGCCAAATGGTTAAAACATTCCAACCCTGGGCATTAAGCTGATTTCGCACCCGACTATCGCGCTCTTTGTTTTTCCCGATCTTTCGTCCCCAAAAATCGAGGTTGGTGGACGGTAATCGACCCCGAACGCAATCGTGCCCGTGCCAAAAACATCCATGCACGAAAATAGCCTTCCGCTTTCCGGGAAAAACCAAATCCGGTTTGCCGGGCAGTTTTTTCCAATGGAGCCGGTAGCGGTAGCCCAGACCATAAACGATCTTCCGAACAACCAGCTCAGGCTCGGTGTCTTTGGAACGAACCGCCGCCATATTGAGCGAACGTTTCGCCGAGTCGATGTGATCGACCACTTCACCGCCAGCTTCCTGACAGCGGAGGTTTCTGTGCGATCACGGCCTGTGGAAAACTTGCACCATTCATGGTGAAATTCATACCTCAGTTTTCCACGTTACACCATAGTGACAAGCTTGACACGTAACACATCGATTACCCCCAGAAAGTGAGATTTTTCTTGTGAAAAAGTCGGTACGAAACCCGGAATAAGGAAGAAGAGACGGGTGCGGCGGGTGCTTCGAAAATGCACTGACTGAATTTGATCGCCCTCCTAACTAAAGTTGTCGTAGCTGGATGATCCATGCAAGAAGCGCAAGGGGGACTGGCGAATCTATAAGGGCGAATTTCTCGACTGATGAACCAGAAACATTGAGCAAGGCGGCTTCCTGCGAAGTCCTAGGATGACAGATGCCTCTTATGCAGTAAGGAGAAGCTCATAATCGCCATCCCGTCTCGTAGCTGAATTCTTAGAGATAGATGGAGCAATGTGAAATCATGCATTTTGGGCTAAATTTCGTGTCCTCTATGTTCCCAAATGTCGAGGACATTCCCAACCGTTTTTCGTTCTACCCTAAAAGAGCGCTCTTTGAATTCACTTCATATTTCAGAGTCGTCATTACTGATCCAAGATAGGTATCATCTAAGAGCTTTAATATTAGCCATCGTTTCGATGGCGCAGTTTCGAACACTAACTGTTCCTGGCCGTCCACATCGACAATCTGGATATCGAGTTCGAATTCATCAATAGTTCGCCGGATGTCCGCCATAGTTACCGCATTCAAATATGGCTTACGCGAAATTTGCGCTAACTTGGAAATCATCTGAATTTGTCCCGTGCAGGCGTTTCGAAATTCGTCGGCATTGCTCACGGGAATCTGAGCCAAAATCGTATCCATCGTTTCTTGGGCTTTGGCGCGCAATTCATCAAAATATTTGAAGATGCGCTGAAACGCAGCTACATTGTGAATGAATAGAAACCCTCCCCATGCAAAGCAGTCTATTTTCCAGTCGAAGAGGAAGATCTTCGTCTCAACCTTGTTATAGTGGCCCCCCCCAAGTATCGCTGCGAAGCCGGACTTTCGAGTCAGTTCCTTCTTGGGGCTATATGTACGCATGAATATGCCATGACGTCTCGGGGAGGGGCTCACGACAATAGAGTAGAAGCGAAGGGTATCAATGATCTCCTCGTCCTCATTGAACAATTCCGCTTGTTGTACCCTCGCCAGTTGCAGGATTTGTTCGGCCAACTCCTCATGGTCTTCCAAATCTATGTAGGAGAGTTCGTCGGAGTCCGGTTTATACCCGGGATCGTAAGGCCGCAACCTCAGATTCCCTAGAATGTAAGAACATGCCTCTTGTGCAACGCTGCGGAAATCTACCGCTAGCGTGTCGTCTAAATTTAGCCGTTGAATGACTGTATCGTCATTTTGCTCAGCGACCAGCAGGACATTTGTCGAGACATCAGCTGCGAAAACAGCTACCAAACTTTCAAGGGCTTGTTCTGCAGGCATCAAGCTTTCTCCAATAAGACATAGTCGCCAATTGACACTACACGTATTTTAGATCCGGTCTTCACATAAGAACGTTTGCAGATCAAGGTTGTTGTTTTCTTGTTTTCATCCTCAATCTCAAAAAGATGGTATCCCATAATGCTAAGTATAGGGTTCGTATGAATCAGGTTTGAATTCACATAAAGTATTCCCACCACGAATAGGAGCAGGCCTAGCGAAGCGATGTCCATTGAATCGCTCAACTTGATAGCAAGAAACGGAAGCAAGTAAGTAACGATATAGCTCATTACGTCTCCGTCTCGCGATTTCACTGACACGATAACCATGAGGCTGGGCTGGAGCTTACGAGCATATTGAAGAAAGATGATGAGAGCAAGAATGGATAGCAATGCGATAATTCCCAGAGTTACGGCTAGATGCCGATTTTCTCGCCAGCCTCGCATTGCAAGAATCAAGAAGAGCGGCGCGTATGAACTTAAAAAGAGTAACGCTCTGGTCGAGATACGGGGCATATGGGATTCCGCATTGAAATGTTGATGCTAATGATAGCTGACGTAACGACGATGTGCCTGCCAACCGTGCATCCCTTCTTCGGGATTAGTTGCACGCATATGGCTTCAATGAAAATCGTGTGAGCTTAATTCCAATCCGCAGCTTGACAACTCCAACAAGCGAACAGCTTTCACATGAATTACGTTGTCCTGGTTTTGAAGTACTCCTTCGACCAGCAGAAACTTGCTGCGGGTGACTACCAGACGGTCCCTGTCATAGAGGTCTGGTGTAACGATGACATTAGCAATGCCGGTCTCATCCTCCATTGAAATGAAGATGAAGCCCTTGGCCGTGCCGGGACGTTGTCGAGCGATGACACAGCCGGCGGTTCGCACGAACTCTCCATCCTTGCAGTGTCGCAATTGCTCCGCCGTCAAAGCTCCCAATCTTCGCAGCTCAGGACGCCGGCGATACATGGGGTGCTTGTCCACCGTGAGACCTGTTCCGGCATAGTCTGCAACCAGACGCTCTTCGACATCCATCTGACGAAGCGGCAGGGTCTCAGAGTCATCCTTCAACCAGTCGCTTCGCTGCTGAAGAGTGGCCCTTCCAACTTGCCGGATCGTTCCACCTGCCAGAGAGCATCCCGGCGATGGGCAATTCCGTTGATCTTATTAAAGGCACCTATTTGGGCTAGGAGGGTAAGCTCTTTCCTGTCGAGGGATGGAACACGCAAGGCAAGATCCTCTGCCGAGTCGAAAAGTCCATGCTGGGTGCGCGATCCCATGAGAGCTTCTGCAGACCGCCTACGCAATCGCTTCGCATAACCCAATCCCATACGCAGAGACAATGTCCCATCGAATTCGTGTTCAATAATGCAGGGCCAATCTGAAACCTGGACATCGATCGGTTTCACGCGTAAACCGTGCTGTTGTGCGTCCTTCACCAATACGGCAGCAGAGTAAAAACCCATCGCTTGGTTATTGAGGATGGCGCAGGTAAAGGCCGCAAGGTATTTCACCTTGAAGTACGCCGACGCATAGGCAATCAATGCGAAGCTGGCGGCGTGCGACTCTGGAAAGCCGTACAAGGCAAACGAACTGATGTTCTGAACGCGGGGCCTTATTGAGGGGGTTCTGGATATCAACGCTTGACCGCGAAGGAATAGACCGCACGTTGCAACACAAGGCTGGGAATCTCTGCTAGCGGAGGGACCTCTACGAACTGTTCTCCGGATTCTTCGCGGGACTTAGTGTTTTTTGAGGCATTTTCATGCCCCTGGCATCTTTCCCCGAATATTCAATCTTTCGCAAAAGCACGTGAATAGTGGAAAGGTAAAAATAGAACATCCATGGGAGCCATAGTTGCGCATCGTAGCCTGTCTTCTGGCGCTCATTGTGATGGCGAATCCCAAAGTTGTTTGCGATATTGAACAGATCGCTTTCATCGCCTGACGACAGAAGGTTCTTGACTTGAGGCCGAAGGTATTCCAGAACGTCAGCTAAATCTCGCACGGCTTGCCGTCGATCGTCGAAAGTCGAGCCGTGGCGACGGAACCGAAGGACTGCCGCGTCGACCCTGTCACCGACCTTTGCGTCCGATGTTGGCACGTCAGCTTCGAGCATCCGATCGAAACCTGGTTCTGCCTTGATTAGCACCTCTCCTCGGATTGAGAGGTCAAACTTTTTCTCGTAGTGCACCAGCACTCTGTTGACTCTATCCCTATATTCCTTCTGTCCTTCTGCCTTATTGAAAGCTGTCCAGTGCATCCCGCAATTGTTCCAGTTGTGGAAGGTCCCGTCTATCGGCTTGGAAACATGCTGGTACAGGAACTCGATCATATCGAAAAGGTCGTCCTCGTTGTAGTTGTCGGCTTTCCCGGTTATCGGCCAGAGGTGGTTCTTACGCACAGAAAGCAGAACCTCCAATCCAACATCCTTAATCGCACCTTCTACACGTCCAGCGTCCACGCACTCAAAACCAAAGGCTTCGGTGAAGTATCCATCCTCCTCTAGCTGCATATACACACGCTTAAAGAGATCCACGATGTCGCCATAACAGAGGCCGTCCGGGTTGGGATGGCTTCCAGCGCGCTGAGAGTAATAGAGGTGGTCCATTTCCGAACTCCAATCGCTCTTATTTTCGCACGGTGCGCCATTCAGCCTGCTAGCGTTTACCGAAGTGTCGGTTCGGCTAAACGCTCTGGGCATCTCTGTTGACGTGAAAGGTGGTGACCTTCCCGGTGCTGTGCCGCTCGACCCAAGTAGGTTCATCCCACATTACCGTTATCAAACTCGGTAGCGATCCGCTTGCCAATTCTGCTCAGAGAGTGCACTGCATGTCCTTCGATTGCTTTGATCGGAGGATGGACGGTCCGCAGGAGAAACGGGCTTGCCAAACGCACTTTTATCAGCGACTGACCGACAATACGTGCTTCGAGGGCGCTGAGATAAGCCGCGATGTCGGGAAGCTCTGGCATAGATAGACAATCCTTCAGATCACTCGTTCGTCTGTTTGGGTGTCAACAACTGCGACCCCTGCTTTTCGATAGCGCTCCCAGCCGTATTCTTCGTCGAATTCAAATAAAGGACTATGTTCTTCGACCGTAAGCGTACATCCAATTGCGTCCTTCAGAGTGTCATCTACTTCGTGCGGCTCTGCCTTCTCTAAAGCGGCAATCATCTTTGACCGCTGGAAAACATGTTCATGCATCAACTTGGCCTTGTCACTACAGCCCATTGCGCCCTGTGTCTGAAAACGAGTCTTGTATTTATGAGATTCAGCTTCGGTGATTTTCCAAAGTAACGTACTCAGTAATTCTCGATAATGCGCAGGGCAATGCTTGCGGCTTCTTTTCCGCCAGCAGATATTTAATAAGCGTGGCTGCGCTGCGTTTGCGTTCTTCAGATTGTCGATGAGGTTCAAACATTATTTTGGCAGTATGAGGTAACGATGATTGAGTGGGCAAGCTTCATCGAGGCTCGGGTGTAGATTCAAACTGACCAACTACTGAAGGATCGTTAGGTTCTACGATGCCGAAACAAAGCGCAGGTATGATGATGTATCGCCGAATAGCCGATGAACTGGAAGTCTTTCTGGTGCACCCCGGAGGACCG
Source organism: Edaphobacter sp. (assembly GCA_025462645.1). Classification (GTDB taxonomy): domain Bacteria; phylum Acidobacteriota; class Terriglobia; order Terriglobales; family Acidobacteriaceae; genus Edaphobacter. The sequence continues at coordinate 3,700 of JAOAPB010000069.1, read as the reverse complement.
CTTTGGGCCAGGAAGGGCAAAGGTGCGTGGACCATTCCCAAAGGAGAGTATCGGCAAGACGAAATGCCGCTTGTCGCCGCAGGAAGCGAGTTCGAAGAGGAGACCGGTTTTCAGACGACTGGAGAATTCCTCGATCTAGGGTCGATCAAGCAGAGAAGTGGGAAGAGCGTAATGGCGTGGGCATTTGAAGACGATTGCGACCCAGCCGAATTGACGAGCAATATGTGTGAGATCGAATGGCCTCCGCGTTCCGGGCGTCGTCTCGAAATTCCTGAAGTCGATCGTGGCCTCTGGTTCTCCATTGAGGAAGCACGGAAGTACGTCCGCGAAGAACAGCGGCCACTGCTAGACAATTTATGTGCATTGCCCCGCTCGAAAGCGTCGATCTTAAGATCGCCTTTGAATGATGCAAGCTCAAACTCGGGCTAAGGTGCAACGGCTTGGAGGAAAGCCTTTGACTTCCTGTATCTCGCCAGGCGGAAGCAATCTTTACTAGGAATTGTTCGTGGGAACACAAGTCGAAGCGGTATCTGCCGAAGAATGACTCCCAATCTTGAATCATCAGACTACAGTCACTTTGTGTTGTTGCTCATTCCAATCCATGGAGAGGTGATCGGTCAGTCCGACAACCGTGAGGTCTACTGGGTGTCGGCCATGAAGAATCCCATCGAGAACTTGCGGCGAGAGGGCGGCACACCGCAAGATTCTGCGAATGTATGGCCGGGTGAGACCCGAATATTTGACGATGTCATCGACAGTTCGCGCCTTACCCGAAACGATCAGGTCTGCCCAATCCCTCGATCGAGCCACGGCTCTTAAGAGCGATGGAACCGCTCTCGATTCATTGAAGAGGCCGGCGGAGATCACGATCCGAACCTCCTGACCGCGCCGGGTGATAGTAAAGGGGCAAGTCAGAAGAATGTGCCCGGATTCGGTATCTGTGTTTTGAGAAACCGAACCCTCGCCGAGGAGTTCACCTCGCAAGGCACGCTGATCCACTTCGATGTGAGCCTCTGAGTCACCAACGACGACCCTGCGCAGGATACTTCGAAGGATGTGCAGGGCCTTGGGCGAGGAGAGGTCAGCCAGTTGTTCGGCCCGGTGTCGGGCCGCCGCGATCAACAGTTGAATCTCGCGGATCGCGAGGGATGGGAACCACTGCGTGAGTTCGAGTTGCTCGGTGAGCAGTGCTCTGATTCGAGAGACGATTATCTGCTCGATCTCCGATGCTGGTAGTCGTTGGATGCCAGTGGATGAATTGCTATGCGCTCGGGCTCGGGAGATGTAGTAGCAGTAGCGTCGCCCACCTTTTGAAGCATGAGTCGGTGTAAACCTATTGCCGTCCTGATCGAAAAGGAGACCCAGAAGCAATCGTTCTGAGGGGGTATTCTTGGATCGCTTGCGGTTGACTTGATTCTCTTTGAGAAGAGCCGCGGCCTTCTGCCAGATCTGCTCCCCTACGATCGCCTCATGAGCTCCGGGGTAGAGTGCACCCTTGTGAGGAACCTTACCCATATAGATGGGGTTGTTCAACAGATGGTATAGCGTCCCGCGAGACAAGATAGCTCCGCCATAGGCGCGACCGGTCGGACTGGTTCTGGCCTTGCTGCGGATATCCGTGCCGATCAGGTATTCATAGAGAGCAGAGACTGAGCCGAGCCGGAGGTATTGTTGAAAGATCTCCCGAACGTGTTCCGCCTCTGCCTCATTCACAACAAGTGCTCGGTCTCCGCGGTCATATCCCAGAGGAACGGTGCCACCCATCCATATCCCCTTCCGCTTCGAGGCCGCGACCTTGTCTCGAATGCGTTCCCCGGTTACTTCACGTTCGAACTGAGCGAATGACAGAAGGACGTTCAGGGTCAGCCGGCCCATGGAGGTCGTGGTATTGAACTGTTGCGTGACCGACACGAAGCTGACGCCCTGTTTATCGAAGGTCTCGACGATCTTGGCGAAGTCTGCCAGTGACCGAGTGAGTCGATCTACCTTATAGACGACTACGGTGTCGATTTTGCCAGAGGCGATGTCGTCCAGGAGCTTCTTCAGTCCCGGACGTTCCATGTTGCCGCCGGAGAAGCCGCCATCGTCATACTCGGCGCTCAATAGCTGCCAACCCTCATGGCGTTGGCTCAGTACGTATGCTTCGCAAGCCTCACGCTGGGCATGAAGGGAATTGAAGGATTGTTCCAGACCTTCCTCGGAGGACTTGCGGGTATAGACGGCACAGCGGACCTTCTTCGGGTTTGAGCTCACCCTTTCGTCTCCATTTTCTTGGTTCCGAAGAAAGCTGGGCCGGACCAGCGCGTTCCAGTGATCTGGCAGGCGATGGGCGATAGGGTCTTGTATCTCTTCCCTCGATAGTCATAGCCGCCTGCTGTCAGAGTAACTTCGTGCGTCTCTCCCTTCCACTCCCGCACCAAGCGTGTACCGGGCTTGAAGCGTCTCCTTGCCTCGTTCTGAGCACGGTTTTTGGGTGCCAATGAGTCCAATGTCTCGCGAAGGCGCTCTTTGGTCGCCGCACTGAGGCCTCCATAGGCTCGTTCCTGGATCCGAAAAGCAAGGATCGGCAACATCAACTCCGGTCGTACTCTGACCGCAGGCCTGCCAAAGTTCTCCAGCCAGAGGGCACATAGCTGATCCTTTGGCAAAGTCGGAAGACTGTGGATAAGTTCGGTGACTGTACTGTTTGCTGAGGTTCCGTTCAAAGGAGCCCGCCTCTCTCGCGGCATGTCCATTTCCGCTCTGGTCGGGCAAACAGTCAAGCGAAAAACCATTCTCCATGTCCGTGCACGATGCGGGTGAGCAGAGCCGGACCAAAAGTTACTGATCCCGTGGTTTTGCCCCTGAGCGTTGGCGATCGCCTCTAAGGAATAGAGCCAGAGGAATGAAGGATTTTCGGAACTAGCTCAGAAGAGCTGCCTGCCGTTCTTGGGAAACGCAGAACTATCCATTCCAGAATTTCGCTAATGGTCGGGTCTAATGCTAATTTATGAGCTATTCCTGGCTGTTCAAAGGCGGCTAAAGAGCTCCGGCAAGCTTGTCCTCAGTCCTTTTGCTACCTTTTCGATATTCACCAAGGACAGATTCCTCACACCACGTTCGATGCCGCTGTAGTACGTCCGGTGCAAGCCGCAGCGATCTGCCGCTTCTTCCTGATTGATCTCCTGCTCCTCGCGAATCCTACGAATAGCGCGGCCAAAACGTATGCGAATGTCAATGGGCATCGGCTGCAATCATCTGGTTATGCAGTCAATGAGTACACAGCCTATGAGTCACAATGTTCTTGACTCATCGTCTACATTCACGCCAAGCTTGAATCAAGCCAATGACTGCATGAGGACCGCGAATGACCAACAGAACGAGTGCAAATAGAACAGGAAAGTCGAAGTTTCATCACCCGTTCTTCACGATTTTTATATTTTTATTCATCGCCGTATGCGTGTTCTGCAATCGCTCGCAGTCGAAGTACGAATACAAAAAGCTTGACTACTCAAAGCCGGTGTTCACTTCAGAGTTGGCGATTGTTTGTCCTAAGTCTTTACTTCTTGATGTGCGGGCAGATCACGGCCCTGCTGCAGTCTGGGATGCATTCATGTCATTTACGAGCAGAGGCGAGAAAGCGAGGGCACTGGGTTGTGAAGAGTGGATCGGCGGCATTCCCGTTCACGCTCACCGCATGACATCCCCTTTCGAAGATTTC